>DATNGZ010000061.1:0-4308 GCA_035605695.1 Solirubrobacterales bacterium | reverse complement strand
GACCGTGCTCGAGCCGGCGCTGGGGCCGAACTCGGTGCTGACCCTCGACGACGCGCCGCACATGCGCCAGCGCAAGCTGCTGCTGCCCCCCTTCCACGGCGAGCGGGTGCGCGGCTACGGCGAGCTGATCCGCGAGATGACGCGCAGGCAGATGGAGACCTGGCCGGTGGGCGAGCCGTTCGCGCTGCGCCCTCATACCCAGCGGATCACCCTGGCGGTGATCATGCGCGCCGTCTTTGGCGTCCACGACGAGGACCGTCTGGCCCGCTTCGAGGTCCTGATCGACGACTTCAGCAAGCGGGTCGGCCTGATCACCACCTTCCCCGCCCTGCGCCGCAACTTCGGGCCCGGCAGCCCCTGGCCGCGCTTCCTGCGCTCGCGCGAAGCGCTTGACGAGTTCATCTACGAGGAGATCGGCCTGCGCCGCAAGGAGGTCGAGGCCGGCGAGGAGGGCCATGACGACGTGCTCTCGCTGCTGCTCCAGGCTCGCCACGACGACGACAGCCCGATGAGCGACGAAGAGCTGCGCGACGAGCTCGTCACCGTGCTCGGCGCCGGCCACGAGACGACCGCGACCGGGCTCGCCTGGGCGATGGAGCGGCTGCTGCGCACGCCGCGCGTGCTCGGCAAGCTGCGCGATTCGATCGCTGCCGGCGAGGACGACTACCTCGATGCGACGGTGAAGGAGACGCTGCGGGCGCGGCCGGTGATCGTCGACGTCGCCCGCAAGCTGACCGCGCCGGCCGAGATCGGTGGCTACGAGCTTGCCAAGGGCAGCTTCGTGATGGCGGCGATCGCCGCCCTGCACTACCGCGAGGACCTCTTCCCCCAGCCCGAGGAGTTCCGCCCCGAGCGCTTCCTCGAGGGCAAGGCCGACAACTACGCCTGGATCCCCTTCGGCGGCGGCGTGCGGCGCTGCATCGGCGCTGCCTTTGCCGAATATGAGATGCGGATCATCCTGCGCGAGATCGTCGGGCGCGCCGACCTCAGCGCTCCCAACCCCAAGCCGGAGAAGGCAAAGGTCCGCAACATCACCCTCGCCCCGGGCAAGGGCACCGTGGTCAGGCTGGATCGCCCGCTGCGCTGACCGCGCGCTCGGCCTCCTCCCAGCTCTCATAGAGTTGGGCCAGCTTGTCTTTCGCTGCCTCGTGGCGCTCTTCGGACTGCTCCACCTTGGCCGGTGTTGACCAGGCGGCGGGGTCGGCGAGGTCCTCCTCGACCTTGGCCAACTCGGCTTCGGCCGCCTCGATCTTCTCCGCCAGCCGCCCGGCCTTGCGGGCCGCCTTTTTCGAGACCGTGCCGGGACTGTGGCGCTTGCTCGCTTTCTTACCCTCGCGCTTGGCCGCGGCGGCAGAGGCCGATGCGGCTTCGGCAAGTTCGTCGCGGTCGTGCTGGTAGGTCGCCCAACCGCTGTCGTAGCTGCGCAGCTCACCGTCCTCGCAGACCAGCGTGCGGCTGCCGACCGCCTCCAGCAGAGCACGGTCATGGGAGACGAGGATCACCGCGCCTTCGTAGGCGAGGAGCGCGTCCTCGAGCGCCTCGCGGCTCTCGATGTCGAGGTGGTTGGTCGGCTCGTCGAGGATCAGCACGTTGGCGCCGGAGGCGACTAGGATCGCCAACGAGAGGCGCCGCTGCTCGCCGCCGGAGATGTCGTCTAGCGACTTCTCAGCGTCGGAGCCGGAGAAGAGGAAGCCGCCGAGCAGGCGGCGTGCCTTGGGACCGCTGAGCCCGGTCTCGCGCTGGACCGCTTCGAGCACCGACCCCTCCCCCGCCGCCGTCTCGGCATGCTGGGAGAGGTAGCCGACCTTGACGTTGTGGCCGGTGCGCACCGAGCCGGTGGCGGGCTCGCGCTGTTGCGCCAGGGTCGCGATCAGGGTCGTCTTGCCGGCGCCGTTTGGCCCGACGAGGACGACGTGCTCGCCGCGTTCGACTTCGAGGTTGGCGCCGGCGAGCAGCGTCCGTCCCGGCACCTCGATCGTCGCGTTGACGAGTTTGAGCACGATCCTGCCGGGCCGCTCGGGTTTGACGAAGGAGAAGCGCAGGCTGCGACGATCCTGCGCCTCGGCTTTAGCCCCGTCGCGCTTGATCTTGTCGATCTGCTTCAGTCGCGACTGCGCCTGTTTGGCCTTCGTCGCCTTGTAGCGGAAGCGCTCGACAAAGCGCTCCATCCGCTCGATCTCCGCCTGCTGGCGCTCGATCGCCTTGCCGAGGGCGATCGCGCGCGCCGCCTGCTCCTTGCGCCAGGCGTGCCAGGGACCGGCGAAGAAGCGGCCGCGCTGTGCCTCCAGCTCCAGCACCGAGGTGCCGACCGCCTCGAGGAACCAGCGGTCGTGGGCGACGAGGACGACGGCGGCGTCGAGGTCGACCAGGTAGCGCTCCAGCCACTCCAGTGAGGGAATGTCGAGGTGGTTCGTCGGCTCGTCGAGCAGCAGCAGATCGGGTCGGGTGGCGAGGGCGCGGGCGAGCGAGGCGCGGGTCAGCTCGCCGCCGGAGAAGGTCGAGAGCTGCCGTTTCGCCGCCTCCTCGTCGAAGCCGAGCCCGCCAAGCACAGCGAGGACGTCGTCGCGCCAGCGGTAGCCACCGCCGGCTTCGAGGCGCTGCTGCGCGGTCGCGTAGGCGCGCATCGTCTCCTCATCCGGAGTGCCCGCGGACATCGACTCCTCGAGGCGCGCCAGCTCCGCCTCGGTCTCCTGCATATCGGTGCGACCGGAGAAGACGTAGTCACCGAGGGAGATCTCAGCGTCGCGCGGCGGCCGCTGATCGTGCAGGGCCACCCGCGCGCCTTTCTGCAGGGCGATGCTGCCCGACTCGGGCGGCCGCTCTCCGGCCAGCACCCGCAGCAGCGTCGACTTGCCGACGCCGTTGCGGCCGGACAACGTCATCCGCTCCCGCGGCTCGAGCTTGAAGGAGACCTCCTCGAAGAGCAGCTTGCCGCCCGCGTAGAGGTCGATCGATGTGGCTGTGGCGATTGCCATGGCAATCCCTGACATTACGCAGCCAGCGTGCGTGGGGGCGTACCCTCCCGGCATGGAACGCGAGGAGTTGCAGGCGGCACAGGCTCCGCTGAAGGAGCGCTACAAGGGGGAGCCCGGGGCCGCGGTGGTCACGCTCGCCGCCAGTGGCCAGCTCGGCGAGGGCATTTCCTGCTCGGTGCAAACCGGCCGCGCGATCGCGTCAGCCGGACTGCACCCAGCTTCCGGCGGCGATGGCTCCCTGCTCTGTTCGGGCGACATGCTGCTCGAGGCGCTGGTCGCCTGCGCGGGAGTGACCCTGCGAGCGGTGGCGACCTCGCTCGGGATCGAGGTCAAGTCCGGGACCGTGCGCGCCGAGGGCGAGCTCGACTTCCGGGGCACCCTCGCGGTCGACCGCGAGGCGCCGGTCGGCTTCTCGACGATCCGCCTCTCTTTCGAGCTCGACAGCGACGCCGACCGCGAGCAACTCGACACCCTGCTGAAGCTGACCGAGCGCTACTGCGTGGTCTTCCAGACCCTCGCCGGCCCGCCGCAGCTTTCGGCGACGCTCGAGACCGCGTAGGCCTCAGCCTCGATGGCCGGGCCACTGCAACATCTCGGCGAGCTGGCGAAGGCGCGGGTAACGCGGCGCGCGGCCGAGCGCGAAGACGGTCAGGTTCTGGGTGAGCTCGAAGCGCGGCCGCTGGAGCTTCCCGCCGGGCTGGAGGTCGAATGGCTCGGCGTCTCCGGCTACCGGATCGGCTTCGAGGGTCAGGCTCTGTTCATCGATCCGTACCTCTCGCGGGTGCCGTTCACCGACCTGCTGCGACGCCGGCCGACGCTGCCCGATCCGGCGGCGCTGGACCGCTTCGTCCACGCGCCCGGAGAGGTGGCCGGGGTGCTCGTCGGCCACACCCATTTCGACCACGCGGTCGACGCGCCGGCGATCGCGCGGCGTTTCGACTGCAAGGCGTACGGCTCTGACTCACTGCTGACGCTGATGGGTCTGCACGGGCTCGCCGAGCGGGCGGTGGAGGTCGAGCCCTATCGCACCTACGAGCTCGGGCCCTTCGAAGTCAGCTTCACCCCGAGCGTCCACTCGAAGCTGCTGCTCGGCCTGGCCGTCCCCTACGACGGCGACCTCACCTGCGAGCACCTCGACGGCCTCTCCCCCGGCGCCTACCGCTGCGGCCAGGTATGGGGGATCTCGATCCGGGTCGCCGGCCTGCTCCTCTACCACCAGGGCAGCGCCAACCTGATCGACGACGCCGTGCGCGAGCGGGACGTCGACGTCTTCCTCGCCGGGGTCGCCGGGCGCAACTTCACCCCCGACTACTGGAGCCGGATCCTGCCGCTG
>DATNGZ010000060.1:0-23574 GCA_035605695.1 Solirubrobacterales bacterium | reverse complement strand
AGCCGCGATGGCCGTCAGCGCCCAATACAGCGTCACGATCCGGGTCGAGCTCGACGCGCGGCAGGAGCCCCTGGGCAAACTGACCGCGGCGATCGCCGAGGCGGGCGGGCAGCTGCAGGGCGTGGATCTGGTTCCGGGCGCCGGGCCGGAGGGCAAGCGGGTGCGGGAGTTCACGATCGACGCCTCCGACCGCGAGCACTGGGAGAAGATCCTGCGGGCGATCGGCTCGACGCGGGGAGCGCGGGTGCTCGACTACGTTGACCGCACGATGCAGATGCACCGCGGCGGCAAGATCTCGGTCGAGAACAAGTACCCGCTGAAGACGCGCGACGACCTCTCGATGGCCTACACGCCCGGCGTCGCCCGCGTCTGCCAGGACATCCACGACGACCGCTCCAAGGCCTTCGAGTTCACGATCAAGAAGAACACCGTCGCCGTCGTCTCCGACGGCAGCGCCGTGCTCGGTCTCGGCAACATCGGTCCCGAGGCGGCGATGCCGGTGATGGAGGGCAAGGCGATGCTGTTCAAGGAGTTCGCCCAGGTCGACGCCTTCCCGATCTGCCTCGACACCCAGGACAGCGAGGAGATCATCAAGGCGGTCGAACTGATCGCCCCAACCTTCGGCGGCATCAACCTCGAGGACATCTCCGCCCCGCGCTGCTTCGAGATCGAGGACCGACTGAAGGAGACGCTCGACATCCCGGTCTTCCATGACGACCAGCACGGCACCGCGATCGTGACCATGGCAGCCTTGTTCAACGCCTTGAAGATCACCGGCAAGCCGATCGAGCAGTTGCGGGTGCTGATGGTTGGCCTCGGCGCCGCGGGGGTAGCGGTGACCAAGATGATGCTGGCCTGCGGCGTCACTCACATCGTCGGCTGCGACCGCCAGGGCGCGCTTTCGACCACCCGCGCCGACTACGAATCGGGCGAGATGAGCGGGATCAAGCGCTGGTACGCCGAGCACTCGAACCCCGAGCATCTGAGCGGCGGCCCCAACGAGGTGATCGAGGGCGCGGACCTCTTCATCGGCCTCTCCGGTCCAGGTCTGATCGAGGCCAAGTCGTTGGCCAAGATGAACAACGACGCGATCGTCTTCGCGATGGCCAACCCAACGCCCGAGGTGATGCCCGAGGACGCCGCCCCCTACGTGCGGATCATGGCGACCGGGCGCTCTGACTACCCGAACCAGATCAACAACGTGCTCGCCTTTCCGGGCATCTTCCGCGGCGCCCTTGACGCCGGCTCGCCAAGCATCACCGAGGAGATGAAGCTTGCCGCCGCCAAGGGCATCGCGATGGCCGTCTCTGAGGAAGACCTCTCCGAGGACTACATCATCCCCAGCGTCTTCAACCGCGAAGTCGCGCCGAAGGTGGCCGAAGCTGTGGTCGAGGAGGCCAAGCGCGAGGGCATCGCCCGCTTCAGCGAGGAGACCGGCACCTTCTCCACGGTGGAGGTCACCTAGTTTCGTGAAGGTCCTCGTCACCGGAGCCAGCGGTTTCATCGGGTCGGCCCTCTGCGACTCGCTGCTGGTCCGGGGCGACACGGTGGTCGGCCTTACCCGCGACCCTAAGCAGGCCCGCGGCACCAACCCGAGCATCCAGTGGCACGCCTGGGAGCCGACCCTGGAACGGCCCCCGGCGGCGGCCTTCGAGGGCGTCGACGGCGTCGTCAACCTGCTCGGCGAGAAGATCAACCAGCGCTGGACCGACGAGGCCAAAGAGCGGATCATGGAGAGCCGCCGCAAGGGCACCCACAACCTGATCGGGACGATCGCCGGCCTCGAGAAAAAGCCGCGGGTGCTGGTCAATCAGTCGGCGATCGGCTTCTACGGCAACCAGGGCGAGGAGATCGTCGACGAGTCGAGCGATTCGGGCGAGGGCTTCGACGCAGAGGTCGTGCGCGAGTGGGAGAAGGCGGCGCGCGAGGCCGAGGCAACCGGGGTGCGCCTGGTCATCGTCCGCACCGGCCACGTGCTCGACCCGCGCGGCGGCTTCCTCAAGCAACTCCTAACCCCGTTCAAGCTTGGCGTCGGGGGACCGCTGGCCGGGGGCAACCAGTATGTCTCCTGGATCCACATCGATGATGAGGTCGGCATCCTGCTCTGGGCTCTGGACAACGACAAGGTCAAGGGCGTCGTCAACTCGACCGCGCCCAACCCCGTCACCAACAAGATCTTCTCGAAGGCGCTTGGCAGGACCATTAACCGGCCGGCGGTGCTGCCGATTCCCGGGTTCACACTGGACCTGATGTACGGCGGTGAGTTCGGGGAGGTTCTCAGGGGTGGGCAGAGGGTCATGCCCCGACGGCCACTTGATCTCGGATACACGTTTAAGCACCCTGACTTGGACGAGGCACTCAGAGATTTGCTCTAAGCGGGAGAGGGACGGAGCACCCCTCCCAAAACGAGCGGCGGGAGCCGCTCTTGAGTGTTTTGGGAGGGGTGCTCCGTCCCTCGCTACGGCTTCGGCTAGCTCTCTTGGAGTTCTTCGCGCAGCGACTGGCGCAGGGAGCCTGAGCCCGAAGCTTCAATGAGCTTGAGCAAGCGAGCCATTGCGGCTTTTCCTGAGCTTGCGGCGATCCATGGGACCTCGGCGGTTTCCAGGATCGGATGCGTGAAACGAGCCGCAGCAGGGTTGGAAGCTTCCAGATAAGCCACCGTAGTCGAGTCCTCCGTAGCTCGACGCGCATTGGCGCCTAGCGATGCCAAGCTGAGCTTGTTGTGGCTCTGTGCGCTTTGGAGGCAAGCAGCCTGCACCCGAAGCTCTCCAGCTTGCCCACCTTGTCTCGCAAGCTCTTGCTTCGCACCAGCGCACAGCGAAGCCTCCACGTAAGCCGTAACGGTCGCATCCTCAGCCACGCCTTCTCCCCCGCCACAGCCAGCTACCGCGGCCACGAGCATCAAGCAGGCAGCCGCTGCAACGGTCTTGCGCAAGACATAAGAGGGATGGATGACCCCTCCCAAAACACTCAAGAGCGGCTCCTGCCGCTCGTTTTGGGAGGGGTCATCCATCCCTCCCCTGCCTCGCAGCTAGCCAAAGAAAACCTCAGCCTCCGAGTACAGAGAAGCCGGGACCGTCTTCAGCTCAGCCGTCGCCTCACTGAGCTCGACGAGCCGGATGTCGGTCCCTCGGAGAGCAGTCATCTTGCCCCAGTCCCCAGCATCAGCAGCATCAATCGCATGCAGCCCAAATCGTGTCGCCAAGACCCGGTCGAAGGCCGTCGGGGTCCCGCCCCGTTGAACATGACCCAAGACCGTCGCCCGCGTCTCCTTGCCGGTCCGTTTCTCGATTTCGCCCTCCAACCAGTGAGCGATCCCACCGAGAGCGACGTGGCCGAACTGGTCCAACTTCTCGTTTTTGGTTTCGGGCATCCCCCCGAGCGGCTGCGCCCCCTCGGCGACGACGAGGATCGGGGCGTATTGGTGCTCGAAGCGCCGTCCCACGAACTGGCAGACGCGGTCCAGGTCGAAGGGCAGCTCCGGGATGAGAATGACGTTGGCGCCGCCGGCGAGACCGGCGTGGAAGGCGATCCAGCCGGCGTGGCGGCCCATTACCTCGACTATGAGGACGCGGTGGTGGCTGTCCGCCGTCGTGTGCAGGCGGTCGATCGCCTCCATCGCGATGTTGACCGCGGTGTCGAAGCCAAAGGTGTAATCGGTGGCGCCGAGGTCGTTGTCGATCGTCTTCGGCACGCCGACGACTGGCACGCCGTGCTCGCCATATAGGCGCGCTGCGGCGCCGAGCGTGTCCTCGCCGCCAATCGCGATCAGCCCATCAACGCCGTCGTCCTCCAGCCTCTGGGCAATCCGCGCCGCACCGTCGTCCTCCTTGAAAGGGTTGGTGCGCGAGGCGCCGAGAATCGTGCCGCCGCGAGGCAGGATGCCGCGTACCTCGGGCACGCCGAGGGGGCGACTATCGCCCTCCAACGGACCGCGCCAGCCGTCGCGGTAACCGACGAACTCGTGGCCACAGTGTTCGACCCCCTTGCGCACAATCGCCCGGATCACCGCGTTGAGCCCTGGGCAATCCCCGCCACCGGTGAGCACGCCAATCCGCATCGGCCCAGATTAAAGCCGCCGCCCACCCAGCAACGCGCTAGTTTCCGTTCCAGGCTCCGAACTGCATCAACTTCTAGGCCCACCAGGCTGAGAAATTGATGCAGTTCGGGTGGTGCAAGCGAGGAAGGAGCGAGGCATGAGCGACGCGGTGGATTTGAAGGCGGTCCGGCAGGCGCAGCAGAAGACCTGGTCGGAGGGCGACTTCGCGATGGTCGCCGGGATGGTCCAGATGGTGGCCGAGGAGCTGGTCGAAACACTCGATATCGTGCCCGACGAGCGGGTGCTCGATGTCGCCTGCGGCAGCGGCAACGGGGCCCTCGCCGCGGCGCGGCGGGCCTGGGGCAACACCGTCGGCCTCGACTTTGTTCCCGCCCTGCTCGAGCGCGGGCGCGAGCGCGCCGCCGCCGAGCGGCTCGCGGTCGAGTTCGTCGAGGGCGACGCCGCCGACCTGCCCTTCGGCGAAGGCGAGTTCGACGTCGTGATCTCGATCTTCGGCGCGATGTTCGCGCCCGAACACGAGAAAACGGCGGCTGAGCTGCTGCGGGTCTGCAAGCCTGGCGGCCGGATTGGAATGGCCAACTGGGTGCCCGACGGCGGCGTCGGCAAGATGTTCATGACGATCGCCAAGCACGCGCCGCCTCCCCCGGGCGTTGTCCCACCACTTCTCTGGGGCACCGAGGACCACCTGCGCGACGTCTTTGGAGACGCGATCAAAGACCTTCGGGTCGAGCGCCGCAAATCACGCCAGGCCTTCCGCTCCGCCGATCACTTCCTCGAGTTCTTCCGCACCTACTTCGGGCCGACCAAGGTGGCTTACGAACGGGTCGGACCGGAGGGTGAGGCCGCGCTGACGGCGGACCTGAAGGCCTACCTCGATGAGTACAACCAGGCTGACGAGAGGGATGCCTTGGTGCTCGAACCCGAGTACCTGCAGGTGATTGCGACGCGCGCTTAGAGACGGGTTCTTAGTCGGAGCTCGGGGTGAAGACCCGAATCGTGGCGCCGATCACGAGGATGCCGAAGAAGATCAGGCCGGCAACGCCGCCGCCCTGACCGAGCACGGCATAGGCGACGGTCGTCGTCGCCAGAGCCAGAAAAAGGGTGATCACCATTCCCATGCGGCGGGAATCCTATCCAGCGAGTGCGACGCGTGTCTCTCGCAGGAAGGAACCGACGGCGTCCGCGGCAGCCGCCGGGCTATCTCCCTCGCCGGCGGCGCGAACGAGGCGACTGCCGATGATCACCCCGTCGGCAACCTCGCCAACCTGAGCGGCTTGTGCTGGGGTGCCGATGCCGAAGCCAACCGCGACGGGCACCTCAGCCTCATCCTGGGCCGCGCTCACAAGCTCGGCAAGCTGCGCCGGAATCTCATCGCGCTCCCCGGTCGTCCCGACGGTCGAGACGACGTAGACGAAGCCCTGAGCCACAGCGCAGATCCGGGCGCGCCTCTCAGCCGGTGTCGTCGGCGCGACCAGCGGCACAAGGGCGAGGCCCGCGGTCGCGAAGGCCTCTCGCACCGGCTCCGCTTCCTCCAGCGGCAGATCAGGAACGATCGCCCCCGCAGCGCCCGCAGACTTCGCTCGCTCGGCGAACTCGGCGGCACCCCCATGGGCAAGCACCATGTTGGCGTAGACCATGAAGACAACCGGGACCCGCCCCGAGATCACCTCGCAAAGCTCAAGTGCCGAGTCAAGAGTGGCCCCTGCCCCGAGCGCAGCCGTAGCCGCAGCATGAATAGTTGGCCCATCAGCAAGCGGATCGGAAAAAGGAACCCCAAGCTCAACCAAATCGGCACCATTCTCCGCATAAGACTCAGCCACTGCCCGCGACGTCTCCCGGTCGGGATACCCGGCCATCATGTACGGCATCAGGGCTGCCCGTTTCTCCTCCTTCGCATCCCGAAAGGCGGCCTCGATCCGTACAGCTCCCAAAAAGCGGTCGGATTGGAGGGTCCGGGGACGGTCTCGCGGAGCCTCCCCGCTGTTGCTCCGGGAGACCGTCCCCGGACCCTCCTGCGCCACGCCCTCCCCGCTGTTGCTCTGACGAGTCACCCCCTGGCGCCCTTCACGGCGCCCTGATGCTCCAGCACCTCAGCCAAATCCTTGTCGCCCCTTCCCGAGAGACAGACAACGTCGTAGCCATTGCTGCCATCGGCGTTCTCGAGCAGCCAGGCGATCGCGTGCGACGACTCCAGCGCCGGGATGATCCCCTCCAGCCGGCATAGCTCGGCAAAAGCCGCAAGCGCCTGCGCATCGGTGACCGAGAAGTAGCTGGCCCGACCGCTGTCGCGCAAAAAGGCGTGCTCGGGGCCAACCCCGGGGTAATCGAGCCCGGCGGAGATCGAGTGCGCCTCGAGGATCTGCCCCTCCTCGTCGGCGATCACCGATGAGAGTGAGCCGTGCAGGACGCCGGTGGCGCCGGCGCCGAGCGAGGCGCCGTGGCGACCCGAATCGATCCCCTCCCCCGCCGCCTCGACCCCGATCAGCTCGACTCCAGCGTCCTCGACGAACGGCGAAAAGATGCCGATCGAGTTGGAGCCGCCGCCGACGCAGGCGATCACCCGCGCCGGTAGGACACCCTCGGCGGCAAGCGCCTGCTCGCGCGCCTCTTCGCCGATCACCCGCTGCAGATCGCGGACGAGCGCCGGGAAGGGCGCCGGGCCGACGGCCGAGCCGATCACGTAGTGGGTGGTCTCGACGTTGGCGACCCAGTCGCGGATCGCGGCGCTGACCGCCTCCTTCAGGGTCCGCGCGCCGGCCTCGACCGGCACGACCTCGGCGCCGAGCAGGCCCATGCGCTCAACGTTGGGGCGCTGGCGGCGGATGTCCTCCGAGCCCATGTAGACGACGCACTCGAGCCCAAACAGAGCGCAGGCGGTCGCGGTGGCGACGCCATGCTGGCCGGCGCCGGTCTCGGCGATCACCCGCGGCTTTCCCATCCGCTCGGCGAGCAGCGCCTGCCCGATCGCGTTGTTGATCTTGTGGGCGCCGGTGTGGGCGAGGTCCTCGCGCTTGAGGTAGATGCGGCGGCCTGCCCGCGCCGAGAGACGATCGGCCAAATAGAGCGGCGTTGGCCGGCCGATGAAGTCGCGGTGGAGCAGGCGCAAGCGCTCCTTGAAAGCGGGGTCCTTGCGCGCCTCGTCCCAGGCCGCGGCCAGCTCGTCGAGGGCCGGAATCAGGGTCTCCGGCACGTAGCGCCCCCCGTAGGGCCCAAATCGCTCTTCGACCGCGCTCATGGGGCGGGAACGCTAGTCGCCCCAGCCGCCTCGAAGAAGGCCGCCATCGCCGCGTGATCCTTCCGACCCGGCTCTGCCTCCACCCCGCTCGCGACGTCAACCGCAAAGGGGTGGGTGACGGCAATCGCTGCGGCGACATTGTCGGGCTTCAGCCCACCGGCGACAATCGCCGGGATTTCAGAGCGATGCTCGCGCAGCAGGCTCCAGTCGAAGCTTTCCCCGGTCCCGCCCCAGAGGCCCTTGCCACGACGGTCGAAGAGATGAAAGTCGGTGCGGAAGACCTCGGCGCCGTGAACCTCCGCCCCGCTGGCCACATGAATCGCCTTGATCACCTTGACCCCGGTCCGCCGCGCTACCTCGGCGCAGAATTGCGGCCCCTCGGCCCCGTTGAGCTGAACCATCGTCAACCCGGCCCCCTCCACCGCCTTGGCGACATCCTCCAGCTCGGGATTGACGAAGACCCCGACAACCTCGCACTTGCGCCGGAACGCGGCGCAAATTGCCGCCGCTTCCCCTGGGGGACAAGCTCTGGGGCTCTTGTCGTAATGGATCAACCCGATCGCCCAAGCTCCCAACAAGACCGCCTCGGCAGCGTCGTCCAGGTTCGTGATCCCACAAATCTTCACACGCATAAAGCCCAGGGTACGGGAGTAACACCCCGGAGCCGGGAGCCAGGCCCCCTCCGAACGGCTTGTACTTCTCCGGCAATCCGCCCGAGGCGCCAGCCGACCCCCCTCCACCGGAGCAAGTTGAGAGAGGAGGGGGCCTGGCTCCCGGCTATTCCGCAGACTTAGGCCGTACGCCGAGCGTAATCGTGACGTGCTTCGTTTCGTTGTCGCCACGAAGCAGCGTCAGTTCCATCTTGTCGCCGGGCTGGGCCGAGTTGACGGCGTTGATCACGTCTTCCATCGAGCCGATCGATTTGCCGTCGACTTCGGTGATGATGTCACCGCCGAGGGTGACCTTGGCGCCTTCGATCGTCGCTTCGGTGTCGCCGCCTTCGACGCCGGCCTTGTCGGCCGGGCCGTCTTTGACCACTTCGTTGATCAGGACGCCTTTATCGACCGGCAGCTTCAGCGCCTTGGCCACCGCCGGGGTGACGCTGCCGCCGTTAATGCCGAGGTAGGCGTGCTCGACTTCGCCATGCTGCTCGATCTGTTCGGCGACTTCGCGGGCGGTGTTGATCGGCACCGCGAAGCCGATGCCGACGTTGCCCTCGGTGCCACCGCCGGTCTGGATCTGGGAGTTGATCCCGATCACGCGTCCTTCGGAATCGATCAGCGGGCCGCCGGAGTTGCCGGGGTTAATCGCGGCGTCGGTCTGGATCACGTGCGAGATCGAGAAGCCGTTGGGCGCCTGGATCTGGCGCTGCAGAGCGGAGACGATGCCGGCGGTGACGGTGCGATCGAGGCCGAACGGGTTGCCGATCGCGACCACCGGGTCACCGACCTGAACCTTGGCCGAGTTGCCGAGCGAGAGCGGGTGCTGCTGACTGGCCGGCACGTCGATCTTGAGCAGGGCGACGTCGGTTGCCGGGTCGGTGCCGACGACTTCAGCGGTGTGGCTGGTGTCGGAAGCACCCAGCCTGACCTCGACCTTGGTCGCCCCTTCGACCACGTGGTTATTGGTGAGGATGTGGCCTTCGTTGTCGATCAGGAAACCGGAGCCGGTGGCGATTCCGCCTCCGCGGGATTCACCTTCGCCTTCGCCGCCGAAGGGGCTCAGCGGCGCCGGCGTTTCTTCGGCGGCCTCGGTCGATTCGATGAAGGCGACCCCGGGCCCGTCGTGGCTGTAGATCTGATTGACCGTACTGGCGTCGCCGCTTTCTTTGGCGGCGACCGGCGCCGTGAGCGGCGCCGGTATCGCCGTCGTCGTCGTCGTCTTCGAATCGATCCAGCCGGCGGAGATGGCGATGACAAAGACGGCGGCGACAACGGCGCCGCCGAGGAGTGCGGAAGCAAATGGGGTGCGAAGGAAGCTCTTCATCGTGCAGAGAATGTAGGCGGCGACCCTCAGTGATTCCTAAACGGCCCGCAAAAGGCAGTTAAAAAGGCAGTTCAATTCGAGCCGCTCAGGGCAGGTGGTGCTCGCGGGTGCCTTCTTCGACCCCGGTCAGCTCGCGCGTCTTCGCCTCCGGATCGCCGGCGCTCATCAGCGCGCCGCCGATCAACACCGCGTCGACACCGACCCGCTCCAGCTCCTCGAGCTCGCCGCGCGAAGAGATCCCGCTCTCGGCGACGGCGGTCTTGCCCGCCGGCACATCGGGCATCAGCTCATAAGTAGTTGAGACGTCCACCGCGCCGGTGTCGAGGTTGCGGTTATTGATCCCGATCACCTCAGCATCGAGCTCAAGGGCCCGCTGCAGCTCCTCGGCGTCGTGGACCTCGACCAAGCAATCGAGGTCAAGCCCACGCGCCTCCTCATACATCGCTCGCAGCTCGCGGTCATCGAGGGCGCGGACGATCAGCAGCACCGCGTCGGCGCCGTGGACCGCCGCCTC
Organism: Solirubrobacterales bacterium; assembly: GCA_035605695.1. Classification (GTDB taxonomy): domain Bacteria; phylum Actinomycetota; class Thermoleophilia; order Solirubrobacterales; family 70-9; genus VRUE01. The sequence goes on along the minus strand of DATNGZ010000060.1, from coordinate 13,779 downwards.
GTAGAGCTGGTAAGGGTCGACGATGAAGTCCTTGCGCAGGATCGGCAGGTCACAGGCGGCGCGGGCGGCGCGCAGATCCTCCAGCGAGCCACCGAAGTGGCGCTCATCGGTGAGCACGGAGAGCGCCGCAGCGCCGCCGCGCTCATAGGCGCTGACCTGCTCGGGAACCGTTGCCGAAGCGGAGATCTCACCGGCGCTGGGCGAGCGACGCTTGAACTCGGAGATCAGCGAGAGCCCCGGACGAACCAGCGCCTCGTTGAAGGGGCGGTCCTCGCCGCGAGCGGACAGGCGCGACTCAAGGTCCGCCTGCGGAACCTGCCCACGGCGCTCCTCCACCCCTTCTCGCGCTACCGAGATCAGCTGCTCGATCATTGCCACTTGCCAGTCGAAGCCTAGAGGGCGGCGTCGTTGGTCGTTGCGACCAGGCGTTCGAGCAGCTCTCGCGCCGCGCCGGAATCCAGCGCCGAGACGGCACTTTCGACTCCCTCGGCGAGGCTCTCGGCCTTGCCGCCTACGTAGATCGCGGCACCGGCATTGAGCAAGACCAGGTGGCGCCGGGGTCCGGCTTCGCCACCAAGCACGGCCCGACTGGCAGCGGCGTTTTCTTCCGGGGTCCCGCCTGCCACGTACTCCGGCTCAGCTTCGGCAAAGCCGAAGTCCCCCGGCTCGACGAAGCGCTCCTCAGTGCTGCCGCGATCGACCTCGATCACGCGGGTGCGAGCCGAAATCGAGATCTCATCGACGCCGTCGTCGGCGGTGACGACCATCGCCCGCACGCTGCCTAGCCCGACCAGCGCCTCAGCAATCGTCTCCTGGTAGTGACGATCGGAGACGCCGAGCAGCTGGCGCGGCGCGCCGGCCGGGTTTGTCAACGGGCCGAGGAAGTTGAAGATCGTGCGCACGCCGAGTGCCTTGCGGACCGGCACGACGTGCGCCATCGCTTGGTGGTGGCGGGGGGCAAACATGAAGCCAAAGCCGACCTCGTCGATGCAACGTCCCACCTGCTCGGGCTCGAGCTCGATGTTGACGCCGAGCGCCTCGAGCAGATCGGCCGAGCCGCACCTGCTCGAGTTCGAGCGGTTGCCGTGCTTTGCGACCGCGCAGCCCGCGGCCGCCGCAACCAGCGCCGCGGTGGTCGAGATGTTGAAAGTGGAAGGACCTCCACCGGTCCCCGCGGTGTCGATGAGGTCGGTGCGCGAGGTCGAGACCGGCGCGGCTAGTGAGCGCATCGTACGAGCAAGGCCGACCAGCTCCGGCACCGTCTCCCCCTTTGCCCGCAGGGCGATCAGGAAGGCAGCGGTCTGCACCTCGCTGCCGTTGCCCGCCATGATCTCGGCGAGCACCGCGGCGGCATGGTCGGCGGTGAGGTGATCGCCGGCGCAGACCGCATCGATCGCCCGGGTAACAATCTCGTTGGTGCTCATCGGCGTGCCTCGCCCGCCTTTCGGTGCGCCTTATGTACCTGTGGGGTGCAAAAAGCGCACCGGAAGCTCATTTGGGGCCTCCGAGGAAGTTGGCGAGCAGGTGCTTTCCCTGCGGGGTCAATACCGACTCGGGGTGGAACTGGACGCCCTCGGCGGGCAGCTCACGATGGCGGGCGCCCATCACCACGTCGCCGAGGCTGGCGCTTAACTCGAGCTCGTCGGGAAGGTCCGGGTCGACCACCAGTGAGTGGTAGCGGCCGGCGACAAAGGGGCTGGGCAGGCCGGCGTAGACGGTGCGGCCGTCGTGCTCGATCTCGGCCTCCTTGCCGTGGATCGGATCTCCCTGCACGGTGCGACCGCCGAAGGCCTCGACCAGCGACTGGTGGCCGAGGCAGACGCCGAGCACCGGCGTGCCGGCTTCGGCGAAGCGGCGGATCGCCTCGACCGAGATCCCCGCCTCCGCCGGCGTGCAGGGGCCTGGTGAGACGACGAGCCGATCGGCATCGCGCGCGAGCAGCTCGTCGACCGTCGCCTTGTCGTTGCGGATGACATCGAGCTCCGCGCCCAGCTCGCCCAGGTACTGGACCAGGTTGTAGGTGAAAGAGTCGTAGTTGTCGATCACGAGGACTTTCATCGTCGCCTCAGGCCCAATCCGGCTGTTCGCAGGCCAGCTCGACGGCGCGGAAGACCGCCCGGGCCTTGTTGACCGACTCGTTGTACTCGTAGGACGGCTTGGCGTCGGCGACGGTGCCACCGCCGGCCTGGACGTGGATCTGGCCGTCCTTGACGACGACGGTGCGGATGTGGATCGCGGTGTCGAGGTCGCCGTTCCAGGAGAGGTAGCCGATCGCGCCGCCGTAGGAGCAGCGCTTGATCGGCTCGAGCTCGTCGATGATCTGCATCGCCCGCACCTTGGGCGCGCCGGAGAGCGTGCCGGCGGGCAGCGCCGAGCGCAGCACGTCCATCGCGCCGACGCCTTCGCGCAGCGTGCCGGAGACCTGGCTGACGATGTGCAGCACGTGCGAGTAGGTCTCGACCACCATCAGCTCATCGACCGAGACCGAGCCGTACTCGCAGACCCGGCCGAGATCGTTGCGACCGAGGTCGACCAGCATCACGTGCTCGGCCCGCTCCTTGGCGTCGTTGACGAGGCGCTCAGCGAGGCGCCGGTCCTCCTCCTCGTTGGCGCCGCGCGGGTAGGTGCCGGCGATCGGGCGGGTCTCGACCGAGCGGCCGGTCACTTTGACCAGCGGCTCTGGCGAGGCGCCGGCGATCTGGAAGTCGCCGAACTCGAGGAAGTACATGTAGGGCGAGGGGTTGACGGCGCGCAGGCCACGGTAGACCGAGAAGGCCTCGACCGGCGCCGGGGCCGAGAAGCGCTGCGAGGGGACGACCTGAAAGGCGTCGCCGGCGTGGACGTACTCGACGATCCGCTCGACCGCGGCTTCGAACTCGGCCCGCTCCATGTTGGAGCTGAACTCGGGAGGCTCGGTGACCTGCGGCTGGACGGGCGCGGGGACGGCGCCGCGCAGGCGCTGGCGGGCGTCGGCGATCGCCGCGGCAGCGCGCTGGTAGGCGGCGTCGATCCCACCCTCGTCATCAGCGAAGGCGCAGGCCATGATCGTCAGCTCGTGGCGCAGGTGATCGAAGACGAGCAGCAGGTCGGTGACCATCAGAGCCAGGTCGGGCAATCCCAGAGAGTCGGGATTGGGCTCGCCCAGCGGCTCGACAGTGCGGACCAGGTCGTAACCGAAAAAGCCGACCGCCCCACCGGCGAAGGGCGGCGGGCCCTCGACCGGAGCGAGCTTGAAAGCAGCGAGATACTCGGCAACCGCCCCGTAGGGATCAGGGGCCTGGCTGGAGCCGCCCTCGGAATCCGTCAGAACGCCATCGCTCCAGCGCAGCACCGAGCGCGGCCGGAAGCCGACAAAGGAGTAGCGGCCGACCTGTCCCTGCTCGGCGGACTCGAGCAGGAAGCAGGGTGCGCCCTCGGGCTCGCCGGCGCGCAGCTTGAGAAAGGCGGAGACGGGCGTCTCGCAATCGTCGAGCAGGCGGGCGCAGACCGGCACGACGTTGCCCTGTTCCGCCAGCGCACGGGCCTCCTCCAGGCTCGGCTCGAGCCTCAGCTCCGACTCAGCGACGACGGCCATTGAGCACTTCCATCGCGACGGACTGGGGAACTTGGCGCGCGGCGAGCAGTACAGCGAGGTGGTAGAGCAGGTCGGCGGCCTCTTCGGCGACGCGCTCGTCGGACTCCTCGCGCGCGGCGCGGACCACCTCCTCGGCCTCCTCCTCGACCTTTTCCCCAATCAGCTTCGGGTCGTCGAGCAGCTGCACCGTGTAGCTGCCCTCGGGCCGCTCGGCGGCGCGACTGCGCAGGGTGCGCTCCAGTGTCGCCAAGGTCTCATGAACAGCAGGCGCGGGCTCGCCGTCACCATCGAGATCCCGGTAGAAGCAACTGCGCTCACCGGTGTGACAAGCGGGCCCGGTCGGCTCGACCAACGCGACAATCGCGTCGCCATCGCAATCGAATCGCAGCTGGCGCAGCTTGAGCAGGTTGCCCGAGGTTTCCCCCTTGCGCCAGATCTCCTCGCGCGAGCGACTGTAGAAATGCAGCTCTCCGGTCTCAACCGTCAGCCGCAGCGACTCCTCATTGGCATAGGCAAGCGTGAGCACCTCGCCACTGACGAAGTTCTGGGCCACAACGGGGATCAGCCCCCGCTCATCGAATTTGAGCTGTTCGAACATCGACACCAATCGTATGTGAGGCAGTGGGGACACCCTCGAACGGGCGGATACTCAAAGTGACGAGCTCATTAGCTCGTCACTTGGACGGGCGAGGGTGTCCCCACTGCCTCACTCGATCCCCAGCCGATCCAACAGGTCCTCATCCCGGCGCCAGTGACTGCGAACCCGGATCTTCAGGTCCAGGTGCACCTTCGCGCCCAGCTCGGCTTCGAGCGAGCGGCGGGCGCCCGTGCCGATCTCCCCCACCTTGGCGCCCCCCTTGCCGATCAGGATGCGCTTCTGCGACTCGGTCTCGGCCCAGACCTCGGCGTTGACCGTGACCAGGCCGTCCTCGCGCTCGCTCACCTCTTTGACCTTGACCTCGACCGAGTGCGGGATCTCGTCGCGGGTGCGGTTGAGCACCTGCTCGCGAATCAGCTCAGCCAGCAGCAACTCGCTTGACTGATCGCTGTGGTCCTCAGGCGGATAGAGGTAGGGCCCCTCGGGCATCAGCTCGGCCATGCGCTCGACCAGGGCGTCGACGCCCTCGCCGCTGCGGGCGCTGATCGGGAAGACCTCGTCGACGCCGCCCAGCTCCGCCGCCTCGGCCAGGACCGGGACCAGCTCGTTCGGCCCGAGCCGATCGGCCTTGTTGACGGCACAGATGATCGGTAGTTTCGCGCCCGCCCCGAGCAGAGCGCGGGCGATGAAGCGATCGCCGGGCCCAACGCCCTCCTCACCGTTGATCACGATCAGGGCGAGGTCGGAATCGGCGAGCTCGCGCTCGACCCGCTTCTGCATTCGCTCGGTGAGCACGTCGCGTGGACGCTGCACGCCGGGCAGATCGACGAGAACGAGCTGGCGGCCGCCCTCGACGTTGGTGTGGATGCCGCGGATCGCCCGCCGCGTGGTCTGCGGTCGCATCGAGACAATCGCCACGTGACTGCCAACGATCTGGTTGACCAGGGTCGACTTGCCGACGTTGGGGCGACCGGCCAGACCGATGAAGCCGGAGCGGGTCACGCCAGGCACTCCAGCACCTTGGCCTGGAGCGCCAGCATTTCGCCCGCGTCGGTCTCATGGTCGTAGCCACAGAGGTGGAGTACGCCGTGGACGGCGGCCTCGGTGACGTCGGAGCAGTGCTCGGGACAGATCGCCACGTCGCCGAGCTCACGCGGCCCGGGCGCGGGCGCGGCGCCGTCGATCGGGAAGGCAAGCACGTCGGTCGGCGCGTCCACACCACGATGCTCGCGGTTGAGCTCGCGGATCCGCGCCGCATCGACCAGCTCGACCGCGAGGTGGCCATCGACAACTTCCGCCGCGGCAAGCGCAGCGGCCACCGGCTCGCGCAGCTGCGCCGGCACGTCGGAGAGGTCGGGGCTCAAGAGCCCGGCGTCGGCCCGTGTTCGGCCCGCGCCGCGCGCTCGCGGTTGCCGTGCTCGTCGTAGGCGGCGACGATGCGCTGGACCAGCTTGTGGCGAACGACATCCTCGCCGCCGAAGGTGATGAAGTCGATGTCCTTGACCGAGTCGAGGATGCCGCGGACGACGACGAGGCCGGAGCGCTGGTCGGTCGGCAGGTCGATCTGGGTGACGTCGCCGGTGACGACCATGCGCGAGTTGAAGCCGAGCCGGGTCAGGAACATCTTCATCTGCTCGGGGCTGGTGTTCTGCGCCTCGTCGAGGATCACGAATGAATCGTTCAGGGTGCGGCCGCGCATGAAGGCGAGCGGCGCCACCTCGATCACGCCGCGCTCGAAGTAGCCGTTGACGCGGTCCGGGTCGAGCATGTCGAAGAGGGCATCGAAGAGCGGCCGCAGGTAGGGGTCGACCTTGGCCTGGATGTCGCCGGGTAGAAAGCCGAGCCGCTCCCCGGCCTCGACCGCGGGCCGGGTGAGGATGATCCGCTGCACCTGCTTGTCGGCCAGGGCAGCGGCAGCCATCGCCACGGCGAGGAAGGTCTTGCCGGTGCCGGCCGGGCCGACGCCGAAGGTGATCGTGTGATCGCGGATCGAGTCGACGTAGCGCTTTTGGTTCAGCGTCTTCGGCGAGACCTTGGTGTTGCGGTGGCGCCAGACGACGTCCTCGAGGATCTCCGCCGGACTCTCGTCGGCGTCAAGCGCGCCGGTCACCGCTTCGATCGTTCCCGGCGCCACCTCGTGCCCGTTCTCGATCAGCTCGACCAACTCATCGACAACGGTGGCGGCAGTCTGCACGTCATCGGACTCACCGTCGAGGGTCAGTACGTTGCCGCGCAGGTGGAAGTCGCAGTCGAGGTGTCCGCGAAGGGCACGAAGCACCGCGTCCTCGGAGCCCGCCAGCTCGGCGGCGACGCTGTTCTCGAGCGTTAGCTGCCTACGCGCCAAGCCGCTCACGCACCGCCGCGCTGACCCGCTTGCCGTCGGCGCGCCCGCCGAGCTTCGGCATCAGCGCCGACATCACCTGGCCCATCTGCTTCTGCTCGCTGGCGCCGGTCTCGGCGACGGCCGCATCGACCAGCTCGGTCAGCTCCTCGTCGGAGAGCTGCTGCGGCAAGTAGGCCTCGATCAGCTCCGCCTCGAAGTTCTCGGCCGTGGCCTGCTCGGCGCGACCAGCGTCGCCGTAGGCCTCAGCGGCTTCGAGCCGCTTCTTGCGCTCGCGCTGAAGCACGGCAACCTCGTTGCCATCGCCGAGCTTGGCGTCCTTCTGCAGCGAGTCGACGATCATCCGCAGGGCGCCGGCGCGCTCGCGGTCGCCCGCCTTCATCGCGGTCCGCACGTCCGCCTGCACCTGCTCGAGAACGCTCATCCGATCTAAGGGTAGTCGGCGGCGTCGGGCGCCACCGCGAGGCCTTTGGAGACGAGGTCGGCGATATCGGTGCTGACCAGGGTCCAGTCGTGTCGGCGTGCGGCAGCAACGTATGCGGCGTCGTAAGCGGTGAGTCCGTACTCGCTGGCGATTTCGACGGTGCGGCGAATCAGGTCGGCATCGATGGCGACCACCTGTCCGGCGCAGCGTGCGGAGATCAGCCGGCACAGGTCGGTGGCGTCATCGCCGCGCTGCTTCCTCGCTCCGACGACGTTGGCAACCTCGTAAAGGGTCAGATCCAGCGCCGCAACCGATTGGTCCGAATCGACGGCGAGCAGGCGCGCGGCCTCGAAGTAACGATCGCCACCGTCCTTCGCGGCGATCCAAACACCGGCATCGAGCAGGAGGGCGGTCAATGGGATTCGCGGTCTTCGCGGATCAGCTTCGCGGCATCGCCGCCCATATCTACGGGCGGACCGAGGAGATCTTCAAATTCCTTGCGGCGAGTGGCGTTCTCCACCGAGATCTCCCTCTCGACCAGCCGCTGAAGAAGACCACTGCGTGTCTCGCGATTGGCTCGCGCCTGAGCATCGAGTCGCTCGAGCAGGTTGTCGGGAATGGAGATCATCACCTTTGCCACGAGCTGAGTATATACGGTATTGCCGAGGGCTGTTGTCGTCATGAAGCCCCCACCCTCCCAGCCCGAGATTCACGCGTGGGAACGCGAATGTGCCAGAACCGAGAAATCCGCCGTGCGGAACTCAACCGTGTGAAATCTCAACCTGTTGCACCTCGCCCAGAGGCATCTGCAGAAAGCGAGTACCGAGGTCGCGAAAAGAGTCGACGTCGCCGGTGCAAAGGAATCGGTAGTCCCCCTCGCCGTCCGCAACGCGAGCGAGCCCACGGCGCTCGAGCGTGCGTTGGACGGCTGCGGCGACGGCGTGGCCGCCGCTGACCAGGCGGATATCGCGGCCGAGGATGCGCTGCAGCATCGGCGCCACCAACGGGTAGTGGGTGCAGCCGAGGATCAGGGTGTCGACCTCGGCCCGCTTCAGCGGCGCGCAGTAGGTGCGGGCCATCTCGACGACGGCCTCGTCAAAGGGCGAGCCGTCCTGGATGAACGGCGCCAGGTCGGGCGCCTCGACTTCGGTGACCTCCAGCGCCCGGCCCTGCCCTTCGAGCGCGTGGCGGTAGGCGGCGCTGGCAACCGTGTTCGGTGTCGCCAGCACGCCGACCCGCCCGTTGTCGGTGATCGCGGCAGCGATCTCTGCCTGAGGCTCGACCACCGGCACCACCTCCACCCCGTACTCCGCGGCCACCTCGCGGGCGACGTCGGAACCGATCGAGGTGGCGGTGTTGCAGGCGATCACCAGCAGCTTTGCGCGACCGCCCAGCAGCAGCTCGGCAATTGTCCTGATCCGCGCCCGCAGCTCGTCAGGGTCCTTGACGCCGTAGGGGAACCAAGCCGTGTCACCGAGGTAGACGTAGTCCTCCTCGGGCAGCGAGATTAGGCACTCATGCAAGACGGTCAGCCCGCCGACGCCCGAATCGAACATCGCGATCGGCAGCGACGGGTCGAGCTTGGTCCCGGCAACCGGTGTAGCCATCAGGGCCTACCGGCTAGAGGAATGGCTTGTAGGCCATGAAGAAGACCGTCACGACCACGATCAGGCCGGCAAGCCCTCCCACTTTGCTGAGCCGCGCGCTCACCGCGTTGAACTCGTCGCTGAGCGCGTCGCCGGTCCTCAAGTCGCGCTCAGCCAATTCCCTCGCCTTGCGCGTCTGAGGCTTAAAGAACGCTCCTTGAAGGGCGAAGAGGGAAATAATCGCCAGGTACCCAACGCTGATGAATGCCTCGTTGGCGTCCCAATCCCCGTCGGCCTGCATGTATATGCCCGCCACCAGCAGAAAGATCATCCCGGGCGAAACGAGATAGCGATCGACCTTCTGCACACCGGCGATGATCGCCGGTGTGGCGCGGGGGAACTGCGGCGCGACCGAGAAGAAGAACCCGTAACCGAAAGTCGGGCCGAAGGCCAACACGACCGCGAGGACGTGTAGGAAGAGCGCGAACTTGTAACCGGGATCGACGATCGTGGCCAGCATCGGCCCGAAACATAGCGGTGCATACGGCGACCTGGCGACTTATCCGTCTATCTGACGGGAAAGTCGCCAGCTCAGCTTCGTAGAAGCAGAGCGGCCCAGTCGCCCTCGACGCGACGGTCGGTCTCGGCAAGACCTATCGGCGCAAAGAGGGCTGCAGTCTCGTCCAGCTCGGCCGGGAGCAGTCCCGAGCAGACCAGGGTTTGGGGAGCCGGGAGGGGGTTCTCCGGAGCAACAGCACGGAGGCTCCCGAGAACCCCCTCCCGGCTCCCTCCGCCGACGAGCTGTGCGGCTACGGCTCGGAGAACCGGCGCGGTCATGTTGGCTACCACCGTTGGAGCAAGCTCTGGGAGGCGCTCGCGAAGGTTGATTCGTTCGAGCTCAACCTCCACTCCGTTTGCCTCAGCGTTGACGGTTGATGCCTCGATTGCGGGCTCCTCGTGGTCGTAGCCACGAACCGGGTTCCAGCCGAGCTTGGCCGCCGTAATCGCGAGCACCCCCGAGCCAGTCCCTAGATCTGTGAGCGGTCCATTGGCCTCACCCGCCTCCTCCAGCTCGAGCAAAAACTCCAGGCAGAGCCGGGTCGTCGAGTGAGCACCGGTACCGAAGGCACGGCCGGGGTCGACCACCACGTCAATCGTGCCTTCCCGCGGCTCCTCCCAGGAGGGGCGCAGCCAGAGGCGGTCGCCAACCAGGAGCGGTTTGTGGAAGTCCTGCCAGCGATCGGCCCAGTCGTCCGGGACCTCGGTGGACACCACCTCGACTAGACCGTCTCCCGCCGCAACCTCGATCTCACCCAGCTCGGGTAGCTCGCCCTCACCGCCGTAGATCGCGTACTCGACGTAGTCGGGACCACGCTCCTCCTCGACCCCGTTGGGGGCGAGCACGGTCAGCTCGGCGAGGACGATCTCGGCTTGCTCGGGCCTGCAGCGAACGGCGAGGCGGATCAACCGAAGGCTCTGCGCATGCGGGAGAAGAAGCCGTCGTCGCCCTCCTGAGAGCGCAGGTTGCGGGCCTCGAGCGTCTCCTCAAGCTTTTCGGCCAGCTCGCGTTGCTCAGCAGAGAGATCGGTGGGGACGATCACGTGGATGACGATGCGCAGGTCGCCGGGCGGGCCGCCGTTAGCCCCCGGCAGCCCGTGGCCGCGCAGAGCGAACTGGACGCCGTGTTGGACCCCCGGCGGCAGCTCGATCTCGCGCTCGCCCTCATGGCTGGGAATCTTCACCGACGCCCCGAGCATCGCCTGCAGTGCCGAGATCTCGACGGCGTGCATGAGGTCCTGGCCGCGCATCGGCCCGCGCCGCACCTCGAAGCCGAAGGCGCCGCCAAAGACCGCCGAGAAGATGTCCTCGACCGAGCTGAAGCCCTGGCCGCCGGGCGGGAAGCCGCCCGAGCGCAGGCCCTCGTGACCGAAGCGGTCGTAGGCCTGGCGCTGCTCGGGGTTGGAGAGCACCTCGTAGGCCTCGGCCGCCGCCTTGAACTTCTCCTCGGCCTCGGGGTCGTGAGCGTTGACGTCGGGGTGCAGCTCGCGGGCGAGGCGGCGGAAGGAGCTCTTCACCTCCGCCTCGGAGGCGCCGCGCTCGACGCCGAGGATCTCGTAATAGTCGCGTGGCATCGGGTCTCGGTCAGCCGTCGTAGACCGTCTCGCAATAGCGCGAGAGCTCGCGCGCGGCGCCCCGCACAGAGGCGATCGCGGTGGCGTAGTCCATCCGCAGCGGCCCGACCACGCCGACCGCGCCGAGGTTGCGGTGGGCAAGGCCATAGTTAGCGCCGACGACGCTGACCGAGCGCAGCTCCGGCTGCGGGTTCTCGCCACCGATCCAGAGGAAGACGGAGCGCTGGTCGAGGACCGAGCGCAGCATGCCCAGCAGGCTCGCACGCTCCTCGAGCGCGGTCATCAAGCGGTCCGCGCGGGGAAGGTCGGCGAAGTGGGCTTCGGAGAGCAGGCGCGAGGCGCCGTCGGTGTAGAGGCTGTCGAGCGACTCCTCGCCTTCCAGCTCGGTAAAGGCAGCGCTGAGCGCACCGACGAACTCCGCCTCAACCGGACCCAACTCAGGATCGGCAAGGCGGCCGGCGATCATGCGAGCACCGAGGCTCATCCCTTCCAGCGACTCGTTGAGGTAGCTGGAGGCCCACTCGACCAGGCCGGGGTCGACCGGCGCGGGGAAATCGAAGACGCGCTTGGCGACGGCCCCGTTGGAGGCGATCGCCACCACCATCACGCGACTCGGCTGCAGGCGCAGAACCTCGACCCGGCGGATCGTCGCGGCAACAGTCTCGGCCGGCACCGTCACCAGCGCCATCAGGTCGGTCACCTGCGCCAGCGCCGTGGTCATCTCCCGCATCGCAGCATCGATCTCCCGCCGCAGCTCCAACTCAACCGCGTTCTCGGCGGGCAATCGTCCTGAAGCAAGCAGCGAGTCAACGTGACTCCGATACCCAACCTCGGTCGGCACCCTCCCCGCCGAGGTATGCGGATGGGTCAGATAGCCCGCCGCCTCCAGGGCCGCCAACTCGGCTCGCACGGTAGAAGCTCCCCACTCAACCTCGGCGCGCTCAGCAATCTCCTTCGAAGGCACGGGCTTGCCCGACGCCAGATAGGCGTCGACGACAAGTCGCAGAATCAGCTCTTGGCGCTGGGAAAGCACGCTTGAAGTTTAAGAGGAGCGGCGGGTGGCCCTCCCAAAACACTCAAGAGCGGCTCCTGCTGCTCGTTTTGGGAGGGCCACCCGCCGCTCCCCCACCTACGGCTGAATTTCCGCCTCCGCATTGCGGATCGTCTGGTTGTCTCCCTGCGCCGCCACGGTATCGACGACGACCGTGTCGCCGTCCACGCTCTTGACCGTGCCACTGACGACGATCTCAGTCTCGGGCGCGCCCATACCGCGAAACTGCACCGAGAGCCGTTTGAGGGCCTTTGGATCGCCACCGGCAACATCGGTCGCCGAGCGCGCCACCAGGCCCATCATGTAGAGGCCGTGCAGGATCGTGTTCGGCAGCCCGACCATTTTGGCGAACTCGGGGTCGATGTGGATCGGGTTGAAGTCGCCCGAAGCGCCCGCGTAGCGATGCGGCAGGTACTTGTCAGGAGTCACCCTCAGCTCGGGTATCGCGTCCCCGACATTCAAGTCCGCCATCTCAGACCCCCCTCACGATCAGGGTCCAGGTGCCCTTAGCGACCTGATCCCCGTTCTGGTTGACCGCGTTTGTCTCGAAGATGTAGAAGCCCTTGCCGTCCTTCTCGGAGATGTCCAGGCACTTGGCCGTGGTTGTGATCTCGTCTCCGGAGCAGGCTGGCTCACCCCATTCGAATTCCTGGCCGCCATGCACCATCGCGGCGAAATTCATACCGACGTCGGGGTCGAACATCGCCGGCCCGACGGCGGGCGAGCTGTAGACGACGGCGAACATCGGCGGCGCGACGACGTCGCGGTAGCCGGCCGCCTTGGCCGCCTCGCGGTCGAAATAGACGGGGTTGTCGAGTCCGACCACCGTCGCGTACTCCCGAATCTTCTCCCTGCCCACCTCATACGTTGTAGCGGGCCATTCCTTGCCTATAGCTTCTGTCTTAACGGTCATGGCGCAGCAGTCTAAAGACGCTTCCCTGTCCTGGTCGTCTGGCCAGCCGAAGCTGGAAAAGGGAGTCGGGCGCCCCTGTCGGCGGCTTGTACTTTTTCGGCAATTCCTCGCGGCGCCAGCAACTCAACTCTCCACCGAAAAAGTTGAGCCGACAGGGGCGCCCGACTCCCGCACCCCTACTCGTCAATCTCAAGAACCGCAAGAAATGCCTCTTGAGGCACTTCCACGCGCCCGACGGACTTCATCCGCTTCTTGCCCGCCTTCTGCTTCTTCAGCAGCTTCTGCTTGCGGGTGACGTCGCCGCCGTAGAGCTTCGCGGTGACGTCCTTGCGCAGCGCCTTCACCGTCTCGCGGGCGAGGATCCGCGAGCCGATCGCCGCCTGGACCGGGATGTCGAAGAGCTGGCGGGGGATCGTCTTGCGCAGTCGCTCGACCAGGACCTTGCCCTGGTCGTAGGCGAAGTCGCGGTGGACGATGATCGAGAGCGCGTCGACCTTCTCGCCGGCGAGCAGGATGTCGACCTTGACCAGGTCGGAGGGGCGGTTGCCGATCGGCTCGTAGTCGAGCGATGCGTAGCCGCGGGTCGAGGACTTCAGCAGGTCGAAGAAGTCGAGGACGATCTCCCCGAGCGGCATGTCGTAACGGATCTGCACCCGCTGCGGGCTCAGGTAGTGCATGTCGACGTGGGTGCCGCGGCGTCCCTGGCAGAGCTCCATCACCGCCCCGACGTACTCCGACGGGCAGATGATCGTCGCCCGGATGTAGGGCTCCTCGATTTCCTCGATCGAGCCCGGGTCGGGGAGCTGGGTGGGGCTGTGGATTTCGATTGGATTGGCACCGCCGATCAGGTGGACCTCGTAGCGGACGTTCGGAGTCGTAGCCAGGAGGTCGAGGTCGTACTCGCGCTCGAGCCGCTCGCGGACGATCTCCATGTGGAGCAGGCCGAGGAAGCCGCAGCGGAACCCGAACCCGAGCGCGTCGGAGGTCTCGGGCTCGTAGGAGAGCGCGGCGTCGTTGAGGGCGAGCTTGTCGAGCGCGTCGCGGAGCTCGCCGTACTTGTCGCTCTCGGTCGGAAAGACGCCGCAGAACACCATCGGCTTCACTTCCTTGAAGCCGGGGAGCATCTCGGTGGCCGGCTTGCGGAAGTCGGTGACCGTGTC
>DATNGZ010000059.1:0-2997 GCA_035605695.1 Solirubrobacterales bacterium | reverse complement strand
GGGCGGTGCAATCTCTATCTGGTCCGCTCGGCCGCTCCGGGCACAGCGGAATTCATCGCGCCGCTGAACGCGGACGGGCCGGGTAAAAGCGACGCCTTTAATTGGCTGCCCCACGGCGGAGTCAACCAGTCGCAAAAAACTGCGCGGGTAAGTACCGACGGACAGACGCTGCTCTTTCGCTCCCAAAACAAGCTGAGCGCCTATGAGAACAAAGGCACCCCGGAGCTCTACCGCTACCGGATCGGGGAGGGGATCGATTGCGTCTCCTGTGACCCGAGCGGAGCGGCGCCAACGGGAACGCCGAGCCTGGCCAGTATCGGCCTCTCTTCCCCCTACATCACCGGTGAATTCAATTACACGCTGACACGAAACCTCTCCGCCGAGGGCAACCAGGTTTTCTTTGAGACCACCGACGCCCTGGTCGGGACCGACACCAACGGACTCGGCGGCTGCCCGGAAGTCGGCTTCGCCTCGGGAACGCCCTTCCGGACCTGTCTGGATGCCTATGAGTGGGAGGCTCAGGGCACGGGTTCCTGCCAGGCGCCAAACGCCGACGGGGGCTGCGTCTACTTGCTCTCGAGCGGAAAGAGCACCGACGCCTCCTACTTCGCCGATGCCTCAGCAGGCGGCGAAGACGCCTTCGTGGTCACTCGCTCACCCTTGGTCCCACAAGACCAAGACCAGCTCTATGACGTCTATGACGCCAGGGTCGGCGGCGGCCTCGCCGGCCAAAACGCCGTGCCGTCCGTGCCATGTGAAAACGAAGGCTGCAGGGGACCGGTGAAGCAACCTCCCACCTTCGCATCTCCCGGCACGGCTAGCTTCTCGGGCCCGCCAAACCCCAAGCCAAAAAAGGCAAAGAAAAAAGCACGCCATCACAAAGGCAAGGGCAAGGGCAAGGGCAAGGGCAAAAGTACCCACAAAAAACACCGAGCCAAGAGCCAGGGGAAGGTGGGACGATGAGGGCCAAGAAGGCGATGCTCGCCCTGTGCTGTGTGATGGCGCTGTTCTTGCTTCCCACCCGGGCGGCCTTCGGCGCCGAAGCCGCTCCCGCCTGGAAGCTCTCGGTGACGGCGCTGCCGAGCGTCTTTGCGCCGGGCTCCGTCGGCAACCTGCTCGGCGGCCCCGAGTACCTGATCTTGGCGACCAACGTTGGCGGCAAAGCGACCAGCACGCCGACGACGCTCATCGACACCTTGCCTGCGGAAGGAGTGGGCGTGATCTCTACTACGGGTAGCTGCACGGTCACTAAACCCACCGTAACCTGCGCCGAAGCCAATCCGATCGGCCCAGGCCGCAGCATGGAAGTGAGGGTCTTGCTCGAAGTCGGCGCCAGCCCTCCTGCAAGCCTGCTTAACGAAGCCACAGTCCAAGGTGGCGGCGCCACCAGCGTCTCGGCCAAAACGACGACCCCGACCGGCAACTTGCCGGCGCCCTTTGACTTCCTACCCGGCTTTGCGGTGCCGCTGAACGAATCTGACGGCAGTGCTGCGCAGCTGGCCGGCACCCACCCCTACCAGCTCACCACCACGCTTGGCTTCCCGACCGAAAAACCCCAACCCAAAACGCTCGGTGGGGCTGGGCACGTGCGCGAGGTCACCGTTGATCTCCCACCCGGAGAGATCGTCAACCCCGCCGCCACTCCGGTGCTGTGCACGGAGGCCGAACTGACCAGCGAGGGGGAACCGGGCTGCCCTGACGCCTCCCAGGTCGGCCTGGTCGACCTGACAACGGTCGTCGGCTCCCCGGAAGTAAACACCGCCCCCCTCTACAACATGGTCCCGCCGCCCGGTCAAGCGGCCTCGTTGGGCTTTGACGCGGTCGGGGTCGGCATCTACGTGCATCTCAGCGGCAGCGTGCGAAGCGACGGCGACTACGGACTCAGCGGCACCAGCTCCGACATCCTCGCGCTCACCGTCCATCCGGTCTTCGGCGCCCAGCTGCAGCTATGGGGCGATCCCTCGGCAAAAAGCCACGATGAAATCCGCGGTGCCTGCAAGGAATCTCACGCCACCTGCCCGGTGGAAGCTGCACCCACGGCGCTGCTGCGCACACCGACGCTCTGCCACGACGGGCCCGACATCACCCTCGCCCACGCCGATAGCTGGGAGCAACCGGGCGAGCTCAAGCAGGCCGAATACCGAAGCGCGGATTTGAGCGGTACCGCGGTTTCGGTGCAGGGCTGCAATCAGCTCTCATTTGAGCCGAGCATCACGGCCAAGCCGACCACCAACCTAAACGACAGTCCCAGTGGTCTCGACTTCGACCTAAAACAGCCCCAGAGCACACAGTTGAGTGCATCGCCAACAGCCGATCTCAAAGACGCCACGGTCACCCTGCCCGAGGGTCTGGTGGTAAATCCCTCTGCCGCCGAAGGTCAAGCGGCTTGTGAGCCAACCCAGATCGGCCTCAGCACACCGGTCGGCCAGGCGGCGCCGATACACTTCTCAAAGGCCCCGGTGAGCTGCCCTGACGCTTCAAAGCTCGGCAGCGTGGAAGTGGTCACGCCGCTGCTGGCGCAGTTTGACTCCGCCACGGGGCAGGTGGCTCTCGACCCCGAAAAAACCCCGATCCCTCGCCCGTTGCATGGCTCGGTCTACCTCGCCAAGCCCTTCGCCAACCCCTTTAGCTCGCTGCTGGCGATCTACATCACGGTCGAGGATCCCGCCTCGGGCACGGTGGCAAAGCTCGCGGGTGAAGTGCGCGCCGACCCGCTTAGCGGTCGGCTCTCCAGCAAGGTAAGCGAAAGCCCCCAACTGCCGATCGAAGACGTACGCCTGCACCTCTTCGCCGGTGCGCGCGCGGCGCTTCGCACCCCCCCCGCCTGCGCCTCCTACGCCACTAGCGCAGCGCTTTTGCCCTGGGCCGCACCCGAAGTCCCGGCTGTCACCTCGAGCGACTCCTTCCAGACCACCGCCGCCCCCGGCGGAGCCCCCTGCCCCACTACGGCATCCGCCGCCCCCAACAAACCGAGCTTCCTCGCCGGCACCCTAGCCC
>DATNGZ010000058.1:0-2436 GCA_035605695.1 Solirubrobacterales bacterium | reverse complement strand
GGCTGCATATACCTGCTCTCAAGCGGCAAGAGCCAAGATGCCTCCTACATCTTCGACGCCTCGGCTTCGGGAGACGACGTCTTCATCGCCACCCGCTCGCCCTTCGTGCGCCAAGACCAAGACCAGCTCTATGACGTCTATGACGCCAGCGTCGGCGGCGGACTGGCCTCTCAAAACCAGATACCGAACATCTGCGAAGGGGAAGCCTGCAAGGGGCCCGCGGGCACGCCCCCGGCCCCTCAGTCTCCCGGCACAGCAAGCTTCAGCGGCCCTGCCAATCCGAAACCAAAACGCTCTAAGCCAAAACACAAAAAAACACACGGTAAAAAGGGCAAAGGCAAGGGTCACAAGCACAAAAAGCACAAGCGAGCCAGCTCGAGCCGGAGGGTGGACCGATGACCCGCAGGACAGCAGCCGCACTGCTTTGCCTCGTGACGCTCACAGTCCCCGCCACGATCGCCCGGGCCGATCCAGAAGCAAAACCGGCCTGGCTGCTCGCCAATACCTCACTGCCGACCAACTTCCCAGCCGGCGCGCAAGGCGAAGTTTTCGGCGGACCTGACTACCTGCTGGTTGCGACCAACGTGGGCGCCGCTCCCGCCGCCGGGCCGATCACCCTCACCGCCACCCTATCCGGAGGCTTGAGCTTCGCCAGTGTTCCCGGTGGCTGCGCGGCGCCGGTCGGGCAAACTGTGACCTGCACCTTTGCCGGTCCGATTGCCCCGGGCCGCGATGTGAAAATCGCGATCCCCGTCGACGTCAGCCCGCTGGCGGTGGGAAGCGTGGAAAACAAAGCGAGCGTGCAAAGCCTCGGCGCCACAACCGCGACCGCGACGACGACGACCCAGATCAGCTCCCTGCCGGCCCCCTTTGCCTTTTTGCCGGGCTTCCGCGTGCCGCTGAGCGAAGCCGACGGCTCGCCGGCCACCCTGGCCGGCTCTCACCCCTACCAGCTGAGCGCGGCGATGGGCTTTCCCACCGAAAAATCCAGCCTGAACGAAAACCTCGGCGGCGCCGGGCACCTGCACGACGTCAGTCTCGACCTGCCACCGGGGGAGACGGTCAACCCCGCCGCCACCCCGGTGCTATGCACCGAGATGCAGCTGACCAGCGAGGGCTTCCCGGGCTGTCCCGATGCCTCTCAGGTCGGCACCGTCGACATCGTCACGATCACCGGCGGCCCCTTCACCAAGCCGGCCCCCCTCTACAACATGGTCTCCCCGCCCGGCACGGCCGCCTCGCTGGGCTTTGACGCCCTCGGCGTCGGCATCTTCGTGCACCTGGGCGGGGAGGTGCGAAGCGACAGTGACTACGGGATCAGCGGCGGCACCACCGACGCCCTGGCCCTGACCAACAACCCCGTCTTTGGCGCCCAGGTGCAGCTGTGGGGCGATCCTTCGGCCAAAAGCCATGACGAGGCGCGCGGGGAATGCCTGCAGACGCCAGAAGCAGACAAATGCCAGGTGGCCGGCCAGGAAACAGCGCTACTGACAACCCCGGTGCGCTGCACCAAACAGCCCGACCCCTATACCGCCCGCGCCGACAGCTGGGAGCAGCCCGGCCTGTTCAAAGAGGCCGCTTATGAGAGTGCCGACCTCTCCGGCGCACCGACGATCCTCGGCGGCTGCAACCAGCTCGACTTCAAAGCGGCGATCAAAGCCCAGCCGACCACCAACCTCACCGACAGCCCGTCGGGTCTTGACTTCCGCCTGTCCCAGCCCCAAAACACCAAACTCAAAGCCAGCTCCCCAACGGTCCTAAAAGACGCCACCGTCACTTTGCCCGAGGGCCTGGTCGTAAACCCCGCCGCCGCCGGTGGCCAGGCGGCCTGCGATCCCGCCCAGATTGGCCTCACCACGGCTATCGGCGCCCCCTCGGTGCACTTCTCTAAGACCCCGCCCGCCTGTCCCGACGCCTCGAAGCTCGGCACGGCGCAGGTCATAACGCCGCTGTTGGCCCAGATCGACAGCGAAACCAACAAAGTGCTGCGCGACCCCGAAGGCAACGCGATCCCCCGCCCGCTGCCGGGCTCGATCTACCTCGCCAAGCCCTTCGCCAACCCCTTCGGCTCGCTGCTTGCCCTTTACCTGAGCGTCGAGGATCCCGCCTCTGGCACCTACGCCAAGCTCGCCGTGCGCGTCCATGCTGATCCGATCAGCGGCCGGCTCACCACCGAACTCGCCGAAAGCCCCCAGCTTCCGATCCAAGAAGCCCACCTGCACGTCTCCGAGGGCGCTCGCGCTTCCCTGCGCACCCCGCCGGCCTGCGGCCAGTACACCACCGCTGCCGATCTGGTGCCCTGGGCCGCACCCGAAGTCCCGGCTGTCACCTCGAGCGACTCCTTCCAGACCACCGCCGCCCCCGGCGGAGCCCCCTGCCCCACTACGGCATCCGCCGCCCCCAACAAACCGAGCTTCCTCGCCGGCACCCTAGCCC
>DATNGZ010000057.1:0-16798 GCA_035605695.1 Solirubrobacterales bacterium | reverse complement strand
TTCCCGCGCCTCAACGCGCTCAGCTTCTGGATGCTGCCGATCGCGGGTCTGCTCTTCGTCGGCAGCTTCCTCGCCCCCGGCGGCGCCTTCGACGCCGGTTGGACCGGCTACGCGCCGCTCTCGACCGGGGCTCCGTTGGGGCAATCGTTCTTCAACCTCGGGGTGCAGTTCGCCGGCGCCTCATCGATCGCGACCGCGCTCAACTTCCTGGTCACGATCGTCTCTATGCGTGCGCCCGGGATGACCTTCTGGCGGATGCCGCTGTTGGTCTGGGCCAACCTCTCGACCTCACTCCTGGTCGTCGCCGCGACCCCGTTCATCGCCGGCGCCCAGTTCATGGTCCTCTTCGACCGCGCCCTGCACACCAACTTCTTCCAGTTCGCCGGCGGCGGCGATGTAGTCAGCTATCAACATATATTTTGGTTCTACTCGCACCCGGCCGTCTACATCATGATGCTGCCCGGGTTCGGGATCATCTCGGAGGTCATCTCGACCCATGCGCGTAAGCCAATCTTCGGCTACAGGCTGATGGCGCTGGCGCTGATCGGGATCGTTGTGCTCAGCTACACCGTTTGGGCCCATCACATGTTCGTCGCCGGCATGTTCAGCTGGCTGCGGGTGCCGATGATGATCACCACCCTGTTGATCGCGGTGCCGACCGGGATCAAGATTTTCTCCTGGCTGGGGACCCTCTATTTCGGCAAGATCCACACCTATTCGACCGCGATGCTGTTCGCGCTCGCTTTCATCGTCACCTTCACGATTGGCGGCATCAGTGGCGTGATGCTGGGCATGGTGCCGATCGATATCCACGTCTCCGATACCTACTTCATCGTCGCCCACATCCACTTCGTCCTCTTCGGCGGCTCGGTCTTCACGATCTTCGCTGGGATCTATCACTGGTTCCCGAAGATGACCGGGCGCATGTACGACGAGAAACTTGGCCGGGTCCACTTCTGGGGCACCCTGCTCGGCACCTGGGGCACCTTCATCCCGATGCACTGGGTCGGCATGGACGGGATGCCGCGGCGCGTCGCTGATTACGCGACCCAGTTCGGCAACTGGAACCTTTTGATCAGCTGCTTCGCCTTTATGCTCGGCGCGGTCCAGCTGGTCTTCCTTTACAACATGATCGTCAGCTGGCGCTTCGGCCCCCGCGCCGCCGCCAATCCCTGGCGCGCCAACTCGATCGAGTGGCAGGTCTCCTCGCCGCCGCCGATCTACAACTTCACCGAGATCCCACGCGTCGTCGGCGGTCCTTACGAGTTCGGCGTTCCCGGCGCTCGCCACGCGATCATGGCCGGCGAATCGGTTGAGGCGGCAAAACCTGAGCCGACGGTGGTGGGTTCGGCATGAACGCCGCACCCGAGCCGCGACCCCTGCTTGTTTTCCTCAACGAGGTGGCGGGGGGCCGCAAGCTGCTGGCGGCGGTGCGCGAGCGGGCCGACAAGGTCCCCTTCGTCGCCGTCGCCGCCCCGCAGAACCAGCCGGCGGTCGGCCAGCTGATCGATTCCGGCGAGCTGCGCGACGCGGCGCGGGCGCGGGTCGAGGTGACGATGTCGATCCTCTCTGAGTACGGGATCGAATCGGTCGGCGAGGTGATGGATCCGGAGCCGTCACTGGCGCTCGATGACGCCGTTCGCGCGCATGAGCCGGGCGAGGTGCTGCTCTCCTGCGCCTCTGGAACCCGCTTCGGCTTCACCCGCAAGGACCTGGTTGCCTGGGCCGAAGGTCACCTCGAACCCGACGTCGCCGTGACTCATATCCCGGTGCGGATCGAAGACGACTCGGTCAGCTGGGAGGTCAACCACACCCTGGTCGTCGCAAGCAAGACGGTTGCAGCACCCGACCTCGTCAGCAGGCTCAAGGAACGCGCCGCCGGACACCCCCACCGCTACACGATCATCTGCCCGCGTTCGGAGAGCGTTAGCGAGGCGGAGATCGTCCGCGACCTGGCTTCCACCTTGGCCGAGCTCTACCGGGCCGACATCGATGCGACCGGTCAGCCGATGAGTCCCGACCCCTTCCACGCGGTGCGGAACGCGATCGAGCATTACCGCATCGACGAGGTGCTGATCTCGACCTTCGCAGGGGAGACGTCGCGCTGGCTCGAGGGCGATCTGATCGGCAAGGTGCGCGAGATCACCGACAAGCAGGTCGAGCACCTCGAGGTTGGCCGCCCGGCAACCGCCGTTGCCGCCGCCGTTGCCGATGGGGGTGAGTCCTGATGGAGAGCGCGACCGTTGCCCTTGGCCACGCCCCCGAGGAGGAGCACCACGGGCCGCCGGAGGCCAACCAGAGCTCGCGCATGGATCGCCAGACGCTGGGGATCCTGCTTTTCATCGTCTCCGAGGTGATGCTGTTCGGCGCCTTCTTCGCCTCCTACTTCTTCCTCCGCGTGGTCGTCGGCCCGTCATCTTGGCCGCCGCATCCCTACGAATTGCCGGTCGCGGTCGCCGGTGTCAACACCGCGATCCTGATCTCCTCCAGCTTCACGATCCACTACGCCCTCGAGTCGATCCGCCGTGGTAACAGGAAGGGCCTGAAGCTGGGTCTGGTGCTGACCTGGCTGCTCGGCACGACCTTCCTCTTCATTCAGGTCAACGAGTACGTCCACCTCGGCTTCAGCGCCCGCGACCTCGCCTTCGGCTCGATCTTCTACGGACTCACCGGCCTGCACGGTGCCCACGTCTTCGTCGGCCTGGCCCTGCTCAGCTTCGCCACGATCCGTGCCTTCCGCGGTCATTTTGGACCCGAGGAGAAGGACCACCTTGGGGTCGAGGTGCCCGGCATCTACTGGCACTTCGTCGACGTGATGTGGATCATCGTGTATACGACGGTTTACATACTCTGATTTCGCGGTAAACCAGAGGTATGCACAATCCGCTGAGGTCAGAGGCTGACGCGTTTCGGTGGGCGGTGATCGTCGGCGGCGGGGCGGTGTCGGTGATTGTGCTGACCTTGTTGACTCGGCCGGTGATTGGCGTGGTCTGGGCCGCCGCGCTGATTGGGTTCGGCATTGGAGTCGCCTATCGCGGTGCGCGGGGCTCGATGCCTCGTAATGTCGCCGTCACTCGCGGTGGCGACGGCAAGTACCGCTTGCTTGTGGTCGCCAACGAGACCGTCGGCGGCGAGGCGCTGCTGGACGAGATCCGCGCTCGCTGCCAGGGTCGCGAGAGCGAAATCCTGGTCGTCACCCCAGCGCTCGCCTCTTCGCGGGCGGCGCACTGGGCCTCTGACGTCGATGAAGCGATCGAGCTGGCGCGCCAGCGGATGGAGCTCTCGCTGATCGCGATCGGGGAACTGGGCCTTAAGGCAAAGGGGGAAATCGGCGACTCAGATCCCAATATGGCGATCGAGGACGCCCTGCAGGTCTTCTCCGCTGATGAGATCGTGATCTCCACCCACCCGGCGGAGCGCTCTCGCTGGCTCGAGCACGGCGTCGTCGATCGCGCTCGCGAGCAGATCGACCTGCCGATCAGCCACGTAGTCGTCGACTTGGCCGCTGACCGCGCAGTTTCTTGATTGATCCTTTGCAGAACCGCGCGCTCTAACGCACCACGCGAAACGTTCTGTCTCCTAGCCTGTCAGGATGGAGATGATGACTTCGGGCTGGACAGACGAGCGCTTGGACGATCTCAAGCAGGAGGTCGAGAAACAAGGTCGCCGCATGGAAGACGGCTTTCGCGACGTTCGCGCCGAGGTAGCGAGCCTGAGCAACGAGATGGACGCGAGGTTCGATCGGCTGGGTGAGCGGATCGAGGCTCGATTCGACACCATGCTGTACGCCCTGATCGCGTTCGGTGGCGCGATGTTCGCCGGTATGGCGAGCCTCGTAGCGGCGCTGATCGTGACCCAGCTCTAAGCCAGCGCTGCCGGCGAGGGATCCTGCCGTCTATCTGCGGCACCGCTTTGATCTGGGCCCGCTTTGCGCGGCTCCAGGCGGCCCGCCGTGGCCACGGTCCAAAGCACCGCCAGCCAGGTGACAGTTGCCAGGGCTACGTGGACCCAGACGAGCTCAGAGGGGAGCTTCAAGGCCCACTGGACGCCTCCTACGACGCCCTGTAGGGCGAGCAGGCCGATCACCGCGGTTAGCGGCCGGACAGCTCTGCTGTCGCCGCCAGGGCGGCGCAGGAGCAGCCAGACGGCGATCGTGGCGATCCCGAAGACAGTGGCGAGGACGGCGTGGCGCTGCACGACCCATTCCAGCGTCGCGACACCCTCGAAGTCAAAGCGGTGGACGAGCTGGCCCGCGTGGGCGCCGGCGTGCGGGCCGGAGGCGGTGGCGACCGTACCGGCGGCGATCGTCAGCTGGCCGAGCGGGACCAGGCCGCGGACCGCCCAGACGCCGAGGCGGTCAGTGGAGCGCCGCCGCTCCCACGGTTCGTAGCGGGCGCACCAGGCCAGCGCGAAGGACGCGTCGAGCAGCAGCATCGAGAGGATGAAGTGGCTCATCACCAGGCCGGGGGCGAGGTGGTACTTGACGACGAGGGCGCCGAGGATCGCCTGGCCGATCACTCCGAGCGGCAACAGCGCGCCGAAGAGGGCAAGGTGCCAACGGAAGGGGGTTCGAAACAAGGCGAGGATGCTGGCGGCGATCACGGCAAAGCCGACGAAGCCTGTCAGCAGGCGGTTGCCGTACTCGATCACGGCGTGGGTATCGAGCGGTGGCACTGTTTGGCCGTAGCACTTGGGCCAGTCCGGGCAGCCGAGGCCGGAGCCGGTCAGGCGCACACCGGCACCGGTCAGAACGATCAGCGAGAGCGCCCCGAGCGCGACCAGGGCGACGGTGGCGTAGAGCTGCGGTGAGATGCGGAGGCGGTCGCGCATTGGATTGCCTCAGGATGATGCCAGCGGCCCTGTCGCGGCCGCCCGAGCAGAATCAGCCGCCTTTGGAGCCGCTGCCTTTGGCGGTCGAGGAGATCAGGTATTCGACCAGGTCTTCGAGTTCTTTCGGGGAGAGCGTTTGCTCGAAGTTGGCTGGCATCACATTGGGCGGGTAGCCCTTGACGAGCTCTTTATTGGGATCGACGATTGACTCATGGATCATCGCTGCGGTTTGCCCGGGCAGGACTTCGTCGAGATTTGGCCCGGTCACGCCGCCCGATTTAGCCTCGGCCAAGGTGTGGCAGCCGCCACAGCCGTTGTTGGCGAAGACCTGGGCGCCGGGACCGCCGGGAACTTTGGGCGGCGCCGCGCCGGGAACGCCCGCGTAGAGACCGACGTAAGCGGCGACGTCCTCGAGGTCCTGGCCGGTAACCACGTCAGCGGGCATCGAGATCGCCGGGTTGTCGTTGCTCGGCCGCGGATACTCGACCTGGGCCTTGACCACGCCTTCGACCGTGCTGCCACCCTCGCCGGCGGCGCGCGCCGCAGCAAAGGCCTCGTCCAGGTCCGGGCCGATCTGGGCCGTGGTGCCGGCCTCGGCCATCTGGTGGCAGACACCGCACTTCTGGACGAAGAGGACTCGCCCACGGGCGGTATCGGCACTGCTGGTGCCGCAGCCGGAGGCCGGCAGCGCAACGGCGGCCAGGGCGGCTAGAACGAGCAGTGGGCGGATTGGATTCGGCAGCTTGTGCATACGCGCTGAGCGCGCCGGAGTCTATATGTCCGGCCCCCGCGAAAGCGGTTTGTCCAGGCACGCGGGTGGGGTAGGCTTGAGGCGATTCACACGAACTCGCGAACCCCGGAGGGAGGCGGCAGATGCTGGTGCGGGAAGGGATGTCGGAGGTGGTGCTGACCGTCGGGCCGACGCACACGCTGCGCGAGGCGGCGACGATGATGACCGAGAAGGGAACCGGCGCCGCGCTGGTCAGCGATGACGAGACGCCGGTGGCCCGCATTCTCACCGAGCGCGACATCCTGCGGTCGCTGGGCCTCGGCGAGGATCCCGATACCGAGCGGGTTGGCGACCACATGAGCGACAGCGTTATCGCCGCGGCCCCGGACTGGAGCCTCGAGCGCGCCGCATCCGAGATGTCGCGCCGCGGCATTCGCCACCTCGTCGTCTACGACGGCTCGGAGTTGGCTGGAGTGCTCTCAATGCGAGACATCGTGCGGGTCTGGACTTCCGAGGGCGCAACGTCCGGCATGACACCGGACTAACGAGCCCAAGCGGTCACCCCGGCAGGGGTGGAACGTCTTGTACTTTTTCGGCGCTGACCTTGAGGCGCCAGCAAACCGCTCTCCCTCGAAAAAGTTAAGTGGAACCCCTGCCGGGGTGACCGCTTAGCGCGGCGGCGAGATCTGTTCGACCGGAAGGACTGCGCCGCGAGCATGCTGCTTGCGCGGGAGCTTGTAATAGCTTCGAATTGCGTCCTGGATGATGCTGCGGAAGGCGAAGAGGGCGACTATGGCACCGATGATCGAGTAGACCCAGCCGCGGACCATGAAGCCCTCGGCGAAGATTCCGCAGACGGTGAGGGCCAGGGCGAAGGCGAAGAGGATTGGTGCCCACGAGGAGCGGGGCTGGTAGACCGACTCGCCGGGCTCCGGAATGTGACGGTGCTCGGGGCTCATGAGGCGATGTAGAGCATCGCCACGATGAAGCAAAGGGCGAAGACCGCGGCTGCGATGCCGCCGGCGAGGAGGCCGGCGCCCATATTTGCTCTTGCGGTCTCGCGATCCACGGCTGGATTTCTACTAGAACAGCCGGTCGAGCGGCATCGCCACGAAGAGCAGCGCGAGGTAGGCGAGTGAGTAGAGGTAGGTGCGCAAGGCCCAGCGGCGGTCGGCGCTGCGCAGCAGCCGCACGGCGCAGTAGATGAAGCCGGCGCCGAGGGTCATCGAGGCGACCAGGTACTCGACCCCGAAGCCGCCAGCGCAGAATGGCAGCTGCGTGACCGCGTAGAGCAGCACGGTGTAGAGGAGGATCTGGCGGCGGGTCTCGGCCTCGCCGCGGACGACCGGCAGCATCGGGATGTTGGCCTTGGCGTAGTCGTCCACCATCAGCAGCGAGAGCGCCCAGAAGTGCGGCGGGGTCCAGAAGAAGACGATCGCGAAGAGGTAGAAGGCGGTGCCGCTGAGGCCGCCAGTAACGGCGGCCCAGGCGACCAGCGGCGGCACGGCGCCGGCTGCCCCGCCGATGACGATGTTCTGCGGCGTCCGGCGCTTGAGCCAGAGCGTGTAGACGAAGACGTAGCCGAAGAGGCCGGAGATCGAGAGCGCCGCCGCCAGCGGGTTGACGGTCAGCGCCAGCAGGGTGAAGGAGGCGCAGCCGAGCAGGGCTCCGAAGGCGATCGCGGCCCGCGGCGAGACCCTGCCGCTGGCGACTGGGCGGTCGGCGGTGCGGCTCATGATCCGGTCGATGTCGCGGTCGACCGCGTGGTTGATCGCGCCGGCGCCGCCGGCCGAGAGGGCGCCGCCGAGGCAGGTGAGAAAGACGAGGCCAAGTGAGGGGTCGCCGGCGACGTACATCGTCGTCACCGTAGTCAGCAGCAGCAACGACTGCACGGTCGGCTTGGTCAGAGTGATGTAGTCCCGCAGTACCGTCAGCGCAACGGGTCGTTGCGTGACGACAGCGGTTTCAGCGCCGCTCACAGCGGTCAGGCTACCGGCTGGGTCTCGCGTGCGGCCTCTTCGGCGCGGCGGGTGCGGTTGGCGATCGCGATGCGGATGTCGCGCATCGGGCGGTCGCTGCGCACGTCAGGCAGGACGTCGAAGTTGTGCGGCTCCGGCGGCGCCAGGGCAAACCACTCGAGCGAGTCGCCGCCCCACTGATCGTGGCCGGCGCGCGCCCCGCCGTTGCGGCTGAGCATGCCGTTGGCGAGCGTCAGCAAGATGCCGATCGTCAGCACGAAGGCGCCGATCGTGGCGATCAGGTTTTCCGCGTTGACCCCGGTGCCGTCAAAGAACTTGTAGGCGTCGACGACCTGGCCGTGGTCGCCACCGGCGATGAAGAGCGGCACGAAGGTGAGCAGGGTGCCCGCCACCATCGTCCAGAAGGAGAAGCGGGCCAGGGTCTCGCCCATCGTCCGCCCGGTCATCTTCGGGAACCAGTAGTGCAGGGCGGCGAAGCCGCCGAAGACGCTGCCGCCGATCAGGGCGAAGTGCGTTGCCGCGGTGGCGTCGGTGGTGTTGTGCAGGCGCCAGGCGCCGGCGACCATCGAGTGCGAGATCTCGGCGCCGAGGCCGATCGAGATCATCGAGATCGCCCCAAGCGCGAAGAGCAGCGGGGCGCGCATCCGCAGGGCGCCGCCAACCATCGTCGCGATCAGGTTGAAGAGAATCAAGCCGAAGGGGACGATCAGCGCCAGCGAGAGGATCATCGCGAAGTACATCCAGCCGATCCCGATCGGCGCGGTCATCATGTTCTGCATCCAGGCGAGCGTTCCGATCACGGCAATCGCCACCAGCGAGCCGATCACCGCGCCGCGGTTGAAGAGCGGCTTGCCGGCGAAGACGGGGACGATCTCGGCGATCGCGCCGAGGGCGGTGATCAGGACCAGCATGTAGGTGCCGGTGAAGAAGATCCAGCTCATGTGCTCCCAGAGCAGCGGCGCCCCGCCAGAGCCGTCGGCGAAGAAGATCCCGTCGAAGTTGCGATCGATCAGCAGCATCGTGATCGCCGCCAGCATCACCGGCCCGATCACCAGCAGCAGCCAGGAGCCGATCGCGGCCGACCAGGCGAAGACCGGCAGCCGCCGCCAGGCCATCCCCGGAGCGCGCATCTTGCGCAGGGTCGCAACCAGGTTGATCGCGATCAGGACGAAGCCGAGCGTGGCAAGGCCGGTCGCCGCCGCCCAAGCGTCGACGCCATTATTGGGCAGGAAGGCGAGCTCCGAGAGCGGCGCAAGCGGGTTGACACCCGCCTCCGAGGGAGTGAAGAGGAAGCCCGCGTAGAGCACCGTGGCGCCGGCGATGTAGAGCCAGAGCCCGAGCTGACCGAGCCGCGGTAGCGCCGTGCCCCTGGCGCCGATTTGCAGCGGTGCCAGGTAGTAGAAGAAGCCCAGCGCAAGCGGGATCGCGAAGAAAAAGATCGCCGTCGCCCCGTAGAGCGAGAGCATGCGGTTGAAGGTGACCGGGGTGAGCAGTGAGTTCTCGGGGATCGCCAGCTGCAGCCGCATCAGCAGGAACTCGACCAGGGCGATGAAGAGGAAGCCGAGGGCGGCGACGATCATCACCCGGCCGACGTCCTTGTGGTCGGCGCTGGTGGTCAGCTCGATCCAGCGCGGGCGGCGGCGGGGGAAGCCGCCGGCGACGACCTCTGGGGCAGCGCTCGCCGCACCGGATTCGCGCCCCGACCGACCCGGATTCGAATCCCCGGCAGTCACCGTGTCGGTCGGGTCGCTCATGGCACTTCTCCGTTTTCGATCAGGCCCACGACGCGGTCCTGGGCAGCCTGGATGCCGGCCTTCTGGGCGGCGATGAAGTCTTTGTATTCCTGCGGCGAGACGACGTCGACCTCAGTCCGCATCGCCGCGTAGGCCTGGCCGGAGAAGGTCGCCGACTGGCCGTCGTAGACGCCTTCCTCGTCGGCGCGGAAGACCACGTGGTTGGTCTTGCCGGGAACCGCGTCGCGCTTGCCGGAGAGCTGCGGCACGTCCCAGGTGTGGATCACGTCGGTTGAGACGAGGCTAAGTTCAACCGTGGTATCGACCGGGACGACGAGCTTGTAATAGGAGAAGGCTTCGTTGGGATAGTCGTAGCGCCACAGCCACTGCTGGCCGGTCGCTTCGATCTTCAACGGCTCTGAGCGCGCTGAGGCGAGGCCGGCCGAGCCCGTTGTTGGGATCTTCCGCGCCTTGCCGGTGTAGATCAAGCTGACGACGAGGATCGCCGCGGCGAAGACCGTGAGCAGGGCGCCGACCCGGAACTGGGTGCGACGGCCGCCGCGAATCTGGCTTGGCTCAGCCCCGCGCTCGCTGCGATAACGGCGCGCGGCGTAGATCAGCGCGCCGTTGATCGCGACGATGACGATCGCGCAGGCGACGAAGCCAATCCACAGCAGGGTGTCTATCTGGTCGGTGCCAGGAGAGTGGGGCGCCAAAGCGCGGCCATTCTAATCACGCCGGGCGGCGCGCCGCCGCCCCCGTCCCCCTGCCACCGACCTATACTCGCCGACCTGATGAAGGCGCGCTCGCGGTCATCTCCGGCGCTTCGCCCGGCGGTGCGGGCCGGAGCGGCGGGTGTCCTCGCCGCTGCGGTGGTCGTGCCGCTACTGCGAAAGCGCTTGCGAGTACCCGTTCCGGTGACCATCGCCGCATGCGCCGGGGGACCACTCGCGATCGCCGTTCTCTACCCGCGCACCCGCAAGCGCGACGTCGCGCTCTACGCGATGCAGATGTGGGCGTTCATCATGGTTCACGAGCTTCCCTACGACGATCCGGAGCGCTGCGAGAGACGGTTGCGCAGCCGTTACCCGATCACGACCGACCGCGTGATCGGCTTCGGTCGCCTGCCCAACGTGCGATTGCAGAATGGGATTGCGCGGTTGCGCCAGGTCGGCACCGTCAACCGCGTCCTCACCTGGACGCACTGGGTCTGGTTCTTCGAGCCCTACCTCGCCCTGGCCTGGATCCTCTGGCGCCATCCGCAGCGCTTCCCGCGCGCCGCCCGCCAGATGGCAGCGGTCTTCGACCTCGGCTGCATCGGCTACTTCGTGATCCCGACCGCGCCGCCGTGGTGGGCTTCGGAGCAAGGCCTGACCGGTGAGCCGGTCGAGCGGATCATGATCGGTGTCGGCGAAGAGACCTGGGGTTCGGCCTGGCCGAAGATGTACGAGGCGCTGGGCGGCAACCCCTGGGCGGCGATGCCCTCGCTGCATTTCGCCACCTCGGCGATGGCGGCGATTCAGCTCTCCGAGGCGGGGCCCGTAGAGGGCGCCGTCGGTTGGGCCTACTCGTTGACCCTCGGCTTCGCGCTCGTCTACCTCGGTGAGCACTACGTCACCGACCTCGCCGCCGGTGCGGGCCTGGTCGCCGCCGTGCGGCGCGGCGAGCCCCTGGCCGAACCGGCCGTGCACGCGGTGACCGGCGGCCTACGGCGCTTGGAGCGCCTCGCCAGCGGGTAGCTTCCCTCAGGTGTCTCCAGAGGATCCGGCCAACGGCGGCGATGCCGCTGAGCTGCCGATCTTCACGCGAAAACGACTGATCCAAACCGGGATCGTGGTCTTTGCGCTGTTGGTCGGCATCTACTTTCTCTTCCCAAAGCTTGTCGGCCTGGGCAATGCCCTGGACAAGCTCGACGAGGCCAACCCGGTCTGGATCGCCGTCGCGATCGGCTTCAACGTCGTCGCCTTCGCCACCTACATCGCCCTCTTCAAGGCCGTGGTCGGCGGAGACGCGCTGCGCCTGCGCTGGACCGAGACCTACGAGATCAACATGGCCGGGCTGGCGGCGACGTTGCTCTTCTCGGCCGGGGGAGCGGGGGGGATCGTGCTTACCTTCTGGGCGCTGCGCAAGGCCGGAATGCAGCGCCACGAAGTGGCCCGCCGGATGGTCGCTTTCCTCACCCTGCACTACGCCTTCTATCCGCTGGCGCTGATCCTCTTCGGCGTCCTGCTGCGCACCGGGGTGCTGCACGGCAAGGACTCGATCGAGCTGACGATCGTGCCGGCGGGGGTCGCCGGGGTGCTGCTGGCGCTTGGGCTGTTGTTCGCGCTGGTCCCCCCCGACCTAGGGCCTCGCGTCGCCCGTTTCGTGCACGGCGATCGCGGCCGGGCGATCGCGAAGAACATCGCCAAGGTGCCGGCGGTCTTCGCCGAGGGATTCCGCTTCGCGATCAGCCTCTTCACCCATCCCCGTCAGGGCGGCCTGGCGGTGCTCGGCGCGGCCGGTTTCTGGGCGGCCAACATCGGCATCCTCTGGGCTTCCTTCCACGCCTTCGGCGTCCACGTGCCGCTCGCGGTCGTCGTCCAGGGTTTCTTCCTCGGCATGGTTGCCAACCTGATCCCCTTCGCTCCCGCCGGAGTGGGGGCCGTGGACGCGGGAATGATCGGTGCCTTCGTCCTCTTCGGCATTCCCGATCACACCGTCTTCCCGGCGATCCTGGTCTACCGCCTGATCGCCTTCTGGATGCCGATTCCGTTCGGTGTGGCCGCCTTCTTCCAGCTCCGTAAGACGGTGCAGCACTGGGAAGACGAGGGCCTGCCGATTGACCGGCGAGCTACTATACAAAGTGAAGTAATGGCGACGCCACTAGACTTGAGGCGGAGATGACAGAGACAAAAAAGGTCGAGAACGTAATCATCGTCGGCGGTGGGCCGGCCGGCTACACGGCTGCGCTCTACACCGCGCGCGCCAACCTCGAGCCGCTTGTTTTCGAGGGCTTCCAGTGGGGTGGGCAGCTGCAGAACACGACCGACGTCGAGAACTACCCCGGCTACCCCGAGGGGATCATGGGACCGGAGATGATGACCCAGTTCCGCGCCCAGGCCGAGCGCTTCGGCACCCGCTTCGTCAGCGATGACGTCGACCGGGTCGAGCTCTCCGACGGCGGCGTGCAGAAGGTCTACCTCGGCGACGAGGAGCACCTGGCGAAAACCGTGATCCTGGCGATGGGGGCGGAGCCGCGGCGACTTGGGATTCCCGGCGAGCTCGAGCTCAGCGGCTGCGGCGTCTCCACCTGCGGTGTCTGCGACGGCGCCTTCTTCAAAGACCAAAAGGTGGTCGTGATCGGCGGTGGCGACTCGGCGATGGAGGACTCGATCTTCATCTCCAAGTTCGCCAGCAAACTGACCGTGGTCAACCGCCGCGACGAGTTCCGCGCCTCGAAGATCATGGAGGGGCGGGCTCGCGAGCGGGACAACATCGACTTCAAGACCCCCTACGTCGCCGAGGAGTTCGTCGCCAGCGGCAAGGGCCGCCTCGACCACGTGCGCCTGCGCAACACCGAAACCGGTGAGACCGAGGACTTCGAGGCCGATGGCGCCTTCATCGCGATCGGCCACATCCCCCGCTCGGAGGTTGTTGTTGGCCAGGTCGACACCGACGAGGACGGCTACATCGAGACCGAGCCGGGCTCGACCCGCACCAACCTGGCCGGCGTCTTCGCCGTCGGCGACGTCGTCGACCACACCTACCGCCAGGCGGTCACCGCCGCCGGCACCGGCTGCATGGGGGCCCTCGACGCCGAGTGGTACCTGCGCGACACGCCACCCTCACCCGAGGCCCACTGGCTGCCCGGAGGCGAGCCGGTAGAGGTCGCCCCAAAGGTCGGCTGACCGGCGCATATCGGCGTCCTCGGTCGCTTGCGTGCAGAGCACGCCGCGCTCCCTGCGTCCTTGATCTGCTTGGTCAGCTGACCTTTGGATCAGTCGACCAGCTTTTGAACGACGAAGGTGCGGGAGCCTTTGGGGGTCTCTATTTCGATCGGCTTGCCCAGTTTGGCGTTGAGCAGGGCGCGGCCGATCGGGGACTCGGCTGAGAGGCGGCCCTCGCTGAGGTTGGCTTCGGTTGAGCCGACCAGGGTCCAGCTGTTGACCTCGCCCTTGCCTTCGTCGAGCACCTCGGCGGTGCGGCCGAAGGCGAAGGTGTCGGCTTTCTCGTCGATCTCGACCACGACGGCGGTGCGCAGGCGCTCGCGCAGACGCTTGATCTTGGTCTCGAGGTGGGCCTGGTCTTCCTTGGCGATGTGGTACTCGGCGTTCTCCTTGAGGTCGCCTTCCTCGCGGGCCACTTTGATCCGCGCCGCCATTTTGTTGCGGCCGTCGCCTTCGAGCTCCTCGATTTCCTTGCGCAGGGCGGCCATGCCCTCCTCGGTTATCGGCTCCCCGCCTGTTGTTTCGACGCCATCCATCGCTTCAGCCTTTCAGATGTGCCGCGAGTCCGCGAAAACCCTCGCTATGGACGGGTTATCGCGGACTCGCGTGCCCGTGAGACGATCTGATCCCGCTATCGTGCGCGTACGGCCTCCTGTTCGCACATCCGCTCGATCGAGATCTTCGACCCGCCGGTTGAGATCGCCGGTTGTGAGGAGTGCCTGAAGCTGGGGATGCAGTGGGTCCACCTGCGGATGTGCCAGACCTGCGGGCACATCGGTTGCTGCGATAACTCGGAGGGCAAGCACGCCACTGCGCACAACGCCGAGACCGGTCATCCGGTGATCCGCTCGGTTCAGCCCGGCGAGGACTGGAGCTGGTGCTACGAGGACGAGCTGATGTTCCGCGTCGCCCGTTAGTCAGGCGCGCAGCTTCTTCTTCAGCACGATTGCCTTGCGACGAACGATCGCCTTGCCGCCTTCGGGCGTGTAGGAAATCGTCGCCTTGACCCTCGCCCTGCCGTTGTGGTTCAGCTTGATTCGTGCTTTGCCGCTCGTCCTGACGACGATCCTTGCCGTGCCCTGCGCGTGTTTGCGTTGTGCGTTGGTGACTCCGGTGCCATAGAGGTCGAGGCGGCCCATACCGGTGACCGCGACCCGCAGCATTGCCGTGCCCTTCCTCCGGTTATAGGTGACCTTCTTGAGGCCGACCGTTGCCTTGACGCCGAATTCGTACGGGTTCTGCCCGACGTTAATGCCGGCGAAGTTGGTGGCGGTGATTTGGCAGGCGTATTTACCCACCTTGCTCGCCGTGATCGTCGTGCCCGTCGCCCCTGGGATCGGAGTTTTGTTGCGCAGCCACTGGTAGGAGATGCTCTGTGGCGCCCGGTAGAGGAAGGATTCGATCGCGTCGCCAGCCCAGCGGAGCGGGGAGCAAGTAAGCGTTGTGCCCGGTGTGTGGCTGCCCTCCACTTTGACCGCTTCTTCGGCCCGCGGGTTTTCGAGGATGACCGGGAAGGCGACGCCGCTCTGGGTGGCACCAGGTTCCAGCGGCACGGCGCAACACGCCGCGAAATTTCCGGCTTCGACCCTGTCGAAGCCGCTGCTCGCCCAGTAGACAGCTCCGCCATCGGTTGCCAGCCCGATCGGTTTGGAGACGAATTGATTGAGGTTGGCGGTCCCGCCTCCACCGCCGTTGATGTCGGCGTAGCCGATCGAGTCGCCGGTTCGGTTCGCCCAGTAGACCCTGCCGGCGCTGACAACGACACCCTCGGGACCATCGACCGCGGCGCCCGACGTATCGAGGTCCTGCGCCCCGCTGCCGTCGAGTTTGGCAGAGGAGATCTTGCCGGCGGTGAGGTTGGTCCAGTAGACGCGACCGTTGGCGGGATCGATGGTGAGGCCGTTGGGTTCAACCGTCGCGCCGAGTGGTTTGAGCAAGCCGCCGCCGCTGCCGTTCAGGTTGGCGAAGCCGATCGAGCCGTTTCCGTTTTCCGAGTTGCCCCAGTAAACCCTGCCCGCGACGGGGTCGATCGCCAGGCCGGAAGGAGCGGCGAAGCTTGCCCCGGCGGTATTGAGCAGGCCGGCGCCACTGCCGTCGAGGTTTGCCTGCCCGATCGAGCCCCCGCCGCCTCTATTCAGCCAGTAGACCTTGCCGGCGGCGGAGTCGATCGCGGTCCCGTAGGGGTCGTTCACGTAGGACGGATCGATCGGTAGGTCCGCACCCCTGCCCCCTTCGATCACTGCCGTGTAAGAGATCTTGTTGGCGACCGAGTTGCTCCAGAAGACCAGCCGGCGGGCCGACGCCGTCGACGCCAGGCAAAGGCCGAGCAGGGCTACCGCGAGCGCGCTTACCGTGAGCCGATGCATCGGCGGGACTCTAGTCCGGGGTGACGATGGCGAAGCCGGGATCCGGTTCGTCGAGCAGGCCGAGCAGCTCGCCGAGCTTGACGCCGTCGCCCTCGACGCGCAGGCGGCCACTCTCGGCCAACTCGCCGATCTCGGCGGTTTTGAGCAGCAGTTGGTTGAGGGCTTCGCGCTCGACCACGAGGGCAGCTTCGGCGGCTGGGTCATGGCTGCCGGGGCGGTGGCGGAGGACACCGTTGCGGACCGTGATCGCGTGCTGTTCGTCGGGGTCGGTGACCGTCCAGTCGATCCGCAGCTGCAGCTCCACCGCGCGCGGACCGTTGAGGCGGATCGCCATCGCGTCGAGCAGCTGGCTGACCGTGAGGCGGGCTAGCACGTCGGGCGGGGCGGTCGCGGTCGGGGTGCCGGAGATGCCCTCGCGCAGCTCCTTCGCGCCCATTAGGAAGAAGTTGCGCCAGGAGGCGTTCTCAGCGCCGTAGCCGAGCTGCTCGAGCGTCTCGGCTTGTAGTTCACGTGCTGCCGTGTTTTCCGGATCGGCGAAGACGACGTGGTTGACGACCTCGGCGACCCAGCGGTAGTCGCCTTCCTCGAAGCTCGCTCGGGCCTTCTCCAGCACCGCCTCGGCGCCGCCCATGAACTCGACGTAGCGGCGTGCTTGCTCGACCGGTGGGTGCTCCCAGAGATGGGCGGGGTTGCCGTCGAACCAGCCCATGTAGCGCTGGTAGATCGCCTTCGTGTTGTGGCTGATCGAGCCGTAGTACTCGCGGCAGTGCCACTCCTCGGCAAGGCTCGGCGGCAGCTCGATCAACTCGGCGATCTCCGGCCCGGTGTGGCCCTGGTTGAGCAGGCGCAGGGTCTGGTCGTGCAGGTAGGTGTAGAGGTCGCGCTGCTTTTCGAGGTAGTCGACGATCTCCTCGCCGCCCCAGCAGGGCCAGTGGTGGCCGGCGAAGAGGACGTCGGAGCGCTGGGCAAAGAGCTCGATCGCCTGGTCGAGGTAGTGCGCCCAGACCCGCGGGTCGCGGACCAGGGCGCCGCGCGGGGTGAGGATGTTGTGCATCGAGCGGGCCGCGTTGTCGGCGATGCAGAGCACGCGCGCCTCGGGGAAGTGGATGTTCATCTCCGCCGGGGCCTCGGTCCCCGGGGTCAGCTGGAAGCTCATCCGCACTCCGTCGATGACCTCCTCCTGGCCGGTCTCGGTGACGTCGAGGTTGGGTGGAATCAGCGTGATCGTGCC
>DATNGZ010000056.1:0-14121 GCA_035605695.1 Solirubrobacterales bacterium | reverse complement strand
CGAAGGCCGCCGCGTAGGCCTTCTGGGGCTGGTTGAGGTTGCCCGTGGAGAGGCCTCGTAGACGAAGTTGGTCAGCGTCGTGCCCGCTCCGCGCAGGTAATTGAGGGGGAAGGCGCTGTTTTCGACCGGGGCGAAGTTCTGCGTGGCGCCGAGCAGGACGACGATGATCGCCGTGTCGCCGATGATTCGGCCAAGCCCGAGCATCGCCCCGGTGGCGACCTGCGGGCGCGCCGCCGGCAACAGGATCCGCCGCGTCGTCGCGATCTTCGTCTTGCCGACCGCGTAGGAGGCCTCGCGCACGTGGCGGGGAATCGCGTTCAGCCCCTCGCGGGTGCTGGCGACGACCAGCGGCAGCGCGACCACCGAGAGCATCGCCGAGGCGGCGAAGAAGGAGCGGCCAAAGACGACACCTTCCGACGTGCGACTGAGGAAGCCGAGCGCGGTGCTGGAGAAGATCACAGTGCCGAAGAGGGCGAGCACGATCGAGGGGATGCCGGCGATTGCCTCGATCGTCGACTCGGTTATCCGGGCGAGGCCCGCGGGGCGCCCGTACTCGACCAGCCAGACCGCGATGCCGACCCCCGCCGGTAGGGCGATCGAGATCCCCATCACGGCGACGATCAAGGTGCCGAGCAGGGCGTCGGAGAAACCGCCGCTCTGGCTCTGACTGAAACCCGCCGTGGCTGGGGTGAAAAGCATCGAGAGCTTCAGGTACTGCAGCCCCTGCACCATCAGGTAGATGACGATCGCGATCGCGATCGCGCAGAAGAGCAGCCCCAGTGCCCAGCAGATCGCCAGCCCGATCCGGTCCGAGAGGCGCCAGGCGGCGCTGCCCTCGACCGCGTCTTTGCCCGATTTGGGCGGGCCCATGCGCGGCGAGCGGCCGCCCGTGGGCGGCGGCGTTGCGACTGAGGCCTCCATCAGGCGGTGGCCCCGTATTTGCGCATCGACCGCCGCGCCACCCAGCCGGCCAGCGAGAAGAAAGCCGCCGAGAGGAGCAGCACCGCGGCGATCGCGAAGAGGGTCGCGTTGGCCGGCGGCGAG
Organism: Solirubrobacterales bacterium; assembly: GCA_035605695.1. Classification (GTDB taxonomy): domain Bacteria; phylum Actinomycetota; class Thermoleophilia; order Solirubrobacterales; family 70-9; genus VRUE01. The sequence continues at coordinate 13,077 of DATNGZ010000056.1, read as the reverse complement.
CCAAGCGAGTCGATGTTCTTGACGATCGTCGGCGCCAGCGGTCGCGAGGGCTCGTAGATGAAGATCAGGCCGTCGGCGGGGTTGGGGGCGAAGGCGACCGAGCCGGAGACCATCGCCAGCATCACCGCCTCGCCGATCGCCCGCGCCACCGCCAGCACGGTTCCGGCGACGATCGCCGGGCGGGCGGTGCGCACGGCGATCTTCCAGGTCGTGCGCCAGCGGTTGACGCCGAGCGCCAGCGAGCCCTCGAGCCAGCCCGGGCGCACCGAGCGCAGCCCGTCGGAGAAGATCGAGACCATCAACGGCGCAATCATCACCGTGAGGATCAGCACCGCGGCCAGCAAGCTGTAGCCGCTGAGCGAGATCACGCCGGCGACCGAGGCCTTCTGCGACTCCGTGACCAGGTGATTGCCGATGAAGGGGACGATGACCAGCACGCCGAGCAGGCCGTAGATCACCGAGGGCACGCTGGCGAGGAAGCGGACGACCGGCTGCAGGATGTTGCGCATCCACTCGGGCGCGAACTCAACGATGAAGACGGAGACGAAGAGCGAGCAGAAGAGCGCGATCACGACCGCGCCGCCGGTGATCAGGAAGGTGCTCCAGATCAACTGCCAGCCGTGGAAGGTGTAGACGTAGTCGGCGCCGCTGAGGCCGGAGAGGTAGATCTGGTTGAGCTGTTCTTCGACGCTCCCCCCCGCTCCGAACCAGGCCAGCCCGTTGTGGGCGAATGACGGCCAGGCCCGCGCAAAGACGGTGATGATCATCGCCAGCAGCAGGCCAACGACGGCACAGACCAACGCGCCGAGCAATCGCTCGGCGCGTTGGTCCGACCACTTGGGGCCGTACTCCGGGAGGTACTCCTCCTCCATCTACTTCTTCTTGGCTTTCTTGTTGAAGGCGGGTACGCCGCCGGCCTTCGAGATCACTTCACCGGCGACCGGGTCGCGCCGCGCCCAGTCGATGAACTTGGTCAGCGCCGGGTTGTTGACTCCCGTTGGAAGGACCAGGAAGAGGTAGCGCGAGAGCGGATACTTGAGCGGCTCGACGCTGATCTTGTTGGCCTGGCACGGAACGCCGTTGACCTTCAGCGCCTTCTGACCCTTGCCCTGCCAGGCAAGGCCGTCGTAGCCGATCGCGCTGGGGTCCTGCTTGACCGCGTTGACGACGAGGCCGTCGGCGGTCAGCGCGTTGACGTTCGAGGACGGCAGTTCGTTGTTGAGCACCGCCTGGAGGAAGAAGTTGTAGGTCCCTCCATTGGTGTCACGGCCGACCGGATCGATCGTCGTGTCAAGCCCCGAGCCCGGAACCTGGGCCCAGCTGGTCAGCAGCCCCCGATAGATGTCGTGGGTCTGCTGGATGCTGATGTCAGTCAGTTGGTTCTTCGGGTTGACATCGATGCAGAGCCCGTCGAGGAACATCTTGATGTAGGTCGTCCCGGCGTCGCTCGGCAGCGGCGTGCGGGCCTGTCCGGCGAACTGGCTGGTGCCGTTCTGGACGTCCTTGACGCCAGCGTTACCTCCGTTGGCGGTGTAGACGAAGTGGACCTTTTTGTTGACCGTCTTCGTGTAGGTGCTGAAGAGCGCCTGCAGCACTGGCTGCGCGGCGACCGAGCCGGACCCGATCAGGGTCACGGCGCCGGCAGAAGCCGGAACGGCAAGCGCCATCAGGGCGATTACCGATATGGCAAGGGACTTGATTCTCATCTCGACTGTGCTTCCTTTCCTGCCGGGTACCGAAGTTTCTTGATTGGCTTACTCGACATGACCCTACCAGCTTCTGTACTTTATTGACCTCTTTACTAAAGAAGGCTCCCCCGGCGGCCCTGGAGGCCACTCCGGCGGCCCCTGAATACGGAGGTTCAATTGCTCAGAAGAAGACTCCCCACGCCCCGCGCTATCACCGCGGTAGCGCTGGCAGCGGTGCTGGCCGCGGCGGTCGCGGTGACGCCGTCGTTCGCCGGCTCGTCGATCGCCGGGTCCTTGCTCACCAAGAAGGCAGCAGGTCAGATCTACGTCACCAATAAGAAAGCGTCGACCCTCTACTTGAGGAAAAAAGCTGCCGTCAACACATTCGTGAAGAAGGCCGAGGTGCCGCTCACCCCGGTTGTCGGGATCGCAGCGGGCACGGCGGTATTCGGGCCCTCCGGCGCGACCACGCCGGGTTACATCCCGACCGCCTTCACCTCGTTCGGGACCCCCGGCACCGGCTCGGCGGTGATCACGTTCTCCGGTAACGCGACCTGCACTGCGGCGAAACCGACCGCCGAACTCGCCTGCCCGATCCAGATCCTGGTCGACGGTCAGACCACCGGCAAAGTCAACTTCGCCCCGGCGACCGCGGCCACGCCGACGCCGGCCCCGATGGTTTACACGGTGATGCAGACCACGGTCCTGCAAAAGGGCGGCCACACCGTCGCGATCCAGTACGCGGGCGCGAAAAACGTCACCTTCACGCTGAAGAACTGGAATCTGGCGGTGCAGGCCTACCCGCAGCGCCCGGAAGAAATTCCGACCGAAACCACCGGCACCGCGAAAGCGGGCAAATAGTCCCAACTGGGGTCGATGGGCCTCAAAGCGAAGATATAGATCGTTTTGAGGCCCATCGGCAGACCCGACCGCGCCACGGCGGTCGGGTCTAGAGGGAGCTAGTGCCCGCGGAGCTGGAAACGTCCGGGGCGCTGCAGGGGCTCGCCGAGGATCAGGCGGGCCCGGTAGTGGAGAGCTTCAAACGTCTGGGTGTCGAGCTCATCGACGCTGTGCTCGCGTCCGGGCTGGGTGGCGCTGGCTTCAACCGGCCCTCCTCCTGAGGGTCCTTGGCGAAGAACGCCATTCAGCCTGCCACGCGAGACGAACGTTGTGTGGGGGGGTGGGCCGCTCACCGGATCTCCTTTCCTGGGTTTATTGACCATCTAAGTCAAGATTAGCATCTCGTGTGCAAAAGGAGGATCTGGGTAGGACGAACGGATGGCAAAGCTCGTCCTTGGCCCTCTGCTCCGTTACGTCTCAGAAACCGAGGCGACGATCTGGGTCCAGACCAGTGAGCCCTGCGAGGTCGGCATCCTTGGCCGGATCGAGCCGACCTTCTCGGTCGCGGGGCACCACTACGCGCTGGTCCGGATCGAGGGCCTCGAGCCCGGCGGCTTCTACGAGTACGAGGTCGCCCTCGACGGCGAGCGGCACTGGCCGGCGCCCGATCACGACCTGCCGCCGAGCGCGATCCGCACCTTCTCTCCTGGCAAGGCGCTCGACATCTGCTTCGGCTCCTGCCGGGTGGCGGTACCCCACGAAGAGCCCTACACCCTGACCAAAGACGAGGACGAAGACGGCCACGAGCTCGACGCCCTGCACGTTCTGGCGACCCAGATGACGCGGGGGGATCGCAGCAAGTGGCCGGAGCTGCTCTTCCTGCTGGGCGACCAGATCTACGTCGACGAGGGCTCGCCGCGGACCCGGGAGAAGATCCGGGCGCGCCGTGACACCAGTCAGCCTCCCGGCGAGGAGGTAATCGACTTCGAGGAGTACAGCTGGCTCTACGAAGAGAGCTGGAGCGACCCGATGATCCGCTGGCTCTTCTCGACCGTCTCGATCTCGATGGCCTGGGACGACCACGACATGAGCGACGACTGGAACATTTCGCGCTCCTGGCACGAGGAGATGGATCGCAAGGAGTGGTGGCACGAGCGCGCAGTCGACGGCATCGCCACCTACTGGATCTACCAGCACCTCGGCAACCTTTCCCCTCGCGAGCTTGACGACAACGAGATCTACGCAAAGGTGAGGGGCAATCCCGATGCGACCGGCGTCCTGCGGGGCTGGGCCAAGGAAATCGACACCACGGCCGCGGGGACGCGTTGGAGCTTCTGCCGCGACATCGACGGCGTGCGGGCGATCTTTATGGACTCACGCGCCTCCCGGGTATTGACCGAGGAGCGTCGCTCGATGTTCGACGACGAGGTCTGGGACTGGATCGTCGACCACGCCAGCGGCGACTTCGACCACCTCATCCTCGCCACCACCGTCCCCTACCTTCTCTCCCCCGGCTTCCATCACCTCGAGGCCTGGAACGAGCGACTTTGCGATGGCGCCTGGGGCGGCCTGGCCGCGCGCGGCAGTGAGAAGCTGCGCCGCGCCGTCGACTTCGACCACTGGGCCGCCTTCCAGTTCTCCTTCCAGCGACTGCGCGAGCTGCTCGAAGAGGTCGGCTCCGGCCGCCGCGGCAAGGCACCGGCCTCGATCGTCCTGCTCTCCGGCGACGTCCACCACGCCTACCTATGCGAGGTCGGCTTCAAGCCCGGCGCGGGCGTGAAAAGCGCGGTCTACCAAGCGGTCTGCTCGCCCTATCGCAACCCGCTCGAGGCGAAGGAGCGAAGGGTCGTGAGCGCCGGCTTCTCCCCCGCCTTCACCAAAGCAACCCAGGGGTTGGCCCGTCTAGCCGGTGCTCCCGACCCCGGCATCGGTTGGCGCCTACTCGAGGGCCCCTACTTCGACAACCAGGTGGCGACGCTGCGCCTCGACGGTCGCCATGCGATCGCTCGACTCGACAAGACGGCCGCCGGCGAGGATGATGGGGAATCGCTCGAGAAGACGTTCGAGCGCCGTCTGATCTAGCGGCGTTTGGGGCGGGGCGCCACCCGGCAAAGCGCACCCCGCCCCTCGCCTCTTCAGACGGCTGCAGATACCTCTGCGTCATCGTCATCCGGGGGGCCATGGGGAGTCGAGGCCCCATGGCCGTCGGGTGACGGGACATCACCGTTGAAGCTCTTGGTCTGCCCGGGTCGCAGATAGACGATCTGGCCCTCGCGCAGCTCCAGCTTTTGCAGTTCGGCGCGGGTCAGCTGGGCCCAGACCTCGGTGCCGTCGGCGAGCACGAACTCGACCCGGATCTCGAAGCCGAGGGCGACGATGCGCTGCACCATCGCCTCCTCGGCGCCCTCATCGCGGTCGAGCGCGACGGACATGTCGTGCGGGCGCACGTAGCTCTCGCCGAGCCGGTTGACCTCGCCGACGAAGCTCATCACGAACTCGGTCGCGGGCTGCTCATAGAGCTCGTCAGCGGTGCCCGACTGTTCGACCCGTCCCTCGTTCATCACCACGAGCTGGCCGGCGACGTCCATCGCCTCCTCCTGGTCGTGGGTGACGAAGATCGTCGTCACGTGCATCTCCTCGTGGAGGCGGCGCAGCCAGGTGCGCAGGTCCTTGCGCACCTTGGCATCGAGGGCGCCGAAGGGCTCGTCGAGCAACAGCACCTGCGGCTCGACCGCCAGCGCCCGGGCCAGGGCCATGCGCTGGCGCTGGCCGCCGGAGAGCTGCGACGGGTAACGACCGGCGAGGCCGTCGAGCTGGACCAGCTGGAGCAGCTCGTGCACGCGGGTGGAGATCTTCGCCTTGTCCCACTTGCGAATCTTCAGGCCGAAGGCGACGTTGTCGTAGACCGTCATGTGCTTGAAGGCGGCGTAGTGCTGGAAGACGAAGCCGACGCCGCGCTTTTGCGCCGGCTTCCCGGTTGCGTCCTCGCCGTTGATCGTCACCTGCCCGGAGTCCAGGTCCTCGAGCCCGGCGATCGCCCGCAGCAGGGTGGACTTGCCGCTGCCGCTGGGACCCAGCAGAGCCGTCAGCGAGCCGTCGGGGACATCGATCGATACGTCGTCGAGCGCCTGAAAGTCACCGAAGCGCTTGTTTGCTCCCTCGACTGAGATTCCCATCAGGCGTCCTCCTTTCGTTTGAGCAGGTTCATCGCGAACAGGGTGATCAGCGCCAGGAGCGCCAGCACCAGGGAGGCGCCGTAGGCGCCGGTGGAGTTGAAGTTGGCGTACTGCTTCTCAACGAACAGCGGCAGGGTCTGGGTCTGCCCGCTGATCGAGCCGGAGACGATCGTCACCGCGCCGAACTCGCCGAGCACCCGCGCGGTGGTGAGGACGATGCCGTAAGCGACGCCCCAGCGGATCGACGGCAGGGTGATCTTCCAAAAGGTCTGCCAGCCGTTTGCACCGAGGGTCGAGGCGGCCATCTCCTGGTCGGTGCCGATCTCCTGCAACACCGGCACCGTCTCGCGGACCACGAACGGCAGCGAGACGAAGATGCTGGCGAGGACCATCCCCGGCACCGAGAAGAGAATTTCGATCCCGTTTTCGCCGAGGAACGCGAACCAGCCGCTGGTTCCGTAGAGGAGGAAGAGCGAGAGGCCGATGACGACCGGCGAGACCGCGAACGGGAGGTTGATGATCGCGTCGATCACCGGGTTCGCCTTCGACTTGCGGCGGACCAGGAGCAGCGCGCAGGCGACCCCGAAGATCGTGTTGAGCGGCACCGCGATCACGACCATCAGCAGCGTCAGCTTCAGCGCGTGCAGACCGTCGGGCGAGGTGATCGCGTCGAGCGGCGGCCCGATCCCGTCTTCGAAGGTCTTGTAGAAGATCATCACCAGCGGGATCAGCAGCAGCATCGTCAGGTAGCCGAGCCCGAGCACTCGCAAGCCCCAGCGGCTGGCGGGATTGGCACCCATCAGACGCCACCTCCGTCGCCGCCGACATCCTTGGCGAGGGTCGGGATGAACTCGCTCGAGCTGCGGTCGTGGCGGATCGCCCAGCGCTGGATCAACGAGACGGCGGCGAGCAGCAGGAGCGAGGCGACGAGCAGCACCACCGAGACGGCGGAGGCGCCGACCTCGTTGCCGGACTCGATCTGGTTGCGGATGAAGACCGAGGAGACGGTCGTGTCGGGCAAGCCGCCCGCGAAGAGAAGGACGGAGCCGAACTCGCCCAGCGCGCGGGCGAAAGCGAGGGCGACGCCGGCGGCGAGGCCGGGAAGGAGGTTGGGAAGGATGATGCGGCGGAAGATCGTGAAGTTGCCGGCCCCGAGCGAGGCGGCGGCGGCCTCCATCTCACGGTCCATCTCCAGCAGCAGCGGTTGCACGGCGCGGACGACGAAGGGGAGGGTGACGAACATCAGCGCTACGACGACGGCGGCCTGAGTCGCCGCCAGGTGAATCCCCAGCGGGCTGTCGTTGCCGTACAGCGTCAGCAGGGTGAGGCTGGCGACGATCGTCGGCAGGGCAAAGGGGAGGTCGATCACCGCGTTGACCGCGCTTTTGCCGGGGAAGTCGTCGCGGACCAGCAGCCAGGCAAGGATCGTGCCGAAGATCCCGTTGACCACGACGACGATCAGCGAGCAGATGACCGTCAGCTTCAGGCTCTTCAGCGCCAGCGGCGAGGTGACCTGGTCCCAGAAGGTGCCGAGGCCGCCGCTGAAGGCTTCGCTGACGACGGCCGCCAGCGGCAGCAGCACGATGATGCTCAGGTAGAGCATGACCGTGCCACCGCCGACGCCGACGCCGAGCCCGGGCAGGCGGATGCCCGCCCGAGGCGATGCTGGAACCGATGTTGCGCTTGCCGGGTGCGCGGACATCAGCCTGAGGTGGATACCCCGAGTTCGGTCTCGATCTTGGCGACCGAACCGGTTTCGTCATCGAAGAACTCGTCGTTGACCTTGCCCCAGCCGCCGAACTGGCTGATCTTGAACAGGTCCTTCGGCGTCGGGAACTGCTTCGCGTCGACGAGCTTCGGGTTGACCGGGCGGTAGCCGTTTTCGGCCCAGATTTCCTGGCCTTCGTCAGACCAGATGAACTTGAGGAAATCTTCGGCCGCGGGCTCCGGTGCGTCTTTGGTGACCGCGATCGGGGTTTCGATCAGGATCGTCGAGGGAGGCACGACGTATTCGAGGTCTTCGCCCTCGCCTTCGGCCTTGATCGCCTCGTTCTCGTAACCGAGCAGGACGTCGCCCTCGCCCTGGGTGAAGGCCGCCAGCGCGTCGCGGGCGCTGCCCGGCTGCGCCACCGTCTTTTCAAGCAGGGTCTTGACGCCTTCGAGCGCCTGGTCGGGCGACTTGCCCTCGTTGATCAGGGTGCCGTAGACGGCCATGATGTTCCAGCGCGCCGCGCCGGAGCTGAACGGGTTGGGCGTGACCACGTCGACGTCCTTGCTCAGCACGTCGTCGAGGGTCTGGATCCCCTCCGGGTTGCCTTTGCGGACGCTGATCACGACGACCGAGTCCTGGGCGATGCCGCCATACTTCTGCTTGTCCCAGTCTTTGGCGACGAGCCCGCCTTCTTCGACCAGCCGTTCCATGTCGCCGGCCTGGGCGAAGTGGACGACCGAGGCCGGCTGGCCGGCCACGACCGCGCGGCTCTGGTCACCGGAGGCGCCGAAGGAGTTGCTGAAGCTGACGCCGCTGCCCGCGGAGGTCTCTTCGAACGCCGGCTCCAGGTCTTCCTGGTAGACGGATTCGGGCGTGGAGTAGCCGACCACGTCGAGCTTGCCTCCGCCCGACGAGCTTGAGCTGGAGTCATCTGAGCTACTGCCACAACCAGCGACGAGAACTGCAAATAGCAGCGCGAAAAGAGCGACCGCGGGGGCCGCTTTAACGCCTCGCCGCCGGGTTACCTTGCGAGCGTTCCGCATAAACGGATTCCTTCCTATGTTGACTAACTTGCTTTTCTGACTGACTTACTTCTAAAAGTGAGTCCGGCAAGGTAGCACATTGTCGATCGGCAAAGTCGGAAAAGCCCGCGTGAGGTCGGCCCTAAGCGATCGCCAGCAGCGCGTAGCGAAGCCCGAGGATTAGAGCCAGAACCCCAAGGCCGCGCCTCAGCAGCTGCTCCGGCAGCCGCGCCTGAAGTCGGACGCCGAGGTAGGCGCCGGCCAAACCGCCGAGCCCCATTCCCACGCCAAGCGCCCAATCGGGGGCTATGTCGCCGCTGCCACCGATGCTGAGCAGGGCGTAGGCGCAGACCCCCGCGATCGAGGTCAGGAAAGTCGCGGCCAAAGCGGCGGGCGCCACCTCGAATACCGAGAAGCCGAGCCCGACCAGAATCGGCCCCAGGATCGAGCCCCCGCCGATCCCGTAGATGCCGCCGACCGTGCCGACCGCCAGCGCCAAGACCACGATCAGGCGGCGCCGCTTGCGATCCGGCGCGCCCGCGGCTGCGGGTGGGCTGGCCAGCGCGAGCCACGTCCCGAGCGGGATCAGGACCGCGGCAACGACCAGCAGGAAGGCGTTGCCCTGATCCAAGAGCTCAACCCGGATCACCGCCCCGGCGACGACGCCGGGAAGGGTGCCGAGGATCAGCAATCGGGTCAGCGACCCGACCAGCCGCTGCTCGCGGTGGAAGCGAAGCAGCGCACCCGGAATCGCGATCAGGTTGTAGAGGAGGTTGGTCGGCGTCACCGCCGGGCTCGGCGTGTGAAGGACGCTGATCTGAACCGGGACGAGGAAGACCGCACCGGAGACACCTACGGGCGTGGTGAAGACGGCAATGCAAAACGCGATCACCGCCCCGAGGACCACATCGGTCAACATCGCGGCAGGGTAACGGCGGCGCGGCTTACCGCGGCGCCGTGCCTTGAGGCGAAAAAGGCACCGAGACGAGCAGGCCCCGCAGGATCAGGCGCGCTCAGCCTGCGCTGATGCCGCCGCCGGTCGGGGGAGGCGAGGCGGGGGTTTCAGGCGTCGGCGCCGCTTCGGGCGTCGCTTCCGGGGCGGATTCGGCTTCTTGCGCCCCTTCGTTGTTTCCGCCTTTGCCCTTCGACGGTTCTTCCGTCGTTTCTTCTTCTTCGTATTCGTTGTATTCGTATTCGCTCGACGACGAGCCGGAGGAGCCCGAGGTGTGTTCGCTGTTGAGGCCTGAGAGTTCGGGCAGGCTCGTCGGTTCGGCGAATTCGGGGCAGTCGCCAGCGACGGCCGATTCCATGAAGGAGCGCCAGATCGGCCCTGCGGTCGGCCCACCGAAGCCGGTCGCTTCGCGCGACTGCGGATGGCCGACCCAGACCGCGGTCGAGTAGAGCGGCGTGTAGCCGACGAACCAGGCGTCGGAGAGGTCCTCCGAGGTGCCGGTCTTGCCGGCCTCGGCGCCGCAGCCCATGTAGGTGTAGCCGGCGCCGGTCCCCTGGGTGATCACTCCCTCCAGCAGCCTGGTCACTTCGTAGGCCTGGCCCTCGGTGAGCACGCGATCGCCCGAGTCGGTGTCGGTTTCGTCGACCTTGCCACCGGGGAACTCGACCCGGCTGATCGCGGTCGGATCGTGGTGGATGCCGCCACTGGCGAGGGTCGCGTAACCATCGGCTTGTTCGAGCGGCGTGACACCTTCCCGCAGACCACCGATCGCCTCCGCCGGCACCGATTCGAGGTCGGCTTCGATACCCATTTCATGCGCGGTCTGGGTCACGTTTTCGGGGCCGACGTCGAGGTCGAGCTGGGCGAAGATGACGTTGACCGACTCCCAGGTCGCGGAGGCAAGCGACATCGTGCCGCCACCGGGCTCGGCATTGTTGACGGTCCAGGTGCCGCCGTAGGGCAGGTCGAGCGTCATCGGCGAGGTGCCGCTGTAATAAGTGGTATCGGGGTCGATCCCCTGCTTGATCGCCGTTGCCAGCACGTAGGTCTTGAACGAGGACCCGGGCTGGCGGTGCGCCTGCCAGGCGTAGTTGAATTCGCTTTCGCTTTCGTAGCCTTCGGTCGAGGCGAGGGCGACGATCTCCCCGTTGGAGGGATCGATCGAGGCGAGGCCGGCGGCGGGGCCGCCTTCGGGGTAGCAGACGCTGCAGGAGTCGACCGCTTCCTGCGCGCGTTCCTGCAGCTCGGGATCAATCGTCGTGTAGGCCTTGAGCCCCCCCGTGCGTACCGTGTTAATCCCGTACTTGTCGATCAGCTCCTGTTGGACCAGATCAAAGAGGAAGGGGTCGCGGATCACCCGGTACTTGTGGCCGGGGCTGAGCCCGAGGCCGCTGTGCACCGCCTCGCGGTATTCGGCCCCGTCGATGTATTCCTGCTCGTGCATCGCCCCGAGCACCTCGTTGCGGCGCGTCAGCGCCGCGTGTGGATCGAGGAACGGGTTGTATTCGGAGGGAGCCTGCGGCAGCCCGGCGATCAGCGCCGATTCGTTCAGTTCCAGATCCTTTGCCGGCTTGCCGAAGTAGGTCTGCGCGGCGGCCTCGACCCCAACCGCTGTCTCGCCTTCAACCGTGCCGTACGGAGCCGTGTTCAGGTAGGCGGTAAGGATCCAGTCCTTGGAGTGGGCTTCCTCCTCCTCGTAGGCGAGGTGCGCTTCGATCAGCTTTCGCTTGATCGTCTCCTGGGGATTCTGGATGTAGAGATTGCGGACCAGCTGCTGGGTGATGGTCGAGGCACCCTGGACCGGCTTGCCGCCGGCGAGCAGGTCCTTCCAGGCGGCGCGGGCGATCCCGGTCGGGTCCAGCGCGCCGTGGTTGAAGTAGTTCTTGTCCTCGATCGCGACCGTCGCGTCCCTGAGCGTCTGCGGCATCGCCCGTTCGGGCACCGGCTGGCGGATGTTTTCGGCCTGGATGAAGCCGATCAGGCTGCCATCGGCGGCGTAGATCGCCGAGGAGCGGCCCTTCTGCACCGGTTTGAGGCTGGAGAGCGGCGGCGCCGACTCGTAGACGTCGACCGCCCAGCTGCCGGCAACCCCGCCCGCAACTATGCCCACGGCGAGCAAGACTCCCAGGGGGAGCTTGATCTTCTTCCACTTCGAGGTATGCGACCTGCGTCTCCGCCGTCGCGTGCGGCGTGCCATTCGGCTGCAAATTGTAGGGAGGCCGGTAGCCTTGGTCGCGAATGCCGACCTTCTTGCACACCTGCTACCGAATCGGCGACATCGATCGCTCCGTCGACTTCTACGAAAAGATCGGCTTCGAAGAGTCGGGCAGGATGCCGATCGGCGACGAGGCGATCAACGTCTTCATGAACCTGCCGGGCGAGAACCCGGTCCTCGAGTTGACCTACAACCACGGCGTCACCGGCTACGAGCACGGAACCGGCTACAACCACATCGCCCTCATGGTCGACGACCTCAACGCCACCCTCGAGCAGCTGGCCGCCGCCGGCATCGAGCCCGAAAAGCCCCCCTACCGCCCCGGCGGCCGCACCGAGGGCCACCTGATCTGCTTCATCCGCGACCCGGATGGCTACCGCATCGAGCTAATCGGCGCCTGAGTCTTGGAGCTCTTCGCGGTTTCGGCGGGAGTCGCGATCGCCTATGGGGTCGGCCTTTGGGTCGTGCTGATCATCGGGCCGGCGACGGTCACGGCTGTGAAGGGCCAGTGGCCCCTGTTCGACGCGGGCTTCAACACAGTGGGCTTCGTCTGGTGGATCGCCGCCTTCAGGTTGGCGCGACCCGAGTCCTGGTGGGCTCGTCATCTGTATGGGCCGAAGAAGCTCGCGCGCGCAGAAGCTCGGTACCCAGAAAGCTTGGACGAGGAAGAAGAACAGGAATAGGGCTCGAGCTAATCGGCGCCTTGCCGCTTGGGATCGTCCGGGGGAAGCGACCACCCTCCCAGCCACCAAGCACTGACCGCCTCGGTGTCCAGGCGGAAGCTTGGCAGTTCGACCACCTGATCACCCAAAGAAACGATCGAGGCGGAACGCAAAGTGATGTAGCGCTCGTCTGGCTCGGTGTCAGGATGGGCAAGGAGAAGTGAGCGAAGCTGCTCGGCGCTCACGTTGGGTGGCCCCACATCCATCTCGGCTTCGACAATCCGCGTTTCCGTACGCTCATTGAAGTCCTCCGTGAAACGGCGCGCCGGGCAGAATTCGCCAACAATCAGATGGCCATCGACCAACGCGTACAGCGTCACACCGGCGAAATCGCTCGCTTCAACGTTCGCCCGCAGCTCCCTTAGCAGTGGGTCCATCGGTTTCGCAACGTACCAAGCTGACGACCAGCTATCTCCGTATCGGCGTGAAGCAAATGCACCCCTGAGAGTCCGTTCGGGAAGCTCCGCGAGTGCGACTGGCGAGCGCCGGACCAAGCCGGACAAGGACGCAGGGAGGCCGCATAGCAGCGCTAGTGAGTATCCGGTTCCGTCAGTCGACCGCGGAGCGAGCCCAACAGACGGCTCCGATAGCCGCCCGGCGCGCCCAGGGTGCAGCCCATCCGACTTTGACCACACCAGGGTGGGGTGAATGTCGGATGGGCTGCCTGACCGGCCGCTTCGAGCGGGTCGGTCTCGGCCTCGGGGCGACCCCACCTGAGCGAACCGGATACTCATGAGCAGCGCTATTCGGC
>DATNGZ010000055.1:0-10970 GCA_035605695.1 Solirubrobacterales bacterium | reverse complement strand
CCTCTACTTCCAGGGCGCGGTCACGCTCGGAACGCTGTTCGCGTTCATGCTCTACGTGCAGAACTTCTTTGACCCGGTGCAGCAGCTCTCGCAGCTGTACGGGACGTTCCTCTCAGCCGTGGCCGCGCTGGACAAGATCATCGACGTGCTCGACGAGAGCCCCGAGGTGCGCGACCGGCCGGACGCGACGCAGCTGCGCAGCCCGCGCGGCCACGTCGCCTTCGACGGTGTCCGCTTCGCGTACGGCCGCGGCCCCGAGGTGCTGCACGGGATCGACCTCGACGTTCCGGCCGGCACGACGGTGGCGCTCGTCGGCCACACGGGCGCCGGCAAGTCGACGATCGCGAAGCTGCTCGCGCGCTTCTACGACCCGACCGACGGCAGCATCACCTTCGACGGCGTCGACCTGCGCGACGTCTCGCAGGAGTCGCTGCGCCGCCAGCTCGGGATCGTGCCGCAGGAGGGCTTCCTCTTCTCCGGCAGCGTGCGCGAGAACATTGCCTTCGGCCGGCCCGGGGCCTCGCTCGAGGAGATCGAAGACGCTGCAGCCGCGGTCGGGGCGACTGAATTCATCGCGGCGCTGCCGGAAGGGATCGAGACCGAGGTCGGCGAGCGCGGCGTGCAGCTGTCCGCGGGGCAGCGCCAGCTGGTCGCCTTCGCCCGGGCGCTACTGGCCGAACCCCGCATCCTGATCCTCGACGAGGCGACCTCCAACGTCGATGTGCGGACCGAGAAAACGATCGAGAAGGGCCTGGAACGACTGCTGACGGGCCGCACCGCAATCGTCATCGCCCACCGCCTCTCGACGATCCGCCGCGCCGGCAAGATTGTCGTCCTCGAACACGGCCGCATCGCCGAGCAGGGCAGCCACGACGAGCTGATTGAGGCGGCCGGCCCCTACTCGCGCCTCTACGGCGCCTGGGAAGAGTCCTCCGCCGCCTAAATTCGAAACGAGACCTGCATTTGCCACGTGTAAGGGGGCAAATGCACGGCTGGTCGCCGGAAGACGCTTAGCCGGGGCCGATGCCGCCGGATTCGCCGCCGCTGCTGCCGCCGCCTTCGGGGGCACCCGCTGTGCCGCCGCCTTCAGCCGTACCGCCGGCGCCGCCGGTTTCGGGTACCACTTCGGGCGCCGGTTCAGCTTCAACTTCGGGTTCGACGGCTTCGGGTTCGACCGATTCGGGTTCTTCGCCGGCTTCCGCTTCAGCCGATTCAGGCGTCGCGCTTGCAGCGGGGGCGCTGGGCCCTTCGCTGCAGTCTTCGAAGCCGTATTCGTCGGCGACTTCCTGGAAGGAGGAAAGGGCCGCCGATGCGTTCGATTCGGCGGTTTCGAGCCCGAGCGTATCGCTGCGCTCCGCGGCGAGTTTGACTTCGCCCTCCGCCGTCGAGAGTTCGTCGGCGGCATCGCTGAATTCGGCGTAGCCATCGGTTTCCGCCGGCGTACCTAGATTCTTGAGGCTGGCGATCATGCCGCTGTAGAGATCGGCGACCTGGGCCGCCGGACTGCCGGTTTCGGCACTGCTCGCTCCGACCGTGCCGACGGCGGCATTGACCTCGGCGCAGATCGCGTCGCCTTGTTCAGTCAACTCCGACTTGCTCAGCGCGGTCGTCGTCGCTTCCGTCGTCGCCGGCGCCGAGGCGGTCGAGTCGTCGCCGCCTCCGCCACAACCGGCAATCGCCAGCGCAACGATCGGCAGCGCGAAGAGGAGTTTATGTCGAGAGCTCACGAGTGAAGCGACGCTAGCAAAGCGATTAGACGCCCTTGCAAGCATTTCAGACTGCGCCCCAGGGACTCGAACCCCAAATTCCAGTTCCAGAGACTGGCGTGTTGCCAATTACACCAGGGCGCAAAGCGAGGATCAAAGAATACCGGCGCGGGCGATTCCCCCGTCGTCGGGCTGCTTGAGCTCCCGGAAACCGACCGTCGCGTCGAGTTAGATCAGACCTTTCTAAATTTCTTGACCGGTGAGATATACGGCTATAGGCTCGCGCGGCATCGCCCAACGAGGCGCCGTTCCTGACCGAAACGAAATAGTGAGAGGATCAGAATGAAATACGCAACGCGGTTGCCCGCGCTGTTTTTGCCCTGCCTGCTTTCAAGCCTCTGTCTGCTGATGTTGTCTGCAGCGGCTGCCCAGGCCTCCGGAAGCTGGCGCATCCAAGGCTCCGAAGCTTTAGCAACGGAAAAGTCGGTGACCTGGAAACAAGATGGCGGATCTTACGCCTTCTTACTACCGACCCTTAATCTTCAGTTAGTTTTCAAAAAACTCGTGTTCAACGGCGGGAAACTGCAATCCGAAGGAAAAGGGATAGCGGAATTCAAATTCACAGAAGGCAAGGTCTACACAATCAAAGGAGAATTAGAAGAACTTCCGTGCATCGTCGGCGACCTGACATTCTCAGCCCCGACCAACCTTTTCTTACATAACGGAAAAACATATAACTCGCTGAAAGTCGAAACCATTACTACGTACTCATCGGGGACGGGGTGCCCACTTGCTCCAAAAAATACCGTCGTCGGAACGATAGTCCTGGAAGGAAACTTTGAAGAAGAAGCGGTTGAACACTTATTCAAAGTGGCCCCTACGGCTTTATTCCCTGAATTAACAATCAAATTTGGCACCAACCCCCTGGAAGTCGACGGAAGTTGGATTGGGCTCCTTACCGGATCCCATGCAGGCCTGAAATGGAGTGGCATCGGCTAACCACCGGGGCACCCTTAAGTCGAAAGAGATCGGTTCGCCCCCTGGGCGAGCCGATCTCCCAGGCTGAATGCCTAGGCCGCGATCTTTGAGAGATCGGCACTTGGGTCGGCGATCTGCCCCACGGCCCCCGACACATCGACACCATCGGCGAGCAGGCGCCGTGCCTCGGCCAGGTCTTCAGAGCGCTCGACGCTGAGGGCACCGGCGACCTTGCCCTCCTTGAGGTACCAGACGGAGAACTCGCCGCTTTCGCGATCGCCGCGCCAGATCTCCTCGTCCCAGTCCTTGGCCGGCCCGACGTACTCGAGGCCCGCCCAGTCAGCTAGATCGCTGAAGAAGTAGGGCACTACCTCGTAGTCGGCATCGTCGCCGAGCATGTTGCGGGCGGCGTGCATGCCCTGCTGCATCGCCACGTCCCAGTGCTCGACCCGCAGGCGACGGCCGTGGATGACGCTGTCGTATGAGCAGCAGTCACCGGCAGCGTAGATCCCCTCAACCGAGCTCTGCAGCTTCGAGTCGCAGACGATCCCGTCGTCGACCTCGAGCCCGGCGCGCTGGGCCAGCATCCCATCGGGGCGGACGCCGGCGCCGACGACGACCGCGTCGCACTCGATCGCCTTGCCGCTCTTGGTCAGCACAGCCCTGACCCTGCCGTCGCCCTCGTAGGCCTCGAGCTCCTCGCCGCCGTGGATCGTCACTCCCTTGGACTCGAGCAACTGGTGGAACCAGCGTCCTGCGTCCTCGCCGAAGGTCCGCGAGAGCGCTATGTCCTCCATTGTCACGATCGTGCACCTGGTGCCCTTGGCGGTCAACGAGGCCGCGACCTCGGCGCCGATGTAGCTGCCGCCGATCAGGACGACGTGCTCGGCCGCCTCGGCGTCGGCGCGGATCGCATCGGAGTTGCCATAGGCGCGCAGGTAGTGGATGCCCTCGTTCTCGGCGCCCTCGACGCGGAGGATGTTGACCATCGCCCCGGTGGCGATCAGCGCCTTGGCGAAGCCGACCTCCTCCCCGCCCTGCAGCTTCGCCGTGCGCGCCTCTGGGTCAAGCGACATCACGTTAGTGCCGCTGAGCAGCTCGACGCCGTTCTCCTCATACCACGAGGGCGGGTTGACGTAGGCGTCGGCGCGCTCGGCCTCGCCGCGCAGGTACTCCTTGGAGAGCGGCGGGCGTTCGTAGGGCGGCTCGGGCTCGCGGCCGGCCAGCAGAATCGATCCCTCCGCCCCGCGCTTGCGCAGCTCCGAGGCGCAACTGGCGGAGGCCAGGCCGCCGCCGATCAGCAGGAAGTCGACCTCGCGGAATGGGCTCTTAGCCACCGTCGCCCGCGCCGTTGCCGCCGGACCCGTCGCCGGGCCCGAAGAGGACCTTGAGCTGCTCCTCGTGGCCCGGGTCGAGCACGGCGAGCACCTCGTCGCCCACTTCAAGCACCGTGTCGGGGCCAGGGACGAAGCCCTTGCCGTTGCGCAGGACCGAGATCAGCAGGCTGCCTTCGGGCATCTGCAGGTCGCCGACGCGGCGGCCGGTGACGCCACAGTCCTTACCCAACAGCATCTCGATGATCTCCAGCTGCTCCTCCTGCAGATCGAGCAGGTGGACGAGGCCGTAGTCGGGGACCTCGTGCTCGAGCAGGCGCAGGATCAGGTCGGTGGCCGAGACCGAGGGCTTGATCCCGAGCAGGTCGAAGTGGGGCTTGTTGCGCGGGTTGTTGACCCGGGCGATGATCTGCTTGACCTCGTACTTTTCGCGCGCGACCTGGCAGATCAGCATGTTGTCCTCGTCGTCGCCGGTGACCGCGATCACCAGGTCAGCGCGCTGGATCCCCGCCCGCTCGAGCACCCAGAGCTCGGAGGCGTCACCGTAAGAGACGTTGTGCTCGAGCTCCTGCTCGACCGTGAGGTAGCGGCGGCGGTCGCTCTCGATCACCGTCACCTCGTGGTTCTTGTCGAGCAGCTCGCGGGCCAGGTTCCAACCCACCTTGCCGGCGCCGACGACGATGATGTACATGCGTCCCGTCCCTCCCCTACGCGGCTTCCGCCGCGCCGTCGTCAGAGGGGCCGGCGCCGCCGCGCGGGGCGCCCTCGCGCACGGCCTCCTCGAGCATGTCGATCGCGACCCGGGTCGGGCAGACCGTGCGCAGGCCCTGGCGCTCGTACCACTCGGCCCGCAGCGGGTCGAGGATGCGGGCGATCACGGTCGGCACCTCGTAGCGGCGCTGGGCGATCTGGGCGATGATGATGTTCGTGTTGTCGCCGTCGGTGGAGGCGATGAAGGCGTCGGCATTCTCGATCCCGGCGGCAACCAGGGCGTCAGTCTCAAGGCCGGCGCCGACCGTGAACTGGCCGCCGAGGTCCTCCCAGCCCTTGTCGAGCCCGACCTCGAGCCGCGCGTGCGACTCCGGGTCCTCGTCGAGACAGGAGACTTCGTGCCCTTCGCTGAGCATCGCGCGGGCAACCGAGGAGCCGACGCGGCCGCAGCCGACGATAAGAATGAACATGCGTCGGATACTAGATGTCAGCTGTCTCCGGAGGCGCGGTCAGCAGTACGCGGCAAGGCGCTTTCTTCAGCACGTACTCGGTCGCGGCTCCGATCTCGGCCGGCTTGGCGCCGCCGACACCGCCGAGCCTGGCGCCGCCCTTGATCTTCGTCGGCGGCTCACCGCCGATCACGATCGCTTCGGTGTCCTTGCGCCGCGCCGCTTCGACGATGCCGGCACCGACCCCGCGAGCGCGCACGACCTCGGTCGTCACCTCGACGTCCTCGTACTCCTCGCCGACGTCGCTGGCGCGCTGCAGCGCCCGCCAGGCCTCGTGTTCGATCTCGGGCGGAAGCTGGGCATCAAGCGGCAGCGTCAGCGGCACCTCAATCACGTAGACGAGGTCGAGCTGCGTCTCTTCCCCAGCACTGCCGTCGCTCGCCTCCTGCTCGGCCGCGGCGAGGCGGCCGGCGGTGGCGACAATGTCGTCGTCGAGTTTGGTGCCGAAGACGGGCACGAGGATGGTGCGGAAGGCCACTTCCGGCACCTGCTTGGTCAGCGCCTTCTCCGTGACTGAGACACGCTTGGTCAGCGTCGTTCCCTCGAAGACCTTGCGGTAGACGACGTAGAAGAGCAGGCCGAAGGCCATCCAGCCGCCACCGACCCAGCGGGCGCGGTCGTGGTAGGCGAGCACGCTGACGAAAGCGAGGCTGCTGACGATCGCGGCGAAAATCGCCGGGACGGGCAGGCGCGCGCCGCGCCAGTTGACGTCGAACGGCACCCGGAAGGGGCGGCGGCGGTCGGGTTCGGTGATCCGCAGGCGGATGATCGAGAGCTGGGCGATCGTGATCGCCAGCATCGCGCCGAAAGCGTAGAGACCGGCCAGCAGCTTGACGTCGGTCGGCGCGACCAGGCCGATCGCGATCACGCCGGAGATCGCGATCGCCACGTGCGGGGTGGCGTGGCGGCTGTTCAGCTTGCCCAGCCAGCTGGGGATCTGGCGGTTGATCGCCAGCGTGTAGATGTGGCGCGAGACGCCGAGTAGCGCCGTCGTCGTCGCCCAGAAAAGCACCGGGGTGGCGATCAGGGCGACCAGCCAGCGCATCGCGTCGGAGACCCAGACAGGGTGGTAGGCGGAGACGACACCGAGCACCGGCGCCTCGACGAATTCGTTGCCGAGCGCGGTCTCGGGTCCGTGCGGGCCGGCGATGACCGGCACCGCCATCAACGCGATCGCCGCCATCCCGGCGTAGACCAGCGGCACTGCGAGGGCGCCGACGGAGACGATCCGCTTCAGGTCCTTCGGCCTCACGTCGATGTCCGGCGCCAGGTCAGAGGCGGCCTCGATCCCGGCGTAGGCGAGCATCGCCACCACCGCCGAGTAGACGATGTCGTGGAAGTCGGGGCTGGTGAAGAGGTGGATCTGGTCGGTGAGGCGATCGGGATGGAAGATCGCCAGCACGCCGACGGCGATCACCGCCAGCTGCAGGGCGATGTCGGCGAGGGCGAGTACGGCGAGGGGCCGCTCCCTGCCGCGGCCGGTGATGTTGAAGATGTTGAGCAGGCAGGCGGCGACGATCACGGCGCCGGCGATGCCGATCTCCCAGCCCGCCTCAGAAAGGTGGCCGGAGACCGGCTCCAGATAGTGCGGCACCGAGATCGCGGCCAGGGCGGCGACGATCAGGTAGTCGATCAGGATCGCCCAGCCGGCGATGAAGGCGATCAGCTCGTTGAAGGCGTGGCGGGCGAAGCTGGAGGAGCCGCCACGCTCTCGCAGCATCGCGCCGCCCTCGACGTAACTGAGCGTGGTGAGGACGAAGAGCAGGCCGGCGACGAGGAAGATCAGCGGCGTCAGACCGAGGCCACGGTCGGCGACGACGCCGAGCGCGAAGTAGATCGAGAAGCCCACCGACGAGTAGACCGCGACGAAGAGCCCGGGAACGCCGAGCCCACGCTGCAGCAACGGTTCCAGGCGCGGCTTGCGCGGCTGCTCGGGCTCGCTGCTCACGTGCGCGCGGCGATCCAGAGCCGTCCGGCGCCAACAACAAGGAAGGCGACCCCAAGCAGGAAGCCAACCGAGAGCGGCCCACCCCCCGCGGCGAGGGTGCTGACGAGGAGCGCCAGACCGAGCGCGACGAAAACGAGCGAGAAGAGGCGGACGGAGCCGCGGTAGATCCGCTCGGGAGAGGCCACTGAGCGCGGATTCTACGGAGCCGTGGCCATAGACCGTTCCCGACCGGATGCCCTATTTCAAGGCCTCAGTGGCTGGTATCCGAGGGGCTCGAGCTGAGCACTAGGCCTATAGCGATCAGATACAAGATCGCGATCAAGGCCACAACCCCTATCTCTGGCTCCGATTCCGGAATGACAGTGACCCAGACTGGACACAGAAGGAACGCAAGAACGATCATTCCAATGCCGACAACACGTTTCATTGCTTCATCCTAACTCAAAACTTGATCGAGGACGAAAAGGACGGCCGCCGCGAGGATCCCCAGGTGGAAGCCATATGCGGTCATGCGCTCCACCCGACGCCGATCAGCCGTAGCCAGGACAGTCGCGTAGTGGACCAGGCTGGCCGAAGCTGCGGTGACGCCTGCGGTAAACCCGAGCACGCTCTTCACGCTGTCGACAATCCCGCCTATGGTGCCGATCGAAGCCATGCACCGACCTTGGCAGCGGCGAACCAACGTGTGGTGAGCAGAACCTCACGAAAGCGTCACGTCATCAGCAGCGCTCGGTGGGATTCCATGTTCCTTTGAACACCTCACCGCTGAGAATTGGATCGAGGAGGGCGGCGGCCTCGCCGTGCCCATCGTCGAGCTTGGCTGGCGCGCCCATCGACTCCGCAACCCGCTCGTACCACTCGTTCCACTCTTCCGGTGGAGTTGGCAGGCTCTCTGGCATCGGTTCGTTGTGCATGCGAAAGATCTGGAATATGGACAGGGTCAGGTTCGTCGCGTCGAGATCCGGGAGCTCCGCGATGAGCCTGAGGTCGAGTAGCTCCTCTGCCCGAGGCGCAGCGGCCCCCCGAGCAACCGATCGTGCGTAGTCGTGGAGCTGGTCCGCGAGCTGCACCTCAATCGCCATTGCGTCGACTTCGACGGGCTCGATACCGGCGAAGTCGAGCAGGTTCTCCGCTTGCAGGGTTTCCGTGCCGACCTCTCCGAACCTAAGTCTGAATTTGAGTTCGAATGTGTCAAAAAGCTCCCCTGCGATGAAGGCACGAACCTCGACACATCTGTGAGCGCCGCTGCGGCCGCGCACGCCCGATCCGCCAATGCAGGTATCGAACTCAAAGAGATCGCCGAGATCATGCGCAGCGGCCTCCAGCTCAGCCTCCAGGTATCCCTCAAAGCGATCGGCCCGCCACTCGATATTGAGCTCCCGCGCGGTCCTTGGGCGCAGGGAGCGACAATCGAGCGCGAATCCACCGGCCAGGGACCAACGGCCGGGCGCAGTCGCGTTGAGACGAGCGAGCATCCGGCCAAACGCGATCGACTTGCGGTCGCGGGCTAACCAGACCTCGTCATCGTCGGCAAGCTCTCTCAGGCGCCCCTCGAGCGTCCGACGAAAATCTGTCGCGTCCTCGAACCTCATGCTAGGCCAGCGCGGGCGCTGGATCGCTGCCCCGCTGCGCCCCCTGTTCGGAGACGACGATGACGCGGCAGGGGCGCTCGCCGAGCACGGTCTGCAGGGTCTTGTCGTAGAGCGGGCGGCCGCCGCGGTAGCGCAGGCCGATTACGACGGCGGCGGCGTTGATCAGCTTCGCCTCGTCGGAGATCTCATAGCCGGCCTGGCCGGGACGGACGCGCTCGACGTGGCCGGTCACGCGCTGGCCGCCGATCAGGCGCGCCTGCTCGATCTTGCCCTGCGCTTCTTCTTCGGCCTCGGACAGCTCGGCGTCCAGTGGCAGGTGCGTGGGCACGGTCATCATCGAGTGGATGTGGACGCCGCGGCGGCGCTTGGAGGCGAGCTTGACCGCGGTCGCGACCATCTCCTCGGAGAACGGCTCGCCGTCCTCGAAGGCGACCAGGACGCTGCGGTACTCGATCTCCTCGACCCCGAGCGGCTCCGGCGTCAGCACCTTGACCGTCTCGGTCAGGGGCAGGCCCTGGTTGCGCCGATAGAGGACGTAGACGACGATGCCGAGCACCATCCAGCCGCTGCCCACAACGAGCGTGCGCGGGTTGAGCGCCATCACGACGATCCAGGCGGCAAAGGTGCCGAGGCCGCCGAGTACCGCGGTGAGCGGCACGTCAGCGCCGAAAGCGCGGAAGTTGAGCGGCGGCTTCCAGGGGCGCTCAACGCCAGACTGGCCCCGGCGCAACTGGATCACCGCGACGTGGGCGATCGTGAAGGACAGCATCGCCCCGAACGAGTACATCGTCGCCAGGAAGTCGGTCTGACCGGGGATCAAGGTGATGATCGCGATCGCGGCGAAGATCAGGATCGCGATGTAGGGGGTGCGGTACTTGGGATGGACCTGGCGCAGGCTCTCGGGCAGCTGGCGGTGCTGGCCCATCGAGTAGGTGAGGCGGGAAACGCCGATCAACCCGGCATTGGTGGCGATCAGCAGGATCACCGCCGCCAGCACGCCGACGTAGTAGCGCAGGATTTCCGTCGGGCCCGAGGAGAGGCCGAGGTTCTCGACGATGCCGAGGATCGGGTCGTCGGCGAAGGTCGAGCCGAGTTCAGTCGCGTAGTGCCCCGCCGCGTCCTTAACGACCGGCATCGCCGAGAGCGCGACGATCGGGATCAGCAGGTAAAGGGCGAGGACCGCGACCACCACCAAGCCGACGCTGCGGGGGATCGTTTTCGCAGCGTCCTTGGCCTCCTCGGCCATGTTGGAGATCGTCTCGATGCCGGTGTAGGCGATCATGCCGACGGCGATGCCGAGCGCGAAGTCGCTCCAGGTCGGGGCGACGCCAAGGTGGACGTTGTCGACAAGAACCTGCGGGCTGAAGACAAGGACCAAGCCGATGCCGACCAGCACGACCTGGGTGGCAAGGTCGGCGACGGCGAGGATCAGGTTGAGTTTTGCGGACTCCTCGGTGCCGCGGATGTTGATCAAAGCGAGAGCGAGGATCAGCACCGCACCGCCGATGATGTCGCCGGGGCTGTCGCCAAGCCAGGGCCAAAACACCGCCAGGTAGTGGGGCACGAAGAAGGCCGAGATCGCAACCGTGATCGTGTAGTTGAGCATCTGCCCCCAGGCCGCGATGAAGCTGACCATCTCGTTGAAAGCGTGGCGGGCGAAGCTCGAGGACCCACCGGCCTCGGGGAACATCACGGTCGCCTCGGCGTAGGTGGCAGCCGTGGCGGCGAAGATCAGGCCGGAGATGACGAAGGCGATCGGCGTCAGGCCGAGCGCAAAGGCCGCCGTGACCCCGAGCGCGTAGTAGATCGAGGAGCCGACGTTGCCGTAGGCGGCGGCAAAGAGGGCGCCGACGCCATGGACGCGGCTCAGTGATTCGTCGCGGGGGATCCGTTGGGCCATCGGTGCCTATGAAGCATCGTCATCGAGCCGAATATACGACCTCGGCCACCCGCGAGCTAAGTCCGACGAACGCGAGCGCGGGCCCGAGAGCCCGCGCTCGCTCGCACTTCTTCTCAGTTACGGCTACCCGCGCTTAGGGATTTTCTTCGTCGTTTTTCTTCAGCGCAAAGCTGGTCGTCGTCAGAACCGTATTTTTGAGCCTGGCGACGTTTTTGCCGGCCGCTGAAGGCAGGCCGCTCGAGGCGTTGACGATCGGGTCGATGATGAAGGAGAAGAGCCCTCCACAGCCACT
>DATNGZ010000054.1:0-6127 GCA_035605695.1 Solirubrobacterales bacterium | reverse complement strand
GCCGAATAGCGCTGCTCATGAGTATCCGGTTCGCTCAGGTGGGGTCGCCCCGAGGCCGAGACCGACCCGCTCGAAGCGGCCGGTCAGGCAGCCCATCCGACATTCACCCCACCCTGGTGTGGTCAAAGTCGGATGGGCTGCGCCCTGGGCGCGCCGGGCGGCTATCGGAGCCGTCTGTTGGGCTCGCTCCGCGGTCGACTGACGGAACCGGATACTCACTAGCGCTGCTATGCGGCCTCCCCTGCGTCCTTGTCCGGCTTGGTCCGGCGCTCGCCAGTCGCACACCCGGGTTTTGCCAATCCCTCCTAGACTGGCGCGCTCGTGACGGATCTCCCGGCCATCCCGATTGTCGGTGGCACCGGCGCCCTCGGCGCCGGTCTGGCGTTGCGCTGGGCCCGTGCCGGCGCCCCGATCGCGATCGGCTCGCGCTCGGCCGAGCGCGCCGAGGAGGCCGCGGCAAAGCTGCGCGAGAAAGTTCCCGGCGCCGAGGTCGAGGGCCTGCTCAACGAGGAGGCCGCCCAGCGCGCCGAGATCGTCTTCCTCACCGTCCCCTTCCGCAACCAGTCGGAGAACCTCAACAACCTGCGCGAGGCGCTGCGGCCCGGCCAGATCCTGGTCGACTGCACCGTCCCCCTGGCCGCCGCGGTGAGCGGCAAGGCGACCCGTTCGCTTGGCGTCTGGCAGGGCTCGGCTGCCCAGCAGGCGCAGGAGATGGTCCCCGAGGGGGTCACCGTCGTTGCCGCCCTGCACACCGTCGGCGCGCCGACCCTTGCCGACGGCGAGGCCAAGCTTGGCGAGGACGTGCTGGTCTGCGGCGACCGCAAGGCCGACAAGGCCCGGGTGGCGCGGCTGATCGAGCTGATCCCCGGTCTGCGCGCGGTCAACGCCGGCCCGCTGGAGATGGCCCGGATCGTCGAGCAGCTGACGCCGCTGCTGATCTCGGTCAACGTCCGTTACAAGGCCCACGCCGGGATCCAGCTCACCGGCCTGCCCGACGCCGACCACTGGGAGTAGGTAGGTCGCGGTGAGGATCGCCCTGCTCGCCGGCGGCACCGGCGGCGCCAAGCTCGCCGCCGGAATGCAGGAGGAGATCGGCTCCGACCTGACCGTCATCGCCAACAGCGGCGACGACATCGAAGCCCTCGGCGTCCACGTCTCCCCCGACCCCGACCTCGTCACATACTGGCTCAGCGGCGAAATCGACGAGGAGCGCGGCTGGGGACTTAAGGACGACAGCTTCACCGTCTTCGAGCGCCTGGTCAAGCTCGGCGCCCCGAGCTGGTTCGGCCTCTCCGATCGCGACCTCGCCGCCTGCCTCTACCGGCGCCAGTTCCTCGAGGAGGGCGGCAGCCTCACCGACGCCCAGGCCCAGATCGCGCGGGGGCTCGGAGTCGAGGCGCGGGTGCTGCCGATGTGCGAGGCGCCGGTGCGGACCAAGGTCCTGACCACCGGCGGCGTGCGCGGCCTGCAGGAGTACCTGATCGTCGACCGCGGCCAGCCCGAGGTCCATGGGGTCGAGCTGGAGGGGATCGAGGCGGCCGAGCCGAGCGCGAAAGTATTGGAGGCGCTGCGCGGCGCCGAGGCGATCGTGATCGGTCCCTCGAACCCAGTGATCAGCATCGGCCCGATCCTCGCTGTGCCCGGCATGACCGAAGCGATCACGGCCTCGCCGGCCCCCGTCGTCGCGGTCAGCCCCTTCGTCGCCGGCCAGGTCGTCAAGGGACCAACCGAGCGCTTTATGCAGGCGCTGGGACGCCCTTCGACCGCGGCCGGCGTCGCCTCCCTCTACACCGGGCTGATCGATGCGATGGTCGTCGACGCGGGTGACCCCGATCCCCCTCCGGCGGAGATCCCCACACACCCAGCCTCAACCTTGATGGAGGGTGCAGCGGGGCGAGCCCGCGTGGCGCGCATCGTCCTCGACTACGCCGCTAGCCTCGTCGAAGGTGCCTGACCCCCACTCCAGCGCAGCTTGAAGGCGACCGCGATCCTGCCGGTCAAGCGCTTCGCTGATGCCAAGCAGCGGCTCGCCCCTGGCATCGGCAGCACGCACCGCGCCGAGCTGGCGGCGGCGATGCTCGAGGACGTGCTGGAGGCGATCGATGCGGCCCGCTCGATCGAGCGCACGATCGTCGTCACCAGCGAGCCGCGTGCGATCGAGCTGGCGACCGCTGTCCACGCCGAGCTGATCACCGACCCCGACGAGGGCGGCCACTCGGGCGCGGCCCTCGCCGGCATCACCCGCGCCCGCGAGCTCGGCGCCGGCTGCGTCGTGCTGCTCCCGATCGATTGCCCGCTGATGGAGTCGCGCGAGCTCGAACGCCTGCTCACCGGCATGCCCGAGCGCTACGTCGCGATCGTCCCCGACCGCCACGGCACCGGCACCAACGCGCTCGCGCTCGCACCCCCAGACGCGATCGAGCCCTCCTTCGGCGAGGGCAGCTGCGCCCGCCACGTCACCGCCGCGCGCGAGGCCGGCATTCCCTTCGGGGTCGAGGAGCTGCCATCGCTAGCGCTCGACCTCGACACCCCAGCCGACGTCGTCGCCCTCACCCGGGAGCTAGAGACGCGCAGCGGCCGAGCCAAGCGCACGGCCAAGGCGCTCAGCATATGAACGGAGGAGCTCACGAGCTGCGGGTCCTCCCGATCTCCGGCTTGCCCGAGATCGAAGCGGGAGCGAACCTCGGCGAGCTGATCTCCGCCCTGGCCGAGCTGCATGACGGCGACGTCGTCGTGATCGCGCAAAAGGCAGTCTCCAAGGCCGAGGATCGGGTCGCCCCCCTCTCATCGGCAATCCCAGGCGCCGAGGCCCGCCGCCTCGCCGCGGTGCTCGGCAAGGAGCCGAACCTGGTGCAGCTGATCCTCGACGAGAGCAAAGAGATCCTGAGAGCCGAGCGCAACGTCCTGATCACCGAGACCCACCACGGCTTCATCTGCGCCAACGCCGGCATCGACACCTCCAACCTCCCGGAGACCGGCACCGTCTGCCTACTCCCAGAGGACCCCGACGCATCGGCCCGGAGGATCAGGAATGAGCTCAATGTGGTCGTAGGAGAGGCTGCGGTGGACCTCACCAGACAAAAGCGGGGAGTGTCTGAAGAGGCCCACCCCAGCCTCTCCTCCCAGATCGCAGTGGTAATTGCTGACAGCTTCGGCCGCGCCTGGCGCTTGGGTCAAGCCGAGGTCGCGATCGGCTGCGCCGGACTCACCCCGCTGGACGATTGGCGAGGCCGCGAAGACGCCCACGGCCAAAAGCTAGAAGCAACGATGATCGCGATCGCCGACGAGGCCGCAGCGGCGGCCGATCTAGTCAGAAGCAAGAACAGCCAAGTGCCCGCAGTCATCGTCCGCGGCCTCGACCGATTCGTCACCGCCGACGATGGCCCCGGTGCAGCGGCCCTTCGCCGCCCGCCCCACGAGGATCTCTTCCGCTGACATCGGGTCCATCCCGGTAGGGGTGGAACGTCTTGTACTTTTTCGGCGCCCACCTTGAGGCGTCAGCAGCTCTCTCTCCACCGAAAAAGTTAAGTGGAACCCCTACCGGGATGGGCCCGCCGACCCTGCGACACGAAGCACAGCCGCCCCCCGGAGACTGCCGTCCCGAACCGAGTCAATCGCCACGTTGGCGTCTTCGAGGGAGTGAACCTCGACCTCGGTCTTGACCGGAACCCGCGGCGCCAGCGCCATGAACTCTTGGCCGTCCCTCCGAGTCAAGTTGGCGACCGAGCCAAGCACCCTCTCACCCCAGAGGGTCTCGTAAGGAAAGGCGGGGATGTCGCTCATGTGGATGCCGGCGCTGATAATCCGCGCCCCCTTGGCGCTGGCCCGCAGCGCCGTTGTCATCAGGGCCCCGACCGGAGCAAAGACGATCGCGCCGTCGATCTCCTCCGGGGGTTGATCCTCCGAGGAACCGGCCCACTCGGCGCCGAGCCGGCGTGCGAACGCCTGCGTCTCCTCATCGCCCTCGCGGGTGAAGGCGAAGACGCGGCGCCCCTGGTGGACGGCGACCTGGCAGAGGATGTGGGCCGAGGCGCCGAAGCCGTAGAAGCCGATCCGCTCGGCCTCGCCGACCAGGCGCAGCGCCCGATAGCCGATCAGCCCGGCGCAGAGCAGCGGCGCCGCCTGCTCGTCCGGATAGCCCTCCGGAATCGGGAAGCAGAAGCGCTCGTCGGCTGCCGCGAGCTCGGCGTAGCCGCCATCGACGTCGTAGCCGGTGAAGCGGGCGCGGTCGCAGAGGTTCTCGCGGCTGCCGCGGCAGTAGCGGCACTCGCCGCAGGTCCAGCCGAGCCAGGGCACGCCGACCCGGTCGCCGGTCGCGAAGCGCTCCGCCCCCTCCCCCGCCTCAACCACGGTGCCGACGATCTGGTGACCGGGGACGAGTGGCAGCTTCGGCTGATCGAGGTCGCCGTCGACGATGTGGAGGTCGGTGCGGCAGACGCCGCAGGCGTTGACCGCGATTAGCACCTGCCCCGAGCGCGGCCGCGGCTCCGCGACGTCTTCCAGCCGCAACGGCTGACGCTGCCGCTGCAGGACCATCGCGCGCATCGGTTCAGGGTAGGGCTGATTCTGCGGCTTCGCCGGATTCGGCGGCGTCGGCGTCGGCTTCCGAGGCGCCTTCCACTGGCTCGCCTCCGGGTGGCACCACGTTGACCTGCGCGCAGTTGCCTTCCGAGACCAAGGTGGCGACAAGGTTGCGAACGTCGGTCAGGTCACCGCGCAGAGCAACTTCGGTTTCGCTCCCGTCGGCACCCACGCCTTTGACCAGGATGTCGCCCTCGTCCAGCTCGTAATCCACTTCCTCGCCTTCGACTCCTTCGAAGGTCACGGTGATGACGTATTCGCCTGCCTCGCAGCTCTGTTCCGGCTCGCCGCCGCCGCCGACGACGGAAGTGCCGGGCCGGCCGGAAGTGCGCGGGGAGCCGTTGTCAACCGTGGCCACGAGCGGCGGTGCCGACGCCTGTTCGGGAGCCGGCGTCGGCGTCGCAGCAACAGGTCCGGGCGATGGGGCCGGCGCAGCGGCTGGCGGCACCGAAACCGGGGCGGGCGCCGAAGTCCGCACGGCGCGAGCGGCTGAAACCGCGAGCACCGGCCGCGAGGCAGGCTGCTTGGGAGTCGATCCGGCCACCGGCGCGGGCGCGGAAACCGCGGCCGCCGAGCTTGACTTGGGAGCGGCGATACCGCCAGGCCCGCCTCCGGGCGATGGCGCATGAGCCACGACGGTCGAGTCACCCAGCCCGACGCCGATCCCCGGCGAGACGCTCAAATCAGGAGCTACGGATGTGGTCGCCCACGGCCTCAAGCCGGCCATCGCAACGACGCCGAGCACAATCGCCAAACCGAGCAGCGAAAAGGCCGCGACTCCCGAAAACCCTCCCCTAGCTTCTGACGAACGCGAAGCGATCGATCAACGATACCGCTTGTTTAGTAAGTCTCAACTATCTCGTAGAGGGTCGTGCGCTGGGCCGGCTCGCGGCCGGCGGCGCGAGCCGCCTCGATCAGCTGCTCGGGCTCCAATTTGACCCCGTGCTGGGACCCGGCCATGCGCGAGATGTTCTCCTCCATCAGCGTGCCGCCAAGATCGTTGACCCCCCAGCGCAGGGCCTCGGTGGCGGCGCCGAGGCCCATCTTCACCCAGCTCGCCTGCAGGTTGGGGATCGTCTTGCCAAGCGCCAGACGGAAGGCGGCGGTGTGCTTGAGGTTCTCGGCATCGGAGATCTCCTCGATGCCATGGGTGCGGCCGAGCATCGTGTTGAAGGGGATGAAGCTGAGCGGGACGAACTCGGTGATGCCGCCGGTGCGCTCCTGCAGGGCGCGGATCACCCGCATGTGGCGGGCGAGCTCGCGCGGCTCCTCGATGTGGCCGAACATCACGGTCGAGGTCGAGCGCAGGCCGGCGCGGTGCGAGGCCTCGACGATCTCGACCCAGCGCTCGGCGGGAAGCTTGTTGGGTGAGATCCGCTGCCGCACCCCGTCGTCGAGCACCTCGGCCGCGGTCCCCGGCGTCGACCCGAGGCCGCACTCGATCAGGTACTCGAAGACCTCGTCCGGCCCCTTTCCCGAGCGCTCGCTCATGTAGTGGACCTCCATCGGCGAGTAGGCATGGAGGTGCAACTGCGGCGCCACCTGC
>DATNGZ010000053.1:0-24555 GCA_035605695.1 Solirubrobacterales bacterium | reverse complement strand
CGTAGAAGCCGAGGTCGGAGAGGTCGCGGCCGCTGCGCTCGGCGTAGCGGGAGGCGATCTCCTTCTGGGTCGGGAAGCCGGGGGCGAGGTTGGCGGGCATGCCGAGGGCGACGACGTCGTCGCCGCGCTCTGGCCAGTAGGCCATCAGCAGGCCGACGTCGGCGAGCGGGTCGCCGAGAGTGCAGAGCTCCCAGTCGACCACCGCGGCCACCTCGCCGCTCTGGCTGAGGATCATGTTGTCGAGGCGGTAGTCGCCGTGGACGATGGTCGCCGGGCCCTGCTCCGGGATGCGGGCCGAGAGGGCCGCGTGGACGCGGTCGATCGGCTCCAGCTCGCGCGTCTTCGACTTCTCCCACTGCCCGTGCCAGCGGTGCAGCTGGCGGGCGACGTAGTCCTCCTTGCGGCCGAGGTCGCCGAGCCCGGCGGCGTCGGGGTCGACGGCGTGGATCTGGACCAGGGTGTCGGCGACGCGCTCGCCGATCGCCCGCCGGTCCCCCTCGTCGGGGAAGATCTCCGCCTCGGCCAGGCCGCGCAGGACCGGCCCTTCGACGAACTCCATCACGTAGAAGGGGGCGCCGTTGACGCTCTCCTCCTCGCAGAGCCCGACCACAGGCGCGACCGGCACCTCGGTTCTCCCCAGGGCGGAGACGACCTTGAACTCGCGGCCCATGTCGTGGGCCGAGCCGAGCCGCTTGCCGAGCGGCGGCCGCCGCAGCGCCCAGTGCTTCCCGGCCGCGTCGGTGACGCGGTAGGTCAGGTTCGAATGGCCGCCGGCGATCCGCTCGAAGCCCAGCGGCAGCTCGACCCCGGGGACGTTCTCTCCAAACCAGGATTCGAGCGACTCCTGGTCGATTCCGTCCGGAGCCGCGACGGTTCCGTCTTGCTCGGTAGCCTCGTCAGCCATCGGGGCTCAAGCATATTCACGATCCAATCGACGGCTGAGCCCGTCGCTCGCCAACCGGCTGCGGATCGGGTTCGCGATCGGCTTCGCCGTGCTCACCGCGATGGCGGTGATCGGCGTCGGCCGCTTCATCCAGCAGCGCCAGGACTTCGAGGACGCGATCGCCCGCTCCTACCAGGTGGAGATGGAAGCGCGGGTCGAGATCGCCCAGGGCACCGGCGGCAAGGCGGCACGCGACACGGTCCATCAGCAGATCGACCGCCGCGAGCAGTTGCAGGACGAAATCTCCGGCGACACCCGCGACACCGCCCTGCTCGTCGCCGCCGGGTTGATCGCCGGCCTGACCGGTGCGCTGCTCCTCTTCAGCGGCCTGATCTCCTCGATGCGAAGACCGCTCGAGCAGCTGGTCGCCGCCGCCGGGCGCCTGGCATCCGGCGACCGCAGCGCCCGGGTCGAGGTCGGCGGCCTCTCGGAGACGGCGACCCTCGGCGCCGCCTTCAACGAGATGGCCGAGGAGCTCGAGCAGGAGGAGGTCCGGCGCGAAGAACTCGACCGGCTCAAAGACGAGTTCGTCCTCACCGCCTCGCACGAGCTGCGCAGCCCGCTCACCTCGGTGCAGGGCTTCGCCGAGCTGCTGATGCTGGAGCGCGACAAGCTCAGCCCCAAGCAAGCCGACACGGTCGAGATCATCCTCGACAACACCCGCCACCTGGTCCGCCTGCTCAACGATCTGCTCGACCTCGCCCGCAGCGACGCCGGGCGGCTGACGATCAAACCGGCGCCGACCGGCGTGGCGCCGCTGGTCGAGGACGCGGTGCGAACGATGCGAAGTCAAACCGAAGCGGCCCACCAGACATTGCACAGCGAAATCGAGGAGGATCTGCCCCCGGTCAGCGTCGACCGCGACCGAATCCGACAAGTACTCGTGAATCTCCTAACCAATGCTCATGAGTACAGTCCGGACGGCGCGGCGATCGCGGTGACGGCAGCGCGGCGCAACGGCGCCGTCGAGATAGCCGTGAGCGATAACGGCCCCGGCATGGCAGAGGACCAACTCGAGCACATATTCGAGCGCTTCACCCGCGGCGACGCGGGCCTGACGCAGCACGTCGGCGGCACCGGCCTCGGCCTGGCGATCTCCAAGTCCCTGGTCGAGCTGCACGGCGGCACGATCGGGGCCGTCTCGGCGCCCGGGCACGGCTCGACCTTCCGCGTCCGCCTCCCTGCGGGGGAGGCGGGAGCGCAGGCTGAGTCCGAACGGGTAGAGGCATAAGCATGCCGACCCGGGTGCTGATCGCCGATGACTCCGAGACGATCCTGCTGCTGATGCGGACGCGCCTGGAGATGGAGGGCTACGAGGTGGTGACCGCCGCCGACGGAGTCGAGGTGATCGAGCGGGTGCAGCGCATCGGTGAGCCCGCCCCGGACATCCTCCTGCTCGACGCGATGATGCCGCGCAAGTCCGGCATCGATGCCCTGCGCGAGCTGCGCGCCGCCGGGGTCGAAACGCCGGTCCTGATCGTCAGCGCCCACCAGGACGAAATGGACGCCGGCGCCGCCACCGACGTCGAGGTCAGCGGCTACATCACCAAGCCGATCGACTTCGAGCGGCTCTTCGCCTGCATCGCGGAACTGACCGCGAACTAGCTACTCAGCTCTTCGCGATCTCGAGCCGGATCTCTTTGCCTTTGACCTTCGTACCGTCGAGGTACTCGACGGTCTGCTCCGCCTTGTCGGGATCGACCTGGACGAAGGAGAAGCGGTGCAAGACGTTGACCTCGTGGATCGCCTCTTCGGGAAGGACGGCGCCCTCGCGCAGGGCCCAGCGCAGGTCCTCCTCGGTGATGCCGCTGCGCTCGCCGCGGTTGACGAAAAGCTTGACCGGACCGTTCGACTTGTCGATCTGCGGCCGCTCGCGCTCAGGCTCCTCGATCTCCGCCTCGGCACCGCTCTCCTCTCCCGCGGGCTCAGACGGCGCGCTCGGCTCGGAAACCGGCTTGCTGCGCTCGCGGCGCCGCGGCCGCGGCGCGTGCTCGAGCCGCTCCTCCGGCGTTTCCCACTCGCCGATCGTCGTCTTCACGTCGCGCTCGATGCGGCCGATCTCCTCGCGCTGCGCCGGGGTGACGAAAGTGATCGCGCGGCCGGTGCGGCCGACCCGGCCGGTGCGGCCGATGCGGTGGACGTAGACCTCGGAGGAGGCGGGAACGTCGAAGTTGATCACGTGGGTGACGTGCTCGATGTCGAGGCCGCGGGCGGCGATGTCGGTTGCCACCAGCAACCGCACCCGGTGGTCCTTGAAGGCAATCATCACGCCGTCGCGCGAACCCTGGCTCATGTCGCCGTGCAGCGCCTTGACGTCGAGGCCTTTGTTCTTCAGCGTCTTCTCGAGCCGGTCGGCGCCGATCTTGGTGCGGCAGAAGATGATCGCCTGCTCGGGTTCCTCGATCTTCAGCAGGTCGACCAGCTTCGCCGCCTTCTCTTTTGCCCCGACCTCGACGAAGGCCTGGGCAATCGCGTCGACGGTCAACGTTTTCGGCGTGATCGAGATCGTCGTCGGGTCGTACATGTAGCTCTCGGCGAGGCGTTTGACCGGCGGCGGCATCGTCGCCGAGAAGAGTGCGGTCTGGCGTCCGCTCGGGCACATCCGCAGGATCTTCTCGACGTCCTCGATGAAGCCGAGATCGAGCATCTCGTCGGCCTCGTCCAAGACGATGTAGCGGGCCGCAGTGAGGACCAACGAGCGGCGGCTCATCAGGTCCATCATGCGGCCGACGGTGGCGACGACGACATGGGCGCCGGAGCGCAGCTGAGCCTGCTGCGATTTGATTGGGGCGCCGCCGAAGACGGCGACGATCTCGATCTCGAGGTGCTCGGCGTAGGAGCGCAGCGCCTGGGTCACCTGAATGCAGAGCTCGCGGGTCGGGGTGAGGACGACCGCCTGCACCTCGTCGTTCTTGGGATCGAGGTACTGCAGCAGCGGCAGGCCGAATGCCGCCGTCTTGCCGGTGCCGGTCTGCGCCTGGCCGATCACGTCGTGGCCACCGAGCAGCTCCGGGATCGCCTTGTCCTGGATCGGCGTCGGGTCCTCGAAGCCGAGCTCGTCGAGCGCCTGCTGAATCTGCGGCGAGAGGCCGAGCTCTTTGAAGGAGATCACTTCGACGGGTCCAGGAGGAGCTTGCCGCTGCTGCGCCGGGCGATCAGGTCTTCGTGGGCGCGGGCTGCCTCGGAGAGCGGGTAGACGCCGCCGACCGTGACCTCGAGCTCCCCCTTGGCGACGATGCCGAGTAGCTCGCCGATCATCGGCACGGCCAGGTCCTGGCGGGCGAGTAGGTGCAGGAGCCAGAAGCCGATCACCGACTTCGAGCCGCGCAGCAGGGCCGCGGTGGAGACATCGCGCTGTTCGCGCGAGGCGATTCCGAAGACGACCATGCGACCCAGCGGGGCGAGGATGCCCATCTCTTCGTCAAACGCGTCGCCGCCACTCATGTGGAGCACGGCATCGACGCGCTCGCCGCCGTTGGCCTCGCGGATCGCTTCGCCGAGGTTCTCGGCGCGCGAGTCGACCGTGGCGTCGGCGCCGAGCCGCTCGACCAGGGCCCGCTTCTCCTCGCTGGAGGCAAGCCCGATCACCTTTGCCCCAGCGCTCTTGCCGAGCTGCACCGCCATCGTGCCAGTGCCACCCGCGGCGGCCTCGACCACCAGGGTCTCCCCCGGCTCGATCCGCGCGCAGCGCTGCACCAAGGCCATCGCCGTCAAGCCCTGCAGCAGCAGCGCCGCCGCCTGATCGTCGTCGACCTCGTCGGGCAGTGGAATCAACAGCGCCTCTGGCACGACGACCTTCTCTGCATAGCCACCGCTGCCAAGCAGCGCGGCCACGCGGCGGCCGTCGGCGGTCCGCCCGCTGACCTCGGCCCCCGGAATCAGCGGCAGAGACTGCTCAGCCAGATAGTCGTTCCGGGTCGCATGAGTGTCGGCAAAGTTGATCCCACTTCGCGCCACATCGACCACGACCATCCCGTCACCGGCCACCGGCTCATCAACCTCAACCAACCGAAGCTTCTCCGGCCCGCCGAACTCCTCAATCTGAATCGCCTTCATCGGCGGAGAACCATAGTCGTCCGGCAGCTTTAAGCCCTCGACCCTGGGAAGGGGCGTCGGGGGTCCGTCGGGGGCGCGGCGTCATGTTTTTCGCAAAGACCACTCAATGAGAGAGGCAGCGCGACCGGCGAAAAACCCAGCGCCCCCGACGGACCCCCGACGCCCCACCCCGCCAAAGGTCAAGCTAATCTCCCCCGCCGAATGTCCCTAACAGTCGTCGGATCAATCGCCTTTGATTCAGTCAAGACTCCTTTTGGGGAGCGCGACCGCATGCTCGGTGGCGCCGCCGTTCACTTCTCCCTAGCCGCCAGCTTCTTCACCGAGGTGCGCCCGGTCGGCCCGGTCGGCGAGGACTTCGGTCCGGCCGAGTTTGAGGTGCTGGAGCGCCGCGGCGTGCTCACCGACGACATCGAGCGGGTCGCGGGCGGCGAGTCCTTCTTCTGGCGCGGCGGCTAAGAGTACGACCTCAACGTCGCCCACACCGAGGACACCCAGCTCGGCGTCTTCGGTGAGTTCGAGCCGAAGCTCTCCGCCGCCTCGCAGGAGGCCGACATGCTCTTCCTCGCCAACATCCAGCCCGATCTGCAGCGCCAGGTCCGCGCCCAGTGCGGCGCGGCCCGCTTCTCCGCCCTCGACTCGATGAACCTCTGGATCGAGACCGCCAAGGACTCGCTGCTGGCGGCGATCGCCGAGGTCGACTGCGTGATCCTCAACGACGCCGAGATCCGCCAGCTGACCGGCGAGGGCAACCTCGCCCGCGCCGCCCGCGCCCTGATGGCGCACGGTCCGCGCGCGGTGGTCGCCAAGCAGGGCGAGTACGGCGCCGCGCTCTTCACCGCAGACGGCTTCTTTGCCCTGCCGGGCTTCCCGCTCGAGGACGTGCGCGACCCGACCGGGGCCGGCGACAGCTTCGCCGGCGGCTTCATCGGCTACCTCGATGGCCAGGACGGCGATCTCGACGAGGCCTGTCTGCGGCGGGCGATGGGCTACGGCACCGTGCTCGCCTCCTTCAACGTCGAGCAGTTCGGCACCGAGCGCGTCTCGGCGCTGACCCGCGAGGAGATCGACGAGCGCTTCGCGACGCTGCACGCGATGACCAGCTTCGAGCCGCTTCCCGCGGCCAGCGAATAGCGGTCGCCGTTCTCCAGAGCGCAACAGGCCAGGCGACCCGAACTGCGATACTTGCAGCTCTAGTCAAACGGCTCGAGGAGGGGTGATGGCCACCGAGCAGCAGATGGGAAATACAGCCGCAGACGGGGCACTCGCAACCGATTCCGAGTCGCTCACCGTCACCGATAATCGCACCGGGAAAACGTACGAGTTGCCGATCAGCGACGGCACCGTGCGGGCGATGGACCTACGCCAGATCAAGGTCGACGAGGACGAATTCGGCATGCTGGCCTATGACCCGGCCTTCACCAACACCGCCGCTTGCCGCTCTTCGATCACCTACATCGATGGTGCCGCCGGCGTCCTCGAACACCGCGGCTACTCGATCGAGCAGCTCTGCGAGCGCTCGACCTTCCTCGAGGTCGCCTACCTGCTGATCTTCGGCGAGCTGCCGACCGGGCCACAGCTCGACCGCTGGGTCTACGACATCACTCACCACACCTTCGTCCACGAGGACCTCAAGCATTTCTTCGAGGGCTTTCGCTACGACGCCCACCCGATGGGGATGCTGCTTGCCGGCGTCGGCGCTCTCTCGA
This sequence comes from Solirubrobacterales bacterium, assembly GCA_035605695.1. Taxonomy (GTDB): domain Bacteria; phylum Actinomycetota; class Thermoleophilia; order Solirubrobacterales; family 70-9; genus VRUE01. Next base: position 17,850 of record DATNGZ010000053.1, on the reverse strand, counting down.
CCTTCTATCCCGATGCCAAGCACGTCGAGGACGAAGAAGAGCGCTACATGGCGGCGGTGCGGCTGATCGCCAAGGTGCCGACCCTGGCCGCCTTCTCTTACCGCCACAACATGGGGTTGCCCTACGTCTATCCCGACAACGACCTCAACTTCGCCGAGAACTTCCTCTCGATGATGTTCAAGAAGACCGAGGCCAAGCACGTGCCGAAGGAAAGCCTCTCGAAGGCGCTCGACGTGCTCTTCATCCTCCACGCCGACCACGAACAGAACTGCTCGACCAGCGCCGTCCGCGGCGTCGGCTCCTCCAACGTCGATCCCTACTCCGCCGTAGCGGCGGGGGTGGCGGCGCTCTACGGGCCGCTGCACGGCGGCGCCAACGAGGCCGTGCTGCGGATGCTGCGCGAAATCGACTCGGTCGACAACATCCCCGGCTTCCTCGAGAAGGTGAAGGCGCGCGAGGCGAAGCTGATGGGCTTCGGCCACCGCGTCTACAAGAACTACGACCCGCGCGCCCGGATCATTCAGCAGCACATGGACGAGATCTTCGAGGCGACCGAGTACAACCCGCTGATCGAGATCGCCCAGGAGCTCGAGAAGCGCGCCCTCGACGACGAATACTTCACCTCGCGCAAGCTCTACCCCAACGTCGACTTCTACTCGGGGATCATCTACGAGGCGCTGGGCGTCCCCAATGAGATGTTCACGGTGATCTTCGCCATTCCCCGCACGGCGGGCTGGGTCGCGCAGTGGATGGAGATGAAGGACGACCCCGAGCAGAAGATCTCGCGGCCGCGGCAGATCTATACCGGCGAGCGGCAGCGGGACTATGCGGCAGTTGATGATCGCGAGGGGCCGGAGAAGATTGTTGGGCCTCCGGCGCGTCGGCCAAAGCGGCCTCGCCGCGGGGCGTAGCGTTTAAGGCCTCAGCCGGGGTGGGCGGTTGGGGTGCGTCCCCGGTCGCTGGGTTTTTCGCCGGGCGCGCTTCCTCTCTCGCTGCGTGGGCTTTGCGAAAAACAGGACGCCGCGTCCGGGGACGCACCCCAACCGCCCTTCTCAGATTTCATACGCTTGCTCCTTGTCTCGTTGGAAGCTGACTGTGCGGCACGGGTCCGATGTGGATCACCTGGGGTTCGATGACCTTGGGGAAGCCGTGGCTGCCATGCGGGCTCGGGCGTTGGAGATTCGGGCTGAGGGGCCGGTTAAGGGAGTTGCTTCGCTGCGGGACTTTGGGCCTGAGGAGCAGGTTCATGCCCGGCTGCAGCTGACGGGGAAGGGTTGGCTGCGAAAGCCCGTCGCCGGGGTCGACGTGCGCGGGGACGGGACGTTCATGCCGTTTCGGGGCAGTGTCCGGCGCGAAGAGCTGGATCCGACCCATCACGAGACGCCGTTCGACCTCGTGCGGGAGACTCTGGAGCGAGCTACTTCGTAACGCGTGGCGACTTTCCCGTCATATACACCGGAAACTCGCCACACCCCGACCATGACCGAGACTGAGATTCCCAAGGGCAGCTATGCGGCCGGGCGCCGAGTGAAGCTGCCTGCCGGGGCGGAAGCGCCATACGCGGTCTTCGTCAATGGGGTCGATCAACGCGAGGGCGTCGACTACGAGGTGCGTGCCGATGAGGTCGTCTTCAGCCGCCAGATCGTCAAGGAGAAAGTCGGCACCGGGCGCTGGCTGGCGATGTACCTCGGCCTCTTCGGCACCTATCGCAAGAACGAGACGATCGATCTCCAGTTTCAGCGCGACGGCAAAGTCGAGTTGATCTCAGACCTGCCTGTCCAGCCCGACTGACCCACGTATCCTCGGCCCGATGGAGATCGGCTTCCTCATGCTCACCGACCACAGCGAGGCGGTCAACGGCAAGCTCTACACGGTCGGCGGCGGCTGGAACGTCCTCCGCCTGCCCGAGCTGCCCCACGAGTGGAGCTTCCACATCGCCCTCGGCCTCGACGTCGCCTGGGATGAGACCAACCAGCCCCACAGCCTTCAGGTCGGCATCCACGACCCCGACGGCATCGAGCTTGGCGAGGGCCTGGCGGCAGACTTCGAGACCGGCCGGCCACCCGGGATGCCCGCCGGCCAGGACCAGCGCTTGGTGATGTCGATCGGCACCACCGCGAGCTTCAGCACCGCCGGCCCCCACGCCGCCGTGGTCCAGGTCAACGGCGAGGAGATCGGACGGGCGCGGTTCTACCTCGCCCTGGCCGGGCCCGCAGAAGCCGAATTCACCCCCTGAGAACCGCGAAACGCGGACTCCCCTCTTACGGCATGAGATGCAAACAAGTGATGGGTGTATTTCTGTGTGTTATGGTCCAAACATGCCCGCGAAGTCCAAGGAATTGCACGACTGGCTCGTTTCGTTTCCAGTTAAGGACGTCCAGGAAGAACTCGCCGAGCTGGAAGAGAAGGTCGGACATCTCGAAGGGGAGATCCGCTATCGCCGACGCCTGCTGGAGGCCCGGAACCAGGCCCTTGGAATCCGCGAGGACAAGGCGAGTGACCCTTCCAACCTGATTATCACGGACGCGATCACCCACCGGCTCCTCGATGCCCGCCCGATCACGCACGGCACCGTCATCCGTGGCCCACGCACCGATAAACCAGAGCCTTCTCCAACCCCTTCGGATCAATCGGAAAAAGGGGGGGACCTCAATGGCCTGACGGAGCTCAGCCGCTCGGAGAAGCTGCTGCGCTTCCTCAATGCTCGGCGTGGTGAAACCTGGAAGCTGAGCGACATTCGGGATCGTTTGATCGCAGAAGGGCTGATCGAAGACAGTGAGGCCGATGTACACGGTCTGCAGGTAACAGCTTCTCGACTTGCACGAGGGGGAAGGCTGGAGCGCCCCGGTCCGGGTCTCTATCGCATGCCAATCGACAACGGTGAAGAAGAGGCCTAGTCAGGCAGAGTTCGATCTTGAAACTTCGTCTCGACGTCCCGGTCCCTTTTGTCTGGAGGATCAATCGGGGAGATGAGAAGCATCTGGCTACAAGGGTTTCGAGGCCCCAAGGCGCCAGGTGTTCGAGCGGCCCGAATCATACGTCTGGTTCGGGCCGCTCGCAGTTGCGGCCCACCGTCGGCACCGCCAATCCCGGTTTAGTTGAAGACGTAGAGCAGCAGGAAGGCGATTACGGCGAAGCTGGTGGCGCCGGCGATCAAGGGCTTGTCATCGATGACGATCGCGGCGGTGGAGCGGTCATCGGCGCGGTCGTAGATCAGGTAGAGGTAGCGGAAGACGCAGTAGAGGACCGAGGGGATCGTCCACATCATCTCGTTGCCGATCAGCGGCGAGTTGACGGCGTAGATCGAGTAGCTGATCACGGTGCCGGTGGTGACCATGGCGACCATCTGGTCGAGGAAGGGCAGCGAGTAATGCTCGAGGACGGGCCGGCTGCTGGTCCCCTCGTGCAGCTCGGAGACCGCCTCCTGGCGGCGCTTGGTGACGCCGAGGAAGAGGGCAAACATGCCGGTGCAGAGCAGCAGCCATTCCGAGGCGTGGGCGTCGACGGCGGTGGCACCGGCGGCGACGCGGAGGATGAAGAGGCCCGCCAGGGTCATCACGTCGACGATCACGATCTGCTTCAGCCCGAGGCTGTAGGCCATCTGGGCGATGCCGTAGCCGACCACCATCAGGCCGACTTCCCAGTTGACCGCGGTAAAGGCGATCGCGAGGGCGACGATCGCGAGGCCCGGCGCGATCATCCTCGCGGCACCCTCCGAGAGCTCGCGCGCAGCCAGCGGCCGGAAGCGCTTCTTCGGGTGCTTGCGGTCGAGCTCGACGTCGATCAGGTCGTTGACGTAGTAGCCGGCGCTGGAGATGAAACAGAAGGCGACAAAGGTGAGAAACGCCTCCAGCACGTCGTGGGGTTGGTTGAACTTGCCAGAGAAGAGCAGGCCGCCAAAGACGAAGACGTTCTTGATCCACTCCTGCGGGCGGCCGGTCTTGATCGCCGCTCGCAACGGCGTGCGGCGCGGCACCACGGGCTCGCCCATCGAGGGATCGGTGTCGTCGGCGAGTGCCGGGACCGTCGGCTGTTCCGAAGTGATGGTTTCCATACTGGTGAAGCCGGTGGGCGACAGGCGCGAGCCCAACTGACAAGGGAGATTCAGTCGCGACAGGGTACCGCTGTGCGCTGTCGGCACACCGCATCCGACATTGACCCCAGCCCAGGGTGGTCAATGTCGGATGCGTGGCTACGGACCGATAAGGACGCCGGGGTTGAGCATCCCGGCTGGATCCAGCTCGGCCTTCGCCGCCCGCAGGGCCGCCGCGAACGGCGCCGGGCGCTGACGGTCGTACCAGGGGCGGTGGTCGCGGCCGACCGCGTGATGGTGGGTGATCGTGCCGCCGCCCTCGATTACTGCCTCGGCGGCGGCGGTCTTGATCTCGTCCCACTGCTCGACCTCGCCGCCGCGGATCGCCGGCGCGATCACGGTGAAGTAGGGCGCCGGGCCATCGGGGTAGACGTGGGTGAAGCGGCAGCTGACCCGCGGCGCGCCCGCTCCCGCGGCCGGGGCGTCGCAAACCTCGGCGACCTTCGTCCGCACCGCCTCCATCGTGTTGGCGTGGAAGTCCTCGAAGCGGTCCCAGGTGATCGCCGTCTCAAAGGTCTCGCTGAGCACGCCGCAAGCGACAAAGGTGTCCCGCAGGTAGGGCGCGAGCAGAAACGCCCCCCGCCAGGCCCCAACCGCATCGCCATCTCCGCCGTCGACGGGACTCAAAGTCGACCTATGCTTCGTTTTGAGTCCCGTCGGCTGAGAGGCTCGGGGGTCGCCCGGGTCACCACCGTGGTGGCGGGCGATTTCCAGCGCCAGGCGCATCGGTTCTTCGACCGGGAGGTTGGCGGACTCGAAGCCGAGGACCAGGAGGTTCTTCTCGCCCGAGGCCGCGCCCGTAGTCCCCGCCTCCATCGCGTCAAGCAGGCGGCAGTTCGCGGGGTTCAGGCCAGACTGCGAGATCTCGCGGATCGCCCCCGCCGCGGCGAGGAAGTCGTCGAACTCGATCCCGCAAGAGGTCTTGAACTGGGGACGCGGACGCACCCGCACCCAGGCCTCGGCGATCACGCCGAGGATGCCCTCGGAGCCGATCAGCGCCCGGTCGGGCGAGGGGCCGGCGCCGGAGCCGGGCAGCCGGCGGCTCTCCCAGGTCCCGCGCGGCGTGATCGCCCGCACCGACTCGACCAGGTCGTCGATGTGGGTGTAGAGCGTCGCGAAGTGCCCGCCGGCCCGGGTCGCGACCCAGCCCCCCAGGGTCGAGTACTCGAAGCTCTGCGGGAAGTGCCGCAGGGTCAGGCCGTGCTCGCGCAGCTGATCCTCCAGCCCGGGCCCCGTCGCGCCGGCCTGGATCCGCGCCGCCAGCGACTCCGCATCGACCTCCAGCACCCGATCGAGTCGCCGCAGGTCGAGCGAGACCACCGGGCGCTCGCCCAGCCGCGCCTCGATCCCACCGACCACGCTCGTCCCACCGCCGAACGGGACGACGGCCGCACCCTCTGCCTCCGCCCAGGAGAGCACCGCCTCGATCTCCGACTCGTCCCTGGGGAAGGCGACGAGATCGGGTGGGTTCTCGAATTCGCCGCGGAATCCCCGCACCACGTCGCGGTAGGCCTTGCCCAATGCATGGGCGACGCGCTCGTAGTGATCGTCGCTGAAGAGGTCCCCCAACGAGCCGGGTGCCTTCAACCGCGGCGCTCGCAGCTCCACCGCCTCGAGCGGCACCGGCTGTTCGATCTCCCCGCCAAACCCAAACCGCTCCCTGATTCCGGCAGCAGCCTGCTCGAGCTCAACCGCCGAGGGCGCCTGGTCCTCGTACCCCCAACCCCAGTGCTTGAGCCGGCGCTCAGCCATCGGACGCCTGAGTCAGCGCGCGCTCTCGCATCAACAGGAACAGCGGTAGACCAAAACAGAGACCGACCAGAAAGGTGGCTGGAATGCAGACCCACCACCGCTTGATCTGCGCCCTCGGCCCCTCCACAGCGGCCCAGACGAAGAATGCGAGCGCGGCTATGGCGAGGTCGAGCAGCAGTTGCGTCGACGGCGTGCTGGCCGTCCACAGCGAGAAGTAGTGGCCAATGCTGGAGCCATCTTCAGTGAAGAAGATGATCAGGCAGACGTTTGGCACGACGAAGCCGACGACGGTGAGAATCAGCAACAGGCGTTCTTTCATGGCAGCAGCCTAAGCGCGCGCCTGCGACGACGCCGTTCTGCGGAGCGATGGATCTCGTTTTGGAGCTCCATCGCCGCCTCCCTCGCGATCGCGGGGATCTGGCCGGGATTGGCGCGGCCAGCGCGGACACCAGCCCTGCCGAGGCGGCGTGGCGTGAAGAGCTGGGAAGGCGGAATGTCGTGATTGAGCACCCGCAGAAGCCCCTCGGTGGCCTCCTCGTCGCCGGCGATATCGCGGGTGAACTGGGAGGCGAGCGGCGGCGATGGGCCGGCCCTGCCCATGTCAGTGGCGAACCAGTGCATCTCGTAGCCGTCCTCGTCGCGCCAGCGCCACCAGCGGCGCAGCTCGTCGTCGATGTCGGTCGCTCCGCCGAGGCCCGCCTCGACGGCATCGGCGAGATGCTCGGCCTGGCGCAGGGCATCGGCTATTCCCTGCGCGGGCGAGGGGTCCTTGAAATTCCCGGCATCGCCAAGCAACACCCATCCCGGCCCCGCCGCCTCGCGGAAGTAGCCGTGCCAGTTGGCCATCACCCGTATCGGACCGGCCCGTGTCGCCCCGTCCAGCAGCTCCGCCAGCTCCGGCCAGACGGCGATCCCCGCCATGAAGCTGCGCTCGCGATCGGCGAGGAAGGCGTCCTTGACCGCGAGCGGCGGGCAGACCGCTGCCATGTAGAGCCCGGCATCGGTCGGCCCGGCGACATAGTTCAGGCCCTCCAGCGATCCGAGGCGCAGGTGGCCTTCGGTCTCGATCGCTCCCTCGAAATAGGCCCAGGCGAACATCCGGGCGGGCGGCGCCACGTAGTACTCGCCGGCGCTGACTGCGCCGGCCACGGTGGAGGACCTGCCGTCGGCACCGATCACAAGGCGAGCGCGAAGCGGGCCCGCCGCGGTCTCGACCCCCGCGACCCGATCTCCCTCCCAAAGCAGACCGCTCACCGGGGTCTCCGTGCGCACCTCGGCCCCAGCAGCCGCCGCCGCATCCACCAACAGGTGATCGAGGGCGATTCGGCGCAGGCACAGCGACGGCGCCCCAAACGCGGCGGGGTCGATCGAGGCGGATATGCGCGCTTGATTGGAGACGAGCGTGAAGCGCGTCAGCGGCACCGCCCCGGCCGCCCAGACGGCGTCCAACACCCCGAGCCGCTCAAGGATGGCCACACCGCAGGGCTGGATCACGTGGGTCGAGAGGGTCTCGCTGGGGAACCGGGACTTGTCCAAAAGGCAGACCCGCAAGCCGCGCCGGGCCAGCATCGTCGCCAGCGGCGAGCCGGCGCAGCGGGCGCCCACGATCACCACGTCGAATTGTTCTGCGCTAGTCCCCAGCCGCTCGATGCGAGCACGGTCGCAGCCAGGGACGGGGCTGTCGATTACCTCCGAGGTAGCTTCTTCAGCGCCTCGGCGGTCGCCGCGTCGGCAGGGAAACCCAGCTCGATCGAGAGCTCGGAGGCGGTCACCTCAACCGCGGTGCCAAAGCTGGCCACGGTGAAGAAGAACGACAGCTCGGGCGCTCCGGGGATCCGCAGCCGCATCATCGGCGTGAGGATGTTGCCCGCCGCCGCCTCGGAGGCTGGATCGTGCTCGTAGGACGGCGCCGGATAGGCGGCGACCTCATCGAGCAGCGCCGCCAGGAACTCGTCTCCGCTCAGTGCGACCTGGCGTTCCAGGCGCCCGACGAAGTACGCCCTGACCTCGCCGATGTTGACGATCCCGGCGGCGAGCCCGCCCGGGTTGAGTCCCAGCCGCATGACGTTGACCGGCGGCTCGAGCAGGGCCGGATCGGCACCCTGGGCCAGGGCCGCCATCGTCGAGTTGGCCGCGACCAGGTTCCAGTGGCGGTCGACGACCACGGCTGGGTACGGCTCGTGGCCGTCGAGGATCACCTCGAGCGCCTCCCGCACCGGCGCCATCTCGGGATCCTCCAGCGCCCGCTCGGGGAAGACCGGCGCGTGGCCGGCAGCGAGCAGCATCTGGTTGCGCTCGCGGAAGGGGACTTCGAGCTGCTCGGCCAGCAGCAGCACCATCTCGGCGCTCGGCCTCGCGCGGCCGGTCTCGACGAAGCTCAGGTGTCGAGCCGAGATCCCGGCGTCGAGCGCCAGGTCGAGCTGGGTGCGCCGCCGCCGGTCGCGCCACTCGCGCAGCAGCGCCCCGGCCCCATCGCCTACCAGTGCACGCCTTTCATCAGGTGCGCGAAGGCAACCGCCTCGGTCGAGGGCGCCTTGTCGGGAGCCTCCTCGCCCTTGCCCTTCGCCGCCTGCGACTCGGGGAATAGTTTGTAGGCCTGGTTGAGGATGCGGTCGCTCGCCTTTGGCGCGACCGCGTAGAGCAGCTCGCCAAAGGTGCCGAGCCTGGTCGCCACCTTCTTCGGCTGGCCGATCATCGCCCCCGCGATCATCTCCGCCGCCTCCTCCGGCGAGATCGCCGGGAAGACGTCGTACATCCGCGTCGGCGCGATCATCGGCGTGCGCACCAACGGCATGTGGATCGTGGTGATGTGGACGCCGTCGTCGACCACCTCGGAGGCGATCACGCGGCTGAAGGCGTCGAGGGCGGCCTTCGAGCCGACGTAGGCCGAGAAGCGCGGCGGGTTGGTCTGGGTGCCGATCGAGCTGATGTTGATGATGTGACCCGACTTGCGGGCGCGCATCGAGGGCAGCAGGGCGAGGATCAGGCGCACCGCGCCGAGGTAGTTGAGCTGGATCGTGCGCTCGTAGTCGTGGAAGCGGTCGTAGGCGAGGCCGATCGAGCGGCGGATCGAGCGTCCGGCGTTGTTGACCAGGATGTCGACCTGCCCGTGGTAGGCGACGACCTCCTCGGCCATCCGCTCGATGTCCTCGATGTCGGCCATGTCGCAGCGGTGGATGTGGGCGACGCCCCCGGAGGACTCAATCTCGTGCTTGGTCTCCTCCAGCTTCTCGACCGAGCGGGCGACCAGCAGCACGGTCGCGCCGGCGTCGGCGGCCTTGACGGCAGCCGCCTTGCCGATCCCCGAGGAGGCGCCGGTGATCAGTACGACCTTGCCCCGCACCGCGGCGCTCAGCGTGCGGTCCTTAAAAAGGTCTGGATCGAGGGTGCGCTCCCAGTAGTCCCAGACGCGGTCGGCGTAGGACTCCAGCGGCGGCACCGAGATTCCGGAGCCCTTCAGCGCCGCCTGCGCGTTGCTCGAGTCAAAGCGGGTCGGGTAGTTGACGTAGCTGAGCATGCTCGCCGGGATGCCCAGCTGACCCAGCCCCGCTTTCACCGCCCGCCTCGCCGGCGGGAAGAAGCGCAGCCCGGTCCGCACCAGCGAGGTCGCCGGATCGGTCACTTCGGAATCGAGCCGCAGTGCCGCTTGCGGCGCGTCGGCGGCGCGGGCGAAGAGGTTGATCACCTCGCCGGCGCTCTTCGGCGCCGGGTCGGTGAGCGAGAAGGTCTGGCCGTCGAGGTCAGGCTGATGGGCGATGTGATTGATCGCGTCGGCGACGAAGTCGACCGGGACGATGTTGATCTCGCCACCTTCGATGCCCACCGCCGGTAGCCAGCTCGGCAGCACCCGCCGCGCCTGCTGGAGGAGCTTGAAGAAGTAGTAGGGCCCGTCGACCTTGTCGATCTCGCCAGTTCGGGAGTCGCCAACCACGATTCCCGGCCGGTAGACCCGCCAGGGCCGCGAGCACTCCTCGCGCACGACCCGCTCGGACTCGTGCTTGGTGCGAAAGTAGGGGTGGGTGTCGAGTTTTTCCGCCTCCTCGAACATGTCCTCGCGCCACTCGCCCTTGTAGAGGCCGGCGGCGGCGATCGAGCTGACCTGGTGAAAGCAGCCCGCCTCGATCGCGCCAGCGAGTTCGACCGCGTGGCGGGTGCCCTCGACGTTGGCGACCTCCTGCGCTTCGGAGCCCGCGGTCATGTCGTAGATCGCGGCCAGGTGGAAGAAGTGGTCGACCTCGCTGCGCAGGGTGAGCAGGTCCTCCTCGGAGACCCCGAGGGCGGGCATCGAGAGATCGCCGGCGATCGGCACGACCCTCGCCCCGTCCGGTCCCCAGGCGGTCCGCAGCTCCTCCAGGCGCCCCCGCGACCCAGCTCGAACGAGGGCGTAGACGGTGCCCTCGCGCTGCAGGAGACGCTTCACGAGGTTGTGGCCGATGAAGCCGGTGGCGCCGGTAACGAAGTAGTTCATCACCTGCAGCCTACCTCGACTCCGAGGCGAGTCAGCCCGTTTTCATAGACTCAGAGGAAGAAATGGCGGAGACGGCGACCTTGCAGATCGCAATGCCCGAGATGGGCGAGTCGGTCACCGAGGGGATCGTGCTCGAGTGGCACGTCGCCGAGGGGGACTTCGTCAACGAGGGCGACACCGTGGTCGAGGTGTCTACTGACAAGGTCGATGCCGAGGTGCCGGCGCCTGCGGATGGCGTCATTACGAAGCTGCTGGTGTCCGTTGACGACGAGGTGCCGGTCGGCTCTGCTTTGGCCGAGATGGAACCCGGCGAGGGTTCTAACGGCTCGGCTGCGGGTCCTGTCCCAGATGATGGGGGGGCGCTGCGGGCGGGGGCGTCCCCGACCCCCCCATCATCCGCGCCACCCGCAGGTGAGGCGTCCGAGTCTGAGGGTTCCAACGGAGGCGACGGGGTGCGGGCGACACCGGTTGCCCGGCGGATTGCTGAGGCTAATGGTGTCGACCTTGGCTCGGTAGCTGGTTCGGGACCGGGGGCGAAGGTGACCAAAGAGGATGTGCTGGCCGCTGGTAACGGGGCGGGACCGGCCGCTGCTGGAGACGAGAAAGCTTTGCGCGGGCCGGCGGCGACGCTTGCTCAGTTGATGGATGAGAGCCGGGAAGTGCCTACGGCTACTTCTTTCCGGACGGTGGCTGTGGACACGCTTGATGCGAAGCGGAAGGCTTTGAATGGGCTGCTTAAAGAGCGCGGGATGAAGGTGTCGTTTACTCATCTGGTCGCTTGGGCGATCGTTCAGGCAGCTAAGGAGCATCCGGTTATGACTCGGGTGTTCGAGCGCAAAGATGGAAAACCGTTTGCGATCGAGAACGGGCCGGTCAATCTTGGGATCGCCGTTGATGTTGAGCGCAAGGACGGGTCGCACAGCCTGATGGTGCCCGCGATCAAGGGCTCCGATGGCCTTGGCTTCGCCGCTTTCCACAGCTACTACGAGGAACTGATCACCAAGACGCGGGAGAACAAGCTCACCGCTGATGACTTCCAGGGGACCAACATCTCGCTGACCAATCCCGGCGGGATCGGCACGATCGCCTCGGTGCCGCGCCTGATGAGCGGGCAGAGCGCGATCATCGCCACCGGTGCGATCGCCTATCCGGCGGAGTGGAAGCACGCGACGCCGGAGCGGCTGCGCCAGCTCGGCGTGTCGAAGACGATGATGCTGACCTCGACCTACGACCACCGGGTGATCCAGGGCGCCGAGTCGGGCGCCTTCCTGCGCAGCATCGAGCTGCTGCTGCAGGGCGAGAACGACTTCTACGAGGGCGTGGCCGGCGACCTCGGCCTCGACGCGGCGCCGATCTCGGCCGCCCACCCCGCCTCGGCCTCGGCGCCGCCGCTTGGCGCCCCGAGCCAGGCCACGACCGAGCACACGGTTACCACGACCCAACCCGACGAGGAGCTGCTGCAGGCGGTCCAGGCTGCCACCTCGCTGCTCAAGGGCTACCGCACCCACGGTCACCTCGCCGCTCGCCTCGACCCGCTCGGCCGCGAGCCCAAGGGCGACCCGGCGATCCAGCCCGAGAGCCTCAACCTGACGCCGGAGCTGATGGCGCGGGTGCCGGCCTCGATCCTACGCATCGGCGTCCCCGGCGAGACCCTGTTGGAGTCGCTACCACGGATGCGCGAGGCCTACTGCGGCACGATTGCCTACCAGTTCGAGCACCTCTCCTCGCACCAGCAGCGCACCTGGCTGCGCGAGATGGTCGAGACCGGCGCCCACCGCCAGCCGCTCGCCGAGGACGAGAAACGCCGCTTGCTGATGCGGCTGATCGACGTCTTCCAGTTCGAGCGCTTCATCGAGAAGGCCTACCTGGGCCAGAAGATTTTCACGATCGAGGGGCTCGACGTGGTCGTGCCGATGCTCGACGAGCTGGTCACTCTCGCCCACCGCAGCGAGGCCGAGGAGGTCGTCTTCGGCATGGCCCACCGCGGCCGCCTGGCAGTCCTCGCCCATAATCTCGGCCGCTCGGTCGAGTCGATCCTGGCCGAGTTCGAGGGTTCCAAGCAGATCGACGCGGTCAAGGCGGTGGCCGGGATCCCCCATGGCGGCACCGGCGACGTCAAGTACCACTACGGCCACCAGGGCATCTACGAGACCAGCGAGGGCGAGAAGATCGCCGTCCGGCTCTACCCCAACCCGAGCCACCTCGAGTTCGTCAACCCGGTGGTCGAGGGCGCCACCCGCTTCATCCAGTCCGACTTTGAGGGCCCCAAGATCGAGCACATGCCCAAGCGCGCGGTACCGGTGCTGCTGCACGGCGACGCCGCCTTCCCCGGCCAGGGCGTGGTCGCGGAGACGCTCAACCTGCAGTCGCTGAAAGGCTACGCGACCGGCGGCACGATCCACGTGATCCAGAACAACCAGGTCGGCTTCACCACCGACCCCGAGGACGCCCGCTCGACGCCGTATGCCGCCGACATGGCGAAGGGCTTCAACGTGCCGATCGTCCACGTCAACGCCGACGACGTCGAGGCCTGCTCCTCGGCGGTGCGCCTGGCGATGGCCTACCGCGAGCGCTGGGGCCGCGACATCGTCATCGACGTGATCGGCTACCGCCGCTACGGTCATAACGAGACCGACGAGCCCGCCTACACGCAGCCCCAGATCGCCGCCAAAATCAAGGCCCACCCCCCGGTCTCCGAGATCTACGCCGAGAAGCTGATCGAGGAGGGGACGATCAGCCGCGAGCAGGTCGACGCCGCAGCCAAGCAACGCCACGACGAGATGTCGGCCTCGCTCAAGGACCTGCGCCACAAGATGGAGCTGGGCGATTACGAGGACCCGACGGTGACGACAACCAGCACCGGCGAGCTCGACCGCAGCGCCAGCCCCCCGGTCGATACCGCGGTACCAATCGAGAAGCTCAAGCAGCTAAACCAGGCGCTGATCGAGGTGCCGGAGAGCTTCACGATCCACCGCAAGCTGCGCAAACCCCTTGGTAAGCGGATCGAGGCGCTGGAGAACGGCGGGGTCGAATTCGGCCACGCCGAGGCGCTCGCCTTCGCCTCGCTGCTGACCGAGGGCGTCCACATCCGCCTCACCGGCCAGGACACCGAGCGCGGCACCTTCTCCCACCGCCACCTCGTCCTCCACGACGAGAACACCGGCCTCGAGTACACGCCGATGCAGAACCTCGACGACGCCAGCGCTCCCTTCGAGCTCTTCAACAGCCCGCTCTCGGAGACCGCCTGCCTCGGCTTCGAGTACGGCTACTCGGCCGCGATGCCCAACGCCTTGGTCCTCTGGGAGGCCCAGTACGGCGACTTCGCCAACGCCGGCCAGGTGATCATCGACAGCTTCATCGTCTCCGGTGAGGCCAAGTGGGGCCAGACCAGCCGCCTCACCCTGCTCTTGCCACACGGTTACGAGGGCTCCGGCCCCGAGCACTCCAGCGCCCGCATCGAGCGCTTCCTCGCCCTCGCTGCCGAGGGCAACATCCGCATCGCCAACCCAACCACGGCGGCCCAGTACTTCCACCTGCTGCGCCGCCAGGCGCTGATCCGCAAGCCGCGGCCGCTGATCGTCTTCACCCCCAAGGGCCTGCTGCGCCTCGATCGCGCCGCCGCTACCCCGCGGCAGCTGACCGAGGAACACTTCCACTTCATCCTCGACGACCCGGCCGCCGCCGAGCGGCGCGAGAAGGTCGAGCGGCTGGTCCTCTGCACCGGCAAGGTCTATTACGACATGGATGCCAGCGAACGGCGCGAGAAGGCGGAGAACGTCGCGATCGCCCGGGTCGAGCTCCTTTACCCCTTCGCCAAGCAACAGCTGACCGAGCTGATCGCCTCCTACCCGAACCTGAAGGAAATCACCTGGGTCCAGGAGGAGCCGCGCAACATGGGCTGCTGGAAGGTGATGTCGCGTCGCCTCCCCGACCTGCTCCCCGAGGGAGTAGAGCTCGGCTACATCGGCCGCCCGATCCGCGCCAGCCCCGGCGAGGGTTACTCAGTAGCTCACGCCAGAGAGCAGGAGCGCATAGTGCTCACCGCTCTCACCCCCGGCGCGTAGGCGCCGCGCCTGACCCTGGGTATCGTGAAGTTGTGAGTGCGCTTCCCAAGCCGGTTCCCGGCCCAATGTTCACCTGGGTCAAGTGGCTCTCCTGGGTTGAGCTGGGAATTTTCAGTCTGTTGATCCTGTTCTGGCTAGTACCCGGGTTCGATACAGAGACAATGCTGTTCGGCTGGGCGCACGGACTTGGCTTTATCGTCCTCTGCATTGTGATCTGGGTTGCCTGTGGCAAGCGGCAGGCGCCTTACACACTGCTCGCGGCAACACTCACACCGGTCGGACCGGTCGGCAGCGTTATCGGCATTGAGCTGATCGAACGCAAGGGTTGGGGCATTGCGGATTCTCCGCAAAGAGTTGCGGAATCGCCGTAGATCCGCTCAGACAGGCTTGACCCAAAGCGGTTGACGCGGTATAGCTAGAGGCTGACTGTTCCTCTGAGCAGTCCCGTTTAGGGGAACGGCCGCGTCGGCATCCCTCCCTGGCTACCGACGCGCAGGTGCAGTGAGGGTCGCGCGGACCCCCCTGCCTCCCGCGGCCCTCACCGCACCGCATTTTTTGCGGTTTCAGACGATGGCGGGCCGGCGCGATGCGGCGTCCTCAGTCGCCTGAATAGCGCTGCTATTCAGGCTCCTTGCGTCCTTGCCTCGCTTGGCCCGGCACCGTCTGGACTCTCACAGGACTAATTCTTGAGGTTGCGCAGAACCGTTTGGAGGATGCCGCCGTTTTGGAAATATGAAACCTCGTTGGGCGTGTCGAGGCGAACGGTCGCCTCGAACTCGACATCGCTGGCGGTCACTGTGACTTTCTTGGCTTCGCCGTCTTCGAGGTCGCTGATGTCGAACACCTCTTCGCCGCTCAGGCCCAGTGACTCGATGGTCTCCCCTGTCGGGAACTGGAGTGGCAGCACGCCCATCCCGATCAGGTTGGAGCGGTGGATTCGCTCGAAGCTCTCGGCGATCACGGCGCGGACGCCGAGCAGCTTCGTCCCCTTCGCCGCCCAATCGCGCGAGGAGCCGGAGCCGTACTCCTTGCCCGCCAGCACAACCAGCGGCACGCTTTCATCCGCGTAGGCCATTGCCGCGTCGAAGATCGTCGTCTCCTCGCCATCGGGGAAGTGACGGGTGAAACCACCGGCTCGCTCGACCAGCAGGTTGCGCAGGCGGATGTTGGCGAAGGTGCCGCGGATCATCACCTCGTGGTTGCCGCGCCGCGAGCCGTACGAGTTGAAATCACGCGCCTCGACGCCTTGCTCGATCAACCATTGTCCGGCCGGGCTTTCCTTCTTGATCGCCCCCGCCGGCGAGATGTGATCGGTGGTGATCGAGTCGCCCAGCAGCGCCAGCACCCGCGCTGCTTTGATCGGCTCGACCCCCGGCGCCTCGGCCGGCATCCCCTCGAAGAAGGAAGGTCGGCGCACATAGGTCGAGTCGGGCCAGGTGTAACGATCCCCCTCGGGGATCTCGACCGCATTCCAGGTCTCATCGCCGGAGAAAACCTCGCCGTAGTTGCGGGTGAACATCTCCGAGGCGATCGAGCGGCCGACCAGCTCCTTGATCTCGGCCGCGTCGGGCCAGATGTCGCGCAGGTAAACCGGCTCTCCGTCGCTGCCCTCCCCCAGCGCCTCGCTGGTCAGGTCGAGGTCCATCCGCCCGGCCAGGGCGTAGGCGACGACCAGCGGCGGGCTGGCCAGGTAGTTCGCCTTGACGTCCTGGTTTATCCGCCCCTCGAAGTTTCGGTTGCCTGAAAGCACCGCGCAAACCGCCAGGTCATTCTCTTCGACCGCCTTTGAGATCTCCTCGGGCAGCGGTCCCGAGTTGCCGATGCAGGTGGTGCAGCCGTAGCCGACCAGGTTGAACTGCAGCTGGTCGAGATATTGGGTCAGGCCGGCCTTGTCGAGGTAATCGGTGACCACGGTCGAGCCCGGCGCCAGTGAGGTCTTCACCCACGGCTTGCGCGTCAGCCCCCGTTCGATTGCGTTTCGGGCCAGCAGCCCGGCGCCGACCATCACGCTCGGGTTGGAGGTGTTGGTGCAGCTGGTGATCGCCGCGATCACGACCCGGCCGTGGTCGAGCTCGACCGCTGTGCCGTCCTCCAGGGTGATCTCGATCGCGTCGCCGCTGCCCGGAGACATCGTCGCCGCGGGGCCGCTGACGGCGGGGCGTGGCTTGCCGCGCTCGTCGTCGTGCCCCTCGGCGGGAGAGTCGGAGGCGGGGAAGGACTCTTCGATCGCGTGGTCGCGCCCGTTGCCCATCTGCGTGGCCGCCTCGGGGTCGAACTCCTCCATAGCCGCGAGGAAGGCGCGCTTGGCGTCGGCCAGCGGCACCCGGTCCTGTGGGCGCTTCGGCCCGGCGATGCTGGGCACGACGTCACCGAGGTCGAGCTCGAGCAAGTCGGAGAAGACGGGGTCGGGCGTGCTCTCGTCGTGGAACATGCCCTGCTCGCGTGCGTAGGCGTCGACCAGCTCGATCGTCTCGGTCGGGCGGCCGGTCAGCTCCAGGTAGCGCAGGGTCTCGGCGTCGACCGGGAAGATCGCGCAGGTCGAGCCGAACTCGGGCGACATGTTGCCGATAGTCGCCCGGTCGGCGAGCCCCAGCGTCGGCAGCCCGGGCCCGAAGAACTCGACGAACTTGGAGACGACGCCGCGCTCGCGCAGCATCTCGGTCACGGTGAGGACGAGGTCGGTGGCGGTGGCGCCCTCGGGCAGTTCGCCGCTGAGCTTGAAGCCGACCACCTGCGGCAGCAGCATCGAGACCGGCTGGCCCAGCATCGCCGCCTCGGCCTCGATCCCGCCGACGCCCCAGCCGAGCACGCCGAGGCCGTTGACCATCGTCGTGTGCGAGTCGGTGCCGACCAGGGTGTCGGGGTAGGCCTGCAGAGAGCCGTCGCGCTCGCGGCTGTAGACGACCTGGGCGATGTGCTCGAGGTTGACCTGGTGGCAGATCCCGGTCGCCGGCGGCACCACGTTGAAGTTGTCGAAGGCCTCCTTGCCCCACTTGAGGAAGGAGTAGCGCTCGCTGTTGCGCTCGAACTCGCGCTCGGCGTTGGTCGCGAAGGCGCGTTCGTTGCCGAAGGCGTCGACCTGGACCGAGTGGTCGATGACGAGGTCGACGTCGACCAGCGGGTTGATCTTCTCCGGGTCGCCCCCGATCTCGGCCATCGCGTCGCGCATCGCCGCCAGGTCGACGACCGCGGGGACGCCGGTGAAGTCCTGCATCAGGACCCGTGCCGGCTGGAAGGGGATCTCGACGCTCGGCTCGGCGGTGGGGGCCCAGCCGGCGATCGCCTCGACGTCGGCGGCGGTGACCGAGGTGCCGTCCTCGAGCCGCAGGACGTTCTCCAGCAGGACCTTGACCGAGTAGGGCAGGCGGGCCACGTCGAAGCGGTCGGCGAGCGAGTCGAGGCGGAAGATCTCGTAGGAGCGACCGCCCACGTCGAGGGTCGAACGGGCGCCGAAGGAGTCGCTGCTCATACCT
>DATNGZ010000052.1:0-170181 GCA_035605695.1 Solirubrobacterales bacterium | reverse complement strand
GGCGATCAGCATCGGATGTCGCGAGCGCTCTAGCGCCGTCCGCAGGCGCACCGTCGCCTGCGAATCAGACTCGCCGTCCGGAAAAACCTGCGCGTTGCCTCCGTTGCCGGGTGGATCAATAGAAGCCACCACGAACTCCCTTGGCACTGAACCCGTACATGTTGATTACTTCCTAGGGTTCGTACGATAAGCAAAATGTCCTCGACGATGCAAGGGCATTTGCGTCGAATCCCGTCCTTGCGCCTAGCCCGTTTGGGGGATATACAAGGTGTTTTATACGTGGAGGACTGTACTCCGCGGCCAGATCCACGGCCGTGAAGCTGGCAGCGATCTGTCGATTCACCCCGACCGCTGCTGGCTCATGCAATTGCCGGCGAGCCCCCTAGGTCCTCTCCCGACGGATTCAGGGGGCCGGAAAAGTGGTGACCGACGCAGTGCGCTGAAATCCACATGACGAGAGGGAGCCCTATTCACGTGACCCACCACTCCCTAGTTGGACCCTGCTGCTTGCCTGCCGCTATTTGAGATCAACGCTACGAGCAAAGGTGACCTTCTATGCCATACGCATCGAGGGCGAGCTCGATCTACTTCGATCCTCGCATCGCGGATCTCGTGATCAATAACCTGGACGAAGTACTTTCTCTTCGAGCTAAGGGTAAGGAAGTCATCGTCACCCTGCTATCGACGTCCCAGCGTCCAGTTAAAGCGTGCCCAGCAATTCCTTGCCTCAAGTCCGCGACTCGATGGTCGATGCACACTCAATCGCTTCTCTCACCTACGCAAGGACTCTTATGTCGCTTCGCCCTCGTCTTTTGCTGACCTCCGTGATCCTCACCGCTGCGTTTACCGCGATCAGTGTCGCGCCCGCCGTTGCCGTGAGCGTGTCGTCAACTACCGCCTCGGTGCAAGCAACCGGCGCGAAAAGCGCTGCTCGCCCCGGCAACCATGTGCGGCATGCCTGGCCCGCTAAGAAAGCGCACCGTCCGAAGAGGGCGATCACGCGGTGGCTGGCCCGCCAGGTCGGCCCGCGCAAGCCGGTCTCATGCTCAAAGCGCTCCGGAAGGGCACGCAGCAGCTGTGTCGCCCGTCACCGCAAGGGACATGCATCGGCCTCCTCCGTGGTTCCGATCACGATGCGCGCCCCCGCGGCGCGGCCCGGAACGAAGTCCTCACAGAGCGAGAAGGTCGCGCTTCGCCTTTCGACCGGCCAACGGATCACATCACTGCAGCTGATCCGCTCGTTCGACATACCCATTGACGATCCGTCCTACGAACGCCTGCTCAACTGGTCCTGGACCTATGACTCCGCGGTCGCGGCCACCGCGTTCGCCTCCGTCGGCCTCCAAGATCAGGCCGGTCGCCTGCTCGACCAGCTGGCGGCCCTGCAGCGCAAGGACGGCTCGATCGAATTCGCCTTCGACGTCCAGACCGGCGAAAGCAGCGGCACCGTCCGCGCCGGCCCGGTCGCATTCGACGCGATCGCTTTCAGCGACTACGACTCCAGCTTCGGCAGCACGCTCTATCTCGACAGCGCCCGGCGCGCCGTCGATTATCTCCTCTCCCTGCGCGGCGACGACGGTCTTGTGCGCGGTGGCCCAGACGTCAAGTGGGTATCGACCCAGCACAACATTCTCACCCTGATCGCGCTGATGACCCTCTCCCAACAACTGGAAGAACAGGGAGACGAAGGCACTGCGGCCAGCTACCGGGAGGCCGCGGCGGGAATCGTCAAGGGCATCGACTCGCTGCTCATCGTTCGCGATGGTGGGCTCGCGCACTTCCGCCAGGGCGTCGGCGACGAAGTCGTCCCGCTCGACACCCAGGCCCTCGGCGTCATCTACGCCCGCTTCATCGGCGACGACGACCTCGCCAAGCAGGTCTATGAGTACGCCCAGCAGAACTTCGCTATCGGCGAGCGCTCGATCGCCCTCTCAGACGATAGGGCGAGCTACAACATGACCTACGAAGCCAGCGGGCCGTTCAACGGCTACCGCCCCTACATCGGCAAGGGGGCGCCTGACGTCCTCTGGTTCGAGGGGACCGCGGAGATGCGCTTTGCATCGAGCTTCCTCGGCCAGCCGACCGAAGCACTCGACGCCAGCATGAGCTCCTGGTGGGACATAACCCGCAAGCAGAACCTCGCCCCGCTCGGCGCCGACCGCACCATCACCGACAGCCCGTACAACGAGTACCACGTCTGGCCGACCGCATCCGCCGGCGCCTGGACGGTCCTCAGCGGAGCAGCGCAGGACACCGCCTGGGCGGATCCGGCGGCGGCCAGTGAACAGGCAGTACTCGAACTGCTGCGCTGATTTCGCCAGCCCGGACGTTCGTTACGCAAACCACGCCTGGGAGAACTCGGAAGTCAAGTCGAGACCCCACTCGACGATGAACTGAAGGATGATGGAACCCTTTCAGACCGACACCCCCCCGACAGGAACCCACCCGAGACGGTGGGCTCCTGTCGTGATCGGGGCATTCCTCGGGCTCGGTCTTCTTGCCCTGGTCGCGGAGATCGTGCTTGTGGTGGCAGGCTCTGACTCCGGAGACGTCACCCTAAGAAATTGCC
Organism: Solirubrobacterales bacterium; assembly: GCA_035605695.1. Lineage (GTDB taxonomy): Bacteria > Actinomycetota > Thermoleophilia > Solirubrobacterales > 70-9 > VRUE01. The sequence goes on along the minus strand of DATNGZ010000052.1, from coordinate 167,612 downwards.
TGGTGACTGCGGCCGTGTTCACCGCCGCTGTAGTCACGTTGCTCGCTGGGGTCAGCCGTCCGGCCGGAGCCCGAGGGGCCTGGCTCATGCTAGGCCTCGGCATTCTCAGCCAGGCCTTCGGTTTTCTCATCTTCTTCTTCTTCCAGAAGACCCTGACGACGTTCCCGAGCGCGGCGGACATCTTCTGGCTCGGCTTTTACCCCTTTGCCATTGCGGCCATCGCCCTGCTCATACGGCGACGGCGCCCATCCGAGCGGCTCGGCGTCTCGCTGGATGCAGCGATCGTCGCGACGGCGGTCGCCGCGGTTGGCTACGAGCTGGTCTTCAACGGATTGATCAACCCCAGCGTGGCCTCGGATGTCGTCGGCGGGCAACTCTCCTACTCGATCCTCGACTTCGCGATCCTGGTGATGCTGGTCTTCGTCTGCGCGCCGAGCCGCGCCAGAGTCGGCAAGGCCTTCATCGCCCTGGCGGCTGGCCTGCTCATGCTGCTGGCAAGTGACGTCCTCGTCGTGAGAGAGATCTCCAACGGCGCCTACGCCCCCGGAACGCTGCTCGATGCCGGCTGGCCCGCTGCGATGCTGCTGCTGGCCCTGTCCTCACGCTTCGGGACCCACCTCGAGGCCGCCAGCGCCCTGCGGGGACGAGCCCTCTTCGGCGCGATCGTGGTCGCCTTCATCGCCGCCTTCGGGCTCTTGATCTTGGAGACGCTCGGCGATCGCAGCCCGATCGTTATCGCGCTGGCGGCCTTGGTTCCCTGTCTGATTCTGGTCCGCCTCGTCGCCTCGGTCCAGGCGAACGAGCGCCTGGCAAAGGACAACGAGGGGATCATCAGCGCCGCCGGAGAGGGCATTTTCCGCGTTGATCCCGAGGGCCGGATCACCTATGCAAATCCGGCGGCGCTCGAGATGCTGGGCTACTCGGCAGAGGAGGTGCTCGGGCAGCGCTCGCACGGGCTGCTCCATCACACCCGCGCCAACGGAGCGCAGTACCCGGCGTCGGAGTGCGCGGCGGCCAAGTCGCTGACCGAGGGAGCGACCCGCCGCATCACCGACGAGCTCTTCTGGCGCAAGGACGGCAGCAGCCTCGCGGTTGACTACACCAGCACGCCCATCCGCGAGGGCGGGCGGATAGTCGGCGTGGTCACGGTCTTCGATGATGTCACCCACCAGCGCCAGATGAAGGAGCAGCTGCGCCATCAGGCCGATCACGACAGCCTTACCGGCCTCTTCAACCGGCGTCGCTTCGAGGCGGAGGTCTCGAACCAGATCGCCTACGCCCAGCGCTACTCGCGCCCCGGCGCCCTGCTGTTGATGGACCTCGACACCTTCAAGTTCGTCAACGACTCCTACGGGCACCCGAGTGGCGATCAGGTCCTCAGCGACGTCGGGGCCAGCCTCGGCGCCACGGTGCGGGAGACGGATGTGGTCGCCCGGATCGGCGGCGACGAGTTCGCCGTGCTGCTGCGAGAGGCCACTGAGCTCGAGGCGATCGCGGTAGCAAAGAAATTGATCGCCGCGACCAGGGCCGGGTCAAAGCCGACTGTGGGCGCCAGCATCGGAATCGCACCCTTCGACGGCGAGGACGAGAAGACGCCGGACGAGCTCCTGGTCGCCGCCGACATCGCGCTTTACGAGGCCAAGGAGATGGGCGGGGGGAGCACCGTTCTCTACACCGGCCAAAGCAGCCAGGCCCTCACCTGGGTGGAGCAGATTCGCGGCGCTCTCGACGAGGATCGGCTGATCGTCTACTCGCAGCCAATAGTCGACCTGAAAACTGGCCAAGTGGCCCGCGAAGAGCTGCTGGTGAGAATGGTCGACCGCCATGGCGACAGGATCCCCCCGGCCTCCTTCCTGCCGGCGGCGGAGCGGTTCGGGCTGATCCACGAAATCGACCTGCTCGTCCTCACCAGGGCGATCGAGCTGGTCAAGAAAGGGGTCGCCGTCGCCGTCAACGTCTCAGTCCGCACACTCACCGACCCGCGCTACCTCGCCGCGCTTGAACGGACGCTGAATGCCGGAGCGGATCCCGCTCGCTTCGACTTCGAGATCACCGAGACCGCGGCGGTGGCGAACATGAACGACGCACAGGAGTTCGCGCGCCGGATCCGTGAGCTTGGCTGCAGCCTCTCCCTCGATGACTTCGGCACCGGCTTCAGCTCTTTCACCTACCTCAAGCACATCCCGGCGCAATACCTGAAGATCGACATCGAGTTCATCCGCGAACTGGAGAAGAACCCGGCCGATCAGCAACTGGTGCAGGCAATCGTCTCGATCGCCCACGGGTTCGGCCAAAAAACGGTCGCCGAGGGCGTGGAGGATGCCGCCACCCTGGCGACGGTCCGCAAACTCGGCGTCGATTACGCCCAGGGCTTCCACCTCGGCCGTCCCGAGTCAACCGAAGGAGACGATGCTCAAGTCGAGCGGCTTGTCGAGGTCTCCCAACCGGCCGGTGCCCGACCGACAGCGCAGACACGAGGAGGTGGATGAAGGTGAAGATCCTGGTTGCGGAGGACTCTCCAACGGTTCGCCGGTTGGTCTGCACACGCCTCACCGCGGACGGATACGAGGTAATCGAGGCCCATGACGGTGAGCAAGCCCTCGCCCTGGCACTCTCCGAGCAGCCGGCGGCTCTCGTGCTTGACAAGGTGATGCCCAAGCTGGACGGCTTCGAGGTCGTGCGGCGGCTGCGGGAGCACGATCAGGCCAAGGCGGTCCCAATCGTGATGCTGACCGAGCACACCGCCGAGGAGGACGTCCTCGGCGGCCTCAGCCTTGGCGTCGACGAGTACATGCCGAAGCCCTTCAGTCCCCGCGAGCTCTCGGTCAGGCTCGGGCGGATCTTGGCCCGCTCGGAGCAGGGCCGATGACCCAGCTCCTCGCCTGGGTCGCGATCGCGATGACGACTGCCTTCGTCGCTCTCGTTGCGTGGATCGTGATCGGCCGTTTCCTCGCTGACCGGATGCGCAAGCGGGAGCTATTCCTGCGCCCCACGATCGAGGCGGCGATTGCCGAATACCTCGCCGCTGAGGACCCCGAGCCGGTGCGGCTTCCAGCGACCAAGGCCACATACGACCTCTTGCGAATGGTGGCGCTGGAGACCATGGCGGAGCTGAGCGGCAGAGAGCGCGATCGCCTCGTCGCCCTGCTCGAGCGGCTCGGGATCGTCGCCGCCACCGCCGCGGGGCTGGGCTCTCGCCGGCGCCGTGTACGGCGTTTCGCCGCCGAGGCCCTGCGGCAGATCGCCAGCGAGGAGACCGTGCGGTCTCTCACGGTCGGCCTCGGCGACCGCGACCTCGACACCAGCCTCACCTGCGCCGCGGCGCTCGCCGAGCTCTCCGACGAGACCTGTGCCCCAGCGATCCTGGCCCTTGCCGACGGCGCCGCCGTCGACCGGCCGGGGGCGGTCGCCGCGATCCTGATCACGCTCGGGCGCAGCCATCCCGCGACGATCGGCGCCGCGCTCGCGCCTGATCGCTCGCTCGAGCTGCGTCGCCTTGCCGCGGCCGTCGCCGGCGAGCTTCGCCTCGCCGAGCACGTCGGGCCCCTGCGTGAAGCGCTGCGAAGCGGCGACGACGAGCTGGTGGCGCGCGCGGCGAGAGGGCTTGGAGCGATCGGCGACGTCGAGGAAGTCGAGCAGCTGCTGGGGCTGGCGGAGGCCGAGAATCGCTCCTGGTTCGTTCGCATCGCGGCAACCGACGCCCTTGGCGCGATCGGAGACCCGCGAGCAGTCGAGCCGCTCGAGCGCGAGCTCCACTCCGAGGGCTGGTTGCTCCAGGCGAAGGCGGCCAAGGCCCTGCGGATGCTGGGCGCGAAAGGTGAACAAGCGCTGCGACGCGCGCTCACCTCCCCCACCACGACCGTACAGGACCACGCAAGGGTGGCTTTGGAGCGATGACGATCTACATCTACTTCGTCACCGCCTACTTCGTCGTCTTCGCCGCGTTCCATGCCTGGCTGCTGGCGATGGCAGCGATTGAGACCAGGCGCCACACCGGCCGGCTGCGCGAGACGAGCCTGCGGCGCACGATCCGCTCCCCCCTCACGCCGCCGATCTCGATCCTCGTCCCCGCCTTCAACGAGGCCGCGGGCATCGCCGACAGCGTTCGCTCACTGCTCGCGCTCGAGTACCCCGCCTTCGAGATCATCGTCGTCAGCGACGGCTCCAGCGACGGGACGATCGAGAAGCTGGTCGAGGACTTCGACCTGGAGGAGCTGAGACGGCCGGTCCCCCCCTTCGTCTCGCACCAGCCGATCCGCGGTGTCTACGGTCCGCGGGGTCAGCTCAATCTCCTCGTCCTCGACAAGGAGAACGGCGGCAAGGCGGACGCGCTCAACGCCGGGATGAACTTCGCCGAGTACCCGCTGGTCTGCGCGATCGACGCCGACTCGGTGCTGGAGCAGGACGCCCTGGTCAAGGCGGCGATGCCGTTCCTCGACGACCCGGTCGGGACCGTCGCCACCGGCGGCCTGGTCCGGGTCGCCAACGGTTGTCGCGTCGAGCAGGGACGGATGATGGAGGCGGGACTGCCACGGAAAGCCCTGCCGATGTTCCAGGTCGTTGAGTACCTGCGAGCCTTCTTCGGAGCCCGCACTGGCTGGAGCGCGGTCAACGGGCTGCTGATCGTCTCGGGCGCCTTCGGCCTGTTCCGCAAAGACGCTGTCGTCGCGGCGGGCGGCTGGAGCATCGAGACGGTGGGAGAGGACATGGAGCTGGTCGTGCGCCTGCACCAGACGATGCGCGATCTCAAGCGCCCCTGCCGGATCGTCTACGTGCCGGATCCGGTCTGCTGGACGGAGGCGCCGGAGAGCGCCCGGGTCCTGCGCAGGCAGCGGCGGCGTTGGCAACGGGGCAGCGCCGAAACGCTTCTGATGCACCCGCGGATGCTGGCCAATCCCCGCTACCGGGCGGCCGGCGTGTTGGGGATGCCGTCACTGGTTCTCTTCGAGCTGCTCGGGCCTGCGGTCGAGCTTTCCGGCTACCTCGTCGCGCTCGTCGCGCTCCTGACCGGAGGACTGGGGGGCGAGTCCTTCGTGCTCTTCCTGGCGATCTCGGTGCTCTACGGGCTGATCCTCTCCTTCGGCGCGATCGCGATCGAGGACGCGAGCTTCGGCCGCCATCCCGGCTGGGACCAGCTCGGCAGGATCATGCTCTTCGCCACCCTGGAGAACGCCGGCTACCGGCAGCTCGGCCACGTCTGGCGGCTGGAGGGCTTCTGGCAGCTCGTGCGCAAAGGTGAGTGGGGCGCGATGGAGCGAACGGGCTTTGTGAAGCCCGAGCCCGAGGCTATGCTCGGCGATGAGGTGGGCTTGCGTTGACCTCGAATATGAAACTCAGTCTGAAACATCCGGCTACGCGGCTCATCGCGCTGATCGGTTTGGTAGTTCTCCTCTTCACGATCGCGCTCGGGGTTTCGATCTGGCGCTACGGAGCATCCCGGGACTCCGACCGCAGGGCGATCGAGGAGACCCAGGGGCAGGTCCTCGCGCATCAGTTGCGAACGGCGATCGCCGAGGAGGTGGGCCTGGTCGACGCCTATGGTGGCGACAAGGACCCAGCCGATCTTCGCGATTTAAGGAAGATCAAAAACGATCTTCGCGGGGAGGCGCAAGCTTTGAAGGCGCACCTGCTGGACGAGGGCGAGGGCGATGAGATCAATGCGGTCGACTCGGTGATCCTGGGCCAGAAGCGCCTGGAAGCGATCTTTGCGGAGAGGATCGTGCCGGTGGCGGGAACCCCTGCCTTCGATACTGGAGTGAAGCCGTTCGCCGCCGAGGCGAGCAAAGTCGCGCGCGAGGTTGATCTCCTCGTCGCCTCCGCCCAACAGGATGCCCGCGACGCGGCGGTGCAGGCCGACGACGATGCTGACAGCGCCGAACTCATCGCGATCCTCGCCGGACTGCTGGCGATCCTGGCCGGGATCGCCACCGCCGTCTACGCGAGACAGTTGATCGGCCGCCTCTTCGGCCGCATCGAGGGGCAGTTCGCCCAACTGAAGACGATCAGAGCCACTGCCGACTCCCTGACCGAGGTCGCCAACGAGATGCTCGCCGCCACCACCGAGGTCTCAACGGCTACCAACGAGCAGTCTGCTGCAGTTGCCGAGGTCGCCGCGACGACCGAGGAGCTCCAGGCCACCGCCACCTCGATTGCCGATAACGCGAAGGCGGGCTCTGCGGCCGTCGACCAGACCGGGGACACGATGAGGGAGATGCAGGAGCAGGTCGAGGCGATCTCGGAGCGCTCCGTGGCCCTGGGCGGGCGCAGCCAGAAGATCGGTGAGGTGCTGACGCTGATCAACGAGATCGCCGAGCAGACCAACCTGCTTGCCCTCAACGCCGCGATCGAGGCAGCGCGGGCCGGAGAGGCGGGGCGAGGATTCTCAGTCGTGGCAAGCGAGGTGCGCAAGCTGGCAGAGCGCTCGATCCGCTCCAGCGACGAGATCCGCGAGATCATCACCGCGGTCCAGGACGAGACCAACGCGACGATCATGGCGACCGAGCAGGGCACCAAACAGGCCCGCGAGGTGGGTGAGCTGATGGGCTCCACGGCCGACGTCCTCGCCGAGAGCTTGCGCGCCACCCAACAGCAGAAGGAGGCCGCCGAGCAGGTCTCCTCGGCAATGGTCCAGATCCGTGTCGCCGCCGAGCATCTCGCCGCCGAGCAGCATCAGCGCGCGGAGACGGCGGAGCGCGTGACCAAGGCGGTGGCAGAGCTCGACGAGAAGCTCGCCGAGTTCGCCGAGATCGCCGCGGACGGGCGAGGCGACGAGCGGTCATGAGCGGTGTTCACGTTCGCGTGCGCGCGGGCGGAGAGCACTATGCGCTCCCGGTAGCGGGAGTTCGCGAGGTGGCCACGCTGGGATACCTGACTCCGGTGCCGGGCGCGCCCCGCGCTGTTCTCGGAGTGTGGAACCTGCGGGGGGACGTGATGGCTGTGATCGACCTCGCTGCGCTGCTGGGACTCCAATCCGGGGCGCAGGATCGGGTCGTCGTGGTTGAGGACCGCGACCGCCGGGCCGGACTCGCAGTCGAATCCCTGGTCGACGTCGGCTCCGTGCCGGCCTCGGTCGACCCGGTCGAGTCCGAGCACTTGCTGGGAGCTGTCCTGATCGACCGAACGCCGGTCGGCATCCTCGACCTCGGCGTCGTCCTCGCTGCACCCAGCCTGGAGGGGCGATGAACGAAATCGATCCCGAGACCCTTGAGATCGCCCGCGAAGAGGCAACCGACTGCTTGGAGCGGATCGAGCGCAACTTGCTGGCGCTGGAGGGTGGGGGCGAGAATCCGGACCTGATCGATGCCATGTTCCGCGATGCGCACTCGGTCAAGGGCGCCGCAGGCATGGTCGGGTGGCGAGAGGTCGCCTCGATCGCGCACGGGATGGAGGACCGCCTCGAGCAGGCGCGAGAGCGGGGCAGCGTGGCGGCTGAGCTGATCGACGCTCTGCTGAAGGCCACCGACGAGCTGCGCCAGGCGGTCGACTCGGCAAGCGGACAACCAGAGAAGCCTGAGACGGAGGCCCCCGCGACGCCCCCCGCACCCACCGGGGAGCTCCATCGCACGATGCGGGTGCCCGCCCACAAGGTGGACCGCATGCTCGACGCGATCGGTGAGACCGCGCTCCATCACCGCCGCCTCGAGCACATCGTCGGCGAGCACATCGCCATTGCCGGAGACGACGTGGCCGAGGAGGAGCTCGATCGCGGCGAGCGATTGCTCGATGAGCTACAGGACTCGGTAGTCGAGATGCGCACCCTGCCGCTCAGCTCGATCACGGCGCCCTTCCCGCGTGCCGTTCGTGACCTCGCGGTGGCAGAGGGCAAGGAGGTGGAGCTGGCGATCAGCGGCGCCGAGACGCAGCTCGATCGGGTGATTCTCGAGGGGATCGCGGATCCGATCACGCACCTACTGCGAAACGCAGTGGCACACGGAGTCGAGGATCCAGGCCAACGCGAGCAGGCCGGAAAGCCGCGCCGCGGAGCGGTAGAGCTGCGAGCCGAGCAGCGCGGTGGCATGGTCGCCATCTCTGTCTCCGATGACGGTCGCGGCGTGTCGCCTGAGCTGCTCGAACGAGCAAACGAGTTGGGCTCCCTCGCCGAGGTCCTCGCCACGGCCGGCTTCTCCACCGCCGTCGAGGTCGACAACCTGGCCGGCCGCGGAGTCGGCCTCGACGCGGTGAAGAGTCACGTCGAGGCGCTCGGGGGCAGCATCGAGGTCCTCAGCGAACCGGGGCGCGGAATGGAGGTGGTCCTGCTGCTGCCGATCACCTTGGCCCTGCTCCACGTCCTGCTGTGCGAACGCGGAGGCCAGCCTTTCGGAGTGCCGGTTTCGAGCATTCGGGAGATTGTCAGCGTCGGGGAGACCGCGTCGCTGGGAGGCCGGCCCTCTTTGGAGCACCGGGGTGAGGCGATCCCCCTGGGCGATCTTGCCGAGATGGTGGGCACCACGGCGGCAGCCTTGCCGAAGGCTCCGCCGGCGATGATCCTTACCTCCTCGACCCGCGCCGTCGCTGTCGCCTGCGATCGCCTCCTCGGCGACCGGGAGCTGGTCGTCAAGAGCCTCGGGCCGATGCTGGCGAGTGTTGCCGGCTACCTGGGAGCAGGCATCCTCGGTGACGGCCGCGTGGCCCTGATCCTGGACCCAAATCGGCTTCTGGAGATGCCGCCTCTGGGCTCTTCGCTCCTCGCCACCTCCGAGAAGAAGCGTGGGCCGAAGAAGGTGCTCGTGGTCGATGACCAGTTCAGCGTCCGTGAGCTGCAGCGAAGCATCCTCGAGGCTGCCGGTTACCGTGTCGAGGCCGCGCGGCACGGACGAGAGGCGATGCTGCGTCTTGCCGCTGACCCCAGCGTGGACATCGTCCTTACCGACGTGCAGATGCCCGAGATGGACGGGCTCGAACTGCTCAAGGCGATTCGCGAGGACCCCGTGCATGCTTCGCTGCCGGTGGTGATCGTCACTTCCAAGCAGGGAGAGGAGGACAAGCGGCGCGGGGCCGAGGGGGGCGCCGACGCCTACATCGTCAAGAAAGACTTCAACCAGCAGGCTCTGCTCGAGACGATCGCGCGACTGGTCGGTCCATAGAGGTGGCGACGCGAGCTCGGCAGATTGTCATTTGCGAGCGCTCGGCGGGCCAGGCGCGAGCCCTGGCCCGGTTCCTCGAGCGTGACTCCGACATTGATGTCATCGCTGTCTGCGGCGACTCGAGTGAGCTGCTGAAGAGGCTCGACGAGCTCGAGCCGGATCTCGTCGCGCTCGATCTGGAGACCATCGGAGTGGGCGCAGCATCGACGATCGAGCAGATCATGCGCGCGAGACCGGTGCCGATCCTGATCCTCGGTGGCCGCGAAGGAGAGGATTCCGAGCGCGTTGCGGAGGCGCTGGCGGCGGGAGCACTCGAGGCATTGCCGCGGGAGAAGCTATGCCTTGACGAGCCCGAGGGCATCTGGGCAACCGCCCTGCGCAGTCGCGTCAAGCGCCTCGCCAGCCTTCAACTGAAACGCCGGGACGCCAAAAAGCATGGTGCGTCGACCCCGCCGCGAGCCTGGCGCAAGCCGGGGACGGTCTACCGGGCGATAGGCATAGGCGCCTCCGTCGGCGGACCGCCGGCTCTGGCGGCCGTTCTCGGCGGCCTTCCCCGTGACTTTCCCCTCCCCGTGCTCGTCGTCCAGCACATGGCCGCCGGCTTCGGCGAGGGGCTCGCGAAGTGGCTCGACGAGAACACCTCGATCTCGGTTCGCCTCGCCGTCGACGGAGCCCCGTTGCAGGCCGGGGTTTGGATCGCCCCCGATGACGCCCACCTGCGCCTCGAGCCCTCGATGCGACTCTCTCTCGACCGCAAGACACGCCAGGGAGCGCACCGGCCTTCGCTCGATGTGCTCTTCGAGAGCCTGGCTTCCTCAGCCGGCGAGGGGGCGGTCGGCGTGGTCCTCACCGGGATGGGCCGCGACGGCGCCAAAGGCATTCTGGAGTTGCGCGAGGCCGGAGGCCTGACGATCGCCCAGGACGAGGAGTCCTCTGCGGTGTTCGGCATGCCCGGCGCGGCGATCGAGGTGGGCGTCGACCTGGTCCTCCCCCTTGAAGAGCTGGCGCCGAAGCTGACAACGCTGCGCGCGCAGAGCGTTGCGCGATGAGCGAGGCGTTGGCAAGGGTTGCCGAGCTGGTTCGGCGGGAGACCGGGATAATCGTCAAGGAGGCGCAGCTTCCCGCGCTGGCGGCGGCGTTGGGACGAATCGCTCCTGGCATGGACGCGGAGCGATTCGTCGCGGAGAGCTCCAATTCAGGGGAAGGCACGGCTCTCCTCAGCCGCCTCGTCAATGAGGTCACGGTCCAGGAGACCTACTTCTTCCGTGAGCTTCGCGAGCTGCAGGCGATTGACTGGCAACGGCTTCTGGAGGGCGCTCGGGAAGGCGGCTTGGGCGTAGTGAGGGTATGGGTGGCCGCCTGCGCGACGGGTGAGGAGGCCTACTCCCTGGCGATCCTCGCCAGCGAGGCGCTTGGCGGGGAGGGAACTCCGGTGCGGATCCTCGCCACCGACATCTCCACCGCGGCCCTGGAGCGAGCTGCTGCCGGTGCGGACTATTCGGAGCGCTCGGTTCGCAACCTGCCTTCGCACCTTCGGCAGCGGTACTTCACTCAGGGGAAGGGCCGCTATCGCGTCCGCGACAGCATCAAGTCGCTGGTCCGCTTTCGTCATCACAACCTGATCAGCGACCCATCGCCGCCTCCCGGCGAGGTCTCCTTTGACGTGATTGCCTGCCGCAACGTCCTCATCTACTTCGACCTCGCGACGGCGGAGCCGGTGATCTGGTCCCTCGAGTCGGCGCTGCGACCGGAGGGCTATCTGATTCTCGGAGCCGCAGACCGTCTTACCGGCATGGCCGGAGGGCTTAAGAGCATCGGCTCAGATCACTCCCCCGTCGAGCGCCGTCGCCGAAAGCCTCGAACAGTCAAGCAACCCTTGAGGCGTCCCCTCGGGCTCGAGCGGGCGCCCCGGCGACGCGCCGAGGACGAGGTCGAAGAGGCATTGCTGGCCGCCGACACGGGTGATCTAGACAGAGCCATCGAGATCATCGACGGGGTACTGGCGAAGAACCCTCTGCTGGCTGATGCCTATTTCGTCCGTGGCCTGGTCGAGCTTGGTCGCAGAGACGCGCCGAAGGCTGCGGCATCGCTTCGCCGGGCTCTATATCTGGACCCGTCATTTGGTCTCGCCGCATTCGAGCTCGGCCGCGCTCACGATGCGGAAGGGGACGCGAGGGCCGCACGCAGGTCTTACGAGCAAGCCCTGCGAACGCTCGATCCCGCGGATGAGCGCCACCGGGTGATCCTCGACCAAATCGGCCTGGAAGACGTGATCGCCGCCTGCCGTGCTCGGCTTCGATCGAACGAGGGGGCGAAGTCGCGGTGAAGGTCCTCGCTGTCGATGACTCGGCTGCCTATCGGCGGCTGCTCGAGAAAGCGGTGAGTGGCCTCGGCCACGACTGCATCGCGGCCGAGGACGGGATTCGCGCCTGGGAGCTCTTCCAAAGCGGTGGCGTCGACGTCGTGATCAGTAACTGGATGATGCCCGGAATGGAAGGCGACGAGCTGTGCCGGAGGATTCGGAGCTCCGATCACCCATACGCCTATTTCATCCTCTTCACGGCCCGGGAGGGCAAGAGGAACATCATGCACGGCATGGAGGCCGGGGCCGACGATTACCTGGCGAAGCCGCTCGACGAGGACGAGTTGGAGGCAGGCCTTGTCGCTGCCGAGAGGATTACCAGCCTCTATCGCAAGCTCGCCGAGCAGCAGGGCGAGCTGGAGCAGCTCAACCGAGATCTCTACGACCAGTCGCGCCAAGACGCGCTGACGGGGGTCGGGAACCGACTGCGAATGCAGGAGGACCTCGAGACCACCGAGGGCAACGTCGGGCGCTACGGCCAGGGCTATGCCGTAGCCCTCTGCGATGTCGATCACTTCAAGGCTTACAACGATAGTTGTGGCCATCCCGCCGGGGACGAGGTCCTTCGTTCGGTTGCCGCCGCCCTGCGACAGACCTGCAGGAAAGGAGACGCCGTCTATCGCTACGGAGGCGAGGAGCTGCTTGTCCTGCTCCCCGGGCAGAGCCTGGAGCTGGCGGCTGCGGCGGCCGAGCGCATGCGACGCGCGGTGGAGGAGCTGGAGGTTCCACACCCGCGGGGTGAGCCGTCGGCCGTCGTGACGATCAGCGTTGGGGTTGCGGTACGGGACCTCGATCAGAAAGGCGAGGTCGAGAAGGTGCTTGGGGAAGCGGATGAGGCTCTGTACAGAGCTAAGGGCGAGGGTCGCAACCGGGTGGTCGTTCACGGTCCAGAAAAACAAGCTCATGCTGGCTAATGCCGAGTCGCTTCCGACAACGCGTCGAAGAGATCGCTTACTGACCCAAGGTGATTGCGAACCAGTTCGTAGAGCCCGTCGCGCTGCTCGCGGTTGATCATGATCGTGGTGGCGGGCACTGGCGCCCTCCTCTCGGTGGGGCACCGAAGCCGGTCCCGATGCTGCCCCGGCGAGGCAACGGCAGTACCGTTTCTGATGCATCGAAGTCCAGCTTCGGTGCCGGCCCCGGGGTGTTTGCGCCCCGCCGGGGCACTTTGCTTATGTCGGCGCGGCGACCGTAGCGGCGTCAGGCGAAAGCGAGCCAGAATCGGGCGAAATCGCCGCTAATCGCCGCGCATCGGCGTCATTCAGGCACTAGTGCCTGAAATGGAGGCGATATGCGGGGGTGGTTTGATTTTCCGAACGCGCCCCCTGAACGACGAAAGCCCGCTGTAGAGCGGGCTTTCGCGAAAAGCGGCTGAAGGGATTCGAACCCTCGACCTTCTGCATGGCAATTAGTCCCATCTCCGAGACCAGCGGGTATTGAATACCACCACTTGCAGGGGTTTCGCAGCGGCATGGCAGACGGCCGCGATCAGCAATACGCGCGGATATGCGCCGATATGCAGCGATTTGGGAACTTCGGCACAGAAGTGCCCAAAGCGTGAGGGGTCGGTTCGATGTCCCGTCGGGGCGGCAAATTGGTCGACGGCCCGAGCTCAATTCGCTCCGCTCAGAATTTTTCCGTTCTCGAACCTAGCCAATACCAGGCCGGCCAACAACCGCGGGCCGGGACCGGCGGCTTCGCTGGCTACCTGGGCGGATCGAGGTGCAGCATGCCGCGCCCGTGTTCACGCGGGTTGTAGCCGTCGATCCCGTGCGGGTAGGACAACAACTCGAGCTCGGCGATCAGCTTCGCCAGGGAGAGCGAGCGGCCACTGTGGACGTCCGCCAGACCGGCGAGAAGCGCAAGCGAGCGATCGGCGACCGGACGCGCCAGCAACCGACTCCTCACCAGCTTGACGGCGGCGTCAAACTCCGAATCGGGCGGCGGCTGCCGGTCGCGGAACGAACCCATCGCGCAGGCCATGAGACCGGCCGCGATCGCGTTGGCGACCGACGTTCCGGCCTGCGGCCTATTACCCATGCGAACGAAGGGAACTGGATCCGAGAGGCCGTCGAACGAGCCACCCGGAGCCATCCACCAAGCGTGGGGATCGTCGCCCGCCTTGACCCCGTAGCGGCTGCCCGCCGAGCGCGCGCCGCTCTCGCTGCAGGCGCCGATCGCAACGACGGTCTCGAAGCGGGCTGGGATCGCGATCGTGTCGATTCGTTCTGCCGGTTCCCGCGGGTCGTAATTCCCGGTCGGGAAGATGGCGGGCGGTTGGTCGGCGTAGGAGACCCGCGAGCGGAATAGAGAGTCGAAGACGTTGTCCCGACCGCGACCGTCCTTCGACCTTCCGCCCCCCGGAGCCGCCAGACTGGCGACGATCAGGTCGGCATCCTGCTCGGAGATCAAGACATCAAGGAACGCCCAGAACCCGTCGGGGGAGTATGCATCGCCGACCGACAGGGTCGTGATTTCCGCGCCAGTGGCGATGTCGGCGACGATCGCGGTGACGAGCGTGGCGTGACCGTGCGTTATCGACAAAGAAGATGGATCGAGGATCGTGACGTCGGCATCAGCAGGCAGATACTGCTCGTCAGGCCGATCAAGGTCGACGATCAGGATCTTTACACCCTCGGCGCTGGCGTCGTCGACGCCGATGCGCCTCTTGGCCTCTTCGTAGGCCTGGGTGAATTTGATTTCGCCCGGAGGGTCGGGCGGGCGGGCGGATGCGATCGTCGGCGAAGTAACGGCGAGAACGCCGTACCGCCCGCGCGGGAGGCCGTATTTCCAAGCCGCCACGTCGAGCGCCCATATCGCGTCATCCTCCGCTCCCTGCGCGATGAGGAGCCGCACGTAGGTGCGGCTGAGGCCCCGGCCCTTGCGCTTGATCGCGCGCTCGTCTGTGACTTTCAACTCCCAGCGCGCCATCGCGCCTTCGACCGTCTTGAACATCGCTGCGATCGCATCCGCCTGCCCACCGCCCCTTCCCATCGTCGCGGGGTGGATGACGATCAGCTCTCCGCGGGCGTGGCTTCGGGCTTCTTGGCGGAGCCGGCCTCGCAGCCCGTTCACGGCGGAGCGAAACAGGGCGATGGAGACGACGCCTGCCATCGCGATCGCGGCGAGCACCCGCCGCCACTGGCTTACGTGAGCGCTCACGTCGCCGCCTTCTGCTCAGGCGGGTCGCCCGGCCGGGCGCCGAGCTGGCGGACGGTCGCGACAATCGGGTCGACCACCGTCGAGGCCGCGTAGCCCCAGACGAACGCCGCGGCATAGTCGGTCCACGAGCCTCCCCACGCCTTGCCCGTATAGAGAACTGCTAGGCCGCTCAGCACGCCCACCGCGAGCGTCACCAGGATCACTGCGGATTCACCGACCGGATACGTCGCGCCGCTCAGCAACCGGGTCGTGCGCCGTGCCAGCGCCAGCGGCAACGCCACCAGATCGGACGCCGCGGCAGCCGCAGCCTGGGGTTGCATTCCCTCCCGCCTGACGCGCCCGGTCGGCTCCGGCAGCCGGGAGGCCAGCATCGCTCCGCGTTCGATTACCGGCCCGACCGCGCCCGGGACCTTGGTGCTGTCCGCCAGCCCGGCGAGGGTGGCGCTCGCCTGCCGCTCGTACTGGCGGGCGCGGACGAGGAGGGCGCGATCCTCGGGCTCCTCTATCCCGTCGCCTGTCCCCCGCGCTGTCAGGTGGGAGGCGAGCCGCTCGAGGTCGTCGACGACGTCGAGCGCGTCGAGCAGCGCGACCGCCTCGCTGCAGCGCCGGCCAAGCTCGGCCGCGTCGACCGGCAGGTCGTCGGCGGCGACTATCAGCAAGGCTCGCTCGACGAGAAGCGGGGCGCGGGTCACGTAGTAGGGCTGCTCCTGGACGCGGGCGTGCGCGGCGGCGAAGGCGCCCGGCATTGCCGGCCACTTCTCGATCAGCTCGGCAAGCTCGGCGATCCGCACCCTGATCTTCTCGCGCTCGGCCGCCATGAAGTCCTTCGGCCACGGCAGCTTGCGCAACAGTCGCGGCCGCCGCGTCGCGATCTCGTCCAGCCGCCGCCGCAGGCTTTCGGCCTCCACCGCGACCGCCGGCTCCAGCTCGTACGCCTCCCACGGCATCTCGATCGCCGTGGCGAGGTACCGGGCGTCCGCCTTCGCGGCCTGCTTCGCCAGCTTCCCCAACCAGCGCTTCTGCTGCCACCACCAGCGCTGGTCGATCCGCCCCTGGGTGGCGATTGCCGCCAGGATCCCAAGGAGGATGAAGATGACCGGCCACCAGATCGATACGGTGCGGCGAATTTCCAGCTCGATGCTGGCCGTGCCCACCTCGAGCTTGCCTTTGTAGGTCCCGGGGCCGAAGCTCCCGGCCTCAAGCAGTAGCGAGCCGCCCTCGCACCTCGAGTTGATCGAGACCGTCTCGTCGCCGCTGACGAGAACCGTGCTCGGATTCCCCAGCGCCGCGCAGCCGCCGGCCGAGGACAGGGGAATGGGCGGATCGAGCTTGCCGCCGCCCTTGAATGTCGGTATCCCCTTAACCGAGGTGATCTTCCAGCTATCCACCTCGGGGGTGGGGACCGGGACCACGAGCTGGCGGCGCGCGACGACCGTCCTTGAGCCCGCGGTGGCGACCAGCGTCAACCATCCCGACCGGCCGGCGGCAAGCTTCGCCGGCGGCCTGAGCCGTAGCCGCAGCCGCCCCGCCGGGAGGATCGCCGTTTTCTCCGACAGCGGCTCGAACTCGCCACCGACTTCGACAGCGACCGGAATCCCGACTGCCTCGCCGCCCCCAGCCCCCGGAGGATCGAGCGAAGCGCTCGCCTCGATCTGGAACGCCACCCCGCGGTCGTTGAAGACCGTCACAGAAGCGACACTGCCCGGAGCGAGCCTGACTGGCTTGTCCGAGTCGAAGTGGACCGCGGGCTGAGTTTCCTGGGCAACCGCGCCAGCCGCGCCCCAGGCGCAGGCCAGCGCAAAGAGGGCACAGCACTTGAGTAGCGCGCGAGCGAATCCTGCCATCTGCTTCTCCTCCCTAACGCGGAGTCCGCAACCCGCCTTTCTCCGGGGCTCAGATCCGATTTAGATGCCTATCTAATCGCACAATCTGCGGGCGAGGCGAACCTGAACCCCTTGACTAACCTCGATCCACCGCGCCCGCAAGGGGGCAGTTCAGCTTTACCTCGGGTGGCTCGTTTGGTCCACGTTAACCAAAATTTATGGCCAGATCTTTGCGGCAGCAAGCTTCCCCAGAGTCTCCAACTCATCGAAACCGTAGTTTGCGTGAGGGTCAAATCCCGAGAATACGACTCCTCGTCCCCATGCACACACAGGGTCACGGTCATGGCACAAGTGGACGGTCTTTGCCGCTACCGACGGCGCCCAAACATAGGACGTGTCCATGAGAATCGAGAAAATTCCATGCGCATGCGTTGCGGCGCCACCAAACATTTCCTCCTCTCCATCTCGGTACCGTGCGGGGTCTGCGACTAGGGCGATGGCATCAACATACTGCGCGGATCCGGTACCGCTGCGCAATGCCATGTGAATCGCCAGCGCACCTTGGGAATAACCGGATACCACGATTTTCTCACCGGTCGATCCACAGCGTTGATGCTCACGGATGATGGTATCTGCGAGTGCCCTAGCCCCGTCATACATCGAGTCGAAGAAGTAGCCTGACCGATAGTTATTAATGTTGTCTGCGGGGGCAGCTGGGTAGCGAATACCAATGAAGCGAATCCGCGAGAAAGGAGTTCCATTAGGTACATGGTCGTTGAAATAGTCTTCAAAGCCCTGGGCGACGATAGGAATCCGCTCTCCCATGTTCTCTAGCTCATCGGTGCTGTAAGACGAATTCTGCGGCGACTCACCCGATCCCCTCAAGCCGATAAATAGTATGTCCCTGCACTCAGACTGGTCGGGTTGCGAAGTGGTGGGTGAATCATCTGGCGGTATCGGCGGTGGCACATAACCGACCCATGGAATAACCAAAACGCTAGGACTCACCGCTGGTCCAGTCCCAAGCGGCGAGGGACCAGATGGGGTGCCCCAGTCGACATGCGATGCATCCACCGACGTATTAGCGTTGACTCCGAATTCACTGTGCAGTATTGATCCATGGATTTCGGCCCAGCTTGCTTCGTCAACTTGAAGGGCCGTATTTGCATACCGAATTGACGTCCCGCTTAGGATCCCTTCACCCCCTCCACTGACGGAGATGCCGCCCCAGTCGCCGGCCACCGGCGCGGTGGCGTTGCCGTCGCCGTTGGTGTCGCCGCCGATCGTGTCGTCGCGCCAGGAGGTGAAGGTGACCGGGCTGGCGCCGGTGCCGTTGGCTTCGAGGGTGCCCTGGACGATGATTTCGCTGCCGCAGTTGACCCGGGCCTTGACGATCGCCCCGGCGCCGAGGGTCAGCTTGACCCCGGGCGGGATGCTCAGCGAGCTGCAGCCGCCGTTGAGGACCGGCAGCAGGTTGCCCGACCACGGCAGCGAGGAGCTGACGGTGACGGTGTCGGAGCCGAGCAGAACCCCGTTGAGGCCGTTGCCCGATCCCGAGTTGCCGTCCAGGGCGCCCATGTCGAGGGAGGCGCTGTTGATGCTGATCGCATTGTTGGCGGCTTTGCTGATCGTGTTGCCCGAGACCGTCGGGACGCCGACCGGGGAGTTGACGTCGATGCCGTCGCCGGTCACCTTTTCGATCGTGCTGTTGGTGACCGAGGTGGTGGCGGAGTTGGCATTGACCGCCGTGGAGGCGTAGACGATCTTCGTGTGGTCGAGGTCGAGCGTCGGGTTGGGGTTGCCGTTGCCGGCAGGGTTGGTGTAGATGCCGCCCCAGTCGCCGGCCACCGGCGCGGTGGCGTTGCCGTCGCCGTTGGTGTCGCCGCCGATCGTGTCGTCGCGCCAGGAGGTGAAGGTGACCGGGCTGGCGCCGGTGCCGTTGGCTTCGAGGGTGCCCTGGACCGCAATGTTTCTCCCTTGCTGAAGCTTGACTATCGCGCCCGCTTCGACTTCAAGCGTCGATCCTTCGTCGATGAATACATCGCACGTCACGACATAGTGATTGGCGAACTTCGGTCCGATCTTTTGATCGTGGGAGATCTCTCCGCACAAAGAGAGCTCCGGGCTGACTGAATCCCACGAGTAGGTCGTGCCGACAGGATCGACGTTGCCAGCGATATCAACCGCCTTGACGACCAGCGTGTGCGGGCCGGGGTCGGGATCACTGAGTTGGTATGGAGAAGTACACGGGTTCGCACTTGCTCCATCCAAGCTGCAAAGGAAGCTGGCGCTCGAGTCCCCGCTCGAGAATTGGAAGCTGATCGGGCCCGTCGGAATACTCCCTTCAGGACCACTGCTTTTCGTCGTCTGCGGTGGCGCCGTGTCGACCGTCCAGCTCGCCTGAGCCGGCGTCGGATCGGTGTTGCCGGCGGCATCCTTGGCTCGGACTTCAATGCTGTGAGGGCCATCGGTAAGCGAGTTGTAGGTCTTGGGGCTCGCGCAAGCCTGCCAGCCGCCGACATCGAGGTTGCATTCGAAGGTGCTGCCGGACTCGCTGCTTGAGAAAGAGACGCTGACTTGGGGATTGTTGGTGGGACTCGCAGGGCTACTGCCGATCGTCGTCTGCGGCGGCGTCGTGTCGACCGTCCAGCTCGCCTGAGCCGGGGTTGGGTCGACGTTTCCGGCTAGGTCTTTAGACCGCACTTCAAC
The DNA here is from genome assembly GCA_035605695.1 of Solirubrobacterales bacterium. Taxonomy (GTDB): domain Bacteria; phylum Actinomycetota; class Thermoleophilia; order Solirubrobacterales; family 70-9; genus VRUE01. The sequence goes on along the minus strand of DATNGZ010000052.1, from coordinate 148,473 downwards.
TGCATGTGATCCGTCCGCTAGAGAGTCGTAGGTTTTCGGACTCGTGCAGGGCTGCCAGCCGGCGGCATCGAGATTGCATTCCAGGGAGCTACCGGGCTCGCTGGACGAAAAAGAGACACTGGCCTGTGGGCTGTTCGTGGGACTCGTAGGGCTACTGCTGATAGTCGTCTGCGGTGGCGCCGTGTCGACCGTCCAACCCGCCGGGGCGGGCGTCGGGTCGGTGTTGCCGGCGGCATCCTTGGCTCGGACTTCAACGCCATGAGAGCCATCGATGAGCGAGTTGTAGGCCTTGGGACTCGTGCAGGCCTGCCAGCCGGCGGCGTCGAGGTTGCATTCGAAGGTACTGCCGGGCTCGCTGCTTGAGAAAGAGATGCTGGCCTGCGGATTATTGGTGGGACTCGTCGGGCTGCTGCCAATCGTCGTCTGCGGTGGTGCCGTGTCGACCGTCCAGCTCGCCTGGGCCGGGGTCGGGTCGACAAGTTCCCCTGCAAGCGCCCTCACCTGGAACCCGTAAGAACCGTCCGCGAGCGAATTGAATTGAGCAGGACTCGTACAAGAGGACCACGCAGAGCCGCTAAAGCTGCATTGAAAGTTAGCCCCCGACGGACTGGAGTGAAAAGCAAAGCTGGCGTCAACTTGATGCCCCGGCCCCGAGGGCCCGCTATCAATCAGCGTGTCAGGGGGCGTTGGAGCTGGAGGAGTAGGGCTTTGCCCAGATCCAGGGACACCCGGCGAAGGAGAGCTCGGAACGGAGCCGCCCGGATCCTTAGCTCCTTCACCGGCCTTTTCTTTCGACGCCCCTTTTGCCTTTGCGATGCAGCGCTGCTTGGCTTTGCGCTGCTTCTTGCTCTTCCCAGAAAATTTCCGTTTGCACTTCTTGATCTGACCTTCAACGCCCGAGGCCGAGGATCTAGATGCAAACCCCGTTGCGCCAAAAGTTGCTGCCGTGGTTCCAGCGACTACCGCTCCCGCGAGAACCACGAGAAATGCAATGAGCAGGCCCGTGCGGGCCACGCGCCCTTCAGATGCCCCGCCTCGAATCATCGACGAAAGAACGCCGCGCCAAGCCGTCCTCTTTTGCCGATTGGTCGGCGAGCACCACTCCCCTCTGCCACCCTCGCTCTGCCACATGGCGGCAAAAGACTAATGACACTCACCGAAAATAGGCAGAGCGGCCTAAGTAATACGTCGTTTATCTCGTAACAACTATTTAACGACACCGGCCTACCCAAGTCCGCTCCGGACAGTGAAGGCGATGTAGTCGCTCTTTCGGCCAGATCCACCTGCGAACTCACCCCGCCCCCGCTGCAATTCGCAGGAGCGCCCACAGCACAGCCTCCGCGATCGCGGAAGTGCGGCGCCCGTCAGGGCTGACCCATTCGCTTTCCTCGCGGCGTAGGCCACTGCGGTGAATCAGCGCGACAGCGAGGCCGCCGTTCACGACGACATTGATCTCGGGCTCCGCGAGCTTTTTCACGGTTAGCGGGTGCTCTAGTCCGGGGTGGAGTTCAGAAGGATCGAGCCGGGGCGTTTCGAGCCACTCGGCAACGACGGCCGCCGACTGAGCGCCAGTGAGAACGATCTCGCTCGTGGTGGGATCGAAGGTCCCGACCGCGACCAGCGCCTCGCGCGGGACCGACATCGCGGCGGCGGTCGGGTAGCCGTCCACCATTCGGCCGCAGGCATAGACGGCTCGATCGGCGAGCGTCCGCATTTCGCTCTGCCCGTAGACCGCGCCCTCGTAGTAGATGCGCAAGTCCTCTCGCCTCGCGTCGGGAAGACCGACGATCGCGGATCCGCGAGCGATGCCGGCGGTGGCCCGGTGGCCGGCGGCGGGAACGTAGACGACGACCTCACGGCTCATCGCTCGGCTCCTGCTCGTCTTGATCGTCCCCCTGCCCACCTCGCCGCCGCACAAGCGCAATGAGTTGCCTACACCGATCTCGGATCGTCAGCCGCCGCCGTTTCTCTTCCTGGCGTTCCCTTCGCAGCCGTTCCTCGCGGATGATGAGTTCCGATTCGGCCCGGCGGTCGGCGTAAGGATTGTTGCCCCGGAAGATTTCGACCTCCTCCCAAATGAAGGTCATGGCCTCGATGCCGAAATAGACACCCAATCCCGCCAGAAACCCCCAGAGGGCAGACCGTGAGATCAGCGTGCAAACGAGCGTGGCAGCGACGCTGAACCTCCTTGCCCACCGCTCTTCGCGGTCCACCAGGAACTCTTCGCCGTTCGGCAGTCTCCGGCGTTTTTTGCGGCGCATCAGCGCGCTCCGGCGGCCGCCGCTTCAGCGCCGCTCAGCGGCGCGTCGGAGCGGTCAACGATTCCGATCGCGATCAGCCGCCGGGCGAACTCGTCGGGGCAGGCCACAGGGCCGAGAACGTCGAGGATGCCGGTCTCGATTGCATCGCGCAACGCCGCCCTGCCGTCGCCGAAGACCTCCAGGTGGGGATGGAGCCCCCATCGGCCGCCGTTCCCGAGCTCGATCAGCGTGACCTCGAATTCACCGCCTCCTCCGGGTGAGCCGTCCCGGCCGTAGTCACCGATCTGAAACTCGCCCGCCTCGCGGATCGGGTTCGCCGCCGCGTAGCGCTGGCGCCCCAGGTCATAGAAGCCGAGCCTTCCCTCTGCGTCGATTTCCCGGGCCTGGGCGATCAACTGGTCCGCGACCGCGCCCCAGTCTTCCTCGCTTGGGGCAAGAAGGACGCGAGCGGCCGCCGAGCGCAGCTCCCTGGCGATCACCGGAGGCGGCGCTGCGTGGCCGCCAGCCTCGGCGATCGCGTCGGCAATCCGCTCGGCGCTCGCCGGGTCCGCGAGGAGCGTGGCGAGGAATTCGCGCAGAAGGCCAACCTCGAAACGGGTGCCGTCGAACTCATGCACTCGGCCAGCGCCGGTTTCGCCCAGCGCGACGGGATCGAGGTCGCCGTCGCTGTCGGCGTATGCGTCGGCGAGCGCCTCCCAATCCTCTCCGGTAGCCGCATGAATCGGGTCTTGGATTCTGAGTCGCAGGAGCCCGGCGACATCGGAGCGCTCATAGCGACCGCCGACAACGTGTTCGAAGAGAAGCTCGGTCACGGCGTCTGCGACGGCGTCGTGATTGAGCGCCCGAATTAGAAGCTCGCGAGCCTGATCGGAGTCGACTGGTGCAGTGGTCATATCGTCCTCCCGTCTCGGATTGGGTCCAGCCATGCCGATGCGCAGCGGTAGAAGAGGAGGTCGGCGAGCGGGCTCTTGTACTCGCCGTGGCGCAGCGCGAAGAGCCAATGGCCGGCAAGCCAAAGCGCGCCGCCGATGGCGAAGACGAGGAGGCCATTCGCATTCCCCGAGAGCGCGACCACGCCGGCGCCGCCTAGCGCCAAGACGAGGCCGCCGATGCGCAACAGCAGGCCGCCGAGAATCCACACGATGAGGAGGGCGAGCGCGAGGATGGCGAGGTCGACGAGGATCATGCCGCCACCGCCAGCTCAGTCTCGCCGGCCTCAAATTCGGCAGCTGCCCGAGAAGACTCGCGTGGCATCCCGTCGCGGCGTGCCTTGTCCCAGCCCCGCTCGGTCAGCTCCCAGTTACCGCGCCAGGTCGTGGCCGAAAGCCAGCCGCGTTTGACCAGCCGCGTCCGGGCCTTGTTGAGGCGCGGCCGCCAGCGCACGACGCCGCTCGGCAGTAGCTCAAGGTCGGCCGCGCCGTGGCGGTCGGCCATTGCATCGGCGACGGCGGCGATGATCTCCCGTCGTGGCGCGCGGCCGCCGCGCTCGGCCAGCGCCGCGATGATCGGCGCCTCGTACTCGGCGAGGTCGACCGGCTTGGGCGGAGGCGCCGAGCGCGCGATCACTCGCTCTCCGCGCACCAGCCCTCGCAGCCGCTCGCGCTCGGCCTTGTCGCGGCTCATCATGTGCGTGTAGACGCGGAGGGTGAACTCCGGGTCGGTGTGGCCGATCTGGCGCATCACCGAAACCGGGTCCTCCCCGAGCGCGATCAGGACCGAGGCGAAGGCGTGGCGCAGCTTGTGGGTGGTGAGGCCCTTCGGCAGCGGCACCAGGCCGCGGCGGGCGAGCAATTCGTCCGCACGCTCGAACAGGGCCGCGAGAACCCGGTCGCGCAGGTTGTCGGGAGTGCGGGCAGCGCCGGTGAGGGTCGGGAAGACGAAGGCGTCGGGGTTGCCGCGATAGGCGACCGCCTTGTAGGCGGCGAGAATGTCGCGGAGGATCGGCTGGATCTCGATCTCGCGCAGCCCGGCGGCCGTCTTCGAGCGGCCGACGAAGATCCGCGAGCCGGCCAGGTCGATGTCGCGCCAAAGCAAATTGCAAAGCTCGTGCGCGCGCGGACCGGCGAAAAGGAAGGTGGCGACGATCGCCTCGCGTTCGGCGAGTTCGTAGTGGGGGTCGTGGTCAAGCTCCGCCGCCGCCTCGAGCAGTGCTTCGATCTGCGTTGCGCTGTCGATATAGACGGGCGCCGGGCGGGTCTCGCTGAGCCGTCGCCGCTTGCCTTCGGCAGCGTTCTCCTTGATGCCGAAGCGCTTGTATTCGATGGCGATCGAGAGCACCCATTGCAGGTGGTCAATGGTCCGGTTGATCGACCCGGCAGACAGTGGCCGGAGGATCTGCCGGTACTCGTTTCGCTTCGGCTTGCCCCGCTCGATGGCCCGCGCGCGGGCCTCGGACTCCTTCACCTTGAAGGCGCGGTAATCGTCAATTCCCTCGACGTCGATCTCGTTGATTACCCAATCGCCGAAAAACGGGACGAGGTGCCCCAGCGCCCACTTTTCGTGTTTGGTCGTCTTCTCGGCGATCTGACCTTCGCGCGCCTCGGTCAGGCCGGTGGCGAACGGGCCGAAGGTGGGCACCTGATCGGGCTGGCCCTTATCGCTCGCCCCCCGCGGCTTCTTCTTCGCGGGCGGTACCCAGAGGCCGCGCCGAACATCGGCGAGGATGTTCTGCAGCTCCTCTTCGGCTTTGTCCCAGGTCCAGCCCTCGTGCTCGTAGCCGAGCGTCAGGTACTGCCGCTCGCCGTAGGCGCGGAAGCGAAGCGCAAAGCCGCGCCCGGCCTTCCAGTTGCGGACCTTGACCTCGCCTAGCTTTCGGGCCGCCATCGTCAGCCTCTCGGCCTTTGGTCGTGGCGGCCGTTGGCCTGGCTGAGCTTGCCTACCTGAAAGCCGCAGCCGAGGACCAGAAGCGCTCGCTCCGCGAGGTGCGGATTCCAGCCGTCGCTCTCGCTGCCAAGCGCCGCGTAGTGGCGCCTACCCCCGGCGGAGAAACGCAGCGAGTAGCTCCGGTCGCCTCCTCGATGCCGTACCGCTATGTGCCGTCGAGCCCTACCGCTCATCGTTGCCTCCTGGCTTCCCGGCAGCCGGGCAAGCAGGTGCAACGTGAGGACTTCGGGGAAGTAGCCTCTGCATTGCGCCGCCTACACCGGCGCCGGGTCGGGGGGCGTTAGCGCGCCGCCCCGGCCGTTTTTTGGCTTGCCGACCGACCATAGCTCTCCTGCGCGCGGAAAGCGAGTCGGTTCCGCAATCGCTGCGCATCGGCGCCGATCCCCGCTCATCGGCACCGGCCCGGCCCCGCGCGCCCGGCTCGCCGAGACGCTCGGCCACCTCATCCGGATCGAAGCGAAGGCGCGGCCGCCGGCCACCGCCGAGCCGGTGGGCACCAAGCTCATCGGCGTGGTCATAAACCCAGCGGCGGCTGATGCCCCACCACCGCGCGACTTCCTCGGCGGTGATGAGCTGCGCGCGCGGTTGTGCCGGCTCGCCTGGCGACAACAGCTCGGCGAGGCGGCACGCCAGCGCCTCGATCGATTCGGGATCGAGGCGAAGTTCGCCCGCTCGTGCCTCCTCGCTCACCGCCGTCTCCCTAAAGGGCCGCTGCGGCACACCTTCGGCTTGCGGTTGTCGTTAGGCGAGTGGTGGGCGATGCGGGCGGCGGCAATCTCTATATAGGCCGGTTCAAGCTCGATGCCGACGAAGCGCCGGCCCTCCAGCACCGCCGCCGCCCCGGTCGAGCCCGAGCCGGTAGTCGGATCGAGCACCACGCCGCCGGGCGGACACAACAGCCGCACGAGCCAGCGCATCAGCGCCAGCGGCTTCACGGTCGGGTGGAAGTTGCGGGCATCGCCACTGGTCCCGGCGTTCGGGAAGAGATCCAGGGCGCGGCGCGGTAGCCGCTCGCAGCCGGCGTCGCGCTCGGCTCGGCTCGCCTTCGGGCAGTAGAGGAACCGGCTCGGCGCCAGTCGCGAGCGGCCTTCGCCGACGCAAGCATCGGCGGCGGCGACAGCGCAGTCCGGCGCGCAGCCCTCCTCGCAATCGGGATCGTGACCGAGGAGGACGTTCGCCGGGTGGCGGCCTTCGACCCGGCAGCTCTCGACCATGAGGGCGCCGGTTCCGTAGCGCTCGATCGTCTGCTCGGTCGTCCCGGCAAGCTCTCGGCGGGCGAGCACAATCGGCTCGAAGGCGGGCTTCAGCGTCGTCGCCCGGCCGCCCGGATAGCGCCGCGACTTCGACATCCCCTCCGCGTAGAGCCACATCAGCGTGTCGCGGATCTCCAGGCCGCCGTCCTCGATGCCGCAGGCGAGCCGATGGAAGGTGCGCGGCGAGCCGAAGGCGGCGAGGAACCCGCCGGGCTTCAATACCCGCCGGCACTCCTCCGCCCAGATGCGAGACCACGCCTCGAACGCCTCGTTCGGCGTGAGCCGGTCCTGACCGGCGCGGGCCGCCGCCTCGCGGATCGCTGAGCCATCCCAGCGCTCTTGCTGGAAGTCGATCCCGTAGGGCGGGTCGGTGATGATCGCATCGACGCTCTCGGCCTCCAGCGTGCCCAGCACCTCCAGGCAGTCGCCTTCAAGGAGCCTCACATCGACCTTGGAAGCCCCCGAACAGCTACCGCGCCGGCGCGGCGCCCGACCCCCTTTCGCCGGCCGGCTCACCTTGACGATTCCTCTCGCTCGGTAGATCTGCCGAGCCAATCGACGGGCCGGCTCGGATCGCGCACCTCGCGGAAGATCGGCGCGAAAGGCCCCTTGCGCCGCAGATCCTCCAGCAGACAGACCGAAATCGCCACCTCGGGAGTGCGAAAGAGCAGCGGGTCGCTCGCCAACAGCAAGCTGACGGATGAGCGGCGGCGCAAGAGCGCCCGGCGAGGAGCGCCGTCAAGGACGCAATGGACCCTTGGGAAGACCGGATAGCTCGCCCGCCACAGCGGCTCACTCGCTTTTGCCTCCCTCACTCGGTAAAGCTCCGCATAGCGGGTCAGCTCACGGGCGAGGCGGTCAACCGAGAGCGTCGCGCGGTCAAGCTCGAGGAAGCGCTGGTCGATCGCGAATCCCTCGTCCTCTTGTCGCAGGTAGGTGAAGACAGCGTCGGCGACCAGCGAGCGCCGGCGCCTGCCCCGCCCGCGCGAGATCGGGTGGAAGACCTCGTGGCGCCAGGCCAGCGGGCCGAAGTCGTCGCCGCGCTCTGACGCGGCGCGCAGGAAGCAGATCGCCGCATCGTTGACGGCGAGCGCGTGGGCCGCCAGGGGGCCGGAGGCGAGCTTGGCGGCGAGTGGCGGCCTGCCCTCCACGGCGCCCGCCTCGCGCGCCAGCTCGGTGCCGCGCTCGGTCGCGAACCACAGACGGCGGCGGCCGTGCGCGGAGAGGACGTAGTCGGCGAGCCCAGCCGCCCGCAGCCTGCCGAGGAGCTTCTGGACCCAGCGCCGCTCGACGTCGTGCGAGTGGATCGCGTAGACCTGCGGCGTCGAAAGCACGCGGTGGGCGGCGAGCGAGGTGAGGATCTCGTTCCCCTTCGCCGGCAGTGACCGGGCGGCCCCTCGCTCACCCATCGCCTTCGACCTCTTCCTGCCCGTGTGGCGGCGGTTCCGGCCCGCCAGCCGACTGCGCCTCCGCCCCTCCGTTGCCGTGCTGGCGTCCCAGCTCGGCCTGGATGCGGTCATCGAGCGTCTCCAGATGCCGGGTCACCTCGGCCACCGATCGGCCGCCCCCGCTCACGTCGGGTAGCCCCTTGGAGGCGGACGTCTCGGCCGGGTCCTCGAGGACTTCCTCGACCCGGACCCCGCCCAGCGCGAAGGGCGCGCTGAGCCTGCCTTTGTAGGTGACCTGGGTGATGAAGCGGAAGCGCTCCAGCCCGGTCAGCGCCTCGGGGCTCACCCGCTTGCCCCACTCCTTGGCGATGAGGGAGGCGGCGTGGGAGTTGAGCGTCGAGGCGAGGAGGTGCGAGCGGTTGGTCGTCAGCGCGTTCAGGGTCGCCGGGCTCAAGCGCTCGGGGTTCTGGTTCAGCAGCACCGCCCGCAGGCCGAACTTGGCGCTCTGCTCCAGAAGCGCGGCGAGGTTGCCCGAGGCGGCGCCGTCATAGCTCTGCACCTCGTCGAGGAAGACCCAGAACGGCTTGCGCCGCTCGGGCGCCAGGTTGGCACGGCCACGGGCGGCGTGCAGCAGGTCGAAAAGCAGCAGGTTGGCGATCAGCCGGTCGCGGGTGCCGCCGGCGCCCGGGCAAGCGAGGACGATCTTGCCCCCGTCCATCGCCTCGCGGACCCGGTAGGTGCTCTTGCTCTGACCGAGGAGCGCCCTGACCCTCTCGACCCGACGCAGGCGGTCGACCATGTTCGTGACCGGGGTGATCGCCTCGGGGGCCAGGAGCGGGAAACGGTCATCCCAGAAGCGCTGGTCGGCGCGTGGCAGGAATGGGATCACTGCTTCGCGCCACTTGGCATCCGAGAGCAGCGTCGGGATCTGGAAGATCGTCGGCGCCAGCTCGGAGTCCAGACGCCCGGCGATCGCCGCCAGCGCGGCGGCGGCCTGGCTGGTCAGGTTGATTGCACGCGTAGAGCGCTCGCCCCACTCGAGCGCCGAGGCGAAGGCATCAACAACCGCCTCAACCTTTGCCTCGCTCTCTGCCGCGCTGCCTCCGAACTCGAAGAGGTTCCAGCCGGGCTGCTCGGAGGCTGCGCCCGGGCCGAGGTCGATCCGAACCACCCGCTCGGCGGCCTCGGCCAGGTAGGGCTCGATCCGCTCGAGGCCGTCGCCGTGGGGGTCGAGGAAGAGGCCACCGTGCCCTGCTCTGACGAGGTGGGCGAACTGGGCAATCGCTGCCTCGGTCTTGCCGTAGCGCGAGCGGCCCGCGATGTAGGTGAAGAAGGTGTCGGCGGTCTGGACGCCGACGATCTGCTCGCCGGACTCGGTGGCGACCTTGCCGAGCGGGATCATGCTCGCGTTGCCTTTCGCGAACTCCGGTAGATCCGGAGGCGGCGAGAGCAAGGCTCCCGAGCGCAGGACGCTGCGCTCGCCGCAGTGGACAGTCGGCGGCTTCAGGAAGCCGGACAGCTCGCGCGCAGTCAGGATCGTCTTTCGTGCCGGCCGGAAGAAGCCGGAGGCGAAGCGGCGATCGAAGCTCCCTCGCCGCAACGGCACATCGGAGCCAAGGAAGGCGACGCCGGGGATCGGCACCCCGGAGGCCTTCAGGTAGTTGCGCTCGGCCAGTGGGCGGAAGGCGGCGAGCAGGCCCGACATCGCCGCTTCTGCCCGGCCCCTGGTCGGCGCCTCGCCGCGCAGGAGGATCTGCGCCTCGAACAGCTCGCCGGACTCGCGCAGCTTCGCGTCGACCGCCTGCACCGCGCCCCGGCGCTCTACTTGCTCCTGTGGGTCGGGCCTGGTGCGACGACGCTCCTCGCCGTTCAGGAGCGCCGGCCAGTCGCGGCGCTCGCCGTGGATGCGGCGGGCCTCCCGCCGCAGCCGCCGCCGCAGGCGGGCGGCGCGAAGGCCGCTCGCCGGCAGAAGGTCGACGCAGACACCCGCGTCCTCACCGCGGCGAAGTCGTCCAACCGCCGCGGCGAAGGGCTGCAACGGATCGGGCTTCGGGGAGAGACGCGCCAGCGGCTCGACGCTCGGGCGGGCCAGCACCAGCTCGGTGCGCAGCACCGAGCGCTTGCCATCGTCGGTCTTGGCGGTCTCCTCTGGCGCCTCGTCTCCCTCTGGCGCCTCGTCCGCCTTCAGCACTTCCTCGGCGGGGCGCTCCTGCACGCCTTCGAAGCTGGCGAGGGCCGTGCGGATCGCCTCGCCTGCCCGCTCGGGGGCCTCCAGCACGTAGACCAGTCGCCGCTCGGCGTCGGCGGCGAGCCGGATGCGGATCGCCGAGGCGCGGCGGTCGACCCAGCCCGCGACCCTGCGCTCCGTGTCCGCGAGCTGGGCGGCGAAGCGAAGCACGGCGTCGGGCTCGGCGTCGAACGAGTCCGCGGGCACGATCGCGACGGCACGGCGCGATCGGAGCGTGCGGCGGGTCGCGAGACGGCGATGCGTAGCCAGCGCGGCGGCGATAGCGAGGGCGCCGAGAGCGAAGGGCGCGAGCGAGAGGATCGAGGCGAGGAGCTGACCTGGGTCGATGCTCGATATGAGCCGCCAGAGGGCGAGAAGCACCGCAGCGGCGAAGATCGCCAGCATCGGACGGGGGTCGGATCGATTGCCACCCATCACGCACCGACCTTTGGGTGACGGAGGAATGTCGGCAAAACGCGCGGGCCGCGATCGGCGCCGGGCCGCGGGATTCGGCCGCTCGCGGCGAGGGCCGAAGCGGCCCGACGGGTGGCCGCGCAGGTGGCCGCACGGGTGGCCTGGGGGGTGGCCAGCCGACTAGCCACGGTTCCTCCTTGATCGAGAGCCGCAGCCACGTCGTCCTCGGCGCCGGTGCCGGCGAGGCGAACTCCATCCGGGCCGCCGCCAGCGGGCGCCGAGCTTGCGACCGGGGCAGTTGTCGTGCCGCCGCTCAGCCACTGCGCTCTCCGAGTTCGCCGCGGAAGATCGGGAGGTAGGCCCGGCCGGAATCGAGGTAGCGGCGCAGGAACCGGCGCCAGCCTGCTCGCGCGGCCTGGACGGTGTCGGCAGTGACCCGAAGAACGGCTTTGTGACCGCGGGCGCCAACAAGCTCGACCTCCAGCTCGTCGCCTAGATACGGGACGTGCTGGAGCGCCCGGTGGGAGGCGAGCGCGCGGGCGGCGCGCCGGGCGGCGGCGCTGCCCTCTTGATCCTGGGGGTCCTGCCGGCGCGGAGTGACCGGGGGCTCCGGGGTCGGCGCGGGCGCGAGGTCCGCGGTCGCCGAGCCGGACGCCGACCGCGGGGCCGGCGGCTCCTCGGCCCTGGTGCTCGTCTCCGACTGCCGGGCGGCGAGGATGAAGAGCGCGGCGAGGCCGAGCAGGATCGCGCTGGCGAGCACCACGATCGCCCGGCCGACTCGGGGGTCGAGCGGTTCCTCAAGCAGGGCGCGGAGGCGGTCAACCATCTCCGCCCACCTCGCTCTCGGTGCTCGGCGGGTGGGCGTAGCCGAAGATCGGCCCGGGCATCCCGTAGCTCACCGCCTGCGAGGGGAGGAACGGCCCGGAGCGCGCGACCCGGTTGCCGAAGTTGCCGTCGATCGTCGTGATCTGCCCGCTCGGGAAGACGCGCTCGACAATGCCGATGTGGTCTGAGTCGGTCGGCCCGCTGCCGTAGAGGACGGCGTCGCCGGGTGCCGGCGTCGCCGTCGGTGGCAGGGCGCGGGCGCCGTTGGGCTCAGCGGTGGAGAACGGCGACTCCCCCGGCGCTGCGACGCCGGGCAGGCCGCCGCCTTCGTGGGCCTCGGCCCATTCGTAGACGGTGCCCGAGTAGGCGTAGGTCGCAGTGCTGCCCTCCAACGGGACGCCGGCCCGCTTCCAAACCCAGGCGACGAAGAGCGAGCACCATTCGACGCACGGCCCGTAGGGGTTGCAGTTCGATCCGGGCGGGCTCTCGGGAGTGCCGAGCTGGCTCTGCGCGATACGGACGATCTCGTTGCCGCTGGCGGTGGCCGACCCGCTCGACCCGCACGATGAGCTGCCTGCGCTCGCGGCGGATTCGCTCGCCGCCGGGCTGGACGATGACGGCGAGCCTTTGCCGCGGAAGCCGTATTCGACGGCCCGCGCCATCACCTCGTCGGCGTAGTTGGCGACACCGTCCGAGCAGGCGCCGTAGTAGTTGCAGGCGACCTGCCGATAGGCGGCGTAGGAGTCACCCGCGAGCCCGAAGACCGGGCGCAACATCCGGGCGGCGGTGAAGATCGCGTCGGCGGGGCTGAACGGGTCCGCTCCGCCGCCGTCGGCGTCGAACTTGTAGCGCTCCCAAATGGTCGGCCCCGACCCCGGGCTACAGGCGCTTTCGCGCACCATCCCGATCTGCATCGGGCCGCCGCAGCCGGAGGGGTTGACCTCGGCGCAGGCGCCGTGGCCGCACTCCTGGTAGCCGATCGAGGCGAGGAAGGCCCAGTCGACGTCGAAGCGCTGCCCGGCCTGCTGGTAGATGCGCAGGCGCTTGGGCGGGATCTCGCGCACCGCTGCTTTGGTCGCCGGGGCGGCAATCGCCGGGCCGCCTCCTCCCATGCAGGCGATCTCCGAGCCGAGGATCGCCATCACCGTGCCGGTCACCGCCACCACCAAGGTGGCCAGGACCGCGGTGGCGATCAGCCCGAGCAGAGCGCCGCCCCGACGCCGGACCGCGCTCACCGCGAGCCCCCTTTGCGACCGCGGCGCTTGCGTTTGGGCGGCGCCGGCCGGCGCGCGGGGTCGGGCTTGCCCTGCTCGCCCGGCGGGAACTTTTTGGGCGCCTTCGCGCCGCGCTCGCGCTCGGCGCGCAGCTCATCGGCGAGGGGTCTCTGCGGCTTGGGCGCTGCGGTGCCTTTGCGAATCGGCGGGCGGGCGGTGGGCTGCTTGCCCTCGCGCTGGGGAGCGCGGGTGGCCTTCCCCTTTTTCTCCTGTCCGGGCTCGCGCGGCGGGGTCTCCGGGGAGGCTGCCTTGCGTGAGCGACGCCGACGACGAGCGGCGCCATTGGCCGCCGCGCCCTCGGGCGGAGGCGAATCCGGCACGGCGGCGCTCGCTCGTGGCGAGGGCTTCGCGGCGCGGCGCTCGGCCTTCTCGCCGCGAGCTGGCGGGCGCGGTGGCGGGCCTTGACTCGGGGCGTCGAGGCTCGGGTAGCCATCGCCGACCGGAGCGCTGTAGGAGGTGCCGCGCAGAGGCGCCCGTCGCGGTCGGCTGGGATCGGCGCCACCGCCTCCGCGCCCGCCGCCGAAGAGGCGCCGCGACCCACCGCCGCTCGAGCGGCCCGCCGGGCGCAACGGTCGCAGCGCCCGGCCGCCCATGCGGGCGCCCGCATACACGCCAAGCACCCGCAGCGTCCCCTCGCGCCCCGGCGCCCCCGGCCCGGTCGCGATTCCGATCAGGCTGTCGGCGAGCGTCTTTCGCTGCAGGAAGACCGCCCAGAAGAAGAGCGACTGCAGGCCGAAGGACATAAGCCAGCCGAGCTGCGCGGTCGCGCTCGCCAGCGCGCCGTTGACCGCGAGCAGGATCGCCAGGATCAGCGAGTAGGCGGCCTTGCGCAGCAGGTAGCCGGCGAGCTTTTGCAGCCAGCCCTTGAAGAAGTCGTGGCCACGACCGGGGATCGCCGCCGCCACCAGCGCCACCGGGCTGAAGGCGAGCAGGAGGAGCAGCAGAACCTGGGCGAGGATGATCCCGATCGCCAGCGAGCCCAGGAGCAGGAAGGCGCCCAGCTCGCCGACGAAGAGGACGAGCGCCAGCAGCAGCCGCTGGTACTGGCCGCCCTCCTCCATCGCGTCGCTCGCCGGCTTGTCGGCGACCCCGAGGCGGTAGCCGGACCTGCCGGCGTCGGGGAGGTCGGAGGCGTCGCCGTCATTGAGGGCGTCGTACTCGCGGTCGCGTTCGTCCTTGTCGGTGGCGCCGAGGCTGTGGCGCAGGAAGCGCGGCGCGTACTTGTTCGCGTTGTTGACGCAGACCTTGCCATCGGCGGTGACCTCGGTCCCGCGCTGAAGGCGGCGGGCGAGCGCGGCGTCGCGGTCGGGGTTGGAGGACAGCGGGCGGACCGCGACCGACTCGGGGTCGGTGTCTCCGTCGCCGGTGCCGGCGCGGACGCAGTGTTCGAGGCCGCCGAAGTTGAGAACGACCCAGGGCTTGAAGACGAGCAGGTCGAAGAGCTGGTTGGCGGTGTCCTCCTTCGCCTGCCGGGCGCTCGAGGGGCTGCCGTGGGAGGTGATCGACAGGAACGCCCCCGACATCTGGTTCGTCCACTTCGAGACGCTGCCGATGGTCGTCCCCGGCTGGGCGACGAAGAAGAGTGCGAGGACGACGTAGATCAGGCTGAGCCCGAGCGCGCCGGCCGTCTCGGAGTAGCGGCGCTGCACCAGCGCCTTCCACATCGCCCAGATCCCGGCGACCGCGATCGCGAGGACGAGCCAGGGCGCCCCGAAGACGTCGGAGTAGATGGCGTGGATCGCCTGGGAGACCGGCGCCAGCGCCCCCTCCCCGCCGGTGGCCTGCGACCCGTTGACGAGATCGAGGCTGAAGACGAAGCCGAAGAGGGTTATCAGCAGATTCGCCAGGAAGCTCGTTAGGAGCCAGAGGATCGAGGCGAGGAAGTAGGCGATCATCGGCGGCACGCCGGAGACGTCCACTCCGCCGGTCAGCGACGCCTCGACCGCGTCGAAGTGCTGATCGAGCGAGTAGTTGGTCAGCGGGTAGCGCCCCGCGATGCCGCCGTCGCCCAGCTGGGGCGAGGGGCCGACGTTGCTCCAGACGTCGCTCGCCGCGCCCGCGAGCGGGTGGGCGCCGAGCACGAGCAGCCCGGCGAGGAGAAGGGCCGGGATCAGAACCCGGCCCACACGCCCCCTCTTCTCCAAGGCCCTCACGCGCTCGCCGCCTTCGGCGTCGTGTCGAGCGCGGCCAGCAGCTCGGGGAAGACGAGGTCGAACTGCACCTCGCCGACGCGGCCGTCGAGATCGCGCATCAGGCAGAGGCCCTGGCGGTATTCGGTCAGTCGCGAGCGCAGCGTCGGGTCCTCGGGATCGAGGCCCAACATGCGCAGCGCGCGTTCGGCCTCGAGCAGCGAGTCCTGGCCGAAGATGAAGAAGACCCCGACCAGCTCGGAGAGGTCGCCGAGGTCCGCGAGCCGCTGGGTCGCCAGCAGGATCGTGGCGTTCATCGAGCGGGCGAGCCGCATCAGCCGGTTCAGCAGCAGCCGGCCCTGCGTCGACGCCAGGAGAAACCACGCCTCGTCCAGCAGCACGATCTTGTGTCGTTGGCGGTTGCTGCTGACGAGGCGCAGAGCTTTTGCCGCGACCAGAGCGAGCGTCGCCACGGAGACGCGCTCGGCGCGGGTGTAGGTCTCGCGGGAGGCGCCGGGATCGGGCAGCGAGAGCCCCGGCGTGCGGATCGTGATTACCGAGCGCTCGCCGGCCATCACGCGGCCTCCCCGATCGGCGCGAAGCCGAGGCGCGCCAACCCGAAGTCCGACAGAACCTCAAGCGCCTCGCCGGCCTCTCGGGCAGCGGCGGAGTCGCCATCGCGCAGGCGCGCGATCACGCAGAGCAGGCTCTGCTCGCCCGCTCGAACGGCGTCGCGCACGGCGCGGTCGATCGCGACCTCCCAGGAGGAGGGCGGGTCGCGCAGCAGCTCGATCAGGTAGCTGGAGGCGAGTTCCTCGCGCAGCTCGGGCAGCCCGATCTGCAGCGGATCGAGCTTTCCCTGGTTGCTGGGATGCCCGGAGAGCTCCAGCACCTCGACCTCGCCCTCCAGCTCGGGGACCCCCTCCAAGTTGTGGTCGGGCTTGGGGTCGAAGGTGACGACGAGCGAGCCGCGAGCGGCGCCGCTGTAGGCGATTGCCTCGCCGCCGACCGTCTTGCCGCTGCCCGGCGTGCCAGCGAGCAGGACGCCGGGCGGGCGCGCCGTCCGCGGCGCCTCGGTCGGGTCGAAGCGGACCGGCCGCCCGGCGGCCGAGGGCACGTACCCGAGATAGATGCCGTCGGGCGAGCCGACCTGGGTGCTCGCCAGCGGGACGGTCGCCCCGAACTGCTCGACCGTCATCTGCTGGACGTAGTCGCCGACGGCGCCACCTCCCGGCTGCGGGAGGTGGTCGGCGAAGAGCGCGTGCTGGAGGCCGCGCGGGCGGTGCAGGGCGACGTCGCCGAAGCGCTCGCGCAGCGTCGTCACCCGCCGCTCCAGCTCGGAGCGCTCGGCGGCGCCGAGCGCCAGCGAGATCGAGGCCCGCAACATCGGCGGGTGCGCAGAGGACTGCAGGATCGCCTCGTACTCGCGGGCGAGTTCGCGATCCTCCCCGGCGAGCAGGCCCGGCCCGCTCACCCCTTCGAGCTGCTCGCGATAGGCGTGCTCGACGTCGAGGATGCGACGCCGCACCTGGCCGAGCGCCTCGCGGTTGCCGACCCACTCGGCGTGCAGCACCGCGTCGACGGGGAAGCCGGCGTCTTCGGCCGGGGCGAAGAGCAGCTCGGCGGCGCCCGGGAACTCGGCCTCCTCGGCAAGCGAGCCGGCGCAGAGGAACGCCTGGTGGGAGGTCGCCTCTTCGGCCTCGACCACGAGAGCGGGCGGCTCGCCAGGGTCCTCGCTGGCCGGCGCGTTCGCGCAGCGCCAAAGATCGTGCTCCAGCGGCTCATAGGCGCTCGGGCCGTTCGGCGAGACGACGACCAGCGCGTCGGGCTGCCAGTGGTTCTCGAGCTGGGGCTCGGCGACCCCGCGGCAGGCCGCCCGCCGCAGCAGCCACTGCAACTCGCGCGTGGAGGCGCGCTGGAGGGCGATTGCCCCGCTGATCCGGTCGAAGGTGCGCTGCTCGGCCGCCGCCAGCACCTCCAGCTCGGCGCCGGAGATCGGTCGCGGTCCGCCGACGCCGGCCAGCTCCTCGACCCGGCGGCGCGCCCGCCCGAAGGAGCGAAGCGCGCTTGGGCCGCCCTCGGCCTCCGCCAGGGAAACGGCGACATAGACCTCGGGCAGGTGGGAGCCGAGCTGGCGCAGCCGGTCGGCGTGCCCGTCCAGGTAGCGGCGCCAGCGCTCGGGATCGCCATGCTCGACGTCGAGCAGGTCGGCCAGCTCGTGCGGGTAGCGCTCTGCCGGATAGGCCCGCTGGACCCGCCACAGCGAGAAGTCGGCACCGGCGAGATGCGCGAAGCGCTCCAGCCGGAAGAGCAGCGCCCACTTCTCGCTAGTCGGCAGGAAGGGATAGGCGGTGGTGTCGGCGCGGTAGAGCGCAGCCGCCTCCCCGCCGGGGCCGATCAGGATGTTGCGCCTCGCGTAGCGCAGCGGGAAGGCGCTCACGGCCGCACCTCCAGCACCTCGCGGGCACCCAGCGCCAGGCGCTCGCGCGCCTCGCCGCCCTTCGGGCGGGCTCGCAGGCGGCGCTTGCCGAAGCCGCCGCGTCGCAGCTCGACGGCGGCGGAGAAGAAGATCAGCGCTGGGCCGCGGACCTTGGCTCCCCGCAGTATCGGAGCGCGCTCGTCGGGAGCGACCCACAGCTCGCCGCCGAGCAGATGCGGGCGGCCGACCGCTGGGAGCGCCCGGCCCAAGGAGCGCCGCTGGGGCGCGAGGCGGATCGCCAGCCAGGAGAGCGCGAAGCGATCAGCGCGGCGGCCGTCGGGCGTCGCCTGGGTGGCGAGGGTCGCGACCGCGGCCGGCAAGACGACGAGGCGGAGCGGCCAGTCGAGCAGACCGAGCGCCCAGCCGCCGAGGTAGGACGCGCCGAAGGCGCCGAGGGCGGAGACGGCGCCCGCGGTCCGCCCGCCGACCCGGAAGCCCGCGACGGCGGCGAGCGCCCCGGCCCCGGCGGCCACCGCGGCGGAGCCCGAGCCGAGGAGAAGGACCGCCAGCAGCGTCGCGGTCGCGTAGGCGAGCCAGCGGAGCGGGATGCCGCCGGGGACCGGCAGCGTCCGTCCCTCGATCTGGTAGATCCGCCGCTCGGGGCGGAAGATCCGCTGGTAGGAGCGGATCGGCTCGCGGCCCTCACTCACGGCAGCACCCGCTGTCCGATCGCCCTTGCGGCGTCGGCGACCTGATCGGGGCTGAAGACGAGCCAGCCGACCAGCACCGCGGCGACGAAGAAGACCGCGAGGTCAGTGAACTTCCTGTTCAGCAGGAAGACCAGCCCGACGATCGCGATGATGCCGCCGTAGACCTGCGACGCGTAGTGGCGCAGCAGCGAGCCGATGTTGCGGCCGACGTCATTGCCGGCGGCGAGGGCGGCAGCCGGCTCCACGAGCAGGGCCACGGCCACGCCGGCAAGGAGCAGGGCGAAACGCGCTCGGCGGCTCACGAGAGCGCCCCTTCGACCCGCTCGACGTACCAGCGGCCTTCGCTGCGGGTCACCTCGAGCCGGTAGGCGAGCCCGAAGCTCGAACCGCTGACCGAGTCCCGCACCCGCGCTTCTGCGACCACGGTCCGCCGCGGCCCTTCGCCGTTGCCGAGCTGCTTCACGCTCGGGACGTCGATGGCCTCCAGGCCGCCGCCAGGCGGCGTGACCCCGGCGCCGGGAGCCAGGAGATAGGACAGCTCCTGGGCGCTCGGCGCCGAGAGGTAGACCGGCAGGAAGCGCCGGGCGAGTTCGGCGATCTCGCCCGCGTCGGGACCGGCCAGAGGGCCGGGCGCCTCTACAGGCTCCCCAACCCCCGCCGGTCCGGCGACGAGCGCCGGCACCCCCTGGGCCGCCACCTCGCCCGCGCTGGCGCGGACGATCGGGACGGCGAGGTAGAGGGTGCGGGCGTCGCCGAGCGAGCAGGCGACCGTGACGATCGCCTCGCCCGCGCCGAGGTCGGAGATTCCCGCGACCTCAGCCTGCTCGACACCGATTCCGGCGCCGGAGAAGGACGACACATCCACTCCCGGCGCGAGGAGCGGGGAAAGCTCTTGTGGCGAGGCGCCGGAGAGATAAGCCCGCGCGAAGCGCACCGCGAAGGCACTCGTCGCGGGGTCGCTCGCCTCCTTGCGACCCTCACCGCCCCGTTCGGGCGGCGGTGCGGAGAGGACGCCGGAGACGCCCTCGATGAGGAGCAGGGCGACGAGCGACCAAAGCGCCACCCGGCCCGCCGCCCGTAGCGCTCCTCCTACGGTGCGACCATTTTCACCTCCTTGCTTCGTACCATTTCCGACTGACACTTCTGACCACCTCCGTTGTTGGAGGCCAGCCCTTTTGACTGGCTCACCACAACGGAGCGATCAGGTGCGAAAGTGGTCGTAACTGTGTGGTTACGCAGTTACGGGCAGCGCCTCGGCGGCAACGGTGGTGCTCGCCTGCTCGACCATCCACCAGCCGGACCAGTCGACCAGCTCGTAGAGAGCGTGGCTGCCCACCTTGCGGCGGCGCACGATGCCAGCCTGGCGCAGTACGCCGAGGTGCTTGGAGACGTTCGGGCGCGAGGTTCCGAGCTGGCAGGCCAAGCCCTGCACGCTGCTGCTGCCGGCGCCCAGGATCTGCATCAGGCGAATCCGGGTCGGGTCCGCGATCACGCGCAGCCAGGCAGACACAGACTCGATCGCCTCCGGCGAGAGCGGTTGACGGGAAGCCAGGGGCTGCCACGTTCCGTTGGCTGCGTTGTCTACACCGTGACTCATTGGTCCTCTGAACAACAGAGCACCGAGGCAGCGAAGTGGACCCCTAGCTATGTGACCAGGCCGAAGCCGTCGAAAACGGCAGCCCAAAGCACCCCGGCCCGCTCGGGCCGGGGTGCCGTCGCCGGGGAAGCGAGGAGTTCGCCTTTAGCGCAGGCGGAGCGTGGTCCCGGCGTAGATCAGGCTGGGATCGCCGGTGCCGATGCTGTCTTCGTTCAAAGCCCAGAGGCGCGCGACCTCGCCTGCAATCTCAGCGTCGCTGGCGCCGCCCGGGAGCAGGGCGGCGGCAATGTGCCAGAGGCAGTCGCCGGACTGTACGACGTAGGAGTCCTTGCCGCCGAGGTGGCGACCGTGGTCGGCCGGAGGCGTCGCGGCAGGCTGGGGCGCCGGGGCCGACGGCGCTTCTTCCTCGGACGGTTCGCTCGCCGGGGCGGCTTCGCCAGCGGTCGCGGCCGAGGACGCCGCCTGCTTCCCAGCGGGTCTCTGCGTCGGTGCGACGATCGACTTGTTGACGACCGGCTCGGAGGTCTTCGCCTCCGGCGCCTGCTGCTGTACGGGCTCGGGTGCGGGGGCCGCGGAGGCGGGCTCCGGGGTGGCGGCCGGCGCCGCGGACACCGTTTCGTCCGGCGGCGCTTCGGTGGCGGCGCTGGTGACTTCAGCGGCCGGAGGAGGTTCCAGTTCCACTTCAGCTTCGACTTCAACCGCGCCAGTTTCTTCGTCGCCGCCCGCGGCCGGGGCTTCTTCGAGCGCTTCTTCTTCGCCGCCGGGATCGAAGCCCGGATCGATCGGCATTTCGACCGGCGGCGCCGACCCCTCACCTTCGCTGTCGCTCTCGCCCGCCAGGGCGAAGCCGGGGAGAACGCTGCCGAGGACGAGCATCGCTACCAGCGTCAAGGCGAGGAGTCGCCGGCCGGGAGGAGACCCCGATCGCGAGTCGAGAGAGACGAACCTCAGGTGCTGGGTGATGTTTGCCATCGGGCTCCTCCTCGTTTTCGAGGCTGTTGCTTTCAGTTCATGGGATCGGCGACGCAGCGGTAGCTCTTGTCGCCGCCTAGGTCTTCGGTGATGCCAACGCTGCCGTTTTCTGCGGTGATGTAGAGGACGTCGACCGCGCCGGGTTTACTGCTGGATGGGTAGACCTCGCTGGTCAACTCGCCGCCTGGCGCGAGCTGGATCTGTGGCTGCGCGAGCGCCACCATCAGCTCTTGATGCGTGGGCAGCCGCCGGCCAACTCGTTCCCGGTTATCGGTGAGAGCGCAGTCAGAGACGGCGCTTCCATACGACCGAGGCGGACGAGCCTGAGTCTCGACGCACACGTCCCCGACCGGGATCGTCGGTGCGAAGGCTTGCGGGCAACTGTCGAGGAAGCGGGAGGCGGGCTGGCCGCCGAGGCGGGCGGAGTTCTGCGCGCGGGGAACCGGCCGCAGGCTCGACTCCTTAACCACCCTGCCGCCGATCGAGTTCGACTTGAACTCGTTGCCGGTCAGGCTGCGGTTCCGAATGTCGGAGCCGTCGATCTTCGAGACGGCATAGGCGCCGCCGCTTCCCACGGCGATGAACAGCGCCAGAGTTGCGACGACGTTGGCGTAGGTGAGCCGGTCAAGCAGCGCTCTCATTTGGTCTCCCTCGACTCGGGTTTTGACCTGTCCCACCTAGCATGGCTGCCCTTTCACACGGACAGTCAGCGTCCGGCTGTTGCCGGCCTCCAGCGGCCAGCCGGCCTCACCGGCAAGGTGTGCCCGGAAGTCGAACGCCTGCTCACCACACGTGCGATCGAACAAGTAAGGAATGCGCCAAGTGCCGTCGGCCTCGGTATTGATCGTGCGGAACGTCTGCCATCCCGACGTGAATCGCACCTGCAGCTCCAGCAGCTTTCCGGCTTCGGGAAGCGGACGTCCCTTGACGCGGCCGGTGAACGTGACGGAACCGCCGTTCTGCACCCGCTTCGGCTTTACCGTGAAGGTCGAGGTCCCCTTGACCAACAGGGTTGCGGTGTCCTCGATTGGCAGGATCGTCGCGGTGCCTGGATAGGCGAAGCGGAAGCTGTGCGAGGCGCGCGCCTCGACCGCGTAGGAGAAGCGGCCGTTGGCATCGGTCGTCACGGACCCGGAGAGCTGCTCGGTTCCTTCCTTCAGGCGCGAGTAGACGAGCACCTTCGCGTCGGCCAGCGGGTGCCCGGCCCCGTTGACGAGGCGACCGCCGAGATGCACTTTGCTCCCGAACGAGACCGTGGTGCGGGGCTCGAGGACGGTCCGGCGAACCTTGCCCTTCTTCCCCTTGCGGGTGACGCTGCGCTTCTCGACCACGCCGGCTTTCATCGCGGTCGCGATCCGCAGCGGCAGCTTCAGCCGCATCGGCTGACCGTCGAGGCGACGGTCGGTGCCCGCCAGGTTGTTGGCCTGGTCGTGCGCCGTCGCCCGTAGTTCGTAGTCGCCTGGTGGCAGGGAGGCGTCGTCAATCTGCGTCACGAGACGGTCGCCGTCCTGGGTGGTGGGCAGCACCTGCCAGCTGCCGGAACCCGCGCGGCTGATCTCGATCCCGCCTCCGGCGAGGCCGGAGATGCGGTCGGTGACGAGGACAGACACCCGCGTCGGGTCCTCGGCGGTCGGATTCTCGAATCCGAGCTGGGGCGGCTCGGGGTCGAAGCGGAGGCGAACCGGCTGGGAGGCGTTGTCCGCCTGCTGGTTGCCAGCGGCGTCCTCGCGCCAGAGGCGCAACACCCACTCCCCCGGTGAGGGCACCGTCAGGTTTTCCACCGCTGCGATGCCTTCACCGGCCCGATCTCCGTTCATGCACTCTTCGCCGCTCGCGCGACAGAGGCGGAAATGGGCGGCGGTGATCGGAGCCCGATCGCCTTCGCTGGGATTGGCCCAGGCGACATCGAAGTCGTTGGCGTTGCGCCAGGTCTCTCCGCCGCCGACCGCGACCGGCACTGCCCCCGGGGCAGCGTTGTCGATCCGTACCGTCACGGCACCCGATTCAGCGCGGTTGCCAGCCGCATCTTCGGCGGCGACGGTCAATGGCTGGGAGCCTTCGGGTGCTTCCGCAGTGTTGACGGCAATCGGCCCACCCCCATTTGGACAAGGGATTCTCTGCGAGTAGTCGCATGACCGAGATTCGGTGCCCCGCACTCCACCGCTGATGAGCGCGGACGCGCTCTTGACCCCAACATTGTCGGAAGCGTCGTAGCCGAAGCGTTGGGTTCCCCGCACCCACTGGCCCTGCGTGAAGCCTGAGTCTTGAACGACACCTACCGCGGGAGGGTTGCCGTCAACCACCGTTGCTTCCGCCGAGAAGGTTCGGATGTAGTTCTGACCTCGCGCCGAGCAGAATTGGTATTTGGGGCTTCCAAGGCAGACGACGCGCTGGACGATGCGCGTGGCACCGCCGAGGTCATACGCGCGTGGAAATGGCGCCCCGGACGACTGCGCCAGGCCGGGGCGGGGGCAACCCCGGTTGGCGCGCACGTTCTTCATCGAGACCGGCGTGGTGCCGGGACGCTCGGCGAAGAGCTGGAGGGCGTAACGGCAGTCGCGGCGCTGTGCCTGCCCGGACCAGCGGAGGCGGGAAAAGGTCGTCTCCGGCGGGGCATTGAGGATGAATCCGGACTGCGCCCCTTGCTCCACGCGACCGGCACGAGGGACGTTCGCGGTGACGAGTCCTCGGAGCCCGTCTCCGCGTGGATCGCATGCCCGCCGCCACTTCATCCCACGGGTGGCGAACTGTTCGAAGGCTGAGCTGACATAGCCCGCTTCATCGGCCTGGCAGATGGAGATCGTGTATTCGCCAGCGCTCGCCGGGCGGGGTACGGCGAGACCGACGGCGAGGACGAACGCGGCGACGATGGCGACGAACGCGGGGACGCGGGCGGGGTGGAGATGGGGGTGTAGAGCGGGTTGCATCATGGGCCTCCAAACTGCGGACCCGACTGGGCGGGTGCCGGCGCCGACTGCGTGCTTTCGACTGGCGCCGCTTCCGACGCTTCGTAGGTTTCTTCCGTTCCGCCTTCACTCGACGCATATGCCGGCGAGACGGGCTCGAAGCTGTCCTCGGGCGGCGGCGGTTCGGCCTTCGGCTTCGGGTCGGGTTCCTGTTCGGCCGTCGCCGTCGGTTCCGGGGCGGGTGCTTCTTCGACTTCCGTCGGTTCCACCGGCGTGTAGGTAGGCCCGCTCGATTCGGGTTCCGGAGAAGGAGCCGGCGGTTCGGGCTCACTTTCGGAGGAGCTTGCGATCAACCCACGCGCGGCGCCGAGGGGATCAACGCCTTGTTCGACACAGTAGGTCGCGCCGCTGCCGAGAGCTATGCACCCCGCCACCACCGTGGCGATCGTCGCGGGTCGAGCTGCGGCGAGCGGGGTCGGATCAACGGCGCGGTAGTAGCCCGCGGCGACCTGCTGCTTTGCCTGAGCGCCGCCGTCAACGATGTGCTGCTTGATCGAGGAGAGGCCCTCCGCGGACTTGTGAAGGACGCGCTCTACGAATCCCGGGCTCGCACCTTCGGCGGCGGGGACCGGCAGGATCACGCCGGCCTTCTCCCGCCAGGCGATCAGCCGCTCACTGAAGATCTGGCAGCGCCCACAGCGGGCCAGGTGCTCGCGAGCATGAGCGTCCTCCGCCGCGGTCGCGAGTCCGCAGACCGAGCGCAGCACCAGCGGCTCGCCGTGGCGGCAGCCCCCACCCGCGAGGCGGGCGACTACAGACCGAGCGGCGTCCATCACCTCGAGCAGCTCCCGCTTGACGACGCGGTCACTTAGGCCGAGGCGCTCGGCGATCTGCGGGCGCTTGTAGCCGGCGCCGTAGAGCGCGAGAATGTCACGCCCGCGGTCGGGAAGTGAGGAGTAGACCTCCTCGACCAGCTCCGCGAGGTCGGCATCGTCTTCGCCGGAGATCAGCTCTTCCGCCGGGCCGGGCTCTTCTGCAGCGAGACCGGCCAGGCCGTCGATGCTCTTGCGAGGTTCTTCGCGACCATGACGTTCGTCTTCGCGTTGGAGGACCCGGTGGGCAGTGGTGCGAATCCACGAGTAGATCTGGCCCGGCTCCGAGATCCCCTCGGCGTGCTCCAGAAAGCGCTTGCAGGCCGTCTGGATCGCGTCGGCGACCTCTTCGGCCGAGCAATCTGGATGCCAGGAGGCGAGCTGAACTCGAAGCGCGCGACCCCGCTCACCACTGACCATGTCCTGAAGCGGGACTTCCGCACCGGCTGAAGCGATAGTCGAAGAGTGAGCTTCCATCTCTTCAACAGAGCACCGAGGCGAGAAAGTGGTCCCCCCTCTCGCTGGCGCTTTGGTTCTCACGCTGCCCTCCGACGAGCTGTGGAGCCCGGCTGGCTGCGCGGCTCCGCCTACCAGGGGTAGAAATTACCCACTTCTGATGATCTTTAATCCGGAGCTTTTAAGCAGCAATAATCTTGTTGCGCGGAGAGCAGAAGTCGACCTTCGCTACCGGACTAGACAGAGGGCAACGACGACGAAGTCCTCGCTCGCCGCTCCGCCCATGTCGGAAGCCCACCTCACCCGCCAGGCTTGTTCGACTGGCACCGGCCCTTCATCCACAACCCGCATATACGGAGTCCCGGCTTCGCCGGTCTGCGACGAGCCGCCAGTGATTAGCCGCTCACCCCGCTTACATTTCGCGCGCCCCCCAGCGCCGGTGTAGATGCCGTCATGGGCGGTGGGGTCAGGATCAAGGATGGGGCCTGACTTCCGAAGCTTGAAGTGGCCGAGGTCGGAAGCCTTTACAGCCCCTGGCGCGATGTCGCGAGAGTGGACCGAGTTCCGGCCCAACCCGTAGGCGACGACGTTGCCGCCGACCGCGAGAAAGAGAGCCAGCAACGCAACGGCCATCGCTGGTGACGGGCGCCGTAGCTTGATCTTCATCACTTCCTCCTTGTGATCCTCGGCCGGGGAAGCCTTGAAAACAGAGGGTACCCCGGGCGGCGCTCACCTAGAGCGGTGGTTCATGGCCCCTCCGCCCGAGCGCTCAGGAGATCCAGGCTTCCGAACGCCGTGGGGCCAACCAGCCGAAAGAGGCACCCGGCGCGCAGACAGGTTCAGCAGGACTACCTCAGCCGTTGACGGCCTTCTTCAGCTCGGCTCCGGGACTGAACTTCGCCGCCGTCTTCGCAGCGATCTGTAGCAACTCGCCGGTCTGCGGATTGCGGCCTTCCCGGGCCGGTCGAGCGACCGTCGAGAATTTGCCGAAGCCGGTAAATTTGACCTCGTTGCCGGCCGCGAGCTGCGCGGTGATCTCCGCGATCATCGCCTCCACCGCGAGCTTCGCCTGGCCCGCCTCGAGCCCGGTCCGCGCGGCTACCTGCTTTGCCAACTCATCCTTGGTCGTAATCGACATCTCGTCTCCTTGAAGTAGCGGCGCAAGGCCCCGGTCGGGCCTGCCGTCCACGCACTTTTCTACAGACCGGGACGGGCGGAGCACGGTTGTAGGCCTGCCCTAGCCGGCACCGGCGCGGTTCTGCCGGCGTCTTCCTGCTCAGGGTGGCGCTAGATCCGTCCGCTCGTATCGAGTAGAACACCTGGCGTCGTCTGCTGTTCGCCTTCGGGGCCGAGCGGGGTTCATCGCCCGCTCGGCCTCTTTTTTTGCCGTCTATTTCATTTGCCATGATCGACACGAGCCGGTTGCAGGGTGTGATGCCCCTGTTTTTCGACTGGCTCTCCAGGCGAATCAGACGACAGAAAGGCAGTTCAGATGTACAACAACGAAGCAAAGGCCGAGGAGGCCGTCCACGCCGAAGAGGTGCTGGAGGAGATCCGTGACGACATCTCCGCCGACGACGACGATCTCCGCGAGGCGCGCGAGCGCCGGAACCTGGTGCTCGAAGCAGCCGAAGACTTCGGCGTCCTGCGCACCTTCAAGTCGGGCTCGGTGGCCCACGGCAACGTCAACAATCCCGTCTCTGATGCCGATTGCGGCGCCGTCCTCGACCGCCGCTCCTACCCGACGCTCGGCCCCGATAGCTCCGAGGAAGAGGGGCCCGAGGAAATCATGGACGAGGTCCGCAAGCACGTCATGCCGATCGTCCGCGAGACCTATCCCGATGCCCGCAGTCGCCTGATCAAGCGCGCGATCCTCATCCGCTTCAACGACCCCAACGACGACGGCGTCGACCCGAGCGTGGACCTCGTGGTCGCGCTGACGCGGAAGGACGGCGACGGCATCTGGATCCCCAACCGCGACTACGACGACTGGGACGCCTCCCACCCGGAGTGCCACACCCGGCTTCTGACGGCCGAACCGAAGGCCCTCCGCCGACACCGCGCCCGCGTCATCCGCCTCGCCAAGGCTGCGATCAAGGGAGACTCGGCCCCGGCGCTGATCTCCTTCAACTCCGAGGCGCTTGCCCTCGAGCACATCGTCGAGGTCGACGGGCTGATCTACTCGCTGCAGCGCTTCTTCGCCGAGGCCTCCAGCTCGATCAAGACCGGGCTGACCGAAGACCCCGCCGAAGTCTCGGGAAAGATCAAGCTGCCGGACGGCATGACCCGCACGCGTGCCGCCAAGCGGCTCTCTTTCTTCGCCGAGAAGGTGCAGGAGGCGATCGACGCCGAGGACCGCGAGGCTGCTGAGGCAGCACTGGCCGAGCTCTACCCCGATCAGTTGCCGAACGCGAAGCGCTCGGCCAAGGAGGCGATCGCCCAGGCGCTCCGCACTGGCGACGAGCGGGGGGTGCGCTCTGGCCTCGCCATCGCCCCGGCCGCGGCGATCAAGCCGGTGCGCTCCTACGGCGACCATGACGCGGCGGCGTAGCGCCACCTGGGAGCAGAACCTGCCGCTCCGGCTGCACTTCGAACAGGGCGCCGCAGCAGCATTTCCCGGCCTCACCAACCGAGCGGTGGGCAAGCGCAAAACTGCCCGGATCGCCTACACCTGCACAGTGCCGGTCGAGGGCTACGAGGCCCGGCGGATCGAAATCCGATTCCGCCGCACGACCTCCGAGCCCGAAGCACCCACGATCTATGCGGACGGTCCTGAAAGCTCCCTGCATCGCTATTCGCCCATTGGCAAGGACCCCCGGTCCAGGCTTTGTGTCTGGTATCCCGACGACCCTCCCGAGCGGCGCTGGACGCCAGACGATGGCCTTCTATCGCTGATCGAGATGGTGCGCATCCACCTCTTCAAGGAGGCCTACTGGCGCGAGAAGCACGTCTGGCTCGGTGAGGAGGCCCCGCACGGGCCCTCGGAGTCGAAGCGATGATGGATCTGTTCGCTGCAGCCGCGGTAGCCTCCGGCGACGGCGGTGATGATCTAGCGGTCGTGATCCCGCTCATCACGGCCGCAGTCGCGCTCATCGGGGTCCTCGTCACCTTGGTCGTCAACGGCTACCGGGCCAACCGTGAGCGACGCCGCGAGCTCTTCGCCGGCGGCTGGGCCGCAGTCCAGTCCTACAAAGAGATGGCCTTTGCGATTCGCCGTCGCAGCGCCGCCGACCCCGGAGGCGAGAGGGTGCGCCTCTCAGACGCGCTGCGCGAGATCCAACGCGACATCTCTTTCCACGAAGCGATGATCGGGCGCGATCCCTCCGACGATGTCGCCTCGGCCTACCGCGAGCTGGTGATGAAGACGCGACGGATCGCCGGAGGCATCGTCAAGCGCTCTTGGGACCAGCCACCGATCAACGCCGACAGCGAAATGCACGCGCCGGAGATCGCCACCGAGCTCCAGGCTCTCAAGCCCTGCGAGGACGCCTACCTGGACGAGGTCGCGACCGCGATGAAGGTCTGGAAACGAGGACGACGGAAGCGACCGTCAGAGTAGGGCTTGCTTGCTGGGGGTCGATGACTGGAATTTCACCGAAACGAGCCCGAACGATCGAGGGTTCGGTGCCCTGGGCCGATGAAGCCTCCCCCCGGCGGGGACGGTCCACCTTGGCGGCGGCCTCGAAGAGATCGTCGCGACCGAGGCCCAGGTGCAGCGAGGAGAGATGCCGGAGAGGCCCTTCGTGCTCGTCTGCCAGCAGTACCTCGCCGACCCATCCCGCTCCGCCGGCAA
Source organism: Solirubrobacterales bacterium (assembly GCA_035605695.1). Taxonomy (GTDB): domain Bacteria; phylum Actinomycetota; class Thermoleophilia; order Solirubrobacterales; family 70-9; genus VRUE01. The sequence goes on along the minus strand of DATNGZ010000052.1, from coordinate 120,094 downwards.
TCTCAATCCGTTGTACACCTACGCCCACGTTCCGAATGGCTATCCGGGCGATGCGACGGAGGCGATCGAAAGGCAGATCGAGCGCTTTGCACCCGGCTCTCGAGAGCGCGTCCAGCGCCAGGTTGCGCGCACGGTAGCTGAGGCCGAGAAGTACGACGCCAACTACATCGGCGGCGACGTCGTCGGCGGGGCCAACGACCTCCGCCAGCTACTCTTCCGCCCGCGTCCGGCCCGCGACCCCTATGCCCTCGGAATCCCCGGCGTCTACCTCTGCTCCGCCTCCACCCCACCCGGCGCCGGGGCCCACGGGATGTGCGGGTTCAACGCGGCGAATTCTGCGCTCCGCGAGCTTCGCCGCCGTTGACCCGGAGAACCGGAAATCCGCACCCGACAGTCAGGAGCTGATCATCGAAACGAGCACCTACACCCGAGAAGACACGACCTTCGAATCCGGCGGAACGGCGTGCGCCACCTGGCTCTACCGACCGGACGGCGTTGAGCGGCCGCCGATCATCGTGATGGCCCACGGCTTCGCCGCGATGCGCGCCTTGCGTCTTGCCGCTTACGCCGAGCGCTTCGCCGAATCCGGCTTCGCCGTCCTGGCATTCGACTACCGGGGCTGGGGTGACAGTGCCGGCGAGCCACGTCGGGTGCTCGAAATCGGTAGCCAGCAGGACGACTGGCGGGCAGCACTTGCTTTCGCCCGGGCACTTGACGGTGTCGACACGAGCCATGTGGCCGCGTGGGGTTCGTCGTTCGGAGCCGGGCACGTGCTGAGCATCGCCGCCGAAGATCACGGACTGGCCGCCATCGTCGCCCAGGTTCCCCATATCAGTGGACCTGCGTCGGCCTTTGCTGGCTCCCCGCTGACGATGACGCGCCTGGCTCTCGCCGGGCTCCGCGATCAGCTGGGGGCGGCATTCGGGCGAGAGCCGCTACGCCTCCCGGCGGCAGGAGAGCCCGGCACCCTGGCGATGATGACCACGCCCGACGCCACGGCGATGATGAAGCGTCTGGCGGGAGACCGGTACGAGGAGCTTCTGCCTCAGAACGACGTCGCCGCCCGGATTGCGCTGCGAGTGCCCTTCTACTCACCCGGCCGGGTCGCAGGCAGGATCACGTGCCCGGCGCTGGTCCAACTCGCCAAAGACGATGTCGTCACTCCTTATAAGGTCGCGCTGAAGGCCGCTCGACGCATCCCCGGAGGGGAGGTGCTCAGCTACGAGTGCGGCCATTTCGACCCGTATGTCGAACCCCTATTCGACACGATCGTCGGTGACCAGATCGACTTCCTGCGGCGCAGTGTCTGACGCCCATCAGCAAGACGCCCGGGTCGGTCAGAGCCTCCACTCGTCAAGAACAGCCTGCCGCTGTCACCCGAGCGCCGTCGCCGTTTTGTTGCCGGCGGCACAAAAAGGCAGGCGGATGACTTGCGGCGAGCTGCACTGCTGCTTCTCGCGCGAAGCGGAACCCGGACTAGGACACGTAGGCCTCGCGCACCATGGCCGCCGTCCATCGTTTCGTTCCGTGAAACGCCGGGGTCTTCTTGCGGTTCAGCATGTCGGCGATGTCTTCCAGTGATTCGCCTGCAAGAAGCAGTGCCCCGATCTGCTTCCGCCGCGTGTGGTCACGCTGATTGCACTCGATATGGGACAACCGAACGTTGTCGGCACGCAGCTTTCCACCGGCCGAACTGAGGATCGGGTAGTGGTCGCGCGAGGGCGCCCACAACCTGCGCTCCGTCGCGAGCGATTCGAACTTGTCGCGTCCGTTGGGGTGATAGCACTGCGGCATCTCGCACTTCAGCTCAAGAATCTGCCCACGTTCGGCCATCTGCACGAGGATGCCCTTCACGCCGAATCCGCGGAGTCGGTCCGCGACCGATTCATCTGCCATGCGGCGATCCTGACACAACTGCTTCCGCGTGAAAGCGGCGGCGCAACTGCTTCCGGCGCCCCCCAGCTAAAGCTATGACCCTTCTTTGAGACTTCCGCTCGATCCGCCTCGGAACTCCCCTCGCCTCATTCCATCGGGGCCTTTAGGCAAGCCCCGGCTAGCATCGCACCGTGGAGATCCTGGTCGTTGAGGACGAGGGGGGAATCGCTGACTTCCTGTCCCGCGGGCTTGAGGCCGAGGGCTACGAGGTGACGGTGGTCGGCGACGGGATCGCCGGGGAGCGCCTGGCCCTGAGCGGAACCGCCGACCTCGTCGTGCTCGACCGAATGCTGCCCGGCCGCGACGGCATCGACGTGCTGGGCGCGATCCGCGAGAAGAAGCCCTTGCTGCCGGTGATCATGCTGACGGCAAAAGCCGAGGTTGCCGACCGGGTCGAGGGACTCGACCTCGGCGCTACCGACTACGTCACCAAGCCGTTTGCCTTCGAGGAGCTGCTTGCCCGCATCCGCTCGCGCCTGCGGGAGGCTGACGACGCCTCTCAGACGACCTTGCAGGCAGGCGGCATCCGCCTCGACCTGCTGAGCAGGGAGGCGAGCCGTGGGAAGCTGCGGGTGCGGCTGCCAGAGCGCGAGGCCGACCTGCTGGCCCATCTGCTGCGCAACGCCGGACGGGTCTGCCCGCGAGAGGAGATCCTCGCCGCGGTCTGGCACTACGACCATGACCCAGGGACCAATGTGGTGCAGGTCTATGTCGGCTACCTGCGGCGCAAGCTCGACCTGCCCGACGACCCGGCTCCGATCGAGACGGTGCGCTCGGTCGGCTACCGCCTCCGCGACCGATGAGCGCCTGGTCGAAGCTCGGGCTGCGCGGGCGCCTGGCGATCTCGATCGCGGCGATAGTCGTCGCCGCTTTTGGGGCGGTATTCGTCGTCGTGCGGGCGCAGATGGCGAACGAGTCCAACTTGATCGAGCGCGAGGAGGCAAAGAGGGGTCCGGCCTCCGGGGAGAGCGGCGGCGAGATCGACGAGAGCTCGCGGTTCTCGTCGATTAAGGACGCTCAGGATGACGTCGAAAAGACCTTCTTCCTGATCGGCGGCGCTGCCCTTCTCGCCGCTCTCCTCGCTGGCTACCTTCTCGCTGCCCGGACGGCGGCGCCGCTGCGGCGCTTTGCCGAGACCGCGGCGGAGGTCGACGTGGGCGACCTCTCCCCCCGGCTCGATTCGAACTCCGCGGCCGCGAGCGAGCTGCGGGCGCTGGCCGACGCCTTCAACCACATGCTCGACCGCCTCGAGGACGCCTTCGCCCGCCAGCGGCGCTTTGTCTCCGATGCCTCGCACGAGCTGCGCAGCCCGCTGACCGCGATCCGCGGCCAGCTCGAAGTCCTCGCCCGCCACGAGGCGCCCGACGCCGCCGAGGTGAGGCGGGTTGAGGGACTGGCGCTGGCGGAGATGGCGCGGGTCGAACGGCTGGTCGAGGACCTTCTTGCCTTGGCCCGCCTTGACGAGGGGGTCGCCCCCGCCCCGCAGGAGCTGGCTGCGGACTCGTTCCTGCGCGAGCTGATCGATGCCGGCGACGGGGAAGTCGAGGTCGGCGAGCTCGCCCAGGGGTCGCTGCACGCGGACCCCGACCTGATCGCTCAGGTGCTCCGCAACCTGATCGACAACGCCCGCCGCCACGCCGGGGCCGGCGGCCGGGTGTCGGTTTCCTCGGTCACGGTGTCCTACGCCCTCTGCGTCCGGGTCGACGATGACGGTCCCGGCATCCCGGCGGCCGAGCGCGAGCGCGTCTTCGACCGCTTCCATCGCACCGAGTCCGCGCGCGACCGCGCCTCCGGCGGCAGCGGCCTGGGGCTCGGCATCGCCCGCTCGATCCTCGCCTCCCACGGCGGGCGGATCTGGATCGAGGACTCGCCGCTGGGCGGCGCCCGGGTCAGCTTCGAGCTACCGGCCTTCACGCCGAAGCCTTCACCCCGGACATAAGAGGCTTCTCAGCGATCGGTTAGGAAGCGGTAAGCCGGCGGATCCAGGATCCGCCCATGCCAGAGACCGAAGTAGGCGTACTCAGCCCCCGGGCTCGTCTCGCCCCCCAAGTCCGCGACGGCGTCGCCGCCAACGCCCGGCTGACCGGCGCACTCGCCGCCGCCCTGCTTGTGCTGCTGGCGGCAGAGGGAGTGACGATCCCCTTCATCGGGCAACTGCTCGGCCCCCACATCTTCATCGGGGTACTGCTGATCCCGCCCGTCGCGATGAAGATGGCGAGCACCGGCTATCGCTTCGCCCGCTACTACACCCACGATGGTCCCTACGTCGCCAAGGGGCCGCCGCCGATGGCGCTGCGGGTCCTCGCCCCCGGCGTCGTCCTCACTACGCTGGCGCTGTTCGGCACCGGCATCGCGCTGCTGATCGCCGGCCCGCCGAGCGAGACCCTGATCTTCGCCCACAAGCTGAGCTTCATCGCCTGGGTCGCGCTGATGACTCTGCACGTCCTCGGGCACCTGCTCGAGGTGCCGAGGCTGGCGACGGCCGACTGGCGGCGCGAGGGACCCGCCGAGGCGCGGCTGGCTGGCGCCGGGGTCCGGGCGCTGGCCCTGGCGACGGCGATCGGCGCCGGCCTCGCCCTGGCGCTCCTCGCACTCTCAATCGCACAACCGTGGCTCTAAGAGAACTCTCAGCCTCCGCTTAGGGGCGGTTTGGGGCTCGGAAGGAAAGTCAGGCAGATGGACTCATTCCAAAAACAGGCGCTGAAGCAGGAGGCGCGTCGCCGGCTGCGGGCTCAGCGCCAGCGGGCGGGGCAGCTGCGGGCGCGCGTGGTGGCGATCGGGCTGATCGGCTTCGTGCTCCTCTGGGGAGTGATCTTCGCGCAGATGGTGACGGGCCACGATCCCGTCCTCGGTGACAAGTCCTCTGCCGTGGCGGCCTCCCCGACCTTCCGCAAACACAGCGCCCCGGCGAGCGAACTGCCGGCCGAAGCGGCCGAGACCGACGCCGAGGGAGGCGACGACCCGGGAGAGGCCGCGAGCGAAGCGATCGAAACCACCGACCCCGAAGAACTCGAACTCCGCGAAACGGCCGAACGAGAAGCAGCCGCGGCCGCCGAAGTGGAAGCGGCGGAACTCGAAGCGGCGGAAGCCGAAGCGATCGAAGTCGAACCCGCCCCGGTGACGACGAGCCAGTCGTGAGCGCCGAAGCACACCTCGAGTTCGCCTGCTTCGGCGGCGTCGCTTCCGTTCACGTTCGTGGCTCCGACGCGGAGCAGGGACACCGGCTTGCGGAGCGGGGCCGGGAACAGCTGCTCGATGCCCACCAAAGGCTCTCGCGCTTCGAGCCCGGCAGCGAGCTCTCGCGCCTCAATCGTGACCCGCGCACAGAGGTCCCCGCCTCCCCTCTCCTGCGCCGGCTGGTCGCGGCGGTCCTCACCGCCGGATCGCGCAGCGGCGGCCTCGTCGACGCCACCCTGCTCGACGCGATCGAGCGTGCCGGCTACCGGTCCTCCCTCCAGGCCGGGGAGCTCCGGCCGGTGACGCGCGCGGAGCTCGCCGCCCAAGACCAGGCGCCGGCCCGGCCCAGCGCCGCCGCAGAGTGGTGCTCGGTGAGGGTGGAGGCGGGAGCCGTGATCCGGCCTCCCGGGGTGCGGATCGACGGCGGCGGCATCGCCAAGGGCCTGTTGGCCGACCTGGTCGCCAAGGAGCTCGCGACCACCGAGGCCTTCGCGGTCGAGTGCTGCGGCGACATCAGGCTCGGTGGATTGAGCGCGCTGAGGCGGCGGATCAGGGTCGACGACCCGTTCGGTCCCGAGCCGCTGCACGAGTTCGAGGTCAGCGCGGGAGCGGTCGCCACCAGCGGTATCACGCGTCGCTCCTGGGGCGAGGGCGGTGTCAGCCTCGCCCACCAGATCCTCGACCCCGCCAGCGGCCGGCCCGCCTTCACCGGGATCGCACAGGCGACCGCGCTCGCCCCCACCGCCCTGGAGGCCGAGATCCTCGCCAAGTCGGCGCTGCTCTCCGGGCCCGAGGACGCCAAGGACTGGCTGCCCTTCGGTGGCGTCCTCGTCCCGGTCGAAGGTGAGGCAGAGGTCATCGCCGGTGTGGAATCTGTCGCCGAGGTGGTGGCGTGAACGTCGCCCCCCACCTCTTCTGGATCACGAGCCGTGCCGCCGGTGGTGCCGCCCTGCTCCTCGCCAGCGCCAGCGTCGCGGTCGGGCTGATGATGAGCTCCAAGCGCCCCAGCGCGAACAAGCGCGACCTCCGCGCGGTCCACGAGGCAATGTCCCTCACCACCCTGGCGATGGTCGCCCTGCACGGTCTCTCCCTGCTCGGCGACTCCTACCTGAACCCCGGCGTGGCCGGGATCGCCATTCCTTTCGTCGGCTTCTACCGGCCGCTTTGGACGGGGCTCGGGATCGTCGCCGGCTACGGCCTCGCCGTCCTCGGGCTGACCTACTACCTGCGCGACCGCATAGGAGCGGCCCGGTGGCGGCGCCTGCACCGCCTGACTGCGGTTTTCTGGCTCGCGGCGATCGCCCACACGATCGGCGCCGGCACCGACGCCGCGCAGTGGTGGTTCCTCGGCGCCAGTGCCGCCCTCGTCATCCCGACGGGTGCCCTGCTCATCCTCCGCTGGCTCGGACGCCGGTGGGATGCGCGTGGATACTCGAATCCTGCCCCCGCGCTGCCCGCGTCTTTGGCTAGTCCGATCCGCCGTCCGTCAAAAGGCTGGTGATAAGGGCAACGTATTCGGTGAGGCGATTGATTCCGAGGTACCTGTCGAGAACCCGGCGGTGAGCGGCGGCACCGATTGTTGCCGCTCGATCAGAGTCCTCTAGCAAGCTTTGGATCGCCTGGCCGAAACCCGCGAGGTCGCGAGGATCGTCGATCAGGATTCCACTTTGGCCATCGATGATCTGATCCTTGATACCGCCGACGCAGCTGCCAACCACCGGCTTCGACTTCCACATCCCCTCGGTGACGGTTAGGCCGAAACCCTCCGCGAGGCTCTTCTGGACGAGGACATCGGCTCGCCGCTGAACCGCGTTGACCATCGCTCCGTTTTCTTCCAGATCGTCCATCGGAAGGCTGACCAGATGGACCCGCATACGGATTTCCTCCGGCATCTCGTGCCAGATCTCGGTCACGGCTTCGTAGACGGCTGAGCCCTCCGGATCGTCGGATACGGCTTCGGACGAGGGGGCGACAAAGGCAAGATGCGCTTTGGAGCCGCCGAGGTAGCGCTCGAAACACGTCAACAGCCCCCGCGGATCCTTCAGAGCGTCCCATCTGGAGACTTGCGCAACCAGCGGCGCGTCGAGGGGCAGAGGCTCGGTCTGCAGGATGTGCCCGTGGCGCTCCACCCTTCCCGATGTGCCGTCGGCGCGGAGGAAGCATGATGCGGCCGCATTTCCTCCCCCGGGCGAGAGGCCAACGGTAGTCAGTATCGAGGTGACGGCCTCTCGCGAGAGCTCCTGATTCTTCGCCGTGAATGGATCTATCGCCGGAGGCATCAACCAGATCTTGCTCGGGTCCAATCCCTCCCAGGCGTACTCCTTTCGCGAGAAGACGAGGGCGTCGGCCACCTCCGCGTACGGGCGCAGAAAATCCCAGGCGACGCGCGCGAGTTCCCCCGGCTCGTCGACGCCGATGTGGCAGCGCCAGATGACCTTCAGTCCGAGCTTCTTCAGGGTCGGAGCAAGGCCGGCCGTTTGCGGATCATGCAGGTAGGCGATGTCCCCCTCCCTGAGATCTTGCACGAGGACATTGGCGTTTTGCTCGAGTGCCGCCTCATAGTTTCGGCGCTCAGCCTCTCCCAGTCGGCCACCATCTCCGGGATCGTCATGGAGGTGGTTGTGCACTCGCTTCGTGATTCGGAAGAACTCGGAATCCCCCCTAATCACCATCCACCGCGTGTCGATCCCGGCCCCGCGCACATAGGGAAGCAACGCACCGAGAAGCTCAGCGACGCCGCCGCCCCGCGCCGTCGAGCTGATGTGCCAGATCGCCCGACCGGCGAAGCTGGTCCGGGCGAGGGCCGCGGCCGCCTCAATCTCCTGGAAGCGTGAGTCGCCCAACAGAGGCCCGAATCGGTCGAGCGATTGAGCAGAGAAGCTGACATTTTCCGGAACCGTCATCGGCACCGGCGGCAGGGGGATGCTCAGCTTTCAGCCAGGAAGGGCGAGAGATACCTGCTAACGATCTTCCCCTCAGACTCGGTCCAGACGGGCTCGTCGCTGATGCTGGACGTTTCCCCGTGCCCTCCTCCGATCTCGGCGTACAGGTACTTCTTGCCTCGGCCGGTCCAAAGAACCCCGCGTAGGACAGGATCGAACGGCTTCGGTTGGATGTCGACCCCGGCTTCGGCTGCGATGGATTCTGCAACCACATCGGCCTGCTGGGACGCGATCCCTCCTTGCTTGACCGGAAAGGTCGTGACGTCACCGGCCGCGTAGGCCTGCGCAACTCCGAGGATGCGGCCGACCTCGTCCGTCCGTACGAAACCGTCGTCGTCGTGCGGGATCCCCTCGATCTTCCGGCCCTGCATCGCCGGGAAGGCGATCGCTGCGTCGGCGGAAATTGAATCGCCCGGGGCCACGATCAGCTTGTCCTTTTCAAATTTGACCGGGTGGGCTCCGGTCACGAGACCGATTCCACGTTCTTCCAGGAGGCCGGTGACCGCCTCGCTCACGTTCTGCCCGAAGACCGCGAGCGGCTTATCCTCCGGCGTGACGATGAGGGCTTGCGGGCGACTCGCGGCGTCCTTGTGCGAAAGACTCGCCTCCGTGAGCATCGCGAGCTCATAGGCCGGGAGGCTCCAGGTTCTGCCCGCCGTCAGCACGAAAACCAAGGTGTCGATCCGCTCTTCACCAAGGCGCTCGACGACCACCTCGCTGTCGAGCTCATCCGGGCCTCCCCAAAACATGGTGGCACCCGGGACTGACCAGAAGAGCTTGACTCCGGGGACGAAGACCAAGAAGTCGTAATCGAGCTCGACCCCATCGTGGGTGACGGCCCGTTTGTTGTCGGCCTCCACGGCCTTGAGACTGCTCAGGGTGAAGGTGAAGCCCCCTCGGTTCGCGAGTTCGGTTAGGTCGTAACGAGCGACGCGAGCCGTGCCGAAGGGCTCTCCAACGGCCAGCGGCCGGTACAGCAAGTCTTGGCGAGGGGCGAGCAGCTCCACCTCGACCTTTTCAGGAGCGAGGGCTTGGAGAGCCAGAGCCGTCTCTAGCCCAGCAACCCCTCCTCCGGCGATCAGGACCTTTGCCCGAGATGGCATTCCCGAGGTCTACCAGACCCGGCGCGGGCAGTATCGGATCAGTCCGGTCGAATCGCAACTTTCCCGCACCGGGCTACGATTGCGTCGATGACCCTCAACAATGTTGACTCTCGCCCGGTCCTGATCGCCTACGACGGTTCGGACTTCGCCAAGGTCGCCGTTGCCGACGCCGCAGGTCAGCTCGGCCCCGGACGCAAGGCCATCGTGCTGACGGTGTGGGAGCCCCTGGAGGAGCTGCCGTTCCTTGGCATTCGCGGCGTCGCCTCAGACGCCGAAGCGGTTCAGACGGTGGTCGCCGAGACCAGGGCCGGTGCCGAGCAGGTCGCCAAGGAAGGAGCGAAACTTGCTTCTGAGGCCGGCTTCGAGGCTCATGCGGAGACCGCCAGCGGCGATCCGGCATGGCGACAGATCGTCGAAGTTGCCGACGAACGAGACGCCGGTCTCATCGTGCTCGGCTCACGCGGGCGCTCTGGCCTCAGCTACGTGCTCCTGGGGAGCGTTGCCACTGCGGTCTCACAGCACAGCAAGCGCTCCGTTCTGATCGTTCACAGCGGGCCCTAAGACCGCCCGGGCCGGCGCGCTCGACCGTGTCCCCTGCGGCCCAATTCGGCATTGCGCTGGGGGTCGTCTTCGCCGTGAACCTATTGCCGGCCTTCGGTCCGCCGACGTGGGCGCTGCTGGTCTTCTTCACTCTCGACTTCGATCTACCGGCGGTGCCGCTCGTACTTGGCGGCGCATTGATGGCCGCGCTGGGGCGTTTCGTCTTGGCCAACGGTGCACGCAGGCTCAGGTCGCGCTTCTCGCCTGCGCGCCTCGCCCACCTCGAGCGGACCCAGACCGCGCTGACGGCAGATCGCACCCGCACTGTCGCGGGCCTTGGCCTCTTCGCGATCTCCCCTCTGCCATCGGGGCAACTCTTCACCGCTGCCGGCCTGATGACTGTGCCCTTGGCTCCTTTGACCGCCTCCTTCTTCGCTGGGCGGCTGGTCTCTTACTCGCTCTATGTCAGCCTCGCCTCCGTCGCCGAGCGAAACCTCGGCTCGCTCGTTCTCGATTCGCTGACCTCGCCGCTCGGAGTGGCGCTGCAGCTGCTCATGCTGCTCGGGGTGGCGCTGCTGGCAGGAGGGCTGCCTAGGCTGAGAGGTCGCGGCGCTCAAACAGCCAAGCCCCCAGCGCAGCGCAAGTGATCGCCGCCGCGGTGACGCCAAGGAAGGCGACTGGCTCGATGCCGTCTTCGATCGCGTTGCCGTAGTACCTGAAGACCGACGCGTAGCGAATCCAGTCAAGCCCAGGGTCGAGCTTGCCGACGAGGTCGATCACGTACATCGCCACCAATGCCCCCGCGACCGCGCCGGTGACGACGCTGGTCCGCAGAGACCAGGCGCAGGCGAGGATTCCGAGGCCCGCGAAGAGAAGCGCCAGCGGCCAAACAGCGGCAAAGCCCGCCGCCGCCGCGCCTACGTCCAGACCGGCGCCGGCGAGGGTGCTTCCGAGCATCGTCAGCAGAAAGGAGATCGCGAGCACCGCTGCCAGCTCGATCGCCGTCGCCAGGAACCCGGCGGCGCAAAGGCGGTGCCGCGAGACCGGCGCTGAGAGCAACACGTCGAGGCGTCCGGTTTCGGCGGCTCCGGCAAGACCCGAGGCAACCGCGCGGACGGCCAGGTAGCCGAGCGCCAGTGGGACGATCAGGCTCAGCATCTCCGCGTGCAGGTACTGCTCGACGTTGGAGAGCTGACCGATGCCGAAGGCTTCCTTCAAGCCGGTCGGATATTTCTCGACGACTTTGGAGATCGAGTCTTCAACCGAGGGGAAGATCGCGACGATGAACGCGGACATCAGCCCCAGCGGCAGCCCCCACGCCAGCAGCGAGCGACGGCGGTCGGAGAGGTGGCTCGATATGAGGGCGGCGAGCTGGGCGGTCATCGCTCGCCCTCCTCGCGGTAGTAGCCGAGGAAGACCTCCTCCAGCGAGGGGTGGACGGCTTCGATGTCGGTGACGTGGTGCGCCGCGAGGGCCTTCAGCACCCGGTCGAAATCGCCCGCGACCTCGAAGCCGGCGTGCTCGTCGGCCACAGCGAGCTCGCTGACGCCGGGTAGCGCCCGGAGGTCGTCGAGCGAGCCGGGCCCAGACAGCCGGACGCTGACCTTTCGCCGTGCCTTCCCGAGCAGGTCCACCATCCGCTCGACCGCGATCAGGCGTCCCTCCCGCACCATGCCGACCCGATCGCAGATCCGCTGAACCTCGTCGAGGTCGTGAGAGGAAACGAAAACGGTGCAGCCCCGCTCGCGCTCCTCGGCGACCAACGCCAGGAACTCCTCCTGCATCAGCGGGTCGAGGCCGCTGGTCGGCTCATCGAAGATCAATAGCTCCGGCTCGTGGAAGGTGGCGAGGATCAGCCCGATCTTCTGCCGGTTGCCGCGCGAGAGCTGCCCCAACGGACGCTCGAGGTCGGCGTGGAAGCGCTCCGCCAGTGCCTCGGCGCGGCCAATTCCCTCAACCCCCCGCAACCGTGCGAGCAGCCGCAGCGCCTCGCGTCCGCTCGCCTGCCGACCGAAGCCGAAGTCGCCGGGGAGATTGCCGAGCCGGGCACGGATCGCGACGCTGTCGCGGCGGCTGTCGAGGCCGAAGAGACGGGCGCTGCCGCCGGTCGGGTGGTGAAGGTCGAGGAGGGCGCGGATCGTCGTCGTCTTGCCGGCGCCGTTGGGTCCGAGAAAGCCGAAGACCTCCCCCGCAGCGACTGCGAAGGTGACGTCCTCGATGCCGCGGTGGCGGCCGTAGAACTTCGTCAGCCCCTCGGCCTCGATCGCCGGAGCGCTCACCTGCTGTCCCATCTGCGGGCGACCTCCGGGCCGAGCGCGATCCAGGCGAGGACGATTGGCCAGAGCCGGCCCTTGGCGACGTTGTAATCGGCGGCGAGCTCGCGCCAGGGCTTCTTCGCCACCAACTGGCCGAAGGTGAACTCGAAGGCGACGGTCAGACCGAGCCAAGCACCGCCGATTCTCAGAGCCTCGGATCGCCCGCCGAGCGGCCAGCGCCGCTGCAGGAGGCGGAAGTAGGCCGCGAATGCGGCGACCGCGGTCAGCACCGAGACGCGGTTGGCGGTTTCGTCGTCGAGCCGGCGGCCGTAGGTCGCTTCGCGGCTGACCCCGTTGGCGACGCCGATCGCCGCGGCACCGATCCAGGCGAGGAGCCACCTCTGTCGAAGCGTCCGCGGCAATGGCACCCGGGGGAGTATGAATCAGCAGATGCGATCGATCCTTCTCCTGCGCGCCGCCCTCGTCACCGCCGGCGGCCAAGTCCTCATCTCGGCCGGATCGATCGCCGCCGTCGGCGGCTTTCTACGGGACGCTTTGCTTTGCCGCCGCGTGCGACCATTGAGTCTGGTTGACGCCACCGCGGCCTTCGGCTACCAGTTCGTCGCCAAGCCGTGGATGCGCAGCTGGGGGGCGACGCCCGCAGAGGTCAAGCGGACCCTGCCGGGCGATGAGCTGGTTCCAGAGCCGCGCATCCAGATCACCCATGCGGTGACGATCGCGGCGCCGGTCGAGCAAGTCTGGCCGTGGCTGGCGCAGATCGGTCAGGACCGAGGCGGCTTCTACAGCTACGAGTGGCTGGAGAACCTCGCCGGCTGTGAGATGCGGAACGCCGACCGGGTTCATCCGGAGTGGCAGGAGCGCGAGGTCGGGGAGCCGGTGCCGCTGCACCCGGCCGCTCCGGGGCTTCCGGTGACGATCTTCGAGCCAGGTCGGGTCATCGGCCTTGAGGGCTGGGGCATCTTCCTGGTCGAGCCCGCCGGAGACGGTGCGACGCGCCTGATCGCCCGCGGGCGCATCCCGGGCGGGCTCTCCTTCATCGGCTACGAAGCCCTCCTCGACATCCCCCATTTCGTCATGCAGCGCAAGATGCTGCTGGAGATCAAGGCTCGGGCCGAGGCCGAGCCGGTTCATCCGCCGACGGAATCCTGAGTCGAGCGCAGGCCGAAAGATGACGAGCCCGACGCGGCGACATCGCGCCCACCGCACCCCCGGCCGCCACCTGCACTGGCACCTGACCCGGCGGCGCAAGCAACTGCTGCGCAGCGGCGGCCTCGCTGCCCTGCTCGCCGTCGTCGGCCCTGGTCTGCTCGCCGGGCTCTCCGACGACGACCCGGCGGGGATCACCACCTACTCGATCCTCGGCGCCAAGTACGGCTACGAGCTGATCTGGGTCCTGCTGCTCTCGACCGCGGCGCTGATCGTCTTCCACGAGCTCGGGGTGCGGCTGGGGATCGTCACCGGCAAGGGGCTGCTGACCCTGGTCCGCGAGCGCTACGGCCAGGGTGCCGCCGGGCTCGTCCTCGGCGCCCTGGTGATCGCCAACACCGGCACCCTCTGCGCCGAGTTCGCCGGCGTCGCCGCGGCAATGGATCTGCTGGGCGGGATGAGCCGCTACCTCAGCGTGCCGCTGGCCGCGGCCGGGGTCTCGGCCCTGGTCCTGCGAGGGAACTTCCGCCACGTCGAGCACATCCTGCTGGCGCTGAGCTCGGTCTTCGTTGCCTACATCGTCTCCGGCTTCCTCGCCCACCCTGACTGGGGCGCCGCCGCACAGGGCGCCGTGGTCCCCTCCATCCCGCTCACCCGCGACGCCGTCCTGGTCGCGGTAGCGACGATCGGGACGACGCTGGCGCCGTGGGGGCTCGCCTTCATCCAGTCCTACGCGGTCGACAAGGGGCTCAGCGTCAAGGACCTGCGCTTCGAGCGGGTCGACGTCATCACCGGCGCCGTCCTCACCGGCGTCATCGGCCTCTTCGTGATCGTCGCCTGCGCCGCGACCCTGCATGTCCAAGGGATCGAGGTCAACGACGCCCGCGACGCCGCCAACGCCCTTGAGCCGCTGGCCGGCAGCGCCGCCGCGACCCTCTTCGGCCTCGGCTTCCTCGGTGCGGCCCTCCTGGCCGCAGCGATCGTCCCCCTCTCCACCGCCTACTCGATCTCCGAGACCCTCGGCCGCAAAGCCGACCTCAACGACAGCTTCACCGAGGCCCGCTCCTTCTACCTCAGCTTCGGCGCCGTGGTCCTCGTAGCGGCGGTGATCGTCCTCATCCCCGGCGCGCCGCTGATCCAGATCCTCTTCCTCACCCAGGCCCTGAACGCCGTCCTGCTCCTGGTCCTGCTCCCCTTCATGCGCTCGCTCGGGCGCGACCACGACCTGATGGGCGCCCATGCCCTCGGCCGCACCGGCCGCATCACCACGGCCGTAGCCCTCGCCGTAATCGCAATCTCCGTGTTGGCTCTCGGAGTCCTCGCAATTGCCTAGACGCCGAGCAGGAGGCTAAGCGCCAGCATCAGGGTGGCGCCCGCCGCAAGCCCCGCGCCCGGCCCGGCTCGACCGCCTGGAGCGAACGCCTTAGGCAGCATCTCGACCACGATCAGGGCCAGCATCGCTCCGGCTGCGAAAGCAAACGAAACCGGCAGCAGGCCGCTCACCTCTTCCACCGCGAAGTAGGCGAGAAGGGCGCCTACCGGCTGTGGAGCACTGGTCGCGACCGCGGCCCAGAACTGGCGGCCGCGGCCGAACCCCGCCTCCTCCATCGGGATCGCGACGCTGGTCCCCTCGGGGATGTTCTGGATCGCGATCGCGAGGATCACGAACAGGCTCAGCCCCGCTCGGTCGGAGGCGAAGGCGGTGCCCACCGCGAAGCCCTCGGGCAGGCTGTGGACGAGCAGGACGAGGAAGACCAGCGCCGAGGTGCGGGTGCCGGGACCGCTGCGGCCCATGAAAGAGGCGTCGGGGTGAAAGCGCCAGCGAACCAGGGCGAGGAAACCGACCCCGATCGCGAGTCCGGCGGCAACCTCGGCGGCCGACCCTTCCTGGGTCGCCGGAATAAGCAGGCCCGCCACCGCGGCGACACCCATCACTCCCGCCGCGAAGCCGAGTAGCGACGGCGCCAGCGCCGCGGCACGGCGCCCGAGCAAGAAGACTGGAACTGCGCCGAGGCCGGTCGCCAGCGCGGTGCCGCACGCGGCCAGGAAGAGAATCGCTGCGTCGGGCATGAAGGTGAAGCTAACCTCGTCATCGGTGCCCGAGCTGAGCGAAGCCGAGCTGGACGGCCTTGTCGCCTACTGGGAAGCGGCCAACTACCTCACCGTCGCCCAGATCTACCTGCAGGACAACGCGCTGCTGCGCGAGCCGCTGCGCCCCGAGCACATCAAGCCGCGGCTGCTCGGCCATTGGGGCACCTCGCCCGGCCTGAACCTCGTCTACGTCCAGCTCAACCTGCTGATCCGGGAGACCGGCGACGAGGTCCTCTACGTCGCCGGCCCCGGCCACGGCGGCCCGGCCCTGGTTGCCAACGTCTACCTGGAGGGCACCTACTCCGAGGTCTACCCGGAGGTCTCCGCCGACGAGCGCGGCCTGCGCCGCCTGGTGCGGCAATTCTCGACGCCAGGTGGAATCCCCAGCCACGTCAGCGTGCCGACGCCGGGCTCGATTCACGAGGGCGGAGAGCTCGGCTACGCGCTGGTCCACGCCTTCGGCGCGGCCTTCGACAATCCCGACCTCCTGGTCGCCTGCGTGATCGGCGACGGCGAGGCGGAGACGGCGCCGCTGGAGGGGTCCTGGAAGGGCGTGCGCTTCCTCAACCCAGCCCGCGACGGGGCGGTGCTGCCGATCCTGCACTTGAACGAGAACAAGATCTCCGGCCCGACGGTGCTGGGACGGGCGCCCGAGGAGGAGGTCCTACAGATGCTGGCCGGCCACGGCTACGAGGCGCGGATCGTCGCCGGCTCAGACCCCCGCCGGGTCCATCGCGAGTTCGCTGCCGTCCTCGCCGAGGCCCGCGGCCGGATCGCCGCGATAAAAGAGGAGGCGCGCTCCGGCCGTGGCTCGGGACGCCCGCGCTGGCCGGCGATCGTCCTGCGCACGCCGAAGGGCTGGACCGGGCCGGAGGAGGTCGACGGCGTGCCGGTCGAAGGAACCTTCCGCGCCCACCAGGTTCCGCTGAAAGGCGTCCGCGAGAACCCTAAGCACCTGGCGATGCTGGAGCGGTGGATGCGCAGCTACCGGCCAGAGGAGTGCTTCGGCGAGCAGGGACGACTGGCCCCCGAGCTGGCCGCGCTGGCGCCGAAGGGCGAGCATCGCATGGGCGCGAGCCCGCAGGCCAACGGCGGCCGCCGCCTCGTCCCCCTGGAGATCCCCGACGCCTCCGCCTACGCGATCGAGGTCCGCGAGCCAGGCAGCGAGCACATCGAATCGACCAGACGCCTCGGCCTGATGCTGCGCGACCTCTACGCCGCCAACCCCGACAACTTCCGCCTCTTCTGCCCCGACGAGACCGACTCCAACCGGCTCGGTGCCGTCTTCGAGGTCTCCGACCGCTGCCTGATGGACGCCCGGCCCGCCGACACCAACGTCTCCCCCGAGGGCCGCGTGATGGAGGTTCTCTCCGAGCACAACTGCCAGGGCTGGCTCGAGGGCTACCTGCTGACCGGCCGCCACGGGCTCTTCGCCACCTACGAGGCCTTCGCGATGGTCTCCGCCTCGATGGCGATCCAGCACAGCAAGTGGCTGGAGGAGATGCGCCGGCTGGAGTGGCGGGCGCCGGTCGCGTCGCTCAACGTCCTCCTCACCTCGACCTGCTGGCGCAACGACCACAACGGCTTCAGCCACCAGGGGCCGGGATTGATCGACACGATGCTCAGCCTCCGCGGCGAGGTCGTCCGCATCTACCTCCCGCCCGACGCCAACAGCCTTCTTTCGGTCGCCGACCACTGCCTGCGCAGCCGCGACTACGTCAACCTGATCGTCGAGGACAAGCAGCCCCAGTTGCAGTACCTGACCTACGAGCAGGCGCGCGCCCACGCCGCGGCCGGCGCCTCACGCTGGGAGTGGGCGAGCAGCGACGACGGCGAGGACACCGACGTCGTCCTCGGCTGCGCCGGGGACATTCCGACCCAGGAGACGCTCGCCGCCGCCTGGCTGCTGCGCCGCCACACGCCAGAGCTGCGGGTGCGGGTCGTCAACGTGATCGACCTGATGGTGCTGTTCCCGCGCGAAGCGCACCCGCACGGTCTCCCGGAGGAGCGCTTCCTCGAGCTCTTCGGCGAAGACGACGACGTGGTGATGGCCTTCCACGGCTACGCCCGCGCCCTGCACCAGCTGCTCCACGGCCGCCCTCACCCCGGCCGCTTCCACGTCCGCGGCTTCAACGAGCAGGGGACGACGACCACGCCCTTCGACATGGTCGTGATGAACCGGATGAGCCGCTACCACCTAGCGCTGGAGGCGCTGCGCCGGGCTCGCCGGGCGCCCGCCGGGGCGGCTGAGCTGGAAGCCCACTGCGAGGCGATGCTCGGCCGCCACCACGCCTACGTGCGCGAGCACCTCGAGGACATGCCCGAGGTCCGCGACTGGACCTGGGACGCGGCCTGACGGTGGCAGCGCCCGGCCGCATCCTCGCCGTCAACGCCGGCTCCTCGAGCCTGAAGCTGCGGGTGCTCGACGAGAACGACAGGGTCGTCGGCTCGCGCGACAGCGACGCACCCGGAAACGAGGCCGAGCTGCGCGACGAGTTGGAGGCAATCCTGACCGACGCAGGGCCGATCGACGCGGCCGGACACCGGATCGTGCACGGCGGCCCCGAGTTCACCGGGCCGACCATCGTCAATCCCGCGGTCGAGGACGACCTCGATGGGCTCGCCGACCTCGCCCCGCTCCACAACCCACCCGCGGTCGCGGCGATGCGAGCGCTGGATGCGCTGCGGCCGGGACTGCCGACCGTCGCCTGCTTCGACACCGCCTTTCACGCGACGATGCCGGCGGCGGCCTCCACCTACGCAATCCCGACGGCCTGGTCGGAGCGCTGGCCGCTGCGCCGCTACGGCTTCCACGGCCTCTCCCACGCCTACGCAAGCCGGCGCGCCGCCGAGCTGCTGGGTCGCCCGCTCGCCGAGCTGCGGATCGTCACCGCCCACCTCGGCGCCGGCGCCTCGCTCTGCGCCGTCGAAGGTGGCCGCTCGGTCGACACGACGATGGGCTTCACTCCGCTGGAGGGCCTAGTGATGGCCACGCGCTCGGGCTCCGTCGATCCTGGGCTGCTGCTCTGGGTCCAGCGCCACGGTCACATCGACACCGATGAGATGGAGCAAGCGCTCGACCGTGAATCGGGCCTACTAGCCCTCTCGGGTCGCTCCGGCGACATGCGCGAGATCGTCGCCGGCATTGAGGAGGGCGACGAGCGCTGTCGGCTCGCCTTCGACACCTATATCCACCGCCTCTCCGCCGGCATCGCCGAGATGGCGGCGGCGACGGTCGGCATTGACGCCCTCATCTTTACCGGCGGCGTGGGCGAGAACTCGGATCGGATGCGGACGGCTGCAGTGGCCCGAGTGGGCTTTCTGGGTGTTGCGCTCGACCCGCGGCTCAACGCCGAAGCTGACGGCGACCAACTGCTCTCCGGCGCCAGCGCAGCGGTTCCCGTCGTGGTGGTCCAAGCTCGTGAGGACCTTGAGATCGCGGCGCAGGTCCGCGCTGCTCTCTCTCCTCCCTAGCTCGTTGCCCAAGAGTTGTACCGCGTGCCGAGCGTCAACGCGGCAAATGGCTCGAAGACATAGCTCTCAAAGTCGTCAGTAATGGTGACGATCTGAAAATCCATTGCCGTGACGCGCTCCTTCTGCCGCAAAAACTCCTCCCGAAAGCGGCTGTCTTGCTGCAGCTCGGCTCGGAGAAGTGGCAGATCCTCGAATTGACCGTCGATTGCCTCTACTGCCAACCGCCACGCGAAGGTTGCTTGATTGTGACCCGAGGAGGGACGAGTGTGCCCGGCAAGCCGGGTGCGGAAATTCGAGTACCCGCTGCCCTTTTTCGCCGCCCGCTCGGTAATGCCGCATCGACCAACATAAAGATGGTTGCCCTTCTCGGTGAACAGATATACGCCGTGCTCGCGTGGTGGAGGCTTTCGGCCGGAGCCACGACCGAACAGCTCGGAATCTAAAAGCTCTTCGAGGTAGCCGGGCAGCTTGGCCTCTACTTCCGTCCAGTCCCGCCGGTGAGTCTGGCCCGCCATTGATCGACCTTACGCAACCTGCTCGAGCCGGAGCCCCGTCTCGGCGCTCCCGGTGTTCTGAAGCCGGAACTGGCATGCCTTTCGAATCCCTCCAGCGAACGCCTCGACTGTCACTAAATACTCCTCGTCAGGAAGCTCAAGGGCGGGCGAGCAGAAATCGGGGAACGCATAAGACGCGCTGGTAAAGCCAAAGGCGCTGTCTTCTCCTTTGCGCTTGATCGCCACCGCCACCGCCTCACCATCGACGTCGGCAGAGAGGTCAGTGCGTAGGGACTCCGGCAGCTTCGTGTGGTCGAAATACCACTGGATATCTGGAACACCGGCCTGGGGATGCACCTTGGCGTATGCGATTGGGACGCGGGGGGGCAACGGCACAAGCGAGAGTGGCTCTGGGCTTCCGCTCCACCGCCCAGCCATCTCGATCTCGCTCGCGTCGCTGGTGCTCTTGAAAGTGATCGCCACCCGGCAAGCCGTCGCTGGATTCCGAAGGAGCCACTGGCCCAGCAGCCCGCGCAGCGGCAGGTTCGCGATCTTCACATGGACGATCCGCCACGGCGGGTCAACGTCGCGCTGGTTCGCATCGTCCCCTCGTTCGACAATCAGCTTCGGGCGGCGGGTCCACTCGACGAACAACGGGACGCCGAGCGCGAGCACAATCCCGATTACGGCCAGCAAGGTTCCGGTCATGCTGGCGAGACTACTTCGCCCGCTCTCGCTTCTTCTGATCGGTTACGAAGGGCGTTCGGTAGTCATCCATGTAGCGTCACATGGGACGTGGCTCTGGATCAAGGTTCGCCGCCTTCTATCTCGTTGTTCTCAGACGAGCCTCGAATTTCGGTTCGAGAGCATCCGTATTCGGCGTCTGCCTATGACCGTCTTAACCGGAGCCGAGGTGAGCCTGCTCGAAGGACGCGCGAGATGATCGACAACTGGTGGTTACGCCTCCCTGACGCCGCCCGGCTTCAGATTCGAGAACGGTTTATGGACTCATCCCCGGCCGTCCATCTCGGGGGTTTTTTCGAGATCTACATGCACGAGGTACTCCGGCGAGTGTGCTCGGAGGTGGAGGCTGATATCGGCAACGACGACACCTGCCGTCGTCGACCAGATCTACGCGCAGTGTCGGGGGAGGCGGGATTCGGCGTCGAGGTGACAGCGATCCTCGGCGACGATGCGGTCGACCCAAAAGATCGCGCCCGAGTCAACCAGCTCTATGACGCCCTTAATAGGCGACTGCGAAACCGCGACTTCCTCCTGGAAGTCAATCTTCGGCGGTCTGGGCTCGAGACGCCTGGTAAGAAGTTGGTTTCGGAGATCGACCGCTGGCTTGAGCCTCTCGATCCCGATATCGAGATTGAACGGCGGAAAGCCGGTGAGATGCCACCGCGGCTCCAGTTGGAGCACCGCGGCTGGGTGCTCGACCTCAAGGCCACTCCGCTCCAGCAAGACCTGCGCCAACGCTCCGATCTCCACGTCATTGGAAGCCGAGTGGAGGGCTTCGAGATGGCCTCGATTGACGATGATGATCTGGACACTCTCAAGCCGATGGACGACGTCGGGCCTCTGCATCGAGGTCTAGTGAACAAGGCGGGCCACGGATATGACCTTCGGGAAGAGCCGTTCGTGATCTCCGCCCTGTGCGCCGGACCTTTCGTCGAGGAGATGGAGATAGAGATGGCTCTACTTGGCGGGCCTGGCAACGAGGGCCTTTGGGTAAAGGGAGGCCGGCCTCGCTACACCCGCGTTTCGGCGGTCCTGACGGTGACGGAGCTGACACCAATGACCTCCGCGCTTGTCGAGCCCTGCCTGTGGCTAAACCCCTGGGCACAACGGCCACTGCCTGTGGATCTACTGCCCTGGCGGCAAATCGAGTTTCGAGACGACGGTCGGGCGGTCGAAACCCCTGCCAACCGCACCACGGCCGAGATCCTTGAAGTCGGACCCAATTGGCCCCATGAGCCCTAGGGGTATGAATCCATGCCGGCAGAACTGACTCTCTACGGGCGACCCGTTGGAACGGTCTTCGGCCTGCTCGGCGATAAGGAGAACGACATCACCTACTCGCTGGGATGGGCACTCGCAGAAAGCCAGCACCTGTCCAGTGCCCTGCTTGAGGATGTCCTCTCTCCCGGCGAAGAACTCGTTGCGGACTCGGTTCGGCTACAGGAGGGCATCCCGGGCGCCGGCTTCACCGATATCGAGGTACTCGCCGGCGGCGGCGACATCCACATCGTTATCGAGGCAAAGCGCGGCTACGACTTGCCTCAGCAGACTCAGCTGAAGAAGTACGCGACCCGAACGCAGCCGCCACCGACAGCACTCGTCGTCTGTGCTGAGGCCTCGGCCGATTTCGTCACCGGCAAGCTCCCGCCGATCGTCGCGGGGGTTCCAGTGCTGTACCGCTCGTGGCGCGAGATTGAGGAGATGGTGTCCTCGACGGCAAGCAGCACTCGCCGACACGCGGAGAAACGGCTTCTTCGCGACTTGTCGCGCTATCTGAGAGGTTTGATGACCATGCAGGACGTCAGCTCCAATCTCGTCTACGTCGTCAGCCTCGGTAAGGAGATCGAGGACACCGGGATGAGCTTCCGTGAGGTTGTCGTCGACCACGACACCTACTTCTGCCCTATCGGCGGCGGCTCCGGAGGCTGGCCGAAGGAGCCGCCCAACTACCTCGGCTTTCGCTTCGACGGCAAGTTGCAGCAGGTTCGTCACGTTGAGGGCTACAGGGTCACTGACGACAACTACGCGGGCTTTGAGCCACTGAAGGGGAAGGTGGACTGGTCGGACGAACGCCACTGGGTCTTCAGCCTCGGGCCTGTGATGGAGCCGATGCACGAGGTCCGTACCGGCAATCTGTTTCGAGCGCAACGGGTCTGGGCGGCGCTCGACCTGCTGCTCACCGCCGAGACGATCGCCGAAGCTCGCGACAAGACCAAGCTGCGCCTCACCGAGGCGGGGCTTTAGCCTCGCCGAGAGATGCAAAGTTGCCCCGGAAGACGTCGTCGTCCCAGCCTGACTCGATCCCCTGCAGCGCCACGCGACGGGCGGACGACTGGACCGCCGAGGCGATAACCGGAAAGGCCACAGCGGCTTCGGCGACGGACAGTTCGTGCCCTGTCCGGTGGCGCCCCCCGCGCAGAACTCGCGTTTGGTCCGGCGGATAGCCGAGGTTCAACAAGGTGTCGTCACTGCCGTGGGTGGCTACGTTTCGGAGGTCGCGGGCAAGTGCCTTTGCCTCCTCGATCTCTCCTTGAAGGTAGGAGCCGCGCATCTCGCGCCAGATTCCATGACGCTCGGTAAAGCGAGCCCAGCGGTCTTTCGCCTCTCCCGTCGGTCCCTCGCCAAGATCACACAGCGCGTCGATCGCCGCCGAGACGAGCATCAACCGGTCGGTTCGCTCGAAGTCAGCCGGGACTCGTTCAGCCAGGTAGAGCGACCAGGCGGCGCTCAAGGCGGCTCGGGCGGGGAGACTGTTTTCGTTGGCGCGCCCGAGCGCGTCGAACGGAGCCCGCAGGAACTCAGGACGACGCGGCACTTCGTACTCCTGATAGTGCGTGATGTGGCTGCCCTTGACCGGACTCCGTTGTCCTGCCCAGACGCGCTCGTCGAACTTCTTGTGTTTCGTCCCTCGTTCGATATAGGGCCGGGGCTCCCAATCAGCCAGCGTCGGCCAAAGGTGGCGCCACTCGGGAGGAACCAGAAGGCACCACATAGCAATTGCATATCGAGCCTTAGTCCTGGCCACACTGAGCGCCAGCGGCTCCGCCCCCTTCTCGCGAAAGATCAGGGCTGCCGTCCTGCGACCGTCAAGTGAGCCGGTATAGGTGTCCTCGCGATGCCATCGCACACCGACGTCGATGTAATCGTCCAGGTGGTCGAAGATTTGCCGGATTTCGACCGGCGGTTCGGAGTCGCGCTCCCAATCCTGATCCTGGAGGACCTCGGCAAGACCAACCTGCTCGGTAATTGGTGTGTACCCCTGGGTCTGGGCATTCGACAGTGGTATCGCGACGATCCAGTCCGAGCTTTCATCGAGGAATCGCTCCAAGCCTCGGAGCAAGTCCGCCCAATCAATCTCGCACGAGCTCTCGGCGACGAGGTCGATGACCGCGTTTGCGAGAAACGGCTCGTTGCCAAAGCGGTTGTAGAGAGCCTTCTCTCGGAATCGAATTTCCGAGACGACCCGCCATTTTGCCCGGCTGTCCTGATCGTCGACGTACTCGGCCAACGGAAACATCGTCTCGCCCGCGGGCACGGCCCGCATCTCGGTTTCGGCTCGCCTAATCGCCTTCTTCAGCCGTGCTAGACCGCGAGGATCACTCTGCATCGGGTCCACCGGCCGGCGCCTCCTGACGTTCTTCCAACTCAACCAAGCCCGGTCGCCAGTGGTCCCATCGCAAAAGCAGAGGTCGCGCACCTGCCTGATGGCTGGCGACAACAACGGCCGGGCGCTGCCAGTCAGCGAGCTGGTTACCGGCGATCACCCATTTCAGGGCATCTCCGAAGTCGATGCTCAGTAATGAGCCATCCGCAGCGATAGCGACGAAGCGGTACTCGTGCTCGGTCTGCCAGTCGAGAATCTTGGTGAAGAACAGGGCACCGTGGTTGGCCTCGACATAGCTGTCGAAGAAGGCGGGATCGTTGCGCGCAGCCTCGGCCTCAATGATCGGCTTGAGCATGCCACCACCCTCGTAAATGACCGGACGGTCATAGGTCCTGGTGACCGCGCCCCCCTCCAGAGCCTCGGCGAAGCGCTGAGTGAGCCCTTCCTTGTCAAAGACGAGGCAGACGCCGCGGTAGCGCTCGGCGTATTGCTCCCACATCCGTGCCCGCGCCCATCCAAAGCAAAAAGGCGGCCGCTCCCCATCGGGCTGCGGTTCCGCATCGATCGCCAGCGAAAGCAGGTGGGAGCGCGCTCGCGTCTCCCGATTCGCCCGTCGTTCGAACTCGGTCTGCTCGGCATTGTCCGCGAGCACCATCGCATCGTCTCGGGCTCCGCGACCAGTGAAGGTGAAGTGCCACTGCTGGTTCTCGAGTGGGTCGCGCATGGCGCCATATGGCGAGAGGCGAAGGTTTCGGCTCGGGAGGATGCCGCCGAAGGCTGCCTCGCAAGTCGTGTAGTGGAAGAAGTAACGGCCAGGGTCGAGGCGGACAGTGGGCATGAATCCCACCCTAAGTCCTAACGCTCATGCCCGCGCTCGCAGCTCACCACCAGCGCCGGAGGCAGCGCCAAACTTGCTGACCTGATGGAGCTTTACCGAGACGACGACGTCAACTTCTGGAAGCTGGAGGCCACCGACGAGGAGTGGGAGCTGAAGCCCGACTACCTAAGCGCGCTGCCGCTCTACCTGAACGGTCTCGATTCGATCTTCGCGAGGGCGCGGGAGCAAGACGAGGCTCAGTTGGTCCTCTCGCTACTCGGGATCAAGGGGATGCAGGCTGAGGGCTGGGACCCCTACGACACGACGATCGACGCGATCCGGGCCGCAACCAGCCTGCACAACAAAACGGAGGACAGACTTGCAGCCCGGCACCTCTCGCTCTGGGTCTACGGCCATATCGTGGAGGCGGCGGCACCCTACGACCTGCTCGCCAACCTCATCAACGTCGCTCAGGGCGGGCAGGCCCGCATGTTTCCGTTTCCGTCAGACGGCCGGCTCCCCTCTCCGGGGCGCAAGCTCGAGTTGATCGGCCGCGGGGCCGAGGAGATCGGCAACCAGGCGGCTCGTCCTCTCCTCGTCGCCATCTGGCATCGCGCACTTCGCAACGGCGTCTTTCACGCCGACTACACCATCCACGGCTCCGAAATCCGCCTGGTCGGCGACGGCGAGGTAGTCACCCTGGAGCAGTTCGAGGCGCTCAGCGGCCGCGCTCATGGCTTCCACGACGCGATGATCGGCCTGCGGCGCTTCTACCGCGGCCTCTACACCGAGCCCAAGATCGTGCCCGCCGGCCCGATCGCGCCAGGCGAGAACCTGACCATCATCGTCCGCGAGGGCCACGGCGCCGTCGGGCTCAAGGATGCCTTCACCTCGGCCGAGCGCGCCGCCGGAGGAATTCCGTTCCGCTACGCCCGGCTGTTCCCCGACGAGATGGCGCTGATCGACGTCGACCCCGAGCTGGCGCTCTTGCCGGCACGGCCCGAGCCCGAGAAATGCTAGGCGTGGCGGCATCTTCGCTTTCTGGAGCCATCTCCAACCGGCCCTCAAAATGCGCTCCGAGGCGAAGGGATTACCGGCGATTGCCGCCGATTCCGCCTCGCTTTTACGGATCAGGATCTACCGCAGCGGAACTCGATAGAGCCGAGATTGTCCCAGACCTACTCCTGGGCGTCTGCGATCGATCCGTTGGAGCGTGAGATTGGCGCTTCGGGCCTTCTGGCGAACGAAATCTAGGTGGGCGTTCTCGCGCGTGACGCCGGGGTAGCCCTTGCCGATGTGCTTCTCAATCTCGTAGTGGTGGTCTGGGCGAAGCGGGACCATTTTCGTCCCACTTCTCTTGGCCGAGATTGTCATAGCGCAGATGGTGAAGCTGGTAGTCACGCCTGCCGCAGATGAAGCATCCCGCCTCCGGAAATGCCTCGGCATAGCGTCGCCTTCCTAGCTCCCCCATAGAACGTTGGCGTGTACTCCTCAAGGGTCATTTCATAGATGTCGACGTGACCCTCCCCCCAGCGGTCCGTGACCCAAAGCTAGCCGTCAGGATGCGGCTGGCCGATGCCCGAATTGATCGCCATCCATCGAAGTTAGCGACCGGGGCGGGCGGACTGGACCGAGCGTCAAGGCGGTCGGGGTGGCGCCGAGCCGTTCGCCCGAAGCAAAGCCTTGTCCTCAAAGCCGGGTCGCAGGATCACGACCTCGGCAGGAGCCTTCTCCAGTAGCCAAACGAGATCATCACCGGAGAGCTCGGCGCCTGCCTCGGCGGTCGCCGGAACGATCACACGATCGAAGCGCTCGCGGTCGAGCAGACGGGCGAGGGCGTGCCGGTAGGAGCGCCCACGCTCGATGCGCGAGTCGATGCTGACGCCCTGCGCGGTGGCCCGCTGCTCGATCGCCTCCAGCATAGGCATCGCCTTTGCCGCCTCGGCCGGAATCGCGCAGTCCAGCGGCAAGCGCTTCGGCACGGCCGCCAGGTAGGCGGGCATCAGGGTCGCGTCCTCGGCTCGGGCGAGCCGCAGCGCGGCGTCCACCGCCCGGCGCGAGATCGCCATACCGGTGAAGGGCAAGAGAATCTGGTGGATGGTCTGCGGTCGCTCGGAGCGTCGGCCGCGCCAGCGCGAGCGGGCGATCAGGTAGCCGCCGGCCAGCCCGGCGAGGAGCGCAACGCCGATCAGAACGTGCTCGACGCTCACGATGGGTCCTTCTCATTGCCGCCCCGGTGGGCGACGATCCGCACGTCAACCCCGGGCGGCGTTGCCCGCATCAGCCGCTGCGGCAGCGGCTCGCGCAGCCGGGCAAGGCCGCGCGGCGGCTGTGACTCGCCGACCATGATGTAGGTGGTGCCGCGCTCGCGGACGACCTGGACGGCGCCGTCGACCAGGCTGTCGCTCTCCTCGATCAGGAAGGTGGCGCCGAGGACGGATGCAAGGTGGCGGAGCGCGGTCACTTGGCGCTCGACCTCTCCCTCGATCGCCTGGTTCGGCGGCTTCACCCAGAGCAGGTCGAGGTCGGTGCCGAGCCGCTGCGCCGAGCGCCAGGCCCGGCGCACCAGCCGCTGCGAGGAGGGCTGGGGGCGGACCAGCGCCAAGAGGCGCTCCCCCACCGCCTTCGGCACCTCGGCGGCGACCCGCTCGGAGCGGGTGCCGAGCGGCTCCTCGATCACCAGGCGCTTCGCCTCGACCTCCTGGGCGACCTGGCGCAGTGCGACCTCGCGCAGCGCCAGCAGATTCTCGACCGTGAAGAAGTTGCGAAGCGCCGCCTCGATGTTCTCGCCGGGGTAGACCTTGCCCGCCCGCAGGCGCTCGATCAGCGCCTCGGGCGTAAGGTCGATCAGCACTACTTCGTCGGCCTCTGCGAGCACCGCGTCGGGGATCGTCTCCCGCACCCGCGTCCCGGTCAGCTCGGTCACCTGGTCGTTCAGCGACTCCAGGTGCTGGACGTTGACCGTCGAGAAGACGTCAATCCCGGCGGCGAGCACGTCGCGCACGTCTTCGTAGCGCTTGGAGTACTCGGCGCCGGGAGCGTTGGTGTGGGCGAGCTCGTCGATCAGCGCCAGCTCTGGCGCGCGTGCCAGGAGCGCCGGCAGGTCCATCTCCTCGAGATCGGTGCCGCGGTAGGTGAGGCGGCGCCGCGGAATCGCCTCCAGCCCTTCGGCCAGCGCCGAGGTCTCCGGACGCTTGTGGGGCTCCATGTAGCCGATCGCCACGTCGCGGCCCGCCTCTTTGGCGCTGTGGCCTTCCTGCAGCATCCGGTAGGTCTTGCCGACCCCGGCCGCCATCCCGATGAAGACCTTGAGCTGTCCTCGGCGAGCGGATCGCACGCCTTGATTGTCCGCCGCCGGTTGCGCGGCCGACACCTCAAGCTCCGAGCACGTTGTGGATCAGGAGGTCGAGGAGCTTGATCCCGACGAAGGGGACGATCAAGCCGCCGAGGCCGAAGATCAGCATGTTGCGGCGCAGCAGCGCCGTGGCGCCGATCGGCCGGTAGCGAACCCCGCGCAGGGCCAGCGGCACGAGCAGCGGGATCACCAGGGCGTTGAAGACGATCGCCGCAAGGATCGCCGAGGTCGGCGTCCCCAGCTCCATGATGTTGAGCGCGTCGAGCGGACCGCGCTCGCCGGGGTTGGCCGCATAGGTGAAGGCGAAGATCGCGGGCAGGATCGCGAAGTACTTGGCGACGTCGTTGGCGATCGAGAAGGTGGTCAGGGCACCGCGGGTGATGAGGAGCTGCTTGCCGATCTCCACGACCTCAATCAGCTTCGTCGGGTTGGAGTCGAGGTCGACCATGTTCCCCGCCTCTCGCGCGGCCTGGGTGCCGGTGTTCATCGCTACGCCCACGTCTGACTGCGCCAGCGCCGGGGCATCGTTGGTCCCGTCACCCGCCATCGCGACCATCCGGCCTTCCTCCTGGTGGCCGCGAATCAGCTCCAGCTTCTGCTCGGGCGTCGCTTCGGGGAGGAAGTCGTCCACACCCGCCTCCTCGGCGATCTTCGCTGCGGTCAGCCGGTTGTCGCCGGTCACCATCACCGTCGAGATCCCCATCTGGCGTAGCTCATCGAAGCGGGCGCGCATCCCCTCCTTGACGATGTCCTTTAGGTAGACGACGCCGAGGACGTGGTTGTCGCGGCAGACCGCCAGCGGCGTGCCCCCCTCCCGGCCGATCAGGTCGAGCTGCTCTTGCAGATCCGAGGGCGGCCGTCCACCCTGCTCTTCGACGTAGCGGACGATCGCATCGCCCGCTCCCTTGCGGTACTGGTTGCCATTCACGTCCACCCCGCTCATCCGCGTTTCGGCCGAGAAGGGAACGAAGTGGGCGTGGGCTTCGAGCTGGCGCTCGCGAATCCCGTACTCCTTGGCGAGCACGACGATCGAGCGCCCCTCCGGCGTCTCGTCGGCCAGCGAGGAGAGCTGCGCGGCCTCGGCCAGCTCGGACTCCTCGATCCCCGGCATCGGGATGAACTGCGTCGCCTCCCGGTTGCCGAGCGTGATCGTCCCGGTCTTGTCGAGTAGCAGCACGTCGACGTCGCCGCTCGCCTCGACCGCGCGCCCCGAGAGGGCGAGCACGTTGTGGCGGACGAGGCGATCCATGCCGGCGATGCCGATCGCCGAGAGCAGGGCGCCGATCGTGGTCGGGATCAGCGCGACCAGCAGCGCAATCAGGGTAACGACGGATGCGTCGGTGCCCGAGAACTCGGCGAAGGGCCGCAGCGCGACGACGACGGCGAGGAAGACCAGCGTGAGCCCGGCGAGCAGGATGTTGAGGGCGATCTCGTTCGGAGTCTTGCGCCGCTCCGCCCCCTCGACCAGGGCGATCATCCGGTCGAGGAAGCTCTGTCCCGGCTCCTGGGTGATCTCGACGACGATCCGATCGGAGAGGACCCGCGTTCCGCCGGTGACGGCGCTGCGGTCGCCGCCGGACTCGCGCACCACCGGCGCCGACTCGCCGGTGATCGCTGACTCGTCGACCGAGGCGATGCCCTCGATCACGGTGCCGTCGCCGGGAATCGTCTCCCCCGCCTCGACCACAACCACGTCGCCCCGGTGAAGCTCCGATGCCGGCGTCTCGCCTCCGTCGCGCAGCCGTGCCACGGTTTCGCTGCGCATCGAGCGCAAAGCGTCCGCCTGCGCCTTGCCCCGCCCCTCCGCGATCGCCTCGGCGAGGTTGGCGAAGACGACGGTGAGCCAGAGCCACACACCGATCGAGAAGGCGAACCAGGCCGGCTCATCGCCGCCGCCGAGCGGCGGTCCGCCGAAGACCTGGATCAGCCAGCCGGCGGTGACGATCACCGCGCCGAGCTCGACCACGAACATCACCGGGTTACGGACCTGATGGCGAGGGTCGAGCTTGCGCAGCGAATCGAGCAGGGCGCGCGCGATGATCGCCCGGTCGACCAGGGAGCGCGGCTCGTTGCGAAGCGTCTCGTCGGTCATCGGGCGTCCTCCCGGTCGAGGGCGAGGTTGAGCTGCAGCACGTTCACTCCAGGCTCGCCGAAGAGGGCGAGGAAGCGGCCATCGGTGTGCTCGTCCACGAGGTCGAGGACCCGATCCAGGGGAAGGCCGCGGACCTCGGCGACGCGGCGCCCCTGGATGCGGGCGTTGGCCTCGGAGATATGCGGGTCCACGCCCGAGGCCGAGGTCGTCACCGCGTCGACCGGCACCTCGGCGGCGGCGAGGCCGGGGTCATAGGGCCGCTCGCGCTTCAGGTAGGCGGCGAGCTGTTCGTCGAAGAAGTCCGAGAGTTCGCGGCTGTTCGGCCCGAGGTTGTTGAAGTAGGTGACGTCGCCGCTGTACTCGGTGGTCGAGGGGCGACTCTGGAAGTAACGTGGCAGGCCCTTGAAGTCCTGGCCGATCAGCTTCGAGCCCACGACCTTGCCGTCGACCTCGATCTTGCTGCCATTTGAGGCGCCGGGAAAGACCAGCTGCGCCACCCCGGTCGTCACCAGCGGATAGGCGATCCCGAGCAGCAGCGTCAGGAAGACGATCGCGATCGTCGCGGTGGCCAGGTCTTTTCGCAGTCCGTTCATCTCAGAAGAGCTGGTCGGTCAGTCCCTGCACGACCGGGCCGAGCAGGAGGGCGGGAAAGAAGGTCAGCGCGGCGACGATCACGACGACGCCGATCAGCAGGACGACGAAGGTGGGCGAGTCGGCGCGGAAGGTGCCGGCGCCTGCCGGCGCGACCCGCTTGCCGGCGAGCGATCCCGCCACCGCGAGCGCCGCGATCATCGGCAGGAAGCGGGCGAGCAGCATCACCACGCCGCCGAGCAGGGTGGCGAAGCTGAACGCTTCCGAACCGCTGTTGCCCGGTGCGTTCGGCTGGACGAAGCCGGTGTAGCCGGCGAAGGCGGAGCCGTTGTTGTTCGCCTGCGACATGTAGGCGTAGAGGGATTCGGAGAAGCCTTGCGGGCCGTGGTTGTAGATCGACTGCGTGCCATCGGGAGACGCGACCGCCCAGGCGGTCGCGAACAGCACCAGCAGGGGCGTGACCAAGACGCCGACCAGGACCAGCTTCACCTCCCGCGACTCGATCTTCTTGCCGAGGAACTCCGGCGTGCGGCCGACCATCAGGCCGGCGATGAATACGGTCAGCAGGACGAACAGCAGCATGTAATAGAGGCCCGAGCCGACCCCGCCGAAGACCACCTCGCCGGTCCCCATGTTCGCCAGCGGCACCAGGCCACCGATCCCGGTCAGCGAGTCGAGCGAGGCGTTGACCGCACCGCAGGAGGTCACGGTCGTCACCGCCGTCCACAGCGAGGACTCGGCGATGCCGAAGCGCTGCTCCTTGCCCTCCATGTTGCCGCCGGTCGAGCCGTCGAAGGCGGAGGTGAGGACGCCCGCGTGGTGCTGGGCCGGGCTGCCGTGCTGCTCGGCGGTGTAGACGACGGCGACCGCGACGAGGAACATCGCCATCATCGCCGCGTAGAGCGCCCAGCCCTGGCGGCGGTTGCCGACCATGCGGCCGAAGGTGTAAGTGAGGCTGGCCGGGACGATCAGGATCAGCAGCAGCTCGACCATGTTGGTGAGGCCGCCCGGATTCTCGAACGGCATCGCGCTGTTGACGTTGAAGAAGCCGCCGCCGTTGGTTCCGAGCTCCTTGATCGCCTCCTGCGAGGCGACCGGGCCGAGCGCCAGCGTCTGAGTTCCGCCGGCGATCGTGTGGAAGGTCTGCGAGCCGTCGAGGGTCTGGATCACGCCCTGGGAGACGAGGACGAGCGCCGCCGCGAAGGAGATCGGCAGCAGGACGTAGAGGTTGATCCGAACGAGGTCACTCCAGAAGTTGCCGAGCGCCGCCCCTGAGCGGGCGGCGAAGCCGCGGATCACGGCGGCCAGCACAGCGATCCCGACGGCGGCCGAGACGAAGTTCTGCACCGTCAGCCCGACCATCTGGACGAAGTAGGAGAGGGTCGTCTCGCCGCCGTAGTACTGCCAGTTGGTGTTGGTGACGAAGGAGGAGGCGGTGTTGAAGCTGAGGTTCCAGGGGCCGGAGCCGAAGCCCTCGGGGTTGAGCGGCTGAATGCTCTGAGTGCGGAGGATCAGGTAGAGGGCGAGCCAGGAGAGCAGGCTGAAGACGACGATCGAGCGCGCGTATGCCTTCCAGTCCTGACCCTCCTCGGGCCGCACCCGCAGGACGCGATAGGCGAAGCGCTCGACCGGGCCGAGCACCGGAGAGAGAGGGACCCGTTCACCGCGGAAGACGCGGGCGATGTAGCCGCCGACCACCGGCACCAGCGCCGTCAGCACCACCAGGAAGACGATGATCTGAACCCAGCCCTGAGCCACTACAACCGCTCCCCGCGAAACAGGGCGTAGCCGAGATAGCCAAAGACGGCGGCCGCGACGATCAGACCGAATAGCTCAGCGACGCTCATACGCGGTCGATCGCCTCGATCAGCGCGTAGATCGCGCCGAAGGCGGCCAGTGCGAGGACGAGGGAGACGAGATCCATGCAGCGATCGTGCGCCTCAACCCGTCAAGGCCGCATGAAGAAACCGGCCCCGCGTATACAGATTTCGTAAAGGTCGCTTCTAACCCGCGAAGCGGTAGCCGACGCCGGAGTCGGTGCGGATGTAGCGGGGGCCATCGGGTGGCTCGATCTTGCGGCGCAGGTTGGCGACGTGAGCGCGCAGCACCTGGACGTCGTCTTCGTACTCGATGCCCCACACCTCGACCAGCAGGGAGCGATGCGTCATCAGCCGGCCGCGGTTCTGCGCGAGGACCCGCAGCAGCTCGAACTCGGTGGGAGTCAGATGGACCTCCTCGCCGTCGCGGCGCACGGCGCGGGCGACGAGGTCAATCTCCAACCCACCGGCGGCGATCAGCGGCTCCGATGCCTCCGGCTTGGCCCGCCGCAGCACCGCCTCGAGCCGCGCGATCAGCTCCGGCGGCCCGAAGGGCTTGGTCACGTAGTCGTCGGCGCCGGCCGCCAGCGCCCGCACCTTCGCCTCCTCCTCGCCGACGGCGGAGAGGACGATGATCGGTATCTCGCTCCACTCGCGCAGCCGCTTCGTCACCTCGACCCCGTCGATGTCGGGCAGCATCAGGTCGAGGATCGCCGCTGCCAGCGGCTTCACCGCCGCCCGGTCCAAGGCCTCTTCCCCGGTGGAGGCGGTGACCGCCTCATAGCCGGCATCGCGCAGGATCACCCGCAGGGCACGGAGGATCTGCTCCTCGTCGTCGCAGACCAGGACGCGAGTTGCGCCGTTCACGCCTCGCCTCCGTCGCGCAGCGGAAGGGTGACGACGAAGCTGGTCCCCTGCCCCGGCAACGACTCGACCGCGATCTCGCCTCCGTTGGCCTCGACAAACCCCTTGGCGATTGCCAGTCCCAGCCCGGAGCCGGCGTTGGTGGCGTCGCCGTGCTGGAAGGGCTCGAATATCCGCTCCCACTCGCTCTCGGGTATCCCCGGTCCCTGGTCGACCACGCGGACGACGATTTTGCCGCCCGCTACCCGCGACCGGACCAGCACCGGACGACCGTTCCCGTAGCGGACCGCGTTCTCAAGGAGGTTTGCGAAGACACGCTCGAGCTGGGCGGCGTCGGCATTGACCATCGGCAGCTCGGCGTCGAGCGCAAGCCGAATCGACTCCGGCCTGCCCTGTCCCTGCCGCGCCTCCTCCAGCACCTCGGCGAGATCGACCGGCCCCCGGTGCGGCTCGGCCTTCCCAGCTTCCAGCCGGGACATGTCGAGGAGATTCTCGACCAGGCGCGAGAGCCGCCTGCCCTCGCCGACGATTCCCTCGCTCAGCTCGGTGCGCTCCTCGGCCGTCAGGGTCTCCGAGCCGAGCGCGGAACCACCGGCGATGATCGAGGTGAGCGGCGTCCGTAGGTCATGGGAGATCGAGCGCAGCAGCACGGTCTTCAGCTCGTCGCTGCGCCGCACCGCCTCGGCTTGCACCGCCTCGGCCTGCATCCGGTCCCGCTCGCGGGTCAGCGCCTCGAGTTCGGCGAGCGCCCGGTCGGCCTCCTCCCGCCGCCACTCCGCCTCAACGGCACGGGCGCGCGCGAGGCTGGCAACCGTGCTGCTGATGATCGCCGCGATCATGAAGGCTGCGAGGGCAACCCAATTCTCCTCTTGGGCGATCGTGAAGCGATACAACGGCGGGATCTGGAAGAAGTTGAAAGCGACGGCACTGGCGATCGAGGCGAACAGTCCCAGCCGCAATCCCCACACGGTCGAGATCAGCAAGATCGCCGGCAGGTAGACGATCCCGAGCGAGACAACGGGCGCCGCCGACTTGAGCGGGTAGACGAGGAGCGTCGCTACCGCGACCGCAGCGAGCGTCGCCACGACCCCCAACCGCGCGGTGGGCGGCTTGCCACTTAGGCCATTAGGAATCTGCCACTGACGCATCGACTGTCAGCGTATGGCCCCTTCTCCGATCCAGTGGCCGAAGGTGATCGCAGCAAAGCCAGCGAGGAGCGAGAGGCCGATCGCCCAAGTCGCTGGGATCGGGCTGTCCCTGTCCATCAGGAGCCCTACCCTCCTGCGATGGATTCCCTCGACCTCCTAGGAGTGCTGCGGCACTTCCGGCCGCGCCTCCTCGCAGTCCTTTTCGTGGCGGCGTTCTATTTCCAACCGCAGCTCAGCTCGGCACTCCTCATGGAAGTGGCCAAGGAACGAGGGCAGCGGATCGCGGCGGCGCTCACGGACGTCCTCAATTCGACGCTCGCTGATTCCCAACAGCACCGCTCCAAGCGCTAGGACTGCAGCGGTTAGGTCTTCTGCTCGGTTGCCGCTTCAAGCTCGCCCTCGACCGCGATCTGCCGGACTTGTTCGCGGGGCTCGGTGTCGATCAGCTTGAAAGGCCGCATCTACTTCTCCGCCGGAAACTTTATGCCAGTTCCGCACATTGAGGGGAATCGACCCAGAAGCTGGTTTTGGAGGCCAGCTGCGACCATCCAGATCAGATCGACTCGTTTTGGATTGGTCGCCCTATCCAATGGGTAGATGGCATGACCCCGTCTGGCTCTGACGCAGATGTGGCTTCTTCACAGATCCCCGCTCCGAAGCAGCTATGCCTTCTTCACAGACGCCAGAGGACGATCGCCAAGCGCCGTGGAAGCGGCGCGCCGCAGCCGCTGAGATCAATGGGCGGCGGGTGAATGAGTCGATCGAGAGGGGTACGACCGGGCCGGCGCCCGTCTTCGTCTGCGAGTGCGGCAACATCGGCTGCCAGGCCACGATCAGCCTCCCGATCCCGGCCTACGAGGCTGTGCGAACCGATTTCAATCGATTCCTCGTCGTCCCGGGCCACGAGATCGCAACCGTCGACCGGGTTGTCGAGACCCATCGGACCTACCTGGTGGTGACCAAGCGCGAGCCCGAAGCCAGGGAGATGGCAAAGAAGGCTGACCACCGAAGCTGATGGCGCCGACTCGGAAGGCAGAATCTCGCGAGAAGGTCAGGAGCGCTCCGGAGCAGTCACTCGATTTCAGCGAGCGCGCGGTGCCTTCCTCGGTGCCTACGGCCCGGCACACCGCTCGCGACTTTGCGTTGGCCCACGGCGCCGATCAGGCCCTGGCCGAACGCGTCAACCTGGCTGTTTCAGAGGCGGTCTCGAACGTCGTCAAGTACGCCTATGAGCCCGAGGAGATAGGCAGCGTCAGGATGAAGGCTGCCATCGCCGATGGCTTTCTGGAGATCCAGGTGACGGACCTGGGCCTCGGGTTCAGAGACCACGGACCCGGGGGACTTGGTGTGGGACTCTCGATCATCGCGGAGGTCAGCTCCGACCTAGAGATCTCCCAGGATCGGAACGGAACCGAACTGCGCATGCGTTTCCTGCTCGGAGCGGATGAGTGAGACCTGCGACGCCCGGGGAGTAGGGATCCCGCTCCAGGGAGATCACTGCAGTCGCCGATGTCCTCGTCGCGTTGCTGAGCAGCCACTGCTACCGGCCGTCCATGAGGTGAACAGGACGGTTGATCATCGAAGAGAACGTCGAATCCAATTCGACCCGGCGATAGTGTGGTCTTCTGATCGACGGTCTCGCGGAGTGCTTCGCTCCGCGGCGCGAAGTGGGTTCCCTTCGCGGCCGACGCCAGCGAGGAGCCTCGCAGCGGCTTCCCGCCGGATGGGCTTGGGACGACACTCGCCGAGCACCGCCTGCGGCTCGACTCCCACATCGACCCCGAGCTGCTCACCGAGCGTTACCTGCATCGCTCTGACGGCTCCCTGGTCGCATCGCCATTCGGATTCACTGTGATCGCCCACGCGTTCGTCGAACCCGCGGCCTGAGGAGCCCGGGCGCGTCACGGCCTTCACGGTCGGCTCACGGTCACCGCTGCCAGGCACGCCTGGACGCAGCACTTGGACATCGGTGGGTCAGGCGGTCAGATGATGCTGTGAACCCAAAGGAGGCGAGCAATCTCTAAGCGCTGACTGCCCCCGACGGACTCGCCGCCGCGTGGGCGCGGCTGACGATCGCCGCGGCAAGGTCAACCGGGCGCTCCTCGGGAATCCAGTGCGAGGCGCCCGCGAACTCGATGAACTCGTAGGCCCCGCCGACATGCTCCTTGGTCAGCTCGGCCATCCTCCGGCCGAGCGCCTTGTCGCCATCGCTCCAAACCAAGGTAGTCGGCACGCTGACGTCGGGGACCTCATTCGAGAGCGAAAAGGGAATTGCCCGGTACCAGTTGAGGCCACCCGTCAGTGCGCCCTCATCGACGATCTCGACTCTGTAGGTGGCGAGCATCTGGTCGGTCATTCCGGAGCCGCCAAGGAATTTCTGGACGAACCAATTGCCCGACAACAGCCGCTCGGGCACGAAGGGAAGCTGGAATAGCCCCATGTACCACGACCGCCGCGCTTGATCGGGGGTACGCAGGGCTCGCTTGAACGCCTCTGGATGGCCGACGCTCACCGCGGTCAACGACGCCAGCCGATCGGGGTGCCGGGCTGCGACGGACCAGGCGATAATGGCACCCCAATCGTGCCCGACAAGATGGACGGGCGTGTCGATCCGGTCGATCAGCGCGACAACGTCGTCGACCAGTTCCGTTGTCCTGTACGCGCGCCGGCCACGTGGCCGCGCGCGGGGCGAGTATCCCCGTTGGTCAGGAGCGTAAGTGCGGAAACCGGCCTCGCCCAGCAGCGGCGCCACCTTCGTCCACGAGGTGCCGCGCTGCGGGAACCCGTGTAGGAGCACCACGGGCGGGCCGTCGAGCGGCCCCTCATCGATCACGTCGAAGGCAAGGCCTACCCGCTCATAGGATGTGACCCGCGCTAGCTCGGCCAATGTCCATTCCCCACGATCGGGCCGCAGCGCACGTCGAAGCGCTCCGCTACTCGGTCTAGCGCCAGCCGCCAATGCTCGCGCTCGCGCCGCGCTGCGCGCGCGAACTGCACGCCGCCATAGATGTATCGGTGCAGGGGGTACCAGAGGTCGAGATTCAGGCCGTTTTTTCTGAGAACCTCTCGGGGTGCATTGTCCGCGATCACGCTGAGGTTGTAGAGATTCATCGTCACGGCCGCGCACGCCCATGCTTCCCGCGACTGCCTTGCCAACTGGTCCCCATCCAGCTCATAAAGCGGCAGCTCACCAAGCTGGCCCAGCATCATCAGGTGGCTTAGGTAATAGCCGCCGAAGGAGGGGAGCAAAGTTATGGCGGTGCGCGTCGAGATGACTCCGACATTGCCGTCCGCCGACACGTAAGGCTCATACGGGTGCTGCGGCTGCTCGCCGAAGACGTAGCCAGTGCAGTTGATGAGCCAGGATCCCGGTTCGATCTGGCGGGTTGCGCCGCTGCGGAGCAAGAGCTCAACGCCGCCGCCCCGATCCACCGCGTCAACCAGGTGATCGTTCACCATCTCAGTCACTCCCGAGCGAATCGCCCGGGCCTCTGCCTCAGAGAGGAGTCCGAAGACGAAATTCCTCGCGCCGTCGGTGGGCGTGATTCCGACGGTGCCCCGATACCAGTCCATCGCGTCGCGCTCGTTGGTGCCGTCGAAACGCCGCGACCACTCGAGAAACGTCGGAATGCCCCGGGTACCGCCCCACCACCGTTTTACTCCGGTGGGAAATAGCTTGTCGCGACAGGCAAAAAACGTACCCGACCCGGCGAGGACGTTGACCTCGCGGCCAGGGCAGGCCTTGATCAGCGCGTGGGCGGTGTCCATCGCGGTCTTGCCGCCGCCGATCACCCACACGGGAGCGCTGCTTTCGGTGATCTCGCCGGTGCGGACGTCGCAGAAGTCGGGGGAAACTGAGTGGACCCTTTCACTTGACACCGCAAGTGGCTGGTTGGGCTCGACCGAAAGCCCCGGCGCCTTGATCAACCGTTTGGTCTGGGCGATCCGGGGCGTGCCGTCGGCGGACCGGCAGCTCAGCCTGATCGATTCCTTGCCGGCCTCGTGTGAGAGCAGCTCCGTGCCAAGCCACTCGTCCAGCCCCACCCGGCCCTTCACTACGTCGACACAGTGTGAAAAGTGATCGAGCACCTCGCCCTTCGTCGCGAGGTAGGCGCGATCGGCATCGAGGGTCCATTTGATGTCGGCGGCAGTGAAGAGCTGGTGCGGCTGGTGCAGCCGCACATATTGGTAGGTGTCGACCCACATTCCGCCCACCCGGCTGCGGCGGTCGACGATCAACACTCGCTGATCCTTGGTCAGGTACTGGCTGGCCACCGCGAGTGCGTTGAGACCCGCCACACCTGCCCCGACAACGGCTAGGTCGTACGTTTGGTTTTCATCCGCCACGGCGGGCAGGCTTGCATCTCATACCCGGGCTCGCGTCGGGGAGGTACCCTGAACTTATCTTGAGCAAGGCGCGGTTGTTGGAACGTGATGTCGAGCTGGGGGAGATCGCGTCGGCGCTCGGTGACGCCCTCGAGGGCCGAGGGCGCTTGGTCATAGTCGAGGGCGCGGCGGGAGCCGGAAAGAGCGCTGTTCTGGGCGCCGCGCGCGAATCCGCCGCCGAGACAGGCCTGCGCGTGCTGGAAGCACGGGGAACCGAGCTCGAGCGCGAG
Source organism: Solirubrobacterales bacterium (assembly GCA_035605695.1). Taxonomy (GTDB): domain Bacteria; phylum Actinomycetota; class Thermoleophilia; order Solirubrobacterales; family 70-9; genus VRUE01. Next base: position 81,268 of record DATNGZ010000052.1, on the reverse strand, counting down.
TTCGCCTTCGGGGCGATCCGCCGTATCTTCGAGCCGGTCCTCGTAGCGGCTCCCGAGACCCAGCGGACAAAGCTGCTGGCGGGCGCCGCCGCTCCGGCCGAGTGGGTGATCGACCCCTCCGAAGAAGGCGACGACCCTCGCACCCGCGGCGCAGCGGGGTTCGCCGCGCTGCACGGGATCTACTGGCTGGCGGCAAACGTCGCCGCAGAGGGGCCACTCATGCTGGCCGTAGACGACCTGCACTGGGTCGATACGTCCTCCCTGCGCGCGCTCGGGTACCTGGCCCAGAGGATCTCCGACCTTCCGATCGTGGTCCTCCTCGCCTTGCGCCCCGCCGAGCCCGGCGCCCCGGCGGCCCTGCTCGACGAGTTGCGCGGGCAACCCAGCACCACGACGCTGTCGCCGGAGGCCCTGGGCTCGGGTGCGGTGGCCGAGCTGGTTCGCGCCCGGATCCCTGGCGCGGACGATGAGGCGTGCGCCGCCTGCCTCGAGCAGAGCGCCGGGAACCCCCTCTACCTCGAGGAGCTCCTGCGGGCCGTGTCTCCGAACGGCAGTGTCACGGCGGCGGCGGTAAGGGAAGCCTCGGTGCCGTCGCTCGCCGAGCGTGTGGCGCGCCGCACCGGGCGCGTCGATCCGCAGGCGCCGGCATTGACCGCCGCCATGGCGGTGCTGGGCGATGGCGGGCGCCTGGCGATGGCCGCTTCGCTGGCGGGCATGACGGAGGACGAGGCAGCGGACATCGCCCGTCGCCTGCGCCGGATCGAGGTGATCTCAGCCGAGGATCCGTTCGCCTTCGTCCATCCGCTCGTGCGCCGCTCCGCCTATGACCAGCTCTCGGTCACCGAGCGCGATGTCGCCCACGCGGCCGCAGCTCGGGCCCTGTCTGAGGAAAGCGCGTCGGCGGAGGAGATAGCGGTCCACCTAGCCTCCGTGCGTCCGGCGAAATCGATCGCGACTGCAAGGGCGCTGATAGCCGCGGCCGATCAGGCCCTGGGGCGGGCCGCTCCGGACGCGGCGATCCGCTGGTTCAGGCGGGCGCTGGAGGAGGAAGCGGCCGAGCCGGAGCCCGCGGAGATCCTGCTCGAGCTGGGAATGGTCGAGGTGGCTGCCCGGGACCTGGCCGCGGTCGAGCACCTGCGCGAGGGCCTTGAGCTGGCCGGCTCGGCCGCGCTGCGGGCGCGAATCTCGGTGGCGCTGGCCGAGATCCTGGTCCACGCCGGCCAGTGGGAGGCCGGCCGCGACGTCATAGGCAAAGCGGTCGCCGAACTCGACCAGGCCGACGACGCGGACACGGTCCTGGAGGTCCTCGGATACTGGTCGGTGGTCACGTTCTACGACCCGTCCCTGGTGGGCGAATTCGATCGCCTCAAGAGCCGCTTCGAAGAGCTCTCCGCCGGCGAGGCCTGGCCCGCGTACGCCCTGCGGGCGATGCTCGCCCTGGCCAAGGGACTGCGCGGCGATTCCCGCGACGAGGTCGTCGCCCAGGCCGCCTACGCCCTGGCGGACGACCGGCTCATGGGCGAGCGCGGAGCGGGCGCTTGGGCCTCGGCGCAGGCCCTGACCGCGCTCGTGGCGGTCGACGAGCACGAGCTCGCGCTGAAGGCCTGCGAGACGCTCGCCGAGCAGTCGCAGCTCTCCGGCTCGTTCATGGGGACGACCGCCAATCTGGGCTACCGGGGCTGGATCTTCGCCAAGCGCGGCGATCTCGCCGCCGCCGAGGCCGAAGTTCGCATCGCCTGGGACCTCGTCAACCAGGCTGGCATGCCGCTGTTGATCACGAGCGCCATGTACTTCCTCGTCGACGCCGTGCTTGAGCGCCCGAGCCTCGACGACGTCGGCGAACTGGTTCACGGCCTTGGATTGGAGCAGGCGTTCCTCGCCAGCTGGGGCGGAGCCATGCTGTTCGAGGTCCGCGGACGGCTGCGCTTGATGCAGGGAGATCGGCGCGGCGCGGTCGAAGACCTCCGTGAGGTGACTGAGGTCGCGCGCGCCCTGGGCGTGGGCCCCACTTTTTCACCGTGTCGCTCGGCGCTGGCGCTTGCGCTCGGCCCGGAGGACCGTGCCGAGGCGGCCGAGCTGATCGCCGAGGAGCTCGTGCTGGCACGCGCTTCGGGACTGCCTCGTCCAGAGGGGGTAGCGTTGCGCGCGGCCGGGCTGCTTGCCGGCGGCGAGGACGGGATTGCTGAACTGCGCGCTTCGCTGTCGGCTCTCGAGCAATCGGAGGCGGCGCTGGAGCGCGCCCGCACCATGGTCGAGCTCGGAGCTGCGCTGCGCCGGGCGGGACAGAGGGTCGAGGCGCGCGGTCCCCTGACCGAAGGCATGGACCTGGCGCATCGCTGCGGCGCGCCGCGCCTCGTGGACCGGGCTCGCGAGGAGCTGCGTGCGACCGGAGCACGGCCGCGGCGAGCCGCGCATACCGGCGTCGACGCGCTGACCGCAAGCGAGTTGCGCGTCGCGCGGCTCGCTGCCAACGGCCGGACCAATCCCGAGATCGCCCAGGAGCTCTACGTCAGTGTCAAGACCGTGGAGACCCACCTCTCGCACACTTACGCGAAGCTGGGGCTGGCCGGGCAGGGAGCCCGGAACAGGTTGGCCGGGCTTCTCTCCCCAGGGGTATAGACGGCGAGGAATCCACGGCCGATGGTGTGAACTACCATCGCGCCGTGGCCAGCCGGTTCGAGTCGGGAACCTTCGTTGCGTTGCTCCCAGGGATCGATCGGGACGCGTTGCTGGCGACGGGGCGGCCGCGCCACTTCGGTTCCGGCGAGCACCTGATGCACCAGGAAGCGCCAGGTGATCCGGTGCTCCTTCTGCAGAGTGGTCACGTCAAGGCCACCTTCATCGAGCCGCAGGGCAAGGAGATCGTGCTCGGATTCCACGGCCCTGGCGACATCCTCGGCGAGCTTTCCTTTGTGCACGCCGAGCCGCGCTCGAGCAACGTCGTCGCGCTCGAACCCGGGGAGGCGAAGGCGATCTCCGCGGCCGACTTCCGCGCCTTTCTCGGGAGCAGGCCGGCGGCGGCCCTCGCGCTCTTCGACGCGATCGGGCGGCGCTTTCGCGATGCCAACCGGACCCAGGTTCAGTTCGGAGCGTCCGACACCCTGGGGCGGATAGCCGCACGGCTGGTCGAGCTGTGCGAACGGCACGGTCATACGACCTCGAGCGGAATTGAGATCAGGCTGCCACTCACGCAGGCCGACCTGGGCGCGTGGACCGGCGCCTCCCGCGCCAGCGTCGCTGCGGCCTTGAGCACGATGCGGAAGCTGAACTGGATCGAGACCGAGCGCAAACTCGTGAGGGTCCTCGATCTGAAAAGCCTTGGTTTGCGTGCCGGTCTGGCTTCGGACGAGCACCTCTAGTCAGGTCAGCCAATGGCTAGTGCTGGGCGCTTCGACTGTCCAGAACTGGGTGGTAGAGCAGCAGTTGGCCCTTTAGGTTCTCGCCGAACCCGATGACCGCCATTCGCTCAATTGCCGACCTGCCCGGGCCACGTGGTCTCCCCCTCCTGGGCAGCGCCCACAAGCTGGTCCCCGTCTCCCGCAGCCACCTCGCCTTCGAGAGGTGGGGGGAGGAATACGGGCCGATCTTTCGTGTGACTGCGGGGCCCAGGGTGGTGGTCGGGATCAACGACGCCGATCAGATCAACGTGATCCTGCGCGACCGTCCCGGGGGGTTCAGGCGATGGGGCGACATCGCGCGAGTCATCCAGGAGATCAACGAAGCGGCCCCCCAGATGAAGGGCACCCCGCCGGCGGTCTTCACCGCGGAGGGCGATGAGTGGAAACGACAGCGCCGTCTGATCGTCACCGCTCTGAACAAAGACCACCTGCATCGCTATTTCAGCGTCGTGCGCACCGCGACCCGGAGGCTGCACAAGCGCCTGCAGGCCGAGGCGCGGCGCTCGGAAGCCGTGGCCGTCTCCGATGCGCTGACCGCCTACACGGTCGACGTCACCTCCGCCCTTGCCTTCGGGCACGACCTGAACACACTCGAGCATGGCGATGGCGAGCTCCAGCTCCACATTCAGCGGCTGCTGATAATGGCCGGTCGGCGAATAACCGCCACCGTTCCATATTGGCGCTGGTTCAAGCTGCCAGCCGATCGCGCACTCGATCAGTCAATGGTCGAGGTCTATAAGGCAACCGAAAACTTCATCGAGAGGGCCCAGGCGCGTATGGCTGTCCGACCCGAGCTCTTCGACGAACCTGAGAACCTGATCGAGGGACTACTCGCCGCGCAGAGGGATGATCCGAGCTTCACCGACCAGGAGATCGCCGGCAACCTGATCACCGTGCTCCTCGCCGGCGAGGACACCACCGCACACACCCTCGCCTGGACGATCTGGCTACTCGGGTCGAGGCCCGACATCCAGGAGCGCCTGCGCGAGGAGACGGCGGCTGCTTTCGGCCGCAATCCAATCGCGGCCGAGTACGAAGCGACCGAGCAGCTGCCCTATGCCGAGGCGGTGCTGCGGGAGTCGATGCGCCTGAAGAGCGTCGCGCCATCGGCGGGGGTCGAGCCAAACGAGGACAAAACGATCTGCGGGACGCACATTCCCGCCGGGACTCAACTCCTTCTGCTCACCCGCCAGGCTACCCGCGCCGCAGCCGGGCGCAGCGAGGACTTCTATCCGGAGCGCTGGCTTGAGGACGACGACAAGACGCGCGCCCCGAAATCTCTCGCATTCGGTGCCGGCCCGCGTTTCTGTCCTGGCCGCAACCTGGCCTTTCTGGAGGCGAAGGCGGCCCTGGGGATGCTTGCCCGCAACTTCGAGCTGGAGCTGGACGAATCCGGCAAGCCGGTGCGTGAGGCCTTCGGCTTCACGATGGTTCCGCGCGGACTGCGTGTGCGGCTTCGCGAGCGAAGCAGCCGATCGCGAGCCGTCCCCGCCGCAGTCTCCTAACCCACTGCTAGCGACCGCCGAACATCACCTCCAGGCGAGCGGCGACGGTGACATCGCCCTCTACGCTGCAGCGCCCGGCGAGCATGGCGGAGAGTGGGTCTTGCAGACCTGCCGTGACACGCACCCAGTCGGCAAGCCCGATGTGAATCGTCACAGCCGGGTCGAGCGGCGCCGGCTCCCGCAGACGCGCGCGGCCGGCCGACGAGTCGACCTCTATCGCCCAGCGCCAAGGGGATTCGGGCGGCGCCTCGATCGCGTATGGCTCAAGCTCGTAGACAATCGTGCCGGTAAAGCCGGCCGAGCCGGCGGGCTGAAAGCCGCGAGCCATGGCGCGGACAAGCGCACGCTGGCGGCGGGGCTCGACAAAGCGGCGCTCGAGGTCGTCGTTGCTGAGGCCGCGTGCCATGCTCGCAAGCGCCCGACGGCCACCCCTGGCGGCCAGCGCGCGAATCGGCCTGTTGCGCTCCGCTGTCTGCCCCGGGCTCGGCGGCTCGCGCCCCTCGATCTCCGCTCGGAGCGCTTCGGCCCTCTTCGCCGCCCAACCAACACCGTGTCTGGCCGCGATGGATTCGGCCTCGACGAGGACGCTTTCGGCCTCCTCGGCGCTGCCGCTGCGATGAAGGGCGGTCGCCAGGTCCACCCGGCTCCAGGCGCTCACCCAGACCAGTTGGAGCTCATCCGCCCTGGAGACAGCTCCCCGCAGCTCATCAACGGCCTCCTCCAAGCGGCCCGCCAGCAGTTCGAGGCCGCCGATGTACCACTCGGGGAGCTGACCGAAGCCGATCATGGGCAGCGACTCCCCCAACCGTGAGCGCATCGGCTCGAGCAACGGCCGCACCCGCTCCCCCGTCTCACGATCCCCAGACTGGATCGCAGCGTGGGCAAGCCAACAGAGGCCGACCGGCAGGTGGACATCGGGTTTACGCAGGCCCTCGAGGTTGCCCGCAATCTCGGCCCGAAGCTCGCGCCGCGTGGCCTCGATGTCTCCGTCGGCTGCCGCCATGCTCTTTAGGCCGACCGAGATCGCTCCAGCCGGAAGCTCTGCCGCACCCGCCGCCTCGGCGAGAACCCGCGACAGCGCAGTCTCGCCACCGTAGATCCATTCCGCGACCATCATCAAGCTCAGCTCGGCGAAGATGTGGATGTCGGGCCGCAGGCGGCGCACGATCGTCCCCGCACGGTGCAGCTGCGCTTCCGCCTCCTCGCGCCTGCCGAGATCGAAAAGCCTCATAGCGCGGGCCAGATTGACCTCCCAGGCGAAGCGGGGGCTACCCAGTCGAGTCGCGATCTCGGCGCTCCGCTCGAGAGCCTGATCGCACTCGGGTATGCGCGCCATCGTGTAGTGGACTGCGGCGGACCACAGAACCACACGGAAGAGCAGGTCCTCGCGGCCGCATTCCTCCGCCGCCCCAATCAGGTCCAGCGAGGCGTCAAGCTCCTCGAACAGCCCCTTGAGGTCGCTGGGATCGGGCCGGCGGGCGGATCGGGTCGCCAGCACCGCGAGGCCACCCAGGACCCTGGCCTCGGCGTCCCCGAGGCTCTGCTCCAACTCCTTCGCTCGCCTTTCCAAGTTGGCGAACATCTCGTCGTCGTCGGAAAAGGTGAGCATGAAGGCGAGTCGGAAGATCATCCCCAGCGCCAGCCTCGGTTCACTGTCTCCGAGGGCCTCCAGTCCCTCCCGCAGCAGCGCCACCGTCGCTGGATCGTCCACTCCGGTCTCGAAGCCGAAGCCGATATCGCCGCCGGCAAAGCCCAGCGCTGCACGGGCCAGGGTTGGCGCATCGCCGGTCTGACGCGCTATCTCGATCGCTTTTCCAAACGAGTCGCGCGCGCTGACCAGATCGGCGCTGAGCAGCTCCTGCTCTCCGAGCTCGAGCAGGGTCACGGCTTTCGACAGTGCGTCTGCCTCCAGGAGCAGACCGAGCACCCGGCGAAGGTGGGCGGAGGCCCCCTCGTGATCATGGGCCTCAGCGGCAGCGACAGCCGCGGCGCGATGAGCAGCGACTGCCTGCTCGGGGCCCGCTAGGCCGGCCGAGAGCTCGTAGTGGCGGGCAAGCTCGGCGGGCTCGGCACCTGAATCCTCCTCCAGCACCCTGGCTATCGCGAGGTGCAGCCTGGCGATAGCGGCATCGCTGGTGCTGGCGAGCAGCGCCTCGCGAACCAAGGCATGCGGGAAGCCAATCGTAGGCTCGCGGGCGACCTTGTCATCGACCAACCTCTCCGACAACGCCTCTTCCACGGCTCGCCCGGCCACTTCCGAGCTGAGCCCCGCGACTCTGGACGCGAGCTCCACGGACGCCGCCGACCCGATCGCTGCGACCGCAACCAGCAGGCGCTCGGTGTCTGGGCCCACCCTCGCCAGGCGCTCCTCGACCAAATCGGTGACCGCTTCGGGGGCTGGGGCCTTCTCGAGCACCTCCCCCGCTCTTAGAGCCCCTTGCCCATCGAGATCACACGCCAACTCACTGGCAAAGAAGGGGTTGCCTGAGGTTCGTGCCAGCAGCTGCTCCGCCAGCACGGGCGTTATCGCCCTGCCCACCTTCGCCCCGACCAAAGCCGCCATTCCCGAGGCGTCGAGGCCGGTCAACCGAAGCTCGCTGAGGTCGCCGGTACGGCGCAAGGCGGAGAGCGCCTTGGAGACAGGATGCCTACGCCCCATCTCCCGGTCACGGGCGGTCACGACAAGGATTAGCCGGGCCGGGGGCCTCTCGAGCAGGGAAGCGAGTGCCTGCGCGGATGCGGGGTCGCACCAGTGGGCGTCGTCGAGAACCACGTGCAGGGGCTCATCTCCCGCAGCGAAGGAGAGCGCGGCGGCTATACCGCGAAAGAGCCGGTAGCGCGCGCCCTCGGCGGCCACGACTTCGTCGATGACGGCGCGCTCGGCGAGCGTCGCGTGCTCGCTCAGCTCTGGCACGAGCGCGGCGAGCTCGGCGCCGGCTGCCCTCGCCAGCTCCGCGCGCCAGGAGTCATCGCCGGCTAGCGCCAGCTCACCAACCGCACGTACCCAGGGCTCGAAGGCGATCGTGGCCTCGGGGGGGCAGCGCGCCAGCACGACCACAGCACCCTTGCCATGAGCTTCAGCAGCCGCAGCAGCAGCATGGCGGGTCTTGCCGATCCCCGGTTCGCCCAGGATCAGAACCGCTCGGCAGCCGTCGCGCGGAGCGGTTGCCTCCCGAAGCTCTTCTATCTCGCTGTCACGGCCGATCAACGGCTCGTCCGCGTAGGCGGCGAGCACGGGCGGCAAGCGGATTTCCCCGGAGCCGGTACGCTGCACCTCCCCGTCCCTCTGCTCAGCTGCCTCCGAGTCCAGACCTCCTTCGGCCTCGTCGGTTGCTACGGGAGCCACCTCCCGCCAGAGCAACTCCGAGGCGCGCACCGGTCCCGGCACTCCCTTTAGGCCGAGCTCGCGGATCTCCCCCAGCGCAACCCCGTCACGTGAGGCAACCAAAGCCTGGACCAAGTCGTGGACGAGAATCTCTCCGGTCCCTGCCGCCGAGGAGAGGCGGCTGGCAATAACGACCGACATCCCGTGCAGGTCGTCCCCGTCGGGGATCGGCTCCCCGGCCGCTACGCCGATCCTTGCCGCGATCCCGATTCCGCCCTGCTCCGCGTCCTGCCGCTCGACCGCCCTCTGAATGGCCGCGGCCGCCCTCAGCGCACCGAGGGCGCTGTCGAAGCTCGACATCACACCATCGCCCAGCGTCTTGATCACACGCCCACCGCCGAGGACGACTGCATCGGTCACGTCCTTCACATGGGACCGACGGACCATGTCCATCCGATCGTCACCGAGCTTCGCAAGTAGTGCGGTCGAATCGACCAAGTCGCTGAACACGACTATCGCCACACCTGCCATGGCGCACATCATTCCTCACCCCGTCGATCTCCGCCCGACCTGAGTACTGGCTGGTCCTTGCATCGATCTACCTGAGCACATCTGCGAGATCGCCTCGCCTCGCCACCTCGAGCTTCTGGTAGACGTGGCGAAGGTGAGTCTCGACGGTCTTGGTAGTGACGAAGAGGCTCTGCGCGATCTCTCGGTTGGTCATTCCCTCAGCAGCCATGCGCGCGACCCGCAGCTCGCTCGGGGTGAGCGACTCGATGCCCGAGAGGACTGTCTTACGAGGACGCGCTCCGGCGGCCCCTAGCTCGGTGCGTGCCCGCTCCGCCAGGGCGGTCGCGCCGCAGCGATGGGCGAGGTCGAGGCCTTCCCGCAGTGGCTCGCGAGCCTCGCGGCGGCGGTTGGCACGCCGCAGCGCCGCGCCGAGCTCGACCAAGGCTTTGGCGTACTCCAGCCGCGCCCTGGTCCCAGCGAGTTCGTCCATCGCCTCGCGGAGCAGCTCGATCCCTTCCTCGCCGCGAATCACAGTCCCCTGAACTCGCAGGGCGATTCCGATTCCGCGCTGCCCGCCGGCCTCGCGGGCCAGCCGCACCGCCTCCGCAGCCAACCGCTGTGCCTCCTCCTCGTTGCCCAACGCCCCTTCGGCGAGGGCGAGGCCGGTACGCCAGCCGAGCAGCTCGGGATTGGCGTAGGGGAGCCAGCCGACCCGTTCGCCGGCGGCGATGAAGTCGTGGCGCGCCTCGGCATGGCAGCCGCTCGCGGCGCGCAGCTTCCCGCGGGCGAAGAGCAGGAAGGTCCCGGGAAGGCCGGGGCCCAGGGCTCGACGCCGCCAGACGTCATCGAGCAGCTCCTGCGCGGCATTGAGCTCGCCGCGCTCGACTGCGATCACAGCCGCGGTGCTGGTCCAGGCGCCCAGCATCACCGGGAACTCGCTCGACCGCATGACCCGAAGCGCGACGCCGACGTCGGCCTCGGCGGCCTTCACGTCGCCGTCGAGAAAGCCGCAGTAGGCGCGCACGCCGTAGGCGGCGGCAACGCTGGCGGGGGCCCCGCGCTGCTTCGAAGCCTCCATCGAGATCGCCAGCGGCGCCGCGATGAGGTCGCCGCGGTCGGCCAGGGTCATCGCACCCCACGCGTAGTGGGACGGGATCCCGGCGCGGACATCCTCGGCGTAGAGATCGGGGTCGACGCCGGCTTTGGTCGCCAACTCGAGCGCATCCTCAATCCGGCCAAATCCGATCGCGTAGAGATAGGAGAGTTGGCGAAGGAGGAAGCGCCCCGAACGGTTCTCGCCGTCCGGCCACGCCTCTCGCTCCGGCCTCACCCCGGCAGGAATCTCTTCCAGCCCGCTGACCAGGTGCATCAGCAGCTGCCCGCGCAGGAAGCGGGCGAGGTCCGGGCTTCCGGAGCCGATCTCCGCCAGCGACGCTTCAAGCAGGGCCACCCCCTCGCTGCCCCCCGGATGACGGAAGGCAAACGAGACAGAGAGCTCGGCGGCGATCGCGGCTCGCTCCAGCGGATCGTCGAGGGCATCGCGGACGGTGCGCAGCACATCAATCCCCTCCGGCTCGTCGGCTCGCAGCAAGGCGGCCCCCAGCTCGCGGCTGACTGCGAGCCGGTCGGGCTTCGGCGGCGGCTCGCGCAGGGCCCGGCGCAGGTAGCTGACCGCGGCTGCCGGAGCCCCGCGGCCAAGGGCCTCCGTCGCGGCGGAGCGCAGCTCACCCACCGGCCAGGGATCGCCGGCGGGTTCGCTGAGCAGCAGGTGGGCGGCCACCGCGTCGGCGGCCGCATCATCGGTGGAGAGGAGACGCGCCGCGCGGCTGTGGCCGGCGGCGCGGCGCGGCGCCGGGATCTCGCTGAGAACAGCGGCGCGGACGAGCGGGTGGACGAAGCCGACCGGCCGGGCGTCGGTAAGCAGCCTGGCGACAACGAGCCGCTCGCAGGCATCGGCAACCGACTCCAGCGATAGCCCGCTCAGCGCCGCGATCCGGCCCGCCGTGGCGTTTGGCTCCAGCACCGCGACGGCTCGCGCCGTGGCGATCGCCGCTTCGCCAAGCCGGTTCAGGCGTCCGAGGATCGGCCGCGAGGCGCCGGACCCGGCAAGGCGCGCGAGGCGATCGGCGTCGAGCTTCTTGCCGTCAAGCTGCTCGAGATCGAGCGCTCGCAACAGCTCCAGCAACAGGAACGGGTTCCCACCCGTGGCCTGGCGGGCGGCTACGGCCAGGCCGTCCGTCGCCGCGTCCTCGGATTCTGCAGCGATCAGACTCCCGACGGCCTCAGCCGAGAGGGGCGGCGGTTCGATCGTCACGGCACCGGGCTCCCGGCGCAGCTCCTCGAGCAGGGGTTCGTGCTCGCCAGGTTCCCCCGTCCTCACGGTCAGTAGCAGCCCGGCGGGCGACCCCTCGAGACGCCGCCCGGCATAGGCGACCGCTCGAAGCGAGGCGAGATCGGCCCACTGAGCGTCGTCGACCAGGATCAGCAACGGCGAGGCTTCCGCCAGCGCCTGGACGAGGCAGTAGAGACCATGCTGGATCGAGAACGGGTCGCCGCTCTCGGCAGAGGCGAGCGGGTCGAAGACGGGAGCCGCGGCCGCCGCGCCCCCACCGAGCAACTCCTGCCGCAGCGAGGAGTCGGCGATCAACGGCTCGAACAGTTGCCGCACCACGCCATAGGGGAAGTCGCGCTCGAACTCGCCGCCGCGGGCCCGGAGCACCCGGAGCCCTGACTCTTCGCCCCGCAGCGCGGCGGCGTCCAGCAGCGCCGTCTTCCCCGCCCCGGCCTCGCCCTCGATCGCCAGCAGGCCGCCGGCCCCACCGAGGACGCCGAGCAGCACCCGCTCGATCGCCGCGAGCTCCTCCTCCCTCTCCAGCAGTGCATTTGTCGCCCGCATCGGTGCTCGCGGCGATCCTACGCCGCTTCACCAGATTCAGACGAGCGCGACGGGACTTCTCAGGCCTGGCGTCGCGAGAATCGTGATCGCCATCGCGAGCGCCCAGGGCGCTTCCTGGGTCACCGCCGCGCCTTCTTCCAACAGCCCGGCCACGATCGGTCCCTGCTCTCCGAGGAAGGACCCGTCGCCGAGGGTGAGCCGCGCCAACTCCACCATCTGCGCCGGGTCGCCCCCGCTGAGCTTCGCGGCACCGGCTGCGATCAGCGCCGTCGTCACCCTGCTCGCCAGCGGCGACGGTGCTGCCTGCGGCGGACCTGGTGGCGGCCCGGCGTCGGCGACCGCCGCTCCCGTCAGCAGGTTCTCGAGCTGACCCCCGACGACAAGCTCGATCGCCTCCGCCGACAGGCCCGCGAAGCGAGCGCACCGCAAAGCGATCGCCAGCACGGCTCCACGGTTCATATATGGAGCATCGCTGCCGAAGAGAATCCGCCCCGGCGGTACGAGCGAGAACAGGGCGATCAGGTCGCTCGCGTTCCACCAGGAGGTGTCGAAGAAGAGGTTGGGATGAGCGGGCAGCTCCTCCCAAAGCCAGCAGAGGTCGGAAATCGCGGCGTGGGCGAGGATGATCGGACAGCCCCGATGAAACTCGGCCAGCCTCAGGATCGTCGTGCCGAACGAGCCGACTCCGAGGCCGGCGTGGATCAGGACCGGCGCCTGCGCCTCGGCGGCGACCGAGAGGATCGCATCGACGCCGGGATGGTCGAGCCGGAAGGCCTCCGAGCGCGGATGCAGCTTGAAGCCTTTCGCGCCTGCGGCGAGGGCATCGACCGCGGTCGATGCCACGCCCTCGACGTGGGGATCGAGCCGAGCAAACGGAGTCAGGCGATCGGGCGCGTGATCGCACTCCGCGAGGACACGCCGGTTCTCGGGCTCATACCCTCCCTTCACGCAGAGCGGAAAGATCACCGACCGGCCGCCGATCGCTTCGAGGTCGCGCAAGTGCTCCTCGTAGCCGCATGTCGTCCCGTCGACGTCCGCGCCGGTGTGGGCATGGACATCGAACGGAGCGACTCGATCGCCGAGCTCAGCCAGCTCGGCCCGGATCGTCTCGCCGAGGATCAACCTGCCCGCCGTCGGTCGAAGCGATCCAGGTCGGTGCAGCCGGTCAGCTCGCGCTGCATCCATACATCCATTCCGGACGGGCAGAGCAGGGCCATCTGCGCGGCGACGGCGAGCGTTTGCGCTGCCTCGAGCCCGGCCCGCTTCGCCCGGCGACGGTTCCTCTTGTTCCTGGGAGCGATTCGCATGCTCCCGATGGTCGGTGACCACACGGTAGTTCGCATCAGGGCAGGACCCTGATCTTTTCGTCGGGCAGCCTGCGCCAAGCGGGGCATCGTCAGATTTTGATCGCAGAGTTGCCGACCGATGGCGCGGTCTTGACCTCCATGGCGTCTCTTGGACGCATCGGCGACGGTGAGCCACATCGTGGACAGCGAGATCTTGTCGCCGAGCCTCACGGCTGGGACAGCGCCACTTGCTTCATGCCCGCGCAGCTACAGCCAGCCGGGAGGACTCCGCCAGCCTGCTACCGCGCAGGCCGCCGGGCGATGACCTTGAGGGCAAGGACCTCGTCCGCGCCCTCGAAGATCGACAGGACCCGGGCATCCACGTAGTAGCGGCTCACCGGGAACTCCTCGGCGTAGCCCATGCCGCCGTGGATCTGCATCGCCTCGCGGGTCACCCACTCCGCCACCCGGCAGACGTAGGCCTTGACCATCGAGGCCTCCATCGCGCCCTCGCCCTGGGCCATCAGCCGGGCGACGCGGTAGGCGAACTGGCGGCTGGCCTGGATGATCACCGCCATCCGCGCCAGCTTGGCGCGGGTCAGCTGGTAATCGATGATCGGCTTGCCGAAGACGCTGCGCTCGTTCGCGTAGTCATAGGCCCCCTCGTAGGCCGCCTGCATGACGCCGACGGCACGCGCCGCGGTCTGGATGCGGCCGTTCTCGAAGCCGGCCATCTGCATGTAGAAGCCGCGGCCGAGCCCCTCCTCGCCGCCGATCACGTTCTCGGCGGGGACGTACCAGTTGTCGAAGGAGACCTCATAGGAGTGCATCCCGCGATAGCCGATCGTGTCGATCGCGGCGCCCTCCATCTTGCCGCCCTCCTCCTGGGTCAGCTCGAAGCCGTGACCGCTGCCGCGCTCTTTCGGGACGATGAAGAGCGAGAGGCCCTTGTGGCCCGCCGAGCGGTCCGGGTCGGTCCGCGCGAGGAGCATGTAGACGTCGGCCCTGGCCCCGAAGGTGCACCAGGTCTTGAGCCCGTTGATCCGCCAGCCGTCCCCGTCGCGGGTGGCCGTGGTCCTCATCGAAGCGACGTCGGAGCCGAAGTCGGGCTCGGTCACGGCGATCCCGACCATCAGCTCGCCGCTGGCCATCTTCGGCAGCCACTCCTTCTTCTGCTCCTCAGTGCCGCCCGCCAGCAACGCCCGGGCGAGGATCTCGGGCCGGGTGATCAGCGAGCCGCCGACGCCCAGCGATCCGCGCGAGAGCTCCTCGGTCGCGGCGACCATCGAGAGGTACTCGCCCTCGCCCTCGGCCGCGAAGCCGTCGAACTCTTCGGGGATCGAGACGCCGAAGGTCCCGATTTCCGCGAGGCCTTCGATGATCTCCTCGGGAATGTCCTCGTTGTGCCGGTGGATCTCCTCGGCGATCGGCCGGATCCGCTCCTCGGCGAAACGCCGGAAGGTGTCCTGGACCATCACGAAGTCCTCGTCGAGGTGGCGCGGTCCCTGGGTCCCGCAGAGATCCGCGAGGAACTCGGGCGAACGGTAGGAGCCGGCAAAGGCGAGGGCCGGGTCGAGGGCGCCGGGCTCGGCGCCCCACTCCCGCTCGCGACCCATGAGCTTGGTGGCGACCTCATGGACGACATCGGCCACGAACGCGCAGGCGATGCGGGCCTCATCATCGCCCTTCTCCCCGTAATCGAGGACGGCGCGGGCGTTCTCGACGGCAGAGGCGGCATGCGCGAGGTCGTAGGCAACGACCTGGTCGGCATCGACGTCGCCCTCGGCGGCGAGGTGCTTGAAGGCCCCCTCGACGACCGAGCCGGCCGTCTCGACGGCCGCGGCGGCCGCGGTCAGGTCGGGCTGCTCGATGGATGTGGCGGTGGCGGAATCGGTTTCTTGTGGCATGGCCGGAGACAATAAATCGTGGTCGAGAAATCATCGTTTTCAGCCGGGTGGAGTGTGCGATCCGGTCTGATGTCGGCGTTGGCGAGCTTCAGATGCCGGGCAGGATTCCTCAGGCACCCACCACCGTCGTGCTCCAGTGGGACCCGAGGTCGATGGACTTGAACCCAGGCCGCCTTCTCCGCAGATGGCTATGTCCACTGCAGTCGATGAACAGATAGTTCAGATGGGTCGCTCGACAAACGGACGCTCTGCGTCGTCGTGTAGGCGCTTTTGGGTTCGGCGCACGCCTGTTTCTGGCTCTCGCTATGCCTCGCGCTGGTCGGCGTCGCGGGGTACAAGCTGATCTCAGACCGCATGTACCAGCAACAGCTGTGGCGAGACTCCAACCGACCCTTTTCGTTTTCAGCCACTTCTCGCCAGAAGTGGCTGACTCCCCGCATATCCCCGCTAATCCCCGCGCATCCGACTAGATCGACCGCTTGGCCGCGACCTACGAATATCCCTGTAAATCAGCCTGTTTCAAGCGCCTACGCCGAGAATGGCCTTCGTGGATCGCACCCAGGAGGTCGGCGGTTGGACGTGAAGCAAGCACGAGTACCAGCGCTTCTACCCGAAGCTCTCAGCGCCTTCCACCTCGAACTCGACTTTGTAGCCAGCGTCGATTTCGAACTCGAACTCTCCAGGGGTCCACGCCACCCCGGCGAGAAGGTCGTCGAGGGTGAGCGAAAGTGCCCCAGCGAGCCTCACGTAGGTATCGAGCATTCCCAAGGCCTTCCCACTCTCGATCGACCCAATCTGACCGGCAGACACCCTCGCGAGCTCGGCGAGTTCTCCCTGCGAATGCCCGGCGCGCCTTCGCAGCAAGAACAGGTTGTCAGCGATCCGAGCCCTGGCTTCATATGGCAGCTCTCTGCGCCCCTTGGATTTGCTCATCGCTTGGAACGCCTCCCACGGCCAGGAGCCGCACTTCGCAACGCTGCAACCTCCGCGGCGAGCTCTGGGTCTTCGGGCACATCGAATCTGCCTGGCGTTGCGACGACCTCGGCCGGCATCCATTGGATGCCGGCAGCAAGCTCGTTCGGCGTAACCCCTAGTGCGCCGACCAGGCGAATGAAAGTGTCGATTCTCGGCTGTTTCGTTCCCAGCTCCAGAAGCGAAACAGAGTTCAGACCCATTTCCGCGCGGAAGGAAAGCTCGTGCTGGCTGACGCCCAGCCGCTTCCGACATTCCCGCAGGTTGACCCCGAATCGCTCCTTCATCTCGTCTGAGGGCGGCATCGGCTGCTTGGGTCTCATGCTGCGACTCGCTTCCTACTTGCAGCGGCTTCGGAACTGCCTCCGGCGTAGACGCCGCCGACGAGGTCACGGGAGCCAGGTTGCCAGCGAAGACCCGCGATCAGCTCGCACGGCGAGACTTCGACCCCTGCCGACAGCTTGAGAACGGTGTCGAGACGCGGCACCCTCCGCCCTCGCTCAAGCAGGCCGATCTCGGTGCGATGCACGTCGAGCAGGCGACCGAGCTCTTCCTGGGATAGACAAGCCAGCCGCCGACGATGCCAGAGCCGACGGCCGAAGTGTTCGGCAAGGCGCGAAGAGTCCATCTAGACCTTCACCCATCGACTGCCGACCTTGACCTCGAAGAATCCCGGCGGCGCCTCTGCGTCATAGAGGCGATCGCGGTCGATCTTCCAGGCCATCCCAACGAGGAGGTCGCATGGCTCGGCTTCGACCCCGGCCGCGACCTGAACGATCGTGTCCAGTTGCGGAACCCGAAGACCACGCTCCAGCAGGCTGATCTGCGTGCGGTGCAAGCCTGACCGCTCGGCAATCTCCACCTGTGAGAAGTCCATCTGGCGACGCCGTGAAACGAGATTTCTGGCGAAGCGTCGGGTGACGCGAGTGGCTTCGGCCCGCTCGGATCGCTTGCGACTCACACCCGCCCCCTGAGATCAGCAGCTCTTCATGGCCGTGCGGAGGCACAGGCGCCCGTATGGGATCGCAATGATCGGCGGTTCTCCGAGGGCCGGGGCAGGAAGCGGCTCCCGCAACCAGCACGGGAGCAACCCTTCCTCCCTGTGGCCTGAGCCCCGACCCTCGAACAACCGCCGATGAAAGCGACCTCGGTGGGTCATTTCTTCTTCGCCACTCCCAGCTCATAAGAGCGCGGCTTCGGCTTGGCCAGCCGCACCTTGCCCTGCTTCTCCAGACGCACCAGGCAGTTCGCCACGGCGCCCGAGGAGCGTTCGATCGCCTTGCCGATCGCGCTCGCCGTTTGCGGAGCATCACCTTTGTGCCGGCGCATCTGGCCGAGGACGAGTTTGTCCAGCTCACCGGGTCCGAGACGACCGTTTTTCGATCCGGGCGAGTCGGCCTTTTTCGGTTTGCTGTCCCGTCGTTGATCGACTGTCTTCTTCTCGCTCATTTTGCCCCTCCTGGCTCTTGTTTCTGCTCCCGTGGATCGATCGTCGCGAGCAGTTGCCCGCAGGCCTCGTAGCCCTGTTTGAAGCGCTGCATCGTTTCGGCGTCCTCGCGGCTTTCTTGCGTGTCGCCGAGGACCAGGCCGGCTTCGCCGCGCAGGCGCTCGAGTAGTTCCATCAGGTCGTGCGGCTGCATCGTCAGCTCGACGCCCTCGCGCCCCTCGTCCTCACCCCAGCCGAGATCCTGCATCAGGCGGAGGTCTTCGATGAGCTCAAGGCCGAGCCGCTCGGCCTTGCCGAAATCCTTCTCGTGCTCCAGCGCGTCGAAGAGGTCGCTGACTGACCCAAGGTGATTGCGAACCAGTTCGTAAAGCCCGTCGCGCTGCTCGCGGTTGATCGTGATCGTGGTGGCGGGCACTGGCGCCCCTCCTCTCGGTAGGGCACCGAAGCCGGTCCCAATGCTGCCCTGGTGGGGCAACGGCAGTACCGTTTCCGTTGCATCGAAGTCACTGGCTTCGGTGCCAGGCCCCGGGGCGTTCCACCGCCGCCGGGGCCACTTATGTCTTGGCGCTGGCGACCGTAGCTCCGCTGCTGGGCGAAAGCGAGGCGGAATCGGCCGAAATCGCCGCTAATCCCCGCGTATCCGCGTCATTTTGGGCACTAGTGCCCAAAATGGAGGCGATATGACGGGATGGTTTCATTTCCCCGACGCGCCTCTATAAACGACGAAATCCCGCCCTAGAGCGAGATCTCGCGTAAAGCGGCTGATGGGATTCGAACCCACGACCTTCTGCATGGCAAGCAGACGCTCTAGCCAGCTGAGCTACAGCCGCACGGTGGCGGATTCTAGCCTTATGTCGGGGCCTTCGGGGGTCCTACTTATTATTTGGTAGTCTTGCCTCAGCTTGGAGGACGGTTGCCTGGCTTAACGAGACAACTGGAGGCGCAAACAATGAACAAGTTCGCAGTCCTCATTTCGTTCCTCGTGGCGCCCTTCGCCTCGGTGGTCCCTCCCTCTGCCGCTATGGCTGGGGCGCTTTCGGGTCAGGCGACCGTCCATCCAGGTATTTGAGCGCGCTCCCGACTAGAGCTCGGGCTCGGCGAGCAGGCCTTCGAGGTCGAGTGGCCGCGTGTACATCTCGACCTTCTGGCCCGGCTGTGGCTGCGGCCACGCGTCCTTCGGCCGGTCCCAGTAGAGCTCGATCCCGTTGCCGTCGGGGTCGTTGAGGTAGAGCGCCTCGCTGACGCCGTGGTCGGAGGCGCCGCTGATGCCGACTTTGGCACCGATCAGGCGGCGTAGCGCATCGGCGAGGGCGGCACGTGTCGGGTAACGAATCGCGAAGTGAAAGAGGCCGGTCGTGCCCGGCGCCGGCGGCGAGCCGCCTTTCGATTGCCAGGTGTTGAGGCCGATGTGGTGGTGGTAGCCACCGGCCGAGACGAAGGCCGCCTCGTCGCCGAAGCGCTGCTGCAGCTCGAAGCCGAGCGCGCCGCAGTAGAAGTCGAGCGAGCGCTCGATCTCGGCGACCTTGAGGTGGACGTGGCCGATGTCGACGCCAGGATCGATCGGCTCAGCCATCGAGCGCCTCGTTGACGAGGCGGTCCGCCTCGCTGTTCTGCTCGCGGCGGACGTGGCGGATCGACCAGCGATCGAAGTCGCGCAAGGCCCGCTTTACCTCGGCGTGGAGTTCGCGCATGGTCGCGTCCTTGACCTTGTACTCGCCTTTGACCTGCTTGACGATCAGCTCGGAGTCGCCGACCAGCTCCAGTTCGGGCGTGCCCAGAGCGGCCGCCAGCTCGATCCCCAGTAGCAGCGCCTTGTACTCGGCGACGTTGTTGGTGGCGCGGCCGATCCGCTCGCCGCGCTCGGCCAGCACCTCGCCGCCCGGGGCCTGGACGACGGCGGCGATCGCCGCCGGGCCGGGGTTGCCGCGGGCCCCACCGTCGACGTTGACGATGAGCTTCTCGGGCGCCTCAGCCAACCGGTTCCCCATCGCGCTCGCGGCCGCCCGCCGGGCCGCCGAGGACGAGCTGCCCGCCCTCGACGGCGCTCGCGTTCCACTGCCGGGCCGAGCGGTCGAGCTGCTCGACCTCCTTGCCCTTGTCAAGCTGGAAGGCCGGGCGCAGCTCATCGCCAAGGTCGATGCCCCATTGGTACCAGGAAAGCTCCCAGGCGACCGTGATCCGCACCTCATTCGGTGAGCCGGCAGCGGCGCCGACCGAGACCCAGGGTTCCCCCAGGCTCCGCATCAAGCCGGCGACGGTGCGCGCGGCCTCGCTGCCGTTGAAGCGGGAGACGGCGCGCTCAAGCCGGCTGTGCGGCGCCTCGCGGGCCTCCGGGTCGCGCTTGCCGACGTTGGCGCCGGGCGCCGCCGGGTCGACCCAACCGAGCCGCTCGGCCCGCTCGCGGCAGAGCTCGCAGACCATCCGCGGCCCCTGCTTCGGGCTCATGTAGGTTCGCGTCCGCTCGCCGGCCAAGATCGTCCGGCCGCAGATGCCACAGCTCTCGTCGGGGCTCACGGCCCCAACCTAGATGATCGGCCCACCCGCCTGAATCAAGCTGAAGCGACGACCTTCTCGGCCAGGTGGGCCGGTACCTCTTCGTAGTGGTCAAACTCCAACTCGAAGTCGGCGCGGCCACCGCTGATCGAGCGCAAGTGGGGCGTGTAGTCGAGCACCTCGGCCATTGGTACCTCGGCCCTGACCGCGGTCATCGTGCCTTTGGGTTCCATTCCCAAGGGATGCCCGCGGCGCGAGTTGAGGTCGCCGATCACGTCGCCGACGACGTCGCCTGGGCAGCTGACCAGAAGGCGCACGATCGGCTCCAGCAAGACCGGGTCCGCCTCCTCCATCGCCTCCTTGAAGGCCATCGCCCCGGCGATCTTGAAGGCCATCTCGGAGGAGTCGACATCGTGGTGCTTGCCGTCGACAAGTCGCACCCGCACCCCCTTGACCGGGTAGCCGGCGACGGTGCCGTGCGCCATCGCTTCTTCTACTCCCTTCTCCACTGCGGGGATGAAGCCGCCGGGGATCGAGGCACCCTTGATCTGGTTGACGAAATCGAGATCGACGCCGTCCTCGGCCGGCTCGATCTCGATCTGACAATCGGCGAACTGGCCCCGCCCGCCAGATTGCTTCTTGTAGCGGGCGTGGGCACTCGCCGCTTGGCGGATCGACTCCTGGTAGGGGACGCGCGGCGGGTGCAGCTCGATCTCGACCCCGAAGCGGCGCTTCATCCGGGCGACGATCACCTCGACGTGAACCTGGGTCAGGCCGGCGATGATCTGCTCCCCCGTCTGCGCGTCGCGGTGGACGTCGAGGGTCGGATCCTCCTCGGTGAGGCGGCGCACCGCGGCCGCCGCCTTCTCCTCATCACCCTTCGACTTCGGTTCGTAGGCAAACGCCATCACCGGGTTGGGCAGGTCGAGCGGAGCGAAAGCGACCTCCTCCGGGGCGGCACAGAGCACGTCACCGGCGCGGGTCTCTTTCAACTTTGCGACCGCGCCGATGTCGCCCGCGCCCAACTCGGCTGCCGGCACCAGTTTGCCGCCGAGTGGTTGACTGAGCTGCCCGATCCGCTCTTTCTCCGCGCGGGTGACGTTGACGGCATGGGAATCCGAGCCGAGGGTGCCGCGATAGACGCGGAAGAGATTGACCCGGCCGGTGTAAGGATCGGCGAGCGTCTTGAAGACGTAGGCGACCAGCGGCCCTTCCCCATCGGGCTCGATCTCGATCGGCTCGCCGCCGGGGCCGCTCGCCGTGACCGCGCCGCGCATCGCCGGCGAGGGCAGATCCTCGACCAGCGCCTCGAGCAGGCGGCCGGTGCCGAGATTCCGCGTCGCCACGCCGCAGGTGACGGGGAAAATCCGCCCCGCGGTGACGCCCTGCTTCAGCACCCGCACGATCTCGTCGTGGGCGATCTCCTCTCCCTCCAGATACCGCTCCATCAGCTGATCGGAGTTCTCCGCCACCTCGTCCATCAGCTTCTCGCGGTACTCCTCGGCCCGGGCGCGCTGGTCGGCCGGTATCTCGACCTCCTCTGCCGCGCCCGGACCGGGTCCCTCGTAGACGAACGCCCTCTGGTCGATCAGGTCGATCACGCCGCTCACCCCCTGCTCGACGCCGATCGGGATCTCGGTGGCGACGACGTGCGGGCCGAAGGCGACCTTGAGCGAGTCGAGCGCGCGGTAGAAATCGGCGCGCTCGCGGTCGAGCATGTTGACGAAGACCAGCCGCGCCAGACCCTCGGCGTCGGCGCGGCGCCAGAGACGCTCGGTGTTGACCTCAACCCCAGTCACCGCGTTGACGACGACCACCGCCGCGTCGGCGACGCGCAGGGCCGCGATCGAGTCGGCGACGAAGCTCGGCTCACCCGGGGTGTCGATCAGGTTGATCTCACGGCCGCCGTGCTCAAAACAGGCAAGCGCCGCGTTGATCGACATCGCCCGCTCCTGCTCGTCGGGCTCGTGGTCGGAGATGGTCGTCCCCTCGCCCACCGTGCCCAGCCGCGTGACCGCGCCGGCCTCGAACAACATCGCCTCATGCAGGCTCGTCTTGCCACAGCCCCGGTGCCCTACCAGGGCGACATTGCGAATCCGGTCTGCGGCCCTATGCGGCACGCATTTGAAGGTACACCCCGAACGGCGTGGTGCAATCGGGGTGAAATACGGGTCAGGCGGGTCTAAGCAGGCTGCAGACCGGACTTCAACCGCATCACGGCCTTGGTGTGCAGCTGCGAGACGCGCGACTCGGTGACACCGAGCACCTCGCCGATCTCACGCAGGGTGAGGTTCTCGTAGTAATAGAGCGCGACGACGAGCTGCTCGCGCTCGGGCAGCGAGGCGATCGCCTCGGTGAGGCGGTCCTTGACCTCGCTGCTGGCGAGCGACTCCTGCGGGTCGGCGGCGCGCGGGTCGGAGATCGTGTCGAGCAGCGAGACCTGATCGCCGGAGGAGTCGGAGACGGTCCAGAGCTCGTCGAGCGCGTAAACCGAGGAGTTGGCGATCTCCAGCAGCGAGGTCTGCAGTTCGTCCTCGCTGATGCCGAGCTTCGCCGCTAGCTCCGTCTCGCTCGGCGCCCGCTGCAACTGATGCTCGAGCGCCGCCTGCGCCGCCTCGATCTCGCGAGCCCGCGAGCGAACCGAGCGCGGCACCCAGTCCAGCGAGCGCAGCTCGTCGATGATCGCGCCGCGGATACGGGTCATCGCGAAGGTCTCGAATTTGATCCCGCGCTCGGGCTCGAAGCGCTCGATCGCGCCGATCAGGCCCATCAGGCCGTAGGAGATCAGGTCGGCATCATCAACGTGAGAGGGCAGACCGGCGCCGAGGCGCCCGGCGACGAACTTGACCATCGGCGAGTAAGCGACGACCAGCCGCTCGCGGGCGCTCGCGTCGCCCTCGTCCTTGTAGCGGCGCCACAGATCGCGCAGCTCTACCTCTTTTACGCCTGTTTCCATGCCCTGTGGCCCGATTCTATGGTCGCTGACAAGTTATTGCGGCTCATGCGCGCGGATGGGTGGCAGCGTACGCGTCGCGCAGGCGTGCCGCATCGACGCGAGTGTAGACCTGCGTGGTCGATATCGATGCGTGACCGAGCAGCTCCTGGATCACCCTCAGGTCGGCACCGCCCTCGAGCAGGTGGGTGGCGAAGCTGTGTCGCAGCGAGTGCGGCGAGACCCCGGCGGCGAGGGCCGCCTCGCGCACCCAGAGGCCGAGGCGGCGGGTGACGTCGGAGTTGGAGAGGCGGCGGCCGCTCTTGGAAAGAAAAAGCGCCGGCTCGCGCGGATCGGCGGAGAGAGCGTGCCGGCCGCGAGCGCAGTAGCGCTCCAGCGCCCGCTGGGCCGGCTCGCCGACGGGCAAAATCCGCTCTTTTGAGCCCTTGCCGAGCACGCGCAGCTGCTCGGTCTCGAAGTCGAGCGCACCGAGGTCGAGGTTGACGATCTCCTCGCAGCGCAGCCCGCAGGAGTAGGCGAGCTCGAGCATCGCCCGATCGCGCAGCTCCAGCGGCGTCCGCGCCGGGATCCCCTCCAGTAGCGAGCGCATCTGCTCGCTACTGAGCACCTGCGGCAGCTTTTCCTCCCGCTTCGGAGAGGAGACGAGATCAGCCGGATTCTGCCCAACCCGCTCGGTGCGGACGAGGAAGTCAAAAAGGCCACGGATCGCCGCCAGCTTGCGGGCGACTGTGGCCGGCGCGGCGCCGCCAGCAGAGAGCCCGGCCGCATAGCGCCGCACGTCACGGTGGCGAAGGTCGCCAGGGTTGCGATCCCCAGCCCACTCGACGAACTGCCCGAGATCGACCGCATAGGCTCGCCGGGTCCGCTCGGCCGCACCACGCCCACTCAGGTCACGGTCGTAGGCGATCAGAGATTCGGCCCAGGTCACAAAGACCGGATTCGTCTTCTCTCACTCACGTCCTGCGAGCGGCGCGAGGACCAAGCAGATCAAGGACGCAGGGAGCGTGGCGTGCTCTGCACGCGAGCGACTGAGGACGCCGATATGCGCCGGTCCTCGCGCCGCTCGCCGCTAGCCAATGAAAATGGGCGTCCCTACTTCGACCTGGTCATAGAGTTCTTCGACGTCGGGGATCGCCATCCGCACGCAGCCGTGCGAGGCGGCGGAGCCGAGCGAGTAGGTCTCTTCGGTGCCGTGAATGCCAGCGCCTTCGAAGATCCCCATCCAGCGGGCCTTGATCGGGTTCGAGGGACCCGGTGGAATGTCCTGGCCGGCGAGGCTCCCGGCCCAGTCGGATTCGGGCACGTGCCAAGTTGGATTTTCTTCCTTTTCCTGGATCGCGTAGAGGCCTTCGGGCGTTTCCAGGCCTTCCTGGCCGACCGCGACGGTGTAGGTCTTTGCCAGCTTCAGGTTCTTCCACAAGCGCAGGGTGAACGTGGAGCGATCGAGGGTGAGGTAGGAGGGATAGGCGGCAGCCACTTCTTTCGTGGTCACATCCGGCTTTGTGTAGTGGGTGCGGGCGGCGATCGTGTGGTCGGCGTTGGCGTTAAGCACCGCGGCCTTCAACTCGCGGGTAAGCAGGTGGTCGCGGAGCTTGCGCCCGTTCTTGGCGGCCACAACTTCGAGCGAGTCGGCGCTCGGTTCGACCGACGCATCCCGCGCTTCGCGGTCGACCTGGCGAGCGACCTTGCGGACGAAGCGGTTGATCGCGGGCTGAGAGTAGGTGACGTCGGCGCCGATCTGCTTGTCGAGGCTGCCACCGGTCACGTAGCGAACCAGGCGCCCGGGGAAACCGCCGTCGCGGCTATCGGCAACGGCTTCTTCGACTGCCGCGTCGAGATCGGCGTGGACCTTGAGGCTCTCCCCCGACAACGTCCAGCTCTCGCCGTCGTAGCCGACCCGCAGTGAGTGCCGCAGCGGGCCGAGCAGCTCGTGACCGACAGCCTGCTTGGCTTCGGCTTCATCCATGCCGCCGACGTCTACACCGCCGACGGTGACGCCCTCGGCGATCTTGTCCTTTTCTGAGCTGTCGTAGGCGTAGCCGACAGCGACCCCAAAGAGGAGCAACGCCACAAGGGCGACAATCGCGATTTGAGTCTTTCGCCCCATCACTTTTCCCCGGAACTCGTCATCGGCTCAACCGCAAATTGACTTGCGAAGAGTTTAGGCATATGGATCATTCGGCTAAATCAGCATCCTTCCCTGCAAATCCGCATTCGGCAGGGTGACGGTCGAGGCGGATATCTTTCTCCGGGTGCGCTCCAAGGACGACGTCCGCAAGGAGGTTTGGAAGGCGATGGACCGCGCCGGCGTGTCCCGCTTTCCCGGCGCCGAGGGGCGGATCCCGAACTTCGCCGGGGCGAAGATGGCGGCCGAGAAGCTCGCCGGGCAGCGACTCTGGAAGCGCGCCCGGGTGATCAAGGCCAATCCCGACTCACCCCAGACCTACGCCCGCCGCATCGCCCTCGAGGAGGGCAAGGTCGTGATCATGGCGGTGCCGCGTCTGCGCGACGCCCATCCCTTTCGGGTGCTCGATCCGAAGAAGCTCTCCAAACGCGCGATGAAAGAGGCGGCGACGATCAAGGGCGCGCTCAAACACGGCCGCGTGATCGCCCTCGACGAGCTGCCCGAGATCGACTTCGTGCTCTGCGGCTCGGTCGCGGTCAACCTCAGCGGAGCGCGGGTCGGCAAGGGCGGCGGCTACTCCGACCTGGAGTACGGAATTCTGATCGACGCCGGCAAGATCGATAGTCACACCACGGTGGCGACGACGGCGCACCCGACCCAGGTCGTGCGCAGCCACCTGATGATGACCTCGCACGACCTGCCGGTTGACGTGATCGCCACGCCGCGCGCCGTGATCGAGGTCGAGCGCCAGTACGAGCGCCCGCGCGGAATCCTCTGGGATCACCTGCAGCCGCCGCAGATACGCGAAATACCCATACTTGAACGTATGGGCTATGCCTGACGACTACGGCAACCCGGATCCGGACTGGCTGAAGCTCGACTGGCGGCCGCACCTGCACCGGGTGCAGTTGCCCGGCGGCGAGGTCAACTACGCCGAGATCGGCGAGGGCGATCCGATCGTCTTCGTCCACGGCATCTCGGGCTCCTGGCAGAACTGGCTCGAAAACCTCCCCCACTTCGGCCGTAACCACCGGGCGATCGCGCTCGATTTGCCCGGCTTCGGCGCCAGTCCAATGCCCTCCTGGCCGATCGATATGCCGGCCTACGGCCGCCTCCTGCACGATTTCTGCGAGAAGCTCGGGGTCGGTGGGGGCGCCACCCTGGTCGGCAACTCAATGGGCGGCCTGGTCGCGGCGGAGGCGATCCTCTCGACGCCGGGGCGCTTCGATCGCCTGGTCCTGGTCTCGGCCGCCGGGTTCATCAACACCTGGCTGCCGCACCAGCGCGGGGTGGCAACCTCGCACGCCTGGAACACCTTCGGCCGTCCATTTGGCTCCGCGGCGCGCTTCGTCGTCAGCCATCGCCGTGCCCGCTACCTGATGTTCCGCTTCTTCATCCGCCACCCGGACCGACTGGGCAAGGAGCTGCTCTGGGAGCAGATGGCCTCAGGGCTGCCCTGCCCGGGCTTCGCCGACGCGCTCGACGCCGTGCTCGAATACGACGCCCGTGACCGCCTCGAAGAGATCGAGATCCCGACGATGATCGTTTGGGGCAGCGACGACTGGGTGATCCCCTCGGCCGCGGCCCTCAGCTACCAGCGGCGCATCCCGCACTCGCGTCTGGAGACGTTCGAGGACACCGGCCACGTGCCGCAAATGGAGCGGCCGGCGCGGTTCAACGCAGTGCTCGAAGAGTTTCTGGCCAGCCCGATCAGAACGTGACCGCGCCGCGGGACGCGGAGGAGACAACCGCGGCGTACTTGCTCATCACCCCACTGCCGAACGGCGATTCGGGCGCTTTGTACTCGCTCACACGCTTGGCGATTTCCTCGTCGCTGAGGTCGACGTCGAGGCGGCGGCCGGTGATGTCGACCGTAACCTGATCGCCCTCTTGGATTGCCGCAATCGGGCCGCCCTTTGCTGCCTCGGGGGATACGTGGCCGATCATCAGGCCGCGGGTGGCGCCGGAGAAGCGGCCGTCGGTGACCATCGCGACGCTCTCCCCCAGGCCCTCGCCGACGATTGCGGCGGTGACTTGAAGCATCTCGCGCATGCCCGGGCCGCCCGACGGGCCCTCGTTGCGGATGACCACTACGTCGCCCGGATTGATCTGCTGATCCTTGACCGCGCGGAAGCATTCCTCCTCGGACTCGAAGACCCGGGCGGGCCCGACCTGCTGGGTCCGCTCAGTGCCGGCGAGCTTCACCACCGCGCCCTCGGGAGCGAGGTTGCCTTTCAGAATCGCCAGGCCACCTTCGCTCTTGACCGGGTTCCCCAGCGGGCGCACCACCTCCTGCCCGGGCGCCTCGCTTGCCTCATCCGCGACCTCGCCGATCGTCTTGCCGGTCACGGTGATCGCATCGGCGTGAAGGCGGCCGGCTTCGGCAAGGCGCTTGAGAATCAGCGGCACGCCCCCTGCCGCGTAGAGATCGGTGGCTACGAAACGCCCGCCGGGCTTGAGGTCGGCGAAGAGCGGCGTCGCGCGTGAGATTCGCTCGAAGTCGTCCATGCTCAGGTCGATCTGAAGCTCGTGGGCCAGCGCAATCAGGTGCAGGACGGCGTTGGTCGATCCGCCCGAGGCGCAAACGCAGGCGATCGCGTTCTCCAGCGAGTCGCGGGTGATCACCTTGCTCGGCCGGATGTCATCGACCAGGACGTTGAGCACGAGCTCGCCGATCCGCGCCGCCACCGTGCCCTTCTCGCCGTCTTCGGCCGGCACCATCGCCGAGCCGCCGGCGCTGACGCCCAGCGCCTCAAAGGCGCAGGCCATCGTGTTGGCGGTGAACTGACCGCCGCAGGCGCCGGCGCCTGGGCTGGCGACGCCCTCCAGCTCGTTCAGTTCCTCGTCGCTCATGTCGCCGGCGTTGTGGGCGCCCATCGCCTCGAAGACGTCGAGGATCGTCACGTCGCGACCGTGCCAGTGGCCTGGGGCGATCGAGCCGCCGTAGAGGACAACGGAGGGAACGTCGAGGCGGGCCAGTGCCATCGCACAGCCCGGGATCGTCTTGTCGCAGGCACAGAGGGCGACGATCGCGTCGAACTGGTAGCCGCGTGCCATCAACTCGATCGAGTCGGCGATCACCTCGCGGCTGACCAGCGAGGCCTTCATCCCCTGGGTGCCCATCGTGATCCCGTCCGAGATCGCGACGGTGTTGAACTCCAGCGGCGTGCCGCCGGCGGCGCGGACGCCCTGCTTGACGTGCTCGGCGAGGCCGCGCAGGTGGAAGTTGCACGAGTTTGCCTCGGCCCAGGTGTTGGCGATGCCGATCGTCGGCCGGCTCAGCGCGTCGTCGTCGTAACCGACGCCCTTCATGTAGGCGCGCGAATGAGCGCGGTCGGGCCCGTCGAAGACTGTGCTGGAACGGGGACGGGGAAGACTGGTCTTAGTGGCGCCGTTTGAGCTCATGCTCGAAATCTACTGAGGCCGTCCAGAGGTCAGAGCGAAGACATCTACCGGACCGGGACCCTCGCCTAGATCTTGCAGACCCGCAGCCACCGCCGCCGAGGCAATCTGGCGAGCTTTGCGCGCGGCCTCTAGGGGCGTCTCGCCCAAGGCGAGAAATGCTGCGAGGGCCGACGAGTGGGTGCAGCCGGAACCGTGAGCGGCACCCCCCGGGTGACGTTCGCCGGTGATCTCCGCCGATTCGCGACCATCGAAGAAGAGGTCAACGACCCGCTCGCTGTGGCCGCCGGTGACGACCACGGCGTGCGGCCCCAGGGCCAGGACCTCGCGGGCGAGGTCCTCTTGTGAGTCGCGCTCTTCGTCTCCGGTAAGAGCTCGCGCCTCGGGAATGTTGGGCGTAACCACAGTGGCGAGCGGCAGCAGGCGCTCGACCAGCGCGGCGCGGGCCTCCTCGTCGAGCAGCACGGCGCCACTCTCGGCAACCATCACCGGGTCGACCACGACCGGCGCATCGCCGACGAAGCGAAGCGCCTCGACCACGGCCTCGACCGTCTCCGCCGTTCCCAGCATCCCGACCTTCACCGCGTCGACGCCGATGTCTTCGGCAACGGCCCCGACCTGCGAGAGAATCATCTCGGGGGAGACGGTCTCAACCGCCTCAACCGCAACCGTGTTCTGCGCGGTGATTGCGGTGATTGCGGTCATCCCATGCACGCCACATCGTGCAAACGCCTTCAGGTCCGCCTGAATGCCGGCGCCGCCGCCGGAGTCCGAGCCGGCGATCGAGAGAACGGTGGGGATCACGCCGGCCAGATTAGTTCTTCGATCCGGTGACGACTGTGGCGCGGCGCATCTCGGCGTCCTCGGTCGCTCGCGTGCAGAGCACGCCACCCTCCCTGCGTCCTTGATCTGCTTGGCCACAGCCGTCACCGGGGCGTCGCAAGTAGCGTTCGCGCGTAGGTGCCCACCAGCGAGCAGGTGATGTAGCCGAGCGCCTCCAGCCTGGCGAGGGCGGAGGCGGCTGCGGCGCCCGAGAGGTCGAGCTCGGCGGCGATCGCGTCGCAAGCCCCCTCTCCTCTCTCGACCGCCGACAGCACGCTCAGCAGCTCGGGAGTGAGGCTCGAGCCGGTTCGCTCAGCCTTGCGCACCCCCGGGCCCAGCATCGCGTCGAGCACATCCTGGGCATCGCGGACCAGGCAGGCGCCGCCGGCGAGCAGGTCGTTGGCTCCCGCCGAGCCGCGCGAGTTGACCGGCCCCGGCACCGCTCCCAGGTCGCGGCCGAGGTCGGCGGCGAGGTCGGCCGTAATCAGCGAGCCCGAGCGCTGGGCCGCCTCGACCACGACCGTCATTCCGGCAAGCGCCGCCATGATTCGGTTGCGCGCCGGAAAGGTCCAACGCCAGGCGCCAGTCCCGGGCGGAAGCTCCGAGAAGACCAGCCCCACTTCACAGATCCGCCGCCAGAGCGAGCGGTGCGATGCGGGATAGGCAACGTCGGCGCCGCAGCCGAGGACGGCGACGGTGGTGCCGGCGTCGAGCGCGCCGCGATGAGCGCAGGCATCGATGCCAAAGGCAAGGCCGCTGGTGACGAGGAGGCCGGCCGCAGTTAGCTCCCGCCCGAGGTCGCGCGCCACGCCGCGACCGTAGGTGCTCGCCCGCCTGGCGCCGACGATCGTCACCGTCGCCTCCGGCGCGAGCCGCTCCAGCAGCGCCGGATCGCCACGCCCGATCAGGGCCCAGGGGGCATCGGCAGCGTCGTGCAGCCCGACCGGAAAATCCCGGTCGTGCCGGCAACAGGCCCAGCACTGGGCCGCCAGAAGATCCGCGGTGAGGCGACTCTCCGGCACGGCGGCGATCTGCGAGAGCATCTGCGCCGCGATCTTCGGCGCCACCGCCTCGGCGAGGTCCTCGTTGGAGAGACGCAGCAGTTCGGGCGAGCGCGAGCCGGGAGCGCCGGTAGCGACCTTCTCGATGTAGGGGGCGAGATGGGCGAGCAGGCGCGAACGGCGCAGGCAGTCGGGGCAGGCGCTTGGCTGATTCATTCCTGGTCCCTGCGCCTCAGTTGCAGGGCCTGTGCCATCTGCTCGCGGCCGATCGCCTCGCGGCCGGCGAGGTCGGCAACCGTCTGAGCCAGGCGCAACACCCGGTCGTGGGCGCGCCCACTGAGGCGGCGGCGGGCGTAGGAGTCGGCAAGCAGCGAGGCGGCCTCCTCCTCGACGGCGCACTCGCGCGCCTCGCCCGGACTCATCTCGGCGTTGCAGCGCCCAGCGCCGAGGCGGCGTTCCTGGCGCTCGCGGGCGGCGCTGACCCGCTCGCGAACAGCGGCCGATCGCTCTCCCGCCGGGCCGCCGATCTCCTCCGCGCTGGGCTGGCGGATCGCAGCGAGAACGTCGATGCGATCGGCAAGCGCACCGCTAAGCCGGGCTTGGTAGCGCTGCACCGCCAGCGGCGCGCAGCTGCACTCGGGGTCGACCTCGCCGCGCCCGCAGGGACAGGGATTGGCCGCGGCGACCAGCATGAAGCGGCAGGGCAGGTGGCGCCAGGAACCGGCGCGGGCGATCGAGACCCAGCCGGTCTCCAGCGGCGCCCGCAGCGCCTCCAGGGTGTCGCGGCGGAACTCGCAGAGCTCGTCGAGGAAGAGGACCCCGCGATGGGCGAGCGTGGCCTCACCCGGGCTCGGCGGATTGCCGCCGCCGACCAGACCGGCCGGACTGACGGTGTGGTGCGGCGCCCTGAATGGCCTGCCGCCGGCGGCAGCCTCGCCGAGCCGGCCGCAGGCGCTGGCGATCCGCGCCACCTCGAGTGCCTCAGTTGCGGCCAACGGGGGCAAGATCGACGGCAGCCGACTGGCCGCCAGCGACTTGCCCGCGCCGGGGGGACCGACCATCAGCAGGCTGTGTCCCCCGGCAGCGGCGACCTCGAGCGCGTAGCGGAGATGGCGCTGGCCGCGCAGATCGGCGAGGTCCGGACCGTCGTCGCCAGCGCTGAGCGCAAGCGGCAACGGCTGCGGACGCCGCGGCGTCCAACTACCGTCCGCAAGAGCCGCGAGCTGCCCCAGGCTCTCCAGGCAGATCACCCCGATGTCGCCCGCAAGCGCCGCCTCGGCGCCGTTCTCCGCCGGTACCACGATCGCCTCCATCTCCCTCTCTCGTGCCGCCTCAGCGATCGCCAGCACTCCGGGCACCGGGCGCACCGAACCGTCGAGGGCCAGCTCGCCAACCAGAGCCAGGCGCGCGGAGGGGCCGAGGTCGAGCTGGCCGGAAGCGATAAGCAGGGCGGCGGCGATCGCAAGGTCCATCCCCGGCCCCACCTTGCGCAGGCTGGCCGGCGCCAGGTTGGCGACGATCCGGCTCAAGGGGAACTCGAAGCCGCAGTTGACCAACGCCGCCCGCACCCGCTCGCGCGCCTCCCGCACGGCCGCGTCTGGCAAGCCGACGACGGAGAAGGCGGGCAGGCCGCGGTGGACGTCGACCTCGACCCGAACCGGCCGGGCTGAGATGCCATCGAGGCTGAATGTCTGCGCCGTGGCGAGCATTGGAACCACGCTAGGGAGCCAAATCCGACGCGTGGCGCGCAGTTATTCCCGAGTCCGGGCAGCCTTTCTCACGAAAGGCGCGCTACCGCCCGATTGCCCCGGAATCGGCCCTATCGTCAGCCGCGATGACCGTGCAAAGACAGCGGATCGGCCGAGCCGCCGAGGACCTGGTCGCCGCTCGGCTGGCCGAGTCCGGCTGGGAGATCGTCGAGCGCAACGCCCGCACCCGCTTCGGCGAGCTCGACATCGTCGCCCGCGACCGCCACACGCTCGTCTTCGTCGAGGTCAAGGCCGGGCGCGAGCACTCCGCCTTCGGCCCCGAGCGGCCGATCCTCGGCGTCGACCATCGCAAGCAGCAGCAAGTGCGGCGCCTCGCAACCGCCTGGATGGGCGAACGTCGCGACGCTCCCTATTACGCCGAGATCCGCTTTGACGCCGTCGGCGTCACCTTCAACCGCACCGGCCGCGCAGTCGAGGTTGAGCACATCGAGGGAGCGTTTTAGCCGGCCAGCTCGAGCTGTGAGTAGGCCACCGACTGAAAAGAACGGCGGTGCAGCGGCGAGATGCCGATCCGCTCGATCGCCTCGCGGTGCTCGGGAGTCGAGTAGCCGACGTGCTCCTCGAAGCCCCAACCGGGGTGGTCGTCGGCGGCGCCATGCATGTAGCGGTCGCGGGTGACCTTGGCGATCACCGAGGCGGCGGCGATCGCAGCGCTGGTTCCATCACCCCCGACCACCGCCCGGTGTGGGACGACGCAGTCGCGCAGCGAGAAGCCGTCGACCAGGCAAGTGGCCTCGGCCTCGGGGCGCAGCCGTTCGAGGGCGTTCGCCAAGGCTTCGATGTTGGTTACGTGAAGACCGCGGTCGTCGATGCCGCGGGCGCAGCGGATGACGACGCTGACCCGTGCGGCGGCGCTCAGCACGCAAGGGAAGAGCTCGGCGCGCTTCTCTACGGTCATCTGCTTCGAATCGTGGAGGCCGGCGAGGGAGCGGCGATCGGCATGGGAGAGCGCCTCGTAATCGATCAACACCGCGGCGGCAACCAAGGGCCCGGCGAGGCAGCCCCGGCCGGCCTCGTCGGCGCCGGCGACGAGGCGGCTGCCGAGGCCACGGTCGAAGGCGAAGAGCCGCCGCGTCCGCGCCAAGCGGCGCTGGTGAGCCTTGCCCCCTTTGGGGGGCTTAGAGGATGCCGATGCGGTCAGGCGGCCAGTAGGTGGCGAAGGCCTTACCGATGATCCATCCACGGGGTACGGGTCCCCAGAAGCGGCTGTCGTCGCTTTCGCCACGGTTGTCGCCCATCATGAAGTAATAGCCGGGTGGAATCTTGATCTGTTTCGGCAAATTGCAGGCAGGAGCGCTGCCGCAAGGCCGAGCGTAGGACTCTTCGCTCTTCTCGACCCCGTTGACGACCGGGTGCCCATCGCGGACGCTGAGCGTGTCGCCCGGGCCGGCGACGATCCGCTTGATGAAGTTCTGGTCCGACTCTTCGGGGGTCGGCTTCGAGCAGGCTTCGCGTTCGCCGTGCGGGGCGCCGCATTCGGTGCCGTTGTCAGCGCCCTTGGGTGGATGAAAGACGACGATGTCGCCGGGGCTGGGATCGGTGAAGTGGTAGAGAAAGCGGTTAACGAGCACCCGCTGGCCGACGTCGAGCGTCGGTTCCATTGACTGCGAGGGGATCTGGTAGGGCTTGATCAGCCAAGCCTGGATCGCGAGCGCCAGCCCCAGGGCCAACGCGACGATGACGACCAGCTCTACGAACCCGCCGCCTCGACTTTTCGGCTTCGGGATCGCGAGTTTCAGGCCGGGTCCCCGCCGGAGTCGTCGGACTTCTCGTCCGGCGCCTCGTCCTCGGCATCCTCAGCCGCGGCGTTGTCCTCGGTCTCCCCCGCCTCAGGCGCCTCAGCGTCCGTGCCCTGCTCAACCTCACTGCCAGCTTCGGAGGATGTCTCCGCGCTGCTCTCCTCCAGTGCCTCGACCTCTGCGACCGGCTCCTCAGAAGTCTCATCGGACGAAGACGCCTCTTCCGCGGGTGGCGTGGAGGATGGGGAGTCGCCCGCAGCTTGCGAGGACGACTCGCCGTCCTCCGCGACAGGACCCGCGGACCCGGCGCCCTCAGCCTGAGCCGCGTCTTCCTCGGCCTGGCTAACGCCGTCAGCGTCAACCGCCTCGGGCTCAGCCGCCGCCGTCGGAGCAGAGATCAACTCATCGTCGATGCCCCAGCGCCGCTCGGCAACGCGCGCAGCCTTGCCGATCCGTCCGCGCAGGTAGTAGAGCTTCGCTCGCCGCACGGCGCCGCGCGCCGCGATCTCGAGTTTCTCGATCTTCGGCGAGTGCAGCGGAAAGGTCCGCTCGACGCCGACGCCAAAGGACTGCTTGCGCACGGTGAAGGTCTCACGCGCGCCCGAGCCCTGTCGCCGCAGGACGATTCCCTCGAAGACCTGGGTACGGCGGCGAGTGCCCTCGACGACCTGGAAGTGGACGCGAACGCGATCGCCAGGGTCAAAGGAAGGGAGTCCCTTCCTCAGCTGACTTCGCTCAATATCTTGGATTACGCCACTCATAGCTCGAAAAAAGACCGCCGGGCCCGACCTGGGCGCCGCGCGGTGCGGGCAATCGTACCTACTTGGGGTCTTTTTCGAACTGCCCGGCTCGAACCCGGCTCTGCTCCAGGCGCCAGAGCCGCACTCGCTCGTGGTCACCGGAGACCAAAACGTCCGGCACAGACCATCCCCGGTACTGGGCGGGACGGGTGTAGTGCGGGTACTCGGGCATCCCCTCCAGCACCTGACTGAAGGACTCCTCAACCGCGCTGCGCTCATGCCCGAGGGCACCGGGAAGCTTCCGCATCACGACATCGGCAACCACCATCGCCGGCATCTCCCCCCCGGCCAGCACATAGCGCCCAATCGAAACCTCGTCATCAGCAAAGTGCTCATGCACCCGCTCGTCAAAGCCCTCGTAGCGCCCACAGAGCAACGTCACATGAGGCTCCTGCGTCAGCTCATCAGCAAGCTCATCATCGAGCAACCGACCCGTCGGCGAAAGCAGCACCACCCGCGGTCTCTCGCCGTTCGGATACGCGGCCTGAAGCGCAGCATCGACAACATCGACCCGAAGAACCATCCCAGCTCCGCCCCCGTACGGCGCGTCATCAACCTGCCCAGCCCCAAGCGGAGTCGTATCGCGATAGTTGAACAACCGAAGCTCATTCCCTTCGGCCAACGCATTCTGCACCGACCGCTGCGACTGAAACCAGTCGAAAGCCTCGGGGAACAAAGTGAAGATGTCGAGCTTCATACCTTCATCTTGCCGAGCGCAAGGGCGGGTCGGGGGTGTCTGGGCACGGGCGGCGTCATGTTTTTCGCAAAAGACCACTCAGCGAGAGACGCGAGACTTAAAGGCGAAAAACCCAGCCCGAGCCCAGACACCCCCGACCCGCCCCCGTCAATCAATCAAGAATGTCGACGATAACTCGCCGGTCCAACCGCACTGCCGCTGCCTTCGCAATCGTCCTGATCGCGTTGGCGACACGCCCACCCTTGCCGATCACACGCCCAAGATCGTCCTCGGCCACCGTGATCTCATAGACCAGGTCACCGTCCTCTTCCATCTCCTCGACCACAACCGCGGCGGGGTCCTCGACCAGCGACCTGACCAGGAACTCCAGCAGCTCGGTCATCGACCAGCCGTCCTAGCTGCCGGAGGCGGCGATGCCCTTGGTGCGCAGCAGGGTGGCGACCGTCTCCGAGGGCTGAGCGCCGTGCTCGAGCCAGTGCTTGGCGCGCTCCTCGTCGAGCTCGATCGTCGAGGGCTCGGTCTGCGGGTTGTAGCGGCCGATCGTCTCGATCGTGCGCCCGTCTCGCGGCGAGCGCTTGTCGGCGACGACGATCCGCCAGATCGGGTTCTTCTTCGACCCGACTCGTCTTAGTCTGATTCTTACGGCCATCTGGACTGCGGCAGGTTAGCGCCTGCGTATCTTCGGGCGCGGCGCGGCCCCCGTTATCTGCGCCAGTTGTTGCGGGTCGGGCATCTTGCCGGAGGCCATATGGCGCATCATCTTGCGCATCTGGTCGAACTGCTTGACCAGCTGGTTGACCTGCTGGATCTTGGTTCCAGAGCCGTTGGCGATGCGTTTGCGCCGCGATCCCTTGATCAGCCCCGGGTTGGCCCGCTCTTCCGGCGTCATCGAGAGGATGATCGCCTCTACCCGGTCGAGCTCGCGCTCGTCGACGTCGGCGTTCTTCAGCTGCTTCATCGCGCCCATCCCCGGCAACATCCCGAGCAGGCCGCTGAGCGGCCCCATTTTCCGCACCTGCTTCAGCTGCTGCAGGAAGTCCTCGAGCGTGAAGTTGTTGCTCTTCATTTTCTGTTCGAGGTCGAGCGCCTGCTTCTCGTCGATCTGCTGCTCGGCTTTCTCGATCAGGCTGAGCACGTCGCCCATACCGAGGATGCGCGAGGCCATGCGGTCGGGGTGAAAGCGATCGAAGGCCTCGAGTTTCTCCCCGGTCGAGGCGAAAAGGATCGGCTTGCCGGTCACCGCCTTGACCGAGAGCGCGGCGCCGCCGCGGGCGTCGCCGTCGAGCTTGGTCATCACCACGCCGTCGAACTCGGCCGCCTCGGCGAAGGACTCGGCGACGCCGACGGCGTCCTGGCCGGTCATCGCATCGACGACGAGCAGCACGTCGTGCGGCTTGACTCGCTTGCGGATCTTCGAGAGCTCCTCCATCAGGTCCTGGTCGATGTGGAGGCGGCCGGCGGTGTCGACGATCAGCACGTCGCGGTTCTCTTCGCGGGCGCGGTCGAGCGCCCAGCCAGCGATCTCGACCGGATCGGCGTCGGTGCCTTTCTCGTAGACGTGGGCGCCGGCGCGGCGGCCGACGGTGACCAGCTGGTCGACGGCGGCGGGACGGTAGACATCACAAGCAGCGAGGGCGACATTCTTCTTGCCGGACTCGCGCAGGTGGCGGGCGAGCTTGGCGCAGGCGGTGGTCTTGCCCGAGCCCTGCAGGCCGGCCATCAGGATCACGGTCGGACCGCTGGAGGCGAAGGCGAGCTCGCGGCCGGTGCCGCCCATCAGCCCGGTCAGCTCCTCATTGACGATCTTGACCACCTGCTGGCCCGGATCGAGGCTGTTCAGCACGTCGGCGCCGAGGCAGCGCTCCTTCAGCGTCGCGGTGAAGGATTTGACGACTTTGAAGTTGACGTCAGCCTCGAGCAGCGCGAGGCGGATCTCCCGCATCGCCCCATCGACGTCGGCCTCGCTCAACTTGCCGCGCGAGCGTACCTCGGAGAGCGTCGCCTGCAGCCGGTCTGAAAGCTGGTCGAACATCCCCGGCGCAGCTTACGGCAGCGAGATCTCGATAATGCGCGTTAGTCGCCTAAAAACGAGGTTTCGTTACTCGGCGAGCAGGGCGTTGGCGAAGTCGGTCGGGTCGAAGGGGCGCAGGTCCTCTAGCTGCTCGCCGGTTCCGATCAGCTTCACCGGGATCTCCAGTTCGGCCGCGATCGCGAGCACGATGCCGCCCTTGGCGGTGCCGTCGAGCTTGGTCAGGACGACCCCGTCGACCTCGGCCGCCTCGGCAAAGATCTTCGCCTGGCGCAAACCGTTCTGGCCGGTGGTGGCGTCGATCGAGAGCAGGGTCTCGTGGGGGGCGCCGGGCATCTGCTTGGCGATCACCCGCCGAACCTTGGCCAGCTCGTCCATCAGGTTGCTCTGGGTGTGCAGGCGCCCGGCGGTGTCGACGATGACGACGTCGGCGCCGCGGGCGCGGGCAGCGGCGATCGCGTCGAAGGCGACGGCGCCGGGGTCGCCGCCCTCGGCCGAGCGCACCAGTTCCGCCCCGGCCCGGTCGGCCCACTCAGCAAGCTGCTCAGCGGCGGCGGCGCGGTAGGTGTCGGCGGCACCAAGGACGACGGAGAGGCCGAATTCCTTTGAGAGGTGCCAGGCGATCTTGCCGATCGTCGTCGTCTTGCCGGTGCCGTTGACGCCGACCATCAGCAGCACGGCGGGCTCGCCGCTGAGGTCGATCGGGGCGCGGGCGGTACCGGCGACCTCGGCGAGGATCTCGATCAGGCGCGCCCGCACCGCCTCGCCATCGGCGGCGACGCTGCCCCCCTCGACCTCGTGCTCGAGCCGTTCGACCACCTTGGCCGTCGTCGTCGCCCCAGCGTCGGCGAGGATCAGCGCCTCCTCGAGGCGCTCCCAGGTCTCCTCGTCGATGCGATCGAAGAGGCTGGCCGAGATCTCCTCGCTCAGCGCCTTACGGCTCTTAGAGAGGCTCTCGCGCAGGCGGCGGAAGACGCCGCGGCGCTCGTCCTCGGACTCAGCCTCGGACGAGGCCTCCGTCGCCGTCCGCGACCCCAGGTCGAGAATCTCCTGCCAGCTGGTTGCCATTCGGGGAGGCTATCCCGGCAGCGGCCCGGAGCTCCTCCACGGCCCCCTCGACGTAACCGCCGAGGCGATCGAGGTCGCCGAGCGACTCGCGGTCGGCGAGCAGGCCGAAGCCGATCGAGCCGTTGTAGCTGAAGATCGCGATCGCCAGCGCGTGGCGCTTGGCGAGGAAGCCGACTGGGTAAACCTCGACCAGCTCGCGGCCACGCACGTAGAAGGGAACCTGCGGGCCGGGGAAGTTGGTGACCAGCAGGTTGAAAAGCCGGGTGGAGAAGTTGATCGCGGCGGTCGGGCCGAGCAGCAGCGGCGGGGCGAAGTCGCGGAACCAATCGTTGAGCCCCCAGATCGCTTCCGCGCCCAGGGGCTGCTTGGAGGTCTTGAGGGCGTCCATCGCCTCGGTGATCCGGTGCAGGCGGCCGACCGGGTCGGCGATCCCGACCGGCAGCGGCCCACGCATCGCGGTCAGCATGTTGCCCAGCTCGCCGTGCTGGTTCTCGGCCCGGACCGAGACCGGGACCAGTGCCTGCAGCTCGACCCCGTCGGTTTCGAGGTCACGGTCGAGCATCCAGTTGCGCAGGGCGCCGGCGGCGACGGCGAGCGAGACGTCGTTCACCGTCCCGCCGAGGACGTTCTTGATCTGTTTGAACTCCTCGAGGTCGCCGCGGGTGCCGTAGAAGCAGCGGCGCGGCGAGATGTCGACGTTAAGCGGCACCTTTGGCGCCGGCCTGAAGAGGTTCCAGGTGACCTCCCAGAGGCCGATAGCGCCGTTCGAGAAGCGCCCCGCCGCGCGCCGCGGGTGGCGCAGCGCCGCGATCGCCCAGCGGGCGCCGCGCACGGCGGTTTCGCCGATGCCGGCGACCGCCCGGCCGACCAGTCCGATCCGCGAGGGCGGCGTCTTCGGGCTCCACGGCGCTCCCTCGGGAATCGGCCCGCTGACCGGCTCGACGTCGAAGAGCAGGACGCCGATGTCGACTACCGAGATGCCGTCGGCAAGCGCATGGTGGGTCTTGTAGACGATCGCGAAACGGTTGCGCTCGAGACCCTCGACCAGGTTCAGCTCCCAGAGCGGGCGCGAGCGGTCCAGCGGCGGCGCGAAGGTGTCGGCGACCGCCTGACGGAACTGCTCTTCGCTGCCGGGCGCATCCAGCTTCGTGCGACGCACATGGTCATGGACATCGAACTCGGGGTAGTCGACCCAGAAGGGACGGCCAAGCTGCAGCGGTGGCACCGCAAGGCGCTGGCGCAGGCGCGGCAGCAAGTGCAGGCGGCTGCGAATACTGGCGAGGAACTCCTCGTGGCTGGGCGGCTCGCCCTCGCAGACCAGCACGGCGCCGATCGCCATGTGTCCGTTGGACTTCTCGTTGGCCAGGAACGACGTGTCAAACGACGTCAACCGGTCCATGTGGCGTTGTCCCACAGCCCCTCCTTTCCTTACCCGCGAACAGCGTAGCGTGGCATCGGAGCCGGGAACGTTCTGTTTTCCTTAAGCATCAGCCGCCCAAAGAGGCGTGCATTTGCCCCGATATAGGTGGTAAATGCAGGCCTGGCGCCGACTAGGCGGCTTCGGCAGACCCGCGTGGGGCCGGCGCTGCGGGGGCCTGCTCGCCGATTAGGCCCGGGGGCTGGACCTCCACCGGCTCCTCCTCGACACTACTTTCCTCAGCAACGCCGGCAAAAGGCGGTGGAGCGGCGGCCTCTTCCCCACCCTGCTCAGCCTCGACTTCACGTGGCAGTTTGCGCGAGACGACCTTGGTCACGCCGTCGCCGCCCATGCTGACCCCGTAGAGCACGTCAGCGGCATCCATCGTCCGTTTCTGGTGGGTGACGATGACGAACTGGGCGCGGTCGGAGAAGCGCCGGATCAGCTGCAAGAAGCGGTCGATGTTGGCGTCGTCGAGGGCGGCCTCGACCTCGTCGAGGATGTAGAAAGGACACGGCCTAGCGAGGAAGACGGCGAAGACGAAGGCGATCGCGACCAACGACTTCTCGCCGCCGGAGAGCAGCGAGAGCTTGCGGGTCGACTTGCCGGCCGGGGTGACCTCGATCTCGACCCCGAGCTCCTCGCGTTCTTCCCCGCCCTCCTCGTCCTCAATTGCCGCCTCCTCGCTTGCCTCGGCACCCTCCGCCTCGGCCTCGCGCACCGGCCGCAAAGCAACTTGGCGCAGGGCGCCGCGGCCACCCGGGAAGAGGTGCTCGACCATCTCCTCGAAGTTCTTTGCCGTCGCCTCGAAGGTCTGCTCGAAGGCGCGCTCGATCTCGCGATCGATGTCGCGGATCAACGCCTCCAGCTCGCGCATCCCGCGCTCAGTGTCCTCGCGTTGGGCCTGCAGCGACTCGACGTGCTCGCGCGCCTCCTCGTACTCCTGCTCGGCCAGAGGGTTGACCGGGCCGATCTGGGCGCGGCGGCGCTCCAGACGCTCCAGACGCCGGTCGATTTCCGCCCGCTCCTCGTCGCTCAGCGCCAGCTCCGCAGGCGCCACCTCCTCGCCGAGGCGCTCGGCGATCGAGGCCAGCTCCTTGGCGGCCTCGGCGCGGCGGTCACCGAGGTGCGCGGCCTCGACCTCGACCTCGGTCAGCCGGTCGGAGGCCGCCGTCATCTCGGTCTGCAGCTCGTACTCGCGCTGCGAGCAGGCGCGCATCTCCTCGGCGATCTCGTCGCCATCGCCCTCGCCACCGACGACGCGCTGCTCGATCCGCTCGACCCGGGCGCGAATCGCGGCCTCCGCCGCGGTCGCCGCGGCGGCGGCGGCGCGGACGTCGTCGAGCAGTTCCTCGCCGGCGCTGAGGCGCTTGCGCAGGACCTCACGGTGGCGCTCGCCAAGCAGACCCTCGGCGCGGCGGGCGTGGCGGATTGATCGCTCCGCACCGCTGCGGACAGCCCCCAGCGCCGCCTCGCGGGCGGCCTCGCTGGCGTCGGCCGAGCGCGCCCGGGCAAGGCCCTCGCCGGCGCCGGCCAGACCGGCGTCGATCTCGCCCAGCTCCTCTTCAAGTTTGCGCACCCGTTCGCCGGGGGCAGCGGAGCCGCCGACGTCGAAGGTCAAGGGGCCGAGCTCGGCGCGGAGCGCCTCCAGCGCGCCGAAGATCTCGCCCTCGCGATCGCTGAGGCCGGAGGCGCGGATCGCGACCCGCTGCTGATCGCCGCGCAGCTTGGTCAGTACTCCCCAGGCCTCGGTGCGATCGCGGTCGCGGGCGGCGAAGCGCTCCTCGGCGGCGCGGCGCTTCTCGCTCACCTCGGCCAGGCGTTTCTCGATCGCGGTTCTCTGCGTGCGCGCCTCCACCGCGGCTTTCTCCGCTGCGGCGGCGCGGTCGGCGCCGAAGCGCAGCTCCTCGGCGACGAGCTGGCCGCGCAGGCCCAGTTCCTCGCGCTCGATCCGCGCTCCCAGCTCCGCTGCCTGCGCCTGGCGCTTCAGCGGCCGCAGGCGGGCGCGCGCCTCGCGCTCGAGGTCGAGGGCGCGGTCGAGGTTGTCGCGGGCGGCGCGCAGCTTCAGCTCGGAGCGGCGGCGGCGCTTGCGATGCTTGCCGAGGCCGGCCGCCTCCTCGATCAGGAGGCGCCGTTCACGCGGTTTGGAGTGAATGATCGACTCGACCCGGCCCTGGCTGATCACCGAGTGCATCTCGCGACCGAGGTTGGTGTCAGAGAGCACCTCGCTCACGTCGACGAGGCGGCAACGGGCGCCGTTGAGACGGTAGGAGCCCTCGCCGGAGCGGTCGAGCGTGCGCTTGACCGCGACTTCGGAGAGCTCGGTCGCGGCGCGACCCTCGGAGTTGTCGATCACGACCTCGACTTCGGCGGCGCGGCGCTGGCCGATGCCCTTGCCGCCGGCCGAGATCACGTCCTGCATCGAGGCGCCGCGAATCGCGCCGGGACTCTGCTCGCCCAGCGCCCAGAGCACCGCATCGGTGATGTTCGACTTGCCTGAGCCGTTGGGGCCGACGATCACGCTGACGCCCGGCGAGAACTCAAGCCTCGCCCGCTCGGGGAAGGACTTAAACCCCTTCATCTCGATTGATCTCAGATACATGCGTGGTTTCTCCGGTGGCGGTCCCTCGACCCTGCCAGTTCCAAGGCTCTCGGTTGAGTCGGACGCAACGACATATTTAGCCTCCCAAGCGCTTTAGCGCCTGCTCGGCGGCAGCTTGCTCAGCCGCCTTCTTGCTGCGGCCAATCCCTTCGCCGACCTTCTCGGAGTCGACGACCGCCGCCACCTCGAAGCGGCGCCGATGCGGCGGGCCGGATTCGGCGCTGACCTCGTAGCTTACGCGCGCCCGGCGCCGCGCCAGAAGCTCCTGCAGCGCCGACTTGAAGTCGATCCTGGTCTCGCTTGCGTGCTCGATCCGCGGCTCGAAAGCGGCCGCCACGGCGGCGGCGGCGCGCTCGAAGCCAAAAGCTAAGAAGCAGGCGCCGATCAGCGCCTCGGTCGCCTCGGGCAGCGGCCGCTCGCCGCTGAGCAGCACCTCGGCGGGAATCCCGACCGGCATCTCCTCCGGCTCGTTCGCCCGCAACATCGTCGGCACGTCGAGTTCGCGCCCGACCTCGGCGCAGGAGACGCCGCTGACCGCCTGGTTGTGGATCTTGGTCAGGCCGCCCGCATCGACCCCGGGAAAGTGATCGATTAGGTGGCTGGCAACCGCGAGGGCAAGCACGCTGTCGCCGAGGTAGGCGAGGCGCTCGTAGGACGCATTCCGATCCTCAGTCCAGGACGAGTGGGTCAGCGCCTGGCGGCGCAGGTCCTCGGGGAGCTCCGCAATCAGCTCGGAGAGCGTCGCGGCGCTCACGCGGGGGCGTGCTCGAGCACGAACGCGACTGCGTCGCCGACGGTTGCGATCTTCGCCGCCTGCTCCTCGGAGACGGAGATCCCGTAGGTGTCCTCCAGCTCCATCACCAGCTCGTAGAGGTCGAGTGAGTCGGCGTCGAGGTCCTCCTTGAAGCGGGTGCCCTCACTGATCTTGGCGGCGTCGACCTCGAGCTCCTCAGCGAGGTGCTCGCGGACCAGGGTGAGGACTTCCTCGTGGGTCATCGGCGGGTTCCTATCACGAGCCCTCCGCGATATCGCTATTTGCGGTCAGCTCGCCGCGGCCGGCGCCGCCCTCGCGAAGCAGGGCCGCGGTGCGGGCAACGGCTTCGGCCTCTGCGCAGCGCGCCGCCAGGCGCACCGCGTTGGCGATCCCCTCGGCGCCGGAGCTGCCGTGACCGACCACGGCGATGCTGCGCAGCCCGAGTAGGATCGCGCCGCCGGTGGTGTCCGGGTGGAGCTCGCGACGCAGGCCGCCGAGCGCCGGGCGCATCAGCAGGCCGCCGAGCGCCGCCAGCGGGTTCGAGCGGGCCGCGTCGCGAATCGCTCCGGTGACCGTCTTCGCCGTGCCCTCCATCAGCTTTAGGGCGACGTTGCCGGTGAAGCCGTCGGTGACGACGACGTCGGCGACGCCGCTTGGCAGGTCGCGCCCCTCGACGTTTCCGACGAACTCGATCCCCGGTGCGGTGGAAAGGATCTCGTGCGCGGCGACCACTTCCTCGCGCCCCTTGCCTGCCTCCTCCCCAACCGAGAGCAGGCCCACACGCGGCCGCTCGACCCCGAGCACGGCGGCGCTGAAAGCGGCACCGAGGAAAGCAAACTGGACCAGGTGCTGGGCGCGCACCTCGACGTTGGCGCCGACATCGAGGAAGAGGACCGGCCTGCCGGGCACCGGCAGCTGCACCCCGAGGGCGGGCCGCTGCACGCCTTTCAATCGCCGCAACCCGAAGGTCGCAGCTGCCATCGCCGCCCCGGTCGAGCCGGCGCTGACCATCGCGTCGGAGTGGCCCTCGGCGACATCGGCGGCAGCGCGAACGACAGAGGCCT
This sequence comes from Solirubrobacterales bacterium, assembly GCA_035605695.1. GTDB lineage: Bacteria > Actinomycetota > Thermoleophilia > Solirubrobacterales > 70-9 > VRUE01. Next base: position 37,287 of record DATNGZ010000052.1, on the reverse strand, counting down.
CCTTCTTCGCCCGAACCGCGGCGACAGGGTCCTCCTTATTGCCGATCCACTCCGCCGTCGGCACAACCTCGATCCCCTCGACCCCCGTCAGCCCAAGCTGGTCGGCCGGGCCGAAGATCCGCAATCCAATTCCGTCCGCCGCCGCCATCCGCGCGCCCGCGGCGAGCACGTCAAAGCCCTGCTCGGCCCCAAAACCATCCAGGGCCACGGTCGCGCCGCGACCCAAGAGCGCTACTCCGAGTCGGTGGGCGCCGCCGAAGGCTCGGCAACGGTGTGTTTGATCACTTCACGCCCGGCATAGGTGCCGCAGGTCGGGCAGACGCGATGGGGCAAGCGCGGGCTGTGACAACGGGGGCACTGATTCAGCCGTGCTTTGCCGGCCTTGTGGTTCGCCCGGCGCTTGTCGCGGCGGGCACTTGAGGTTCTCTTCTTTGGGACAGCCATAAGCAGTGGCGCATGGTAGCGGGTCGAGGGAGAGCCGGGTGCCCCTCCCAAAACACTCCAGAGCGGCTCCTGCCGCTCGTTTTGGGAGGGGCACCCGGCTCTCACCTACTCCAGCTCCAACTCCCTGAGCTTCGCCCAGCGCGGATCAATCCCGCTTCCATGTTCGTGGTCGGCGGGGTCGGCGTCGTTGAGGGGCTCTCCACAGTCGGGGCAGAGGCCGGCGCAGTCGGGGCGGCAGAAGAACTGGGTGGGAATAGTCAGGACCGCGGCGTCGTGGGCCCAGCGGCCGAGGTCGAGCTCCTCGTTCTCGACGTAGGGGCTGCGCAGGTCCTCGTCGTCGGTGTTTTCCTGGGCAACCTCGCGGGCATCGACCTCGGTTTCGAGTGCAGCGCCCTCCAGACAACGCATGCACGGCCCCTCGATCCGGAGCGGGAAGCGGAGGCGGAATGCCCAGCCGTTGCTCGGACGGGAGACGTCGAGGCGGACGGCGACCGACTCGGGCGAGACGGCGTAGGGCTGGCCCGCCAATTCCAGCGGCTCCAGATACACGGGCAGCTCGAGCCGGCGTCCCTCGCCATGGGAGAGGGACAGTCGCGCAAGGTCGATGATCGTTGTCGCTTGGGCCACTGCCGCTCCTCCGCTTCAGCCAGGCTTACGATGACTGCCTCCGACGAGATTACGGAATGAACCGATTCGACTGGACACCTGAGGTCTACCTCGAGCGAATCCGCTCGCAGATCCCCCGCTACGACGAACTGCAGGAGCAGGCGATAGCGGCCATTCCGTTCGCCCCAGAGCGAGTGCTCGAGCTGGGCATGGGCACCGGCGAGACCACCCGCCGCCTGATCGAGGCCCATCCCGACGCCTGGGTAATCGGCCTAGACGCCAGCCCCGACATGGTCTTCCGCGCCCGCCAGTCCTACGACGACGTCCAACTAGCCCGCATCGAGGACCCCCTCCCGGACGGTCCCTGGGACCTCGTCATCTCGGTCCTCTCCGCCGGCGACCTGGCCGACGACCAGCTCCAAGCCCTATGCCGCCGAGTAAAGGAGCAATCCCGCTCCCTGGTCATAGGCGACGCCTTCGAGCCAAACAAGCTCCAGTCCCTACTCGACTGGTCGGGTGGCCAAATCACCTGGCAAGCCGAGGATCTCGCCGTAGTAGCCGCCACGTACTGAGAAGAGAGGGCGTTGGCCCCTCCTCAAAACACTCAAGCGCGGCTCCGCCGCGCGTTTTGAGGAGGGGCCAGCGCCCTCTCCCCACCTGCACTGATTAAGGCTGCTCGTCCAGCTCTGGAACGGGCTGCTGCTCTTCGTCCCGCCCAGCCAGTCGATCCCGACCCCGCTGCACGGCCGCGAGGAACTTCTGAAGGTTGACCTCAAGCGTGTTGAGGATCTCGTCGGCGTAGTCCTCGGCGCCGAGGCGAATCTCGCGCTCGCGTGAGCGGGCGTCCTCGACGATCTCATCGGCGGCGCGCTCGGCCTGCTTGGTGACCTCCTCGTCGGAGATCAGGCGGGCCTGTTGCTCGCGCGCCTCGCGGACGATCCGCTCGGCCTCACGCTTGGCCTCGGCCAGCATCTCCTGGCGCTCCTTGACGATCCAGCGAGCTTGCTTGATCTCCTCGGGGATCGTCGCCCGCATCTGGTCGAGGAGGTCGTAGATCTCCTCGCGGTCCACGCGAACCTGGTCCGTCAGTGGGACGGGCCTGGCGTTGTGGACAACGTCATCCAGCTTGTCTATTAGAACGAGAACGTCCATCAGCAGGTCGTAAGCCTACGTGTCAGCGGCATCTTCGGTGAAGAAGCGGTGATTTCCTCGGCTTTTTGCAAGCTCTCTCCCACTCCGCTCCGTGTGAAAAAGCCTACCTGTCGCCCAGGCGCTGTGTCATCGCGGCCGAAACGGGGGCTGGCACGAGGTCGGAAACATCGCCGCCGAAGGTGGCCATTTCCTTCACTCCGGTCGAGGAAAGGAAGCTGTACTGCGGCGAAGCAATCATGTAGATGCTCTCGATCCCGGGGTCGAGCTTGCGGTTGAGCTGGGCCATCTCGAACTCGTACTCGAAGTCGGAGATCGCCCGCAGGCCCTTGACGATCGCCCTCGCGCCGGATTCTCGCGCGAACTCGACCAGCAGGTTGGAGAAGATCCGCGCCTCGACGTTGCCGAGGCTGGCGGTCGCTTCTTCGATCAGATCCCGGCGCTCCTCAGCGGTGAAGAGCGTCTTGTCCTTGCGCATCGGATTGTTGACGATGCCGACAACGACGCGCTCGAAGACCTCGGAGCTGCGGGTGATGATGTCGATGTGACCGTTGGTCACCGGGTCATAGCTGCCGGGACAGACGACGGTGCCCTCGCGCTCGCCCATCAGCCGTCCTCTCCGTAAAAGGCGACGTCGGCGGCGCCGTAGCGACGCTGGCGCAGGCGGGGCAGCGACTCAATGCGGAGCGGCTGGCGCGCGCCGCTCTCGACGATCGCCCGCCCGCTGTCGCTGAGCAGGCGGGGAAGATGAGTATCCAGTTCCTGCCCCACGCGGTCGGCGAGTCTATAGGGGGCATCGATGAAGACGAGGTCGAAGAGCGGAGCATCGGCGCTTTCGACTCGATCGGAGAGCCAGCGGGAGGCGTCGGCCCGGACCAGCTCGACCCGCTCGCCAAGACCAAGGTGCTCGACATTGCCCAGCGCGGCGCGGGTGTCGCGATCGACCAGGGTCGCCTGGGCCGCACCGCGCGAGAGCGCCTCGATCGCGAGCGCGCCGGTGCCGCAGTAGAGGTCGAGCACGCTGGCGCCGAGCACCCGCTCGCCAAGCGCAGAGAAGATCGCCTCGCGCACCCGGTCCGAGGTCGGCCGCACCTTCCAGCCCCGCGGCGCGACCAACCGCTGCCCTCTCAGCTCTCCCGCAATCACCCGCACAGCCACGCCCCCAGGGGGGTGGCTGACTTAAACCACGAAATGAAGTGGGTTAGCTCAGACACGTCTCAGAGTGGTATCGGGTCGGCGGCGCCGGCGCCGAAGCGGCGGCGGGCAGCCTCGAGCAGCGGGCCGAGCTCGGGGGCGTCGAGGCTGCCGTGCTCGCGCAGCAGGGCCAGCACCTCGTCGCGGGCAGCGACCATCGTCGACGTGTCCTCGGGCAGCTCGGCGATGGCGAAGCGCGGCAGGCCGTGCTGACGAGTGCCCAGTACCTCGCCCTCTCCGCGCAGGCTGAGGTCCGCCTCCGCCAGCTTGAAGCCGTCGCTCTCGCGCTCGACCGCCTTCAGGCGCTGACGAGCCAGGGCTCCAGCGTCTTCGGGGAAGAGCAGGCAGATCGACTCGTGCTCTCCGCGGCCGACCCGGCCGCGCAGCTGGTGCAGCTGCGAGACCCCGTAGCGCTCGGCGCCCTCGATCACGATCACGGTCACGTTGGCGACGTCGATCCCGACCTCGATCACGGTGGTCGCCACCAGCACCTCGGTAGCGCCCGCGGCGAAGGCCTCCATCGCCTCAGCCTTCCCGGCCGAGCGCATCTGGCCGTGGATCACGCCGACGGAGAAGTCGCGCAACTCCGTCGCCGCCAGCCGCTCCGCCTCAACCTCGGCCGCCCGCCCTTGCATTTTCTCCGACTTTTCGACCAGCGGGCAGACGACAAAAGCCTGCCGTCCCTGCCGCAGCTGCTTGCGAATGAACTCGTAGGCGCCGGCGCGGTCGCCCTCCTCGACGATCCGGGTCCTCACCGGCTTGCGCCCCGACGGCAACTGGTGCAGCGCAGTCGTGTCGAGGTCGCCGTAGGTGGTCAGCGAGAGGGTGCGCGGGATCGGCGTCGCGGTCATGTGCAGCACGTGTGGGGCCATCCCCTCCACCCCCTTCGAGTCGAGCGCCTTGCGCTGCTCGACCCCGAAACGGTGCTGCTCATCGACAACGCAGAGGCCGAGCCGGGCGAACTTCACCGACGGCTCGATCAGGGCGTGGGTGCCGACGAGCAGGCCCAGCTCCCCGGTCGCGAGGCGCTCCAGCGATTCTTTTCTCCTCGCCGCCGGGGTGGCGCCGGTGAGCAGCGCGAAAGGGGTCGCCTCTTCGGCCAGGAGCCGACCCAGCGTCACCGCGTGCTGCTCGGCCAGGGTCTCTGTCGGCGCCATCAGAACGGCCTGGAAGCCGGCTTCCAGCGCTCGCAGCATCGAGTAGACGGCGACGACCGTCTTGCCGGAGCCGACCTCTCCCATCAACAGCCGTTGCATCGGCTCGCCGGAGTCGAGGTCCGCGTCGATCTCGTCGAACGCCTTGAGCTGATCGCGGGTCGGCTCGAAGGGCAACGACTCGATCCAGCGGCTGACCTGCTCGCCCGGCTTGCCCATCCTCGGCGCCGGCCGTGATGCTCTGTGCGCGCGCTTGCGGGTGGCCAGAATCGCCTGGTAGAGGAAGAGTTCCTCGAACCGCAGCCGCTCGCGGGCCTGCTCGACTTCCACTGTCGTCTCGGGAAAATGCACGGCCTTGATCGCTTCCGGAGCGCCGGCCAGCCCACGTCGCACGCGCAACCGCGCGGGCAGTGGCTCGAGCACGTTGCCCACCGAGGCGATCGCCTGCTCCATCCACTGCCGCAGCTTCTGCGCTTTCAGCTGCTCGGTACCTGGATGGACCGGCATCAGGCCTTCGCTCGGATCGCCGCTGAACTCGTATTCAGAGACTCGGAAGCCGCGTTTGTCCAGCGAGCCGGTGAGCAGCAGCTGGGCTCCTTCAGTCAGCTTCGGCGCTAGCCAGGGCTGGTTAAACCAGGTCGCTCGCACCGATCCGCTTTCGTCGCCGACCCTAACGCTGAGGATGCTGAGGCCGCGACGGCGGAAGGGTCGCGGCGCGTTGGCGAGCGCCGCGACCGCGATCGTCGCCTGCTGCTTAGGCTCGAGGCTGGCGACGGGGACGATCTGGCGGTCGCGGTGGCGATGGGGAAAACGGATGAGCAGGTCGCCGACGGTGGCAATGCCGGCGTCGGCGGCGGCCTCCGCCAGCTTCGGGCCGACGCCCTCCAGCGCCTGCAGCGAGACATCGAGCGCACCTGGCCGGGGCCAATGGACTGGGGCCGCGCGCAGCTGAGCCTTGGTTGGGTCGGAAGCGCCGGCGAAGGAGCGCACTACTGGGCCGCGAGCAGCCACCACCAGCTCGGCTGGCCGCCCTCGTGGGTCTCGATCTCGACCCCGTCGGGGACGTGGGGGTCGATCTCGTCGATCGGGATCGGGGCTCCCTCCCCGGCGATCACGGTGACGATCTCGGCGCCCTCTGCCAGCTTCTCGATCGTCGTCGCCAGGGTCGAGCCGGTGCCGCCCCAGGCGACGATCTCGTCGCGGACGAAACCGACCGCGTCGCCTTTCTTGAAGCGGCCCTGAGCGTCGTCGCGGGCCGCGGGCGCTACGCCGCCGGTGCCGATGCCGGCCAGCGCCTCGTCGAGCCGCTCGACGTTCTCGCTCGCGGTCGCCGCTGCATCGAGCTCAACCAAAGCCAGCAGGCTCGTCTGCTGGGACGTCGCGGCGACGACCCGCGCCGGCTTCTCCGAGAGCTCGCAGGCTCGCTCCGCGGCCATGATCACGTTGGCGGAGCTGGGAAAGACCAGCACTTCCTCGGCCGCGATCTCGTGGATGCCGGCCAGCAGCTCGTAGGTCGATGGGTTGAGCGTCTCGCCGCCGGGGACGACGTGGGCGCCGAGCTCGCCAAAGAGTCGCTCCAACCCCTCTCCCGCGGCCACCGCGAGAGCGCCGGTGCGGCCGCCCTCGAGCCGGGCGCGGCGCTCGGCGATCTGCTCGCGCATGTCGGCGACGTCGAGGTTGGTCACCTTGCCGGCATCCTCAAAGAGAGCCACCGCCTCCTCGGGCTCGTCGGTGTGGACGTGCACCTTGAGCGTCACCTCATCGCCGACGACGAGCACCGAGTCGCCCAGGCCCTCGAGCCGCGGCAGGAAGTCGCGGCTGCTCAGGCCGGTGCCGGAGACGATGAAGTTGGTGCAGTAGCGGAAGCGGCTGTCCTCGTGGTGGGGACGGCTGAGGCGAGGCGCCTCGTGGTGGTTGACCTCGGGAACCTCGGCGCCGTCACCACGCAGGCCGGCGACGACGCCGGCGAGGATCAGGACGAGCCCGTAGCCGCCGGCGTCGACGACGCCCGACTCGCGCAGGACCTCGAGCTGCTCGGGCGTGCGCTCGACCGCCCGCTGTCCGTCGGCGATCGCACGCTCCAGCACTTCGGCGAGGATCGCGTCCTGCTCCTCGTCGGTAACACCGTGGTTGAGCCGCTGCTTCTCGGCGTCGAGGCGGGAAAGCTGGCGGGCGATCGAGTGCGCCATCTCGCGGAAGACGGTCAGCATCGTCCCCTCGGCCGGCTCGCGCACCGAGTCGTAGGCGGCATCGGCGGCACTGGCGAAGGCGGAGGCGACGAGGACCGGGTCGATCAGCTCGCCGGGCCGGCTCGCCAGCTCCTCGGCGGCGCCGCGGACGATCTGGCTGAGAATCACGCCGGAGTTGCCGCGAGCGCCCATCAGCGCCGCGCGCGCCAGGGCCTGAACCAGCTTGGTGCGACCGACCTCGTCGACCTCGAGGCCGTCGAGGCGGTCGAGCTCCTCCATCACGGCGCGCATCGTCATCGCCATGTTGTCGCCCGTATCGCCGTCGGCAACAGGGAAGACGTTGAGGTCGTTCACCTCCTGGCGCCGTGCCTCCAAATTGGCGTAGGCAGAGCTGATGACGCGCCGGAAGCGCACGATCGAGGGATCGGGCATTGCTCCGCAATCTAGCTATCGGGATGGAGGCTGCGAATTCGCTACGGTGCGACGCTCGATGAGACGCTTCGCAACCTGGTGCACCGGGCACCGCAAGACCGTAATCCTCAGCTGGATCGTCGCCCTGGTCGGGGCCATAGCGATCTCCGGCGCGGTCGGCTCCGCCTTCTCCGAAGACTTCAAGCTGCCGGCCTCTGACTCGACCGATGCCTTCGACCTGCTGGAAAGCAAGTTCCCAGCGCAGTCAGGCGACACGGCGACAATCGTCTTCAAGGCCGATACCGGGGTCAAGGCGCCGGCGGTGCGCAAGACGATGGAGGGCCTCTTCGCCGAAGCGGAAACGCTCCCCCACGTGAGTGAAGTCGCCAGCCCCTACGCGGGCGGCGGCGCGGCCGCGATCGACGAGCGCGGCAAGATCGCCTACGCGACCGTCCAATACGACGTCTTCACCAACGAACTCGAAAAAGACGACACCAAGAAGCTGATCGACGAGGCCGGGGCGGCTAGCGGCGACGGCCTCCAGGTCGAGCTCGGCGGGCAGCCGATCGAGGAAGCGCGCGCCGAAGAAGAAGGCGACGCCTCCTTCATGATCGGTCTACTAGCGGCGGTCATCATCCTGCTGCTCACCTTCGGCTCGGTCGTGGCGATGGGCCTGCCGCTCGTCACCGCTCTCTTCGCCCTCGGCGTCGGCCTCAGCCTGGTCACCCTCGGCACCCACGTTTTCGACACGGCGGAGTTCGCGCCGCAGCTGGCGGCGATGATCGGCCTCGGCGTCGGCATCGACTACGCGCTCTTCATCCTCACCCGCTTCCGCAACGGACTCGACGAGGGCCTCGAGTCGCGACAGGCGGCGATCGCGGCGGTCGACACGGCGGGGCGGGCCGTCCTCTTCGCCGGGGTGACGGTGATCATCGCCCTGATGGGGATGCTGCTGCTCGGCCTCTCCTTCCTCTACGGCGTGGCGGTGGCGGCGGCCCTCGCCGTACTGATGACGATGATCGCGGCGCTCACGCTGTTGCCGGCGCTGCTGACGATCGCCGGGCGCCGGGTCGACAAGCTGCGGATTCCCGGCCTCAAGCGCGCGCCGTCCACCGCCGAAGACACTCGCTGGTTCCGCTGGAGTCGCGAGATCCAGCGCCGCCCGGTGGCCTCGGCGCTGCTCTCGGGCGGCCTGCTGCTCATCCTCTGCATCCCAACCCTCTCGCTGCGCCTCGGCTCCAACGACGCCGGCACCGACCCGGCCGGGACGACGACTCGCGAGGCATACGACCTGCTCGCCGAAGGCTTCGGGCCGGGATTCAACGGGCCCTTCTCGATCGTCGCGGCGCTGCCCAGCAAGGGCGAGGACGCCGCGCTCACCGAGCTGCGCAGCACGCTCGCCGACGACGAAAACGTCGCCGAGACAACGCCGGTGATGCTCAACCCGGCCAAGGACACCGGCGTCTTCCAGGTCTACCCGGCGACCTCCCCGCAGAGCGAGAAGACGACCGAACTGCTCGACCACATCCGCGGCGAATTGATCCCGGCGGTGGAGGAACAGACCGGCGCCCAGGTGCACGTCGGCGGCATCACGGCGATCTTCGAGGACTTCGGCACCGCGATCACCGACAAGCTGCCGCTCTTCATCGGCGTCGTCGTGCTGCTCTCTGCGCTGCTGCTGATGGCCGTCTTCCGCTCGGTCCTGGTGCCGCTGAAGGCGATTGTGATGAACCTGCTCAGCATCGGCGCCGCCTTCGGCCTGATCGTCGCCGTCTTCCAATGGGGCTGGGGAGCGAGCCTGATCGGCGTCGACGGCACCGGGCCGATCATCTCCTTCTTCCCGATTTTCCTCTTCGCGATCATCTTCGGCCTCTCGATGGACTACGAGGTCTTCCTGATGTCGCGGATCCACGAGGAGTGGGAGAACAGCCACGACGCGACGTTGGCGGTAACCCGCGGCCTCGCCCTGACCGGCCGCGTAATCACCGCGGCGGCAGCGATCATGGTCACCGTCTTCCTCTCCTTCATGATCGGCGAAGACCGGATCATCAAACTCTTCGGTCTCGGTCTCGCCTCGGCGATCTTCATCGACGCGGTGATCATCCGCTCAGTCCTCGTTCCAGCCCTGATGCAGCTATTCGGCAAGAGTGCCTGGTGGCTACCCTCGTGGCTGGATCGCATCCTCCCCAGGCTGCACGTAGAGCCGGCAGAGGGCGACCCAGCGCCAACGGGCGAGCATCCCGTGGTCGCGGCGGCTGACTGAGTAATTCGGACGGCACCCTAGGGAGGTGCCGGTGGCCCTCATCCGGAACTGATGTCGCACGCGCGCTCTGCGCGCTTTTAGGCGCGTGTGACATCAATTCGCCCAGAGACCCACCGGGCTCCCCCACCTTCGAGATCAGTGAGCTACGCGGCCTTAACTACCTTGTTGGCCTTGAGGCAGCGCGTGCAGACGTAGGCGCGCAGCTTGCGGCCGTTCTCCTGGATCCGCACCTTCTGCAGGTTCGGATCGAAGCGCCGCTTTGTCGCGACCATCGAGTGGCTTCGGGACTGGCCGAACGCCGGTCCCTTGCCGCAGCTGTGGCATACCTTGGCCATCGGGTCGAGCATGCTACCTTGATCTCAAGTTAGCTAAGTGGACTAATGCTGAATTGGATTTCCGACCTCCATTCAGAAGGGGGGAGAGAAATGGCCGCCGAAGACTTGGACACAGTGAACATGCACGAGGCCAAGACGCACTTGTCGAAGCTGGTCGCCCGCGTCGAGAACGGAGAGCAGATTGTGATCACCCGTGCCGGCAAGCCGGCGGCAAGGCTGATCCCCATTCCTCAAGAGATGCCCGGACGGCGCAAGCTCGGCGGCTGGGAGGACAAATTCTGGATGGCCTCCGACGAGGAGATGGCAAAGGTCGATAAGGAAATTGCCGAAGAATTTTACGGGCCCGAGGACGAGTGGCCGCAAGAAGAGGACACCCCCGGGGAGTGAGGTTGCTACTCGACACGAATGCACTGATCTGGACATTCGGTGATCCGAAACGGCTCTCAGATCACGCCGCCGAAGCGATCCGAAACGAGGCAAACACGGTCTTTGTCAGCGTGGTCAGCGCCTGGGAGATCGGGGTGAAGCGGGCCAAGGGGAAGCTCGAGCTACCCGGCAATCTGGAGTCGATGGTCGCCGCAAAGAAGTTCGATCCTCTCCCATTGACCCTGCGCCATGCGCTTGCGGTGGAGTCACTGCCCTACCAACATCACGATCCGTTCGACCGCATGCTCGTCGCCCAGGCACAAACGGAGGGGTTGACACTGGTCACCTCCGACCGGGCGATGAGGCGCTATCCGGTCGCGTTGATGCCGGCGACCTAGGAATACCGCTACCCGTCGCGGCTCTGCCAGCGATAGGGGTTGATCTGGCGTTTGAGCAGGGCCATGCGGGTGACGGTGAGGGCGGCGTTGCGGCCCTGGTCGCGCTTGCCGCCGCCGGCCCTGGCGAGGGCCTGCTCCATGGTGTCGCAGGTGATCACGCCGAAGGCGCAGGGGGTGCCGGTCTCCAACTGCACGTCCTGGATGCCGCGGGCGGCCTCGGCGCAGACGAAGTCGTAGTGGTCGGTCTCGCCGCGGATGACGACGCCGAGGCAGGCGACGCCGGCGAAGCGTTCGCTGGTCGCGTGCAGCTTGGCGGCGAAGGGCAGCTCGTAGGCGCCGGGGACCGCGACTTCGCTGACCGACGAAGCCGGGACACCGGCCAGCTCGAAGCCTTCGCGGGCGCCGTTCAGCAGCCGTTCGGCCAGGTCCTCGTAAAAGCGGCCGACGCAAACGGCGAACTCGAGGCCCTCCAGCGAGGCCTTCTCCTCGTCGCTAAAGCTCTCGAGGAAGGCGGTCGACTCAGCCACTCGTCGCCTCGTCTCCCGCCGCCGCGTCGCGCTCGTCCTCGTCGCGGATCATCTCCTCGTCGAGAGCGAGGCCCTGGTGGTGCAATGAGTGGCCCATCTTGTCGCGCTTGGCGCGCAGGTAGGCCTCATTGTGGGTGTTGGGCGAGGACTCGATCGGCACCTGCTCGCTGACCGAGAGCCCGTAGCCCTCGAGGCCGACGATCTTCTTCGGGTTGTTGGTGAGGATGCGGATGCTGGTCAGACCAAGGTCGCCGAGGATCTGGGCACCGATGCCGTAGTCGCGCAGGTCGGCGGGCAGGCCCAACTTGAGGTTGGCTTCGACCGTGTCGGCCCCCTCCTCCTGCAGCTTGTAGGCGCGCAGCTTGTTGAGCAGGCCGATCCCGCGCCCCTCCTGGGAGAGGTAGAGCAGGACACCGCGACCCTCGTGCTCGATCTGGGTCAGCGCCGCGACCAGCTGCTCGCCGCAATCGCAGCGCATGCTGTGGAAAACGTCGCCGGTGAGGCACTCGCTGTGGACGCGGACGAGCACATCCTCGGCCCCGTCGACGTCGCCCTTGACCATCGCCACGTGATGCTTGTCGTCGACCAACGAGCGGTAGCCGACAGCGGTGAAGTCGCCGAACTCGGTCGGCAGGGCAGTCGAGACGACGCGCTCGACCAGCTTCTCCTCGGTGCGGCGCCGGTAGGCGATCAGATCGGCGACGGTGATCATCTTCAGCCCGTGGCGCTCGCAGTAGGGGATCAGGTCGGGGACGCGGGCCATCGTGCCGTCGTCGTTCATCACCTCGCAGATGACGCCAGCGGGCGTGAGGCCGGCGAGGCGGGCGAGATCGACGCTGGCCTCGGTGTGGCCGGTGCGCTCGAGCACGCCGCCCTCCTTGGCCCGCAACGGGAACATGTGGCCGGGGACGACGATGTCGCGCGGACCGGAGTTGGGGTCGATCGCGACCTGGACGGTGTGGGCGCGATCGTGGGCGGATATGCCGGTGCTGACTCCGCCGGCGGCCTCGATCGTCACCGTGAAGGCGGTCTGCAGCGGTGCCTCGTTCTTGGCCGCCATCAGGTTGAGACCGAGTTTTTCGCAGCGCTCGGCGGTCAGCGCCAGGCAGATCAGCCCGCGCGCTTCCTTGGCCATGAAGTTGACCGCCTCGGGGGTGGCGAACTGCGCCGCCATCACCAGGTCACCCTCGTTCTCGCGGTCTTCGCCGTCGCAGACGACGACCATGCGGCCGCGGCGGATCTCCTCGATCCCTTCCTCGATAGTCGAGAACGGGTTCTCCCCCGCCTCGTTGACCACCCCGTCTGTCTTCTGCGTTTCCGTCATCTGGCTCACGTGCGTTCCTCTCTGGCGAATGGCGCCGCCAATCGCTCAACATACTTCGCGATCACATCGCACTCGACATTCAAGCGGTCGCCGACGGCGACCCCACCAAGGTTCGTCCGCTCCAGGGTCTCGGGGATCAGCGATACCTCGGCCCAATCATCGCCGAGGGCCGAGACCGTGAGACTGACGCCGTTGAGGCCAAGCGAGCCCTTCTCAACCACATAGCGGACGAGGTCCAATCCGAGTGCGACGCAGAGGCGCCGGGCAAAGCCGTCCTCCTCGATCGTGATCACCTCGGCGACCCCGTCGGCGTGCCCCTGCACGATGTGCCCGCCGAGACGATCCGATGCCTTCATCGCCAGCTCCAAGTTGACCTTGCTGCCAGCCTCGAGGCCGCCGAGGGCGGTCACGGCCAGGGTCTGGTTCATCGCCTCGGTCTCGAAGCCGTTGGAATCGGCCGCCGTCGCGGTGAGGCAGACGCCGTTGACCGAGACCGAGTCGCCGGTGGCGATCTCGGGGCCGAGGCGGGTTGCGATCCGCAAGCGGGCGCCGTCTTTACCGGTCTCGACCGACTCGAGGTTGCCGATGTCTTCGATTAGGCCTGTGAACATCACCACTCCTTGTAGCGGGCCGTGATCAGGGTGTCGTCGCCGATGGGTTCTTCGGTGTGGGACAAGGGGGTTAGGCGCGCGGGGCCTGTCGCGACTGCGGGGGGGCCTGCGGGCGGGGGCTTCGCCTCCGTTCTCGGCCCCCCCGCATTCGCGCCACCCGCGCGGGTAGCCGCTTGGGTTCCGCCCAGAAGAACCGGAGCGACGAAGGTGCGAGCTTCGTCGAGCTGACCGGCGGCCTGGAAAGCAGCCGCGAGGGTCGAGCCGCCCTCCAGGAAGAGGCTCGTAATGCCCCGACGGCCCAAATCGGCAAGGGCGGCTCCGATGCCATCGGCGACCAGGACCTCCGCGCCTGCCTCGCGAAGAAGCGAGGCGTCAGCTTCGGGTGAGACGACGACGAGCACCGGTGACTGCTCGAGGGTTTGAAGCAGCTGAGAGTCGAGGGGCAGGCGAGCTTCGCGATCGAAGACGATCCGAACCGGCTGCCGACGGGCCTGAAACGGGCCTATATGTCCGCTTTCAGGCCCGTCGGCGGGACGGGCGGTTAGGAGGGGGTCGTCGGTTAGGGCGGTGTTGATGCCTACGGCTATTGCGTCGGATTCGGCACGCCAGCGGTGGACCAGCTCGCGGCTCTTCTCGCCGGAGATCCAGGGGGAGTCACCGGGTGCGGTCGAGGTGCGGCCGTCGAGCGACATCGCCAGCTTCAGCGTCACCAACGGCAACCCGGTGCGGGCATGCTTGCGGAACGGCTGATTGAGCAACCGCGCCGCGGTCGCCTCCTCGCCCGCGGCAAACTCGACCTCCACCCCCCCGTCGCGCAAGATCCCAGGGCCGCGGCCAGCCGCCTTCTCACTCGGATCCTCAGAAGCGATCACAACCCGAGAGATCCCAGCCTCCAAGACCGCGTCGGTGCAGGGCGGCTGCCTGCCCGTATGAGCACAGGGCTCCAAGGTCACGTACATGGTCGCCCCGGCAGGGTCATCGCCCTTCTCCCAGCAGTCGGCAAGAGCCGCCCGCTCAGCGTGCAGCCCTCCCAACTCAGCGTGAAATCCCTCACCAATCACGTCGCCATCACGCACTACGACAGCTCCGACAAGAGGATTAGGACTGACCCGACCACGCCCGCCCTCCGCAAGCTCAAGCGCCCTCAAGAGGTGCGATCGATCCGTGCCTGTGAGCTGCGATTTCATACGACCGATTGACTGGTCAATCAACCAAGCTTACCGCCCTGAGTCAGTCACTCTGTGACGTTCCTCGCGCGGGTGGCATGGGGGTGGGGTGATCTCCGCCGGACGGAGGCTGCGGAGGGCAAGGCCACAACCTTGCGCGCGCATGTTCCCGGCGCCCGGAGCAGCGCGCAGTCCAAGGAGGGCACCCCACCCCCATGACAGGACCCGCGCGCCGGAAGCGCGGATACCCTGACCCGGCCCTTATGAAGCTGATCGTCCAAATCCCCTGCCTCAACGAGGAGGCGACCCTCCCGGCAACAATCGCGGACATCCCGCGCCAGATCGAGGGCATCGAGACGGTCGAGCTCCTGGTCATCGACGACGGCTCGACCGACCGCACGGTCGAGGTGGCTCGCGAGCACGGCGTCGAGCACATCGTCCGCCTGACCAACAACAAGGGCCTCGCCGCCGGCTTCCAGGCAGGACTGGACGCCTGCCTCAAGCTCGGCGCCGACGTGATCGTCAATACAGACGCCGACAATCAGTACCGCGGCGCCGACATTCCCAAGCTGCTGGCGCCGATCCTCGCCGGCGAGGCCGACATGGTCGTCGGCGACCGCCAGGTCGGCCAGATCGAGCACTTCTCCGGCTCGAAGAAAGGGCTGCAGAAGCTCGGCAGCTGGATCGTCAGCAGGCTGGCCGGGACCGAGATCGCCGACACCACCTCCGGCTTTCGCTCCTACAACCGCGAGGCAGCGCTCGGCCTGCTCGTCGTCGACAACTTCACCTACACGCTGGAGAGCCTGATCCAGGCGGGCAAGATGCTGGTCGCGGTCGAGGGGGTTGAGATCGGCACCAACCCGCAGACGCGCGAGTCGCGCCTTTTCGACTCGACCGGCGGCTACGTGCGCCGCAACGCGCTCTCGATCCTGCGCATCTACGCCCGCTACGAGCCGCTGCGCGTTTTCGCCAGCGCCGGCGCGGTGGTCGCGATCCTCGCCCTGCTCGCCTGGCTGCCCTTCCTGCTCGACTGGCTGTTCAACGGCGACAGCACCGGCCACGTCCAGTCGCTGATCCTCGGTGCGGTCCTCTTCATCGCCGCGATCCAGCTGCTGGCGCTGGGCGTGATCGGCGACCTTTTGGCCGGGCAGCGAGTGATGACGCAGCGGGTCTACGAGCGCGTGCGCAGGGTGGAGCTGGCGCTGGAGGTGCCGCCCTCCCACTACGAGCCCGGCGCCGGGCGCTGATGGGGCTGCTTCGCAAAGACCCTGGCGTCCCGGCGGGCGCCACCCCAAACGGTACCTCCGCGACCGCCGACTACGGCAAAACGGCGAGCTTCCTCGCGATCGGCGTCGGCCTCACCGGCGTGATCACCTACGTCTACTTCCTGATCGCCTCACACGTGCTCTCCAAGCCCGACTACGGGCAGATCACGGTGCTCTGGTCGGCCGTCTTCATCACGATCTCCACCCTCTATCGGCCGGTCGAACAGCTGCTCTCCCGCCACATCTCTGAACACACGGCGAAGGGCGAGCCGATCGATGGCACGGTGCGCAACGCCTCGCTGATCCAGCTCGGCCTGGCGGCGCTCTTCGCCGTACTGGCGCTGGCCTTTCGCGGGCCGCTGCAGAACGACCTGCTCGAGGGAAACGAAACTCTCTACTGGATCTTCTTCTCGGCGGTCCTGTTCTACGCCGCCAGCTACTTCGCCCGCGGTTTCCTCGCCGGCCAGAAGCGCTTCGGCCTCTTCACCGCGCTGATCCTCTCCGAGTCGGTCTTCCGCACCCTGTTCGCGGTGCTGGTCGCGGTCAGCCTGCTCGAAGGCCAGTCGGCGGTGGCGATTGGGATCGTCGCAGCCCCTTCGATGAGCTTGATGGTCGTGCCGCTGGCCTTCGCCCGCCGGGCGCGCGCCGCGCCGGTCAAACCCGCCGCAGAGGTCGATGCCGAGTCTGCGGTCTCGATGGCCCACGGCACCGGTTTCGCCGCGGCGGTGCTGGTGATCATGTTCAGCGAACAAGCCTTCCTCAACGCCGGGCCGTTGATCATCCGCGGCCTGCAGGGCGCCGCGGCGGCGGGCTTCATCTTCAATGTGCTGATGCTGGCCCGGGCGCCACTGCAGGTCTTCCAGGCGGTCTCAACCAGCATCCTGCCCCACCTGACCGGCCTGCATACCAGCGATGATCCCGACAGCGAGCGGGAGTTTCACCGCTCGGTGCGGATGGTCCTGCTCGGGATCGCCGCCTTTGCCGCCTTCACCGGGCTCGTCGTCGTGATCGCGGGGCCGCAGCTGATGCAACTCGCTTTCAGCAAGAAGTACAGCTACGGCCGTGGCGAACTGCTCATGGTCACGGCGGCGATGGGCCTTTACCTCTGCTCGGTCACCGTTAACCAGGCCTGCGTTGCCCAGGGCCAGGTGCGCCGCGCGGCGGCGCGCTGGATCGTCTGCGCCGCCCTCTTCATCGGCTGGAACTTCGTGCCTTTGGTCAGCAACGAGTTCCACCGGGTCGAGGTCGGCTTCGTCCTTGCCGCCGGCGTCCTCTTCGGCCTGCTCTACCTGATCTACCGCCGCCCCCACGAGCGGGCCGAGGACGTGCCGGCGCCGGGTTCTCCCGAGGAACTCGAGATGCGCCTCGCCGCGGTCGACGAGAACGCTTAGGCGGCCGCGATGGGAGGACACGACGCCGAGCTGATCCTTGTTGCCGGCGCCCTGCTCGCTGCCGGAATCCTCGGCGCCCTGCTCGCCGACCGAATCCGCATCCCGGGCCTGCTGCTCTTCCTCGGCCTGGGCATGCTCGCCGGCTCGGAGGGAATCGGCGGGATCGAGTTCGACAACGTCGAGCTGGCGCGGACGCTGGGCACGATCGCGCTTGTCCTGATCCTCTTCGAGGGCGGCCTGACGGCGGGTTGGTCGGAGATCCGCCCGGTGCTCGGCACCGCCGCCTCGATGGCGACGATCGGGACCGCGATCACCGCCTGCGCGGCGGGTCTCGCTGCCCACTGGATCTTCGACATCAGCGTGCTCGAAGGGATGATCGTCGGCGCCGCGATCGCCGCCACCGACTCGGCGGCGATCTTCGCCGTGCTGCGCCGCTCGACCCTGAAAAAGCGGCTGGCGCGCTCGCTCGAGGGCGAGTCGGGGATGAACGACCCGGTTGCCCTGCTGCTCGTGATCGGCTTCATCGAATGGATCCAGCAGCCCGGCTTCGGCCTCGCCGACATGGCCGGCCTGCTGGCGCTCAAACTGGCGATTGGCGCCGTGGTCGGCCTCGCCCTCGGCCGGCTCGCCACGATCGCCCTCGACCGGGCCCAGCTGCCGACCGACGGGATCTACCCGGTGGCGACGATCGCGATCGCCGGGCTCGCCTTCGGCCTGGCCGAGGTCGCCCACGGATCGGGATTCCTCGCGGTTTACCTCACCGCCCTCGCCCTCGGCGGCGCCCGCATCCCGGCGCGGCGCACGATCGTCGCCTTCCACGAGGGCGTCGGCTGGGTCGCCCAGATCGGCCTCTTCATCCTGCTCGGCCTGCTCGTCTTCCCCAGCACGCTCGGCGACGTCGCCTGGGAAAGCCTCGCCCTCTCGGCCGTGCTGATCTTCGTCGCCCGCCCCGTGGCCGCCTTCATCGCGACCGCCCTCTCACCGCTTGACCTGCGCGAGCGGGCGATGCTGGGCTGGGCCGGGCTGCGCGGCGCGACGCCGATCTGGCTCGCCACCTTTCCGGTCGTCGCCGGGGTCGGTAGCGGCGACGAGCTGTTCGCAATCGTCTTCTTCGTCGTCGTCACCTCGACCCTGATCCAGGGCGCCAGCTTCGAGCCGCTGGCGAGCCGACTCGGGCTGACCACCGACGAGCCGGCGCTGCCGCGGCGGCTGCTCGAGTCGGGGCGAATTCGCCGCCTCGGTGGCGATGTCATCTCCTACCGCCTGCGTCCCGGCGCGGCCGCAGCCGGTCACCTGGTGCGCGAACTCGGCCTGCCGCGCGAGGCGCTGGTCAATGTGATCGTGCGCGACGGCCACGCGATCCCGCCGCGCGGCTCGACCGAGGTGCGCGAGGGCGACGAGCTCCACATCCTCGTCCGCGGCGAGCTGCGCGAGGAGGTCGAGGAGCTGACCAAGCGCTGGCACGACGGGCCGATCGGCGCGCCGGTCCCGGAGCGCCTGCCGCGGCGCGGCGCGCCGCAGATCTTCTCGGTCGGACCCGGCGGCGCGATCGAGGATCCCTCGGCCCCAACCGAGGTCAATGGCATCGCCGTCGCCTCGGTGCTGCGCAGCCGCCGCGACAGCTCGAGCGCGCTGGTCACCCTGGTCGACGGACGCTACGCGCTGACCTCTGAAGTCGCGGTGGCGGTTGGCGACCGGCGCGCCGTAGCGCACTGGTGCGAGCGCCGCGCCCAGCGGGTCAGCGGCGACGATCCTGCCGAGCAGGCGTGGTGGCAGGAGGTAATTGGGGCGCTTATCGCGCGCTAGGCCGCGCCGGCCGCCGCGGCGATCTCGCTGTAGGCCGCAGCCGGGTCAGCGGCGCCAAAGACGGCGGAGCCGGCGACGAAAAGAGAGGCGCCCGCCGCGGCGACCGAGCCAGCGGTTGAGGCGTCGATGCCACCGTCGACCTCGATCTTGGCCTTGCCGGCCAGGGGCACGAGCCGGGAGACCTTGTCGGGCGAGCCCTCGATGAACGACTGGCCGCCCCAGCCCGGGTTGACGGTCATGCAGAGGACGATGTCGGCGAGGCTGCGCAGCTCCGCCAGCGCCTCGGCCGGGGTTCCCGGATTGAGGGCGATGCCGGCGAGACAACCGAGCTCGCGGATCGCGGCCAGGGTGCGGTTGGCATGCTGGGTCGCCTCCTCATGGAAGGTGATCGAATCGGCGCCGGCCTTGGCAAAGGCCTCAATCTGGCGCTCGGGCTGCTCGATCATCAGGTGGACGTCGATTACTCCGCCGGCGGCATGAACCTGGTCGGCAATCGATGCCGCCACCAGTGGACCGATCGTGATCGGCGGCACGAAGTGCCCGTCCATGACATCAAAGTGGATCACCCGCGCCCCGGCGTCCATCACCTCCTCGATCTGAGCGCCGAGCTTGGAGAAATCTGCCGAGAGGATCGAGGGAGCGACCCGCGGCGAAGACAGCAATTCCATCATTCGCTCACTCATACGGGTCTCAGCATCGAATCGCCGCAGGTTTGGCAGGTCATGTCCTCGGTGGTGCTCATGCGGGCAATGGTTTGGTGTTCGCCGCAGTTGGGGCACTGCGAGACGAGCTCGAAGCGGCGCAGACAGTACACGCAGCGGAAGCGGCCGGGCAGCTGCGTGGGGCGCAACCAGGGCTCGCCGCAGCCGGGGCAGGCCGCCCGGCGCATGATGCTCTCGCCCTCCACCGCCTCACTCATCGTCACCATCATCGCGCTTGAGGCGGCTGATGAAGAAGCCGGTGGTGCGATCGCGGTCCGGGCGGATCTGCCAGCACTCGCCACCGCTGACCTGATCCTCGTTCTCGCGGCGCGAGATCGTGCAGGTCGAGTAGACCAGCGTTCCGCCGGGACGAAGCGCCTCGCGGGCTCGCTGCAGTAGTTCGGACTGGACCTCGACCAGGCGCTCAATCGTCGCCGGCGACTTGCGCCAGCGGGCGTCTGGACGGGATGCGAGAGCGCCGAGGTCAGAGCAAGGCCCGTCGAGCAGGACCCGGTCGAAACCGGTCATCCCGGCCTGGGTGGCGTCGGTCTCGATCACGGTGACGCTGCGCAGTCCGAGCCGACGTGCCTGGCTCGCCACTTCGGCGGCGCGCCCCGAGTCGTTCTCGACCGAGATCACCTCGCCGCGATCGCCCATGCGGGCGGCGATTTGGCCGGTCTTGATGCCGGGGCCAGCGCAGAGGTCGAGGACGTGCTCGCCCGGCTGCGGGTCAAGCACCTCGACCACGGTGGCCGAACCGCGACTCTGCGGCGTCAGCTCGCCGGCGGCGACCAGCTCGGGCACGACGGCTCCGGTCTGCCCCTCCACCAGGATCATCTCCGGCGGCAACTCGCTTCCGGTGCGCCTTATGGCCCCTATAGGTACATAAGGCGCACCGGAAGCGATTACGCCAGCGTCGCGGAGGCGTGCGAGCACGGACTCGACGTCGGTGCGGAGGGTGTTGACGCGGTAGGCGTGCTCGGCCGGCTCGTTGCAGGCGGCGAGCAGGGACCGCGCGTCGTCGGGACCAAGCTCCCGCCACCACATCTGCACCAGCCAGAGCGGCGCCGAGTGCGCCACCGCCGCGGCCTCCTGGGTCGAATCGTCACCGAGCAACGACTCCGTCAGCGCGGCGCGCTCACGGACGGCGCGGCGCAGCACGGCGTTGACCAGACCCGATGCGTGGGCGGCGCCGGCGCGCTTGACCAGCTCGACCGCCTGGTCGACGGCGGCGTGGTCGGGGGTCCCATCGGCGAAGAGCAGCTCGTACATCCCCAGCCGCAGAGCCGCAATCAGCGGCGGATCGAGCTCGCGCAGCGGCCGGTCGACGAGGCGCTCGAGGGCGGCGTCGCTGGTGCCGCGGCGCTGCACGGCGCCATAGGCGAGTCGCTGCGCCTGCGCCCGCTCGCGGCCATAGAGACCGCGCTCGTCGGCCGCCTCGCGGAAGGCGCGCTCGGTGTGGGCGTCGCGCTCGAAAGTGGCCCGAATCGTCTCGTAGGCGAGCTGGCGGGCGGGCGCGATCATGACAATCGATCGCGGCCAAATCGCCACGGATTCGAACACCCGGAAGCCACTGTGTCGATTTGGCCGCTCACAGCTTCGGCAGTGGGTGGCCGCGCAGGTAGGCGTCGGCCGCCATCGGCTTGCCCCCGGCGGGCTGCACGACCTCGAGCCGCAACGCACCCTGGCCGCAACCGAGCAGCAGCGCCCCCCACTCCGCCTTCACCTCTCCAGATTTGACGCCGACGTCAACTGCGCGAGCCCGTCGCACTCCCAGCCGCTCACCGCCGCTCGTTTCCAGGTAAGCGCCGACGTGTGGCGTCAAGGCGCGCACCGCGCGGGCCAGCTCGGCAGCAGGGCGCGAGGGGTCGAGGCGACGCTCCTCGGCGGCGATCTTCTCCGCGTAGGTGGCGGCGCCGTCGTCCTGCTCGTCGAACTCGAGCTTCGATTCCGCCAGCAGGTCGAAGGCTCGCACCAGTAGCTCACCGCCAAGCTCCGCCAGCTTCCCCGAGAGTGCTTCAAAGTCTTCCTCCGGCCCAACCGCAACCTCCTCGCAAAGCGCAACGGGGCCGGAATCCAGACCGGCCGTGACCCGCATCACGCAGACCCCGGTGCGAGCATCACCGGCCATGATCGTCCGCTCGATCGGCGCGGCGCCGCGCCAGTGCGGCAGCAACGAGGGGTGGACGTTGAGCATCGGCCACTCCGAAAGCAGCGGCTCGCGGATCAGCTGGCCGAAAGCGCAGACCGCGAGCGCCTCAGGGCTGGCGGCGCGGATCCGCTCCAGCGCCTCGTCCTCGTTGACGTTCGCGGTCTGCAGCAGATCGATCTCTAGCTCGCTCGCGACCTCGGCCGCGGGCGGCGCCTGGGTCCGGCGGCCGCGTCCCTTGGGACGGTCGGGCGGGGTGATGACCAGCGACGGCCGGTGCGCCGACTCCGCCAGCCGGCGCAGCACGGTGGCGGCGAACTCCGATGTGCCGAGATAAATGGTCCTCACGGGTCACTGCGAGGCTCGCGATGCTCGCCGGCCTCATCGGCGACGTCCTGCTCATCCAGCGGTGGGCCGTAGCTACCGCCTTCGCGCAGGGCGCGCAGGGCGGCCTTGCGCTGCGCGCGCGGGGCGCGGTCGAGGATCAGCACGCCGTCGAGGTGATCGAGCTCGTGCTGCAGCACTCGCGCCTCGAGGCCGGAGGCCTCTAGGCGCACCGGCTCGCCATCGAGATCGAGGCCGCCGAAACGGGCGTGCAGCGGCCGCTCGACGTCCATTGAGACCCGCGGCAGGCTGAGGCAGCCCTCCTCGGCGACCGCCGCCTCCGCGGAGACCCACTCAACCTCGGGGTTGACCAGGGCGGTCGGCTCGCTGTCGGCCCCGGCCTGGAAGACGAGTAGGCGGCGCAGGACGCCGACCTGGTTCGCCGCCAGGCCCACACCCATCGCGCCGCGCATGATCGCGATCATGCGATCGACTTCCGCCCGCAGCTCGGGGCCGAACTCACGGATCGGCGACGCCTTGCTCTTGAGGACCGGGTCGCCGAACTTGACCACCTGCGCCAGGGCGGCTTCACGCCGCTCCAGCAGCTCGGCCTCGAGCTCCGACTCGTCGCGCTCCTCTGTCTTCGCCTCGGCTTTCTCGGCCACAGATCAATTCTATGGACCCACTCCCTATGCTGACTTCGCCTTTCTTCGTCTATAGGGCGAAAAAAGACGAAGTCACCGCTCCTTGGCCTACTGGGGATCGACGTCGACTGAGATTGCGATCTCGCGCAGGGAGCGGTCGGCGGCGAGGCGCTCGACCGTCTCGCGGACCGCGCCGACGGTTCCCTCACGGTCGTTCGCCTTGAGCAGAAGACGGCGGCGGTGACGATTGCGGACGCGGAACATCGGCGCCGGGCCGAGCAGGTCGGTCTCCTCCGGCAGGGCCGGCAGGAGGATTTGGGCGAGCCCAGCGGCGGCCTTTTCGAGGCGCGGCTCGGACTCCGCTTTGAGCATGATCCTGGTCAGGTGGGAGAAGGGCGGGTAGCGCAGGGCCCGCCGCCGCTCGATCTCAGCTGCGAGGAAGGTTGCCGCGTCGTGGTCGGCGGCGTGGACGATGCTGGGCGCGCTCGGCGCCAGAGTCTGGACGATGACCTCGCCGCCGGCGGCACCGCGGCCGCTGCGACCGGCGAGCTGGGCGACCATCGCGAAGGTCCGCTCGGCGGCGCGGAAGTCGGGAAAGCGCAGGGTCGCGTCGGCGTCGAGGATCGCGCTCAGGGTGACTTCGGGAAAGTCGTGGCCCTTAGCGACCATCTGGGTGCCGACGAGGACGCCGCTCTCGGCCTCGCCGAAGGCGGCGAGGATACGGGCGTGGGCGCCGCGGGCGCCGGCGGTGTCGGCGTCGAGACGAAAGACCGGCATCGGCGCCAGCCGCTCGGCGAGCAGCGCCTCGACCTGCTCGGTGCCGACCCCGGCGCGCGAGAGCGTGGTCGAGCCACAGTCCCCGCAGGATCTCGGCAAAGGTTCGGAGTGGGCGCAGTGATGACAGACAACGCAGCCGCTGTGACGGTGGACGATCAGCGAGACGTCGCAGTTGGGACAGCTCCAGTGCCGGCCGCAGGAGCGACAGGTGAGCCAGGGAGCGAAGCCGCGCCGGTTGACCATCACGATCGCCTTCGCCCCGGCCGCGCGCACGCCCTCCAGCGCCGCCCAGGTATCGGGGTGCAAGGCGCCCGAGCGGGGATCGGCCTCGCGCATGTCGAGCACCTTCACTGGCGGCATCGGGCGACCGTCGACGCGGCGCGGCAGCTGCAGCCGCGGCAGCTGCAGCCACGACTCCGGGCGCGGCGTCGCCGTGCCAGCGACGAGCACGGCGCCGTTCTCGTCGGCGCGGCGTCGTGCAACCGCGCGAGCGTCGTAACAGGGGTCGCCTTCCTGCTTATAGGAGGCATCGTGCTCCTCGTCGATCACGATCAAGCCGAGGTCGCGCAGGGGGGCGAAGACGGCGGAGCGAGGGCCGACGCAGACGCTCGCTTCGCCGCTGCGCAGGCGCCGCCATTCGTCGTAGCGCTCGCCGTCGGGCAGAGCCGAGTGCAGGACCGCGAAGCGGTCGCCGAGCCGGGCCCGAAAGCGCGCCACCGCCTGCGGCGCCAAACCGATCTCGGGGACGAGGACGATCGCCCCCTTGCCCCGCGCCAGCGCCGCCTCGACCGCGGCCAGGTAGACCTCGGTCTTGCCAGAGCCGGTGACTCCGTGCAGGAGTTGCTCGCGCGGTGCTCCGGCTTCGCCGTCGAGCGCGGCGACGATGCTGTCCACCGCCGCCGCCTGCTCGGGCAACAGCTCGGGATTGCCGCTGCTGGCGCCGACCTCGGGGTGGGCCGAGCGACGCCGCACCCGCGAGCTATGAGTGGCGATCAGGCCGCGCTCCTCCAGCCGCCGCAGCACCGCGCGGTCGCAGCCGACCGCGGCGGCCAGCTCCGGCGCCGACATCTCCCCCGCCCGCAGCGCCTCCAGAACGGCGCGCTGTTTGACTCCGAGCCGCTCGCCGCCGCTAAGCGCCGCCTCGCCGTCCGCGGTGATCTCGGCCCGCAGCTCCAGCCGCGAGCGCACCCGCTGGCCGCCAGCTCCGGTCCCCGGCGGCAGCACCAATTGCAGCCCGCGCGAGGGAGTCGAGCAGTACTCGCGGGCAATCCAGAGGCCGAGCCGGACCAACTCGGCCGGCGTCCCCGCCTCGAGCGCCTCGATCGGCTCGGCAAGCCTCTCGGGCGGCAGCTCGGAGGCATCGGCAAGCCCGACAACGACGCCGAGCAGGTGCTGGCGGCCGAAGGGGACGCGGACCACACTGCCGACCTCGAGGTCCGCCATCGCCGCCGGCAGCCGATAGTCGAAAGGGCCGCGCAGGGCGCGGGCGGTGGTGAGCGGCTCGACCTTCGCTATCGACACCGGCTCACGTTATGGAGGGACGCGGACGGCGCGGGTATGCTGCGCCTCGATGGCGCTCAACCTCAGTCCGGGAGAGCAGGTGATCTTCCAAGGCCACCCCTCGTGGCGGGCGATCCTCGGCTTCTACCTGAAGGGAGTCCTGGTCGCGGCGATCGCCGGCGTCCTCGCCAAGCTCTTCGGCGCCGGCAGCGGCACCGTCTTCCTGATCGTCCTCGTGATCGTCGCCGTGACCGTGCTGGCCGGCTTCGTCAAGCGGGTCGCGACCACCTACACGATCACCGACCGCCGCCTCAACATCAAACGGGGAATCATCTCCCGCGAGATCCAAGAGACCCGGCTCGAGCGGGTCCAAAACGTCAACTACCGCCAGAGCGTCTACCAGCGTCTAATGCAAATAGGCGACGTCGACTTCGACACCGCAGCAGGTGACGACTACAACTTCATCTTCTACGGGGTTGCCGATCCGGGCGACGTCGTACACCGGGTCGACCAAGCAACCGGGGCCAACGCCGCCGGGAGCCACGGACTCGGAGAAGCTCAACCTCCTCGGTAGTACCCCCCGGCGAGAAGCTTCTCTTTCATCGGGCCACAAGCTGATCCCAAATGGAACTGTCGAGAGAGAGGTCCGGTCGGCCTCCAGACGAATGTCGCGAAGCGGCCGCTGCACTCGTGATTCTAGGCGCGGCGAAGCCGCGCTCTTCGATTGTCGCTAAGCGCCGCAGGCGCGTGCGACTCAATTCGTCTGGAGGCCGACCGGGCCTCTCCCCCGCCTACGCCTAAGCAGGAGCTGCTTCGAGGCCCGCAGCGCTCTTCAGCTTGTCGGCGCGGTCGGTGCGCTCCCAGGTGAAAGCGTCCTCGCTGCGGCCGAAGTGGCCGTAGGCGGCCGTCTTGCGGAAGATCGGACGATGCAGGTCTAGGTAGCCGCGGAAGGCGCCCGGGCGCAGGTCGAACTCCGCTTCGACCAGGCGGGAGATCTCGGCGTCTGGCAGCTTGCCGGTGCCGAAGGTCTCGACCATGAGGGAGATTGGGCGGGCGACGCCGATCGCGTAGGCAA
Source organism: Solirubrobacterales bacterium (assembly GCA_035605695.1). Taxonomy (GTDB): domain Bacteria; phylum Actinomycetota; class Thermoleophilia; order Solirubrobacterales; family 70-9; genus VRUE01. The sequence continues at coordinate 11,518 of DATNGZ010000052.1, read as the reverse complement.
CCTGGACCTCGCAGCGCTGGGCGAGGCCGGCGGCGACGACGTTCTTGGCGACGTGGCGGGTGGCGTAGGCGGCCGAGCGATCGACCTTGGACGGGTCCTTGCCGGAGAAGGCGCCGCCGCCGTGGCGGGCCATGCCGCCGTAGGTGTCGACGATGATCTTGCGACCGGTGAGGCCGGCGTCGCCGACCGGGCCGCCGATCACGAACTTGCCGGTCGGGTTGACGAGGAAGTGCTGGCGCAACTCATCGGCGTCGAAGAGGCCGTCGGCCTCGGCGCCGAGCACCGGCAGCACGACGCTCTCCCAGAGGTCGGGCTTGATCTTCGACTCCGACTCGACGCCCTCGGCGTGCTGGGTAGAGATCAGCAGCTTCTCGACCTTGACCGGGCGGCCGTCGGCGTAGCGGATCGTGACCTGGGTCTTGCCGTCGGGGCCGAGGTAGTCAAGGCTGCGGTCCTTGCGCACCGCGGCGAGCCGTTCGGCGAGCCGGTGGGCTAGATGGATCGGCATCGGCATCAGCGCCTCGGTCTCATCTGAGGCGTAGCCGAACATCATTCCCTGATCGCCGGCACCGGCGATCAGCAGCTCGTCCTCGACCGACTCGGTGCGCGTCTCGTAAGCCTTATCGACGCCCTGGGCAATGTCGGGCGACTGCTTGTCGAGCGAGACCAGGACCGAGACGTGATCGCAGTGGTAGCCGTAGTCGCCGTGGTCGTAGCCGATCTCGCGGATCGTCTCGCGGACCAGCTCGGGCACGTCGAGGTGGACGCTGGTCGAGATCTCACCCGAGACCACCGCCATGCCGGTGTTGACCAAGGTCTCGCAGGCGACGCGGCCCTCCGGATCGCCCGCCATCACCGCGTCGAGCACGGTGTCGGAGATCGCGTCGGCGACCTTGTCGGGATGACCCTCGGTGACGGACTCGGACGTGAAGAGGTACTCGCCCTCGGCGAGTGGCTGGATATCGCTCATGGGTCGAAGCCTAGCGTCGGCCCCCAGGGCGTGCGTGGCCAAGCAGATCAGGGACGGAGGGAGCGTGGCGTGCTCTGCACGCGAGCGACCGAGGACGCCGATATGCGCAGTGGCACGCGCGTCCTGGGTCAGCGGCCTTCGCGGGTGCCTGAGTGAACGACAAAGTCGATGATCAAAGGGACCCCCTCCATCGCGTAGGTCTCGCGCAGGCGGTTCTCGAGGTGGTAGGCCCAGTCGCGGCTGATCAGTTTGCGGTCGTTGACCTGGATCGCGATCCGCGGCGGCGCCTCACCTATCTGCGCCGCGTAGTAGAGGCGCAGGCGGCGGCCGCGTTTGGAGGGCGGCGGCGTCTTGGCGGCGGCGTCGGCAACAAAACGGTTGAGCTCCGGCGTGGGGATCCGCTCGCCGGCCTTGTCGGCCAGCTCCAGCGCCTTCGGCAGCAGGTTGGCGACGTTGCGGCCGCGGGTTGCAGAGCAGGTGACGACGGCGGGGCGCAGCCGCAACTTGCGCGTGACCCGGGCGCGAGCGTCGTCGATATCGGTCGTCGTGATGTCCCACTTGTTGAGCACCAGCAGGGTCGCGCAGCCGGCCTTCATCGCTATCTCGGAGACCCGCAGGTCCTCGGCGGTGACGCCCTCGGCGGCATCGCAGACAACAAGGGCGACGTCGGCCCGCTCGACCGCGTGTTCGGCCCGCAGCTGGGCGTAGTAGTCGACGGTCCCGGCGACCTTGGAGCGGCGGCGCAGGCCGGCGGTGTCGACGAGGATGACGGGGCGGCCGTCGACCTCGATCTCGGTGTCGATCGTGTCGCGGGTGGTGCCGGCCCGGGGCGAGACGATCACCCGGTCGGAGCCGAGGAAGGCGTTGACCAGCGAGGACTTGCCGGCGTTGGGGCGGCCGATCACGGCGACCCTGGTCGTCTCGTCGGGCTCACCGGGCTGGGCGCGGTCGCCGAGCAGCTCGACCACCCGGTCGAGCAGGTCGCCGCTGCCGAGGCCGTGGCTGGCGGAGACCGGCATCGGCTCGCCCAGTCCGAGTTTGTTCAGCTCGGCGCTCATGTACTCGTCCTCGGGCCGATCGAGTTTGTTGGCGACGACGACGACCGGGACGTTGGCGCCGCGCAGCGTCTTCGCCAGCTCGGCGTCTCCCGCCCGCACCCCCGCGCGAGCATCGACGACCAGCATCACCACATCGGCCTCGCCGATCCCCAGGCGCGCCTGCTGCTGGACGTCGCGGGCCAGCTCGGAGTCGTCCTCGAGGTCGATACCGCCGGTGTCGAGCAGGTCGAAGGCGACCCCGTTCCACTCGCAGCGCACCACCTTGCGGTCGCGGGTCACGCCGGGCTCGGCGTGGGTGACGGCCTCACGGCCGCCGGCGAGCCGGTTGACCAGGGTGCTCTTGCCGACGTTGGGGAAACCAACGATCGCGACGGTCGGCAGGCGGTTCAAGGGCGTCAGGCAATCCCGCGCTCGCGGGCAAGCTCCGCGATCTCGTCGGCCACGTCATCGATTGAGCGTTCTGTCGTGTCGACGACCACGGCGTCCTCGGCGATGCGCAGGGCGCCAAGTTTTCGGGTTGAGTCCAGCTGATCTCTGACCACAAGGGCAGCGTGAACCTCCGGCACTCCCCCCCCGGTCTCCAGCGAGCGCCTCCGCGCCCGCTCCTCAGGCGAAGCCGTCAAATAGACCTTCAGCGGAGCATTGGGGGCCACCACAGTGCCAGTGTCGCGCCCCTCCGCGACGTAGCTACCAGCGGAGAACAGGTCGCGCTGTCGCTCAATCATCGCTTTCCTCACCTCCGGGTACGCGGCAATATGGGGTGTCGCCTCGGTCACATCTTCGGCCCGGATCGCATCGCTGACGTCACGGTCGCCCAACAGCACGCGGCCGTCGCGAAAGTCGATCTCGATCGTGCGGGCGATCTCCTCAATCACCCGCGGATCGTCAGTGTCGGCCTTTCGCTCGAGAAGAGCCAGCGTGACGCACCGATACATCGCGCCGGTATTCAGATAGGTCAGCCGCAAGCGGTTCGCCACCGCTCTCGAGACGGTGGACTTTCCGGCACCCGCGGGGCCGTCGATCGCGACCACCCGCGGGACCCCTCGCTTCGCCCCCGGCGCGGTCGCCTCTGTTGGCAGCCCACTCCGACCGACCGCGGCCCGCATATCGCGAACGTGCTCGAGGCTGCCGACCCGCGCACTGACCCGCCCACTCTCGATCAGGATCGGGATCGACTCGGCCGCCACGACCTCATAGGTGAGACCCCCGGACACAGCGACGTAGATGTCGACCGGCCCCATCGCGGTCGTGCACTCGAGCCGACGCGCATCGCCATCGATGACCCATTCCGTTGCCTCCTCGGACAGGCCGAGGGCATCGGCGATCGATCCGACCGCAGCCGGCTCGGTCATCACGTCAAGGTCGGCAGGAGAGACATCCCAACCCTGCATCGCCAGCGCACTCGACCCAATGACCACGAAATCGCAGTCGGCGCGAACGAGACAGGAGACAAGCCCGCGAAGGTCTAGCACCTGGCTCACCAAGGGATGAGCGGTCTGTAGTTTGGCTGCACTGTGACGTCAATCAATGATCGGGCTGAGGCAATCGAGGTGGCCGGCCCGCGCCTTCTCGTCCTCACTGGAGCCTCGCATACCGGCAAGACGAGCGTCGCTCGGGAAGTCCTGCGGCTGGCATCCCCGCCCGCCGCATTGCTTAGCGTGGACGAAGCTCTGCACACCGTCCTTGTCCGCCCGCCCGGCGATCTGTGGGCGCAGATCCCCCTTGCCTACGAGCTGCTGCGACTCCAGGCCGAGGCGCTGTTGGACCACGGCTGGCTCGTCGTCTTCGAGAGCACGTTCACATACGTGCCGGCCTCCGGCATAGCGGAGTTCCACGGCGAGGAGCTGAGTCGACTGATCAAAGTTGCGGAGGACCAGGAAGTCCCTTGGGCCGTGACCCAGCTCAGGACAAGCCAAGAGGAGCTCGACTCTCGAGCCGCGGGAACCAACCGTTTGCCCGCTGGAGTCGTCGTCCAAACGGCCGAGCTGCACGACGTTGCCGCCCTTCCCGAGACGACGCTTCGGCTCGATTCCAGCGCCGATCCGCCGCCCAAGCTAGCGCGACGCCTCCTCGAGGCGCTTGACGCCGGCTGACCTTTTTTTGCTCCGCTTCCTCTCTTGATGCCTCCGCGAAAGGGCCAGCGCGGTGAAGACGCTGAAGGTCGAGACCAGCGCGAAGACGATCACCACCGCAGCGACGACCACCGCGATGATCAGGCCTTCATGGTTCAGGACAGTGCTGGTGTCCGCGTTGCCGAGCGCATCGGCGGCCTCGCCGGTCGATCCGTCCGCAATCGCCTCGATCAGGGCCGCGCAGGCCACCGTGAAAAGCGTAATCGTGAGCAGGAAGACCCCGAAAACGACGAGCTGGTCGGTCGAGCGCTTGGTCGAGTCGAGCTTGATCTTCTGCTTCTCGATCTGATCGCGAGCGCCGTCGAGATCTCCCCGCAGGTCCGCCATGCGGGGGAAAAAGGCAAGCGGTGACAGTGGCTCTTCGTCACCCTGGACGAAGAGTGCGTCGAGAAGATCATCGGAATTGGGGACCCGAACGGAGGCCGGCGAGTCCTCTTCCGTCCTTACGTACCCATCCAGGGTGAGGAACTGGATTGCAGCGACGCTGGTTTTACTCGGAAAGATCTTGAACTCCTCGTCGCCGACATTCGCGAGCTGGAAATGCAGTCTTTGGCCCCTTTCCCTGGTCCACCACCGTCCGTCACCCCGCAGTTCCAAGCCGTATCCGGGATCGACCAAAAGTCCGCCCAGTACAAGCACGCCACTGCGGGTAACGCTGAACTTCTGCGCAATGTTGCCGGCGAGCTCGAAGGGCATGCACAGTTGCTCAACACTGGAAACGAAGGCCACCTGTCCGGGATACAGCGAAAACGGCACCTGGCAGTGGGTCGCGCCGGTCGGGTTCTCAGGCCAAAAGCGTTTGCCGTCCGGGTCGATCAGGTAATCGGGTGCGACTCGCAGGTCATACGAGGCGCTGCGAAGGCCGGACGCCTCCCAGCTTCCGGGCATGAAGATCTTCTTTTCATCAAGGCGCTTCTGGATCTCGCTTTTGGCAAGCACCGGCACTTGGATCCCCCTTTGTCGAGGCGGCGAAGAGTGCCACAGTGCGCCGGGCTGTGCTTGACCACTCAGCTATTGAAGATCAAGAACCTGGACTGCAGCCGACGCCCCGGCTCATGACTATCCCAGCAGCGAGGCGAAGTCGGACTCGAAGCCCGGGTAGCTGACAGCGGCGGCATCCATGCCCTCCACTTCGACGCCCTCGCGCGAGGCGAGGCCGGCGATCGCTCCCAGCATCGCGATCCGGTGATCGCCGTGGGAGTCGATCGCGCCGCCGCTCAGGCCCCCGCTGCCCTCGATCCGGAGCCCGTCCTCGCGCGGTTCGATCGTGGCGCCGAGCGCCTTCAGTGCCTCGCAGGTAGTGGCGACGCGGTCGGACTCCTTGCGCCGCAGCTCGGTGGCATCGCGGATCGTCGTCTCGCCCTCGGCGAAGCAGGCGGCGAGGGCGACCAGCGGCAGCTCGTCGATCGCCAGCGGGATCTCGGCGCCGCCGACCTCGGTGCCGCACAGCTGCGAGGAGCGGATGCGGATCGTGCCGACCGGCTCGCCGCCGCGCTCGCCCACCGGCTCGACCGCGATCTCGGCGCCCATCCGTTCGAGGATGCCGAGCAGCCCGGTCCGGGTGGGGTTCGTGCCGACCCCCTCGAGCGAGATCTTGCTGCCCGGAACGAGCAACGCCGCGACGATGAAGAAGGCGGCCGAGGAGAAGTCGGTGGGGACCGCGAACTCGCCGAGCGCCAGCCGCTTCGGCGGCCGCAGCGAGACGCCGCCGCGCAGCCAGGCGACGTCGGCGCCGGCAGCGGAGAGCATCCGCTCGGTGTGATCGCGACTGCGCGACGGCTCCCGGACCCAGGTCGTCCCCTCGGCCAGCAGCCCGGCAAAGAGCAGGCACGACTTGACCTGGGCGCTCGCCACCGGCAGCTCGTGCTCGATCCCGCTCAACTCGGCCCCCTCGACCTCGAGCGGCGGCAGGCGGTCCTCGCGGCAGCTCAGCTTGGCGCCCATCGCGCGCAGCGGGACGGCGATGCGGTCGACCGGCCGGCGCCGGATCGAGTCGTCGCCGTCGACGGTCCAACTTCCGCCGGCCTGCCCCGCCAGCCAGCCGGGCAACAGGCGCAGCAGGGTTCCGGCGTTGCCGACGTCGATCGCCGCCGAGTCAACGCCGCGCAGGCCGACCCCGCGGACGCTGATCACCGGGTCGATCTCGGTCTCGCCGACCCCCTCGACCTCGGCGCCGAGCGCCTCCACAGCGGTCAGGGTCGAGCGTGTGTCGGCCGAGTCGAGGTAGCCCTCGATCGTGGTTTCACCCTCGCCCATCGCCGCGATCAAAGCGGCGCGGTGGGAGATCGACTTGTCGGCCGGCGGGCGCAGGGCGCCGCGCAGCGGGCCGGTCGGATCGAAGCGGGTCGGCATGATCACTCGCCGTCGGCGACGGCGCTGACCGTGTGGCCGAGCTCGCGCACGAGGGCGGTTGCGCGCGCCGCCTGATCATCGCCGGAGACCCAGAGCGAGACGGCGCCCGAGGTCATGTCGGGCGTCGGGTAGAGCGCCATGTCCTCGATGTTGACCCCGGCCTCACCGAGGGCGAGGGCGAGCTCCGCGATTGTGCCGGGCCGGTTGGCGACGACGACCCGCAGCTCGCGCAGCGGCCCGCCGCTGAGTTCGGCCTCGAGCAGGCGGCGCCGGTCGGCGGCGGCCTCCGCGTGCCACTCGGCGACCGCGTCGCGCTTGCCGCTGCGGATCAGCGCGGCGGCCTCGCGCAGGCGCTCGGCGACGGCATCGACTGCCTCCGCCACCGCCTCGCTGTTACTGGCGAAGATGTCACCCCAGATCGCCGGGTTGGCACCGGCGACGCGGGTGGTGTCGCGGAAGCTCGGACCGACCTCGGGCATCCGCTCGGAGTCGCGGGTCAGCTCGGCGGCGGCCTGGCCGACGAGGACGTTGGCGACGACGTGGGGGAGGTGGCTGATCGTTGCCATCAGGCGGTCGTGGGCGTCGGGGTCGATCGCCTGCACCCGCGCCCCAAGCCCGGCCACCGTGCGCTGCAGGCGGTCGTAGAGGAGGCCGCTGGAGCGCTCGGATTTGGGCGTCAGGTACCAGCGGGCGCCCTCGAAGAGGTCCTCGCGGGCGTTCTCGACCCCGGAGGTCTCGGCGCCGGCAAGCGGGTGGCCACCGATGAAGCGCTCATCGGCGCCGAGCGCGGCGACGATGTCGCGCTTGGTCGAGCCGACGTCGGTGACGACGGCGTCGGCACCGCAGGCCTCGAGGGCAGCGGTGGCGAGATCGAAAAGGCCGGCGACGGGCGCCGCGCAGAAGACCACCTCGGCCCCCTCGCAGGCCTCGGCAACCGTGCTGGCGCCGTGGTCGATCGCACCGGTCGCGGTCGCCCTAACCAGCGTCTCTGGATCAGGATCGAAGCCCGTCACCTCAGCCCCCAGGCGGGCGCGGGCGGCACGCCCGATCGAGCCGCCGATCAGGCCGACGCCGAGCACCGCGACCCTCATTCGCCGCGCCGCGCCCGCACCGCGTCGCCAAGCTGCCCCAGCACCGCGACCGTTGTCTCCCAATCCATGCAGGGATCGGTGATCGACTGCCCGTAAGTGAGGCCGGAATCCTCGCCGAGGTCCTGGCGCCCCTCGACCAGGAACGACTCCAGCATCACACCGACGATCGCGGCGTTGCCGTCGGCGACCTGGTCGGCGATCTGACCGGCGGCGAGCATTTGCCTGGCCGGGTCCTTGCCGCTGTTGTCGTGCGAGGCGTCGACCACGAGCCGCTCGGGCAGGCCCGCCACGCCAAGTCGCGCTAGCGCCTCGCCGACGCCCTCGGCGTCGTGATTCGGAGCCCCCCTGCCGCCGCGCAGGATCACGTGACCGTCGGGGTTGCCGGTGGTGTAGAGGATCGCCGGCGCGCCGTTGTCGTCGATCCCGGCGAAGGCGTGCGGCGCCGCGGCGGCGCGGACGGCGTCGACCGCGACCTGGACGTCACCGTCGGTGCGGTTCTTGAAGCCGACCGGCATCGAGAGGCCGGAGCCGAGCTGGCGGTGGGTCTGGCTCTCGGTAGTGCGGGCGCCGATCGCCCCCCAAGCGACCGCGTCGGCGATGTACTGGGGCGTGATCGGGTCGAGGAACTCGGTGCCGACCGGCAGGCCGAGGTCGAGCACCTCGAGCAGCAGCTGTCGGGCCATCCGCAGGCCGGTGTTGACGTCGCCGGAGTCGTCGAGGTGCGGATCGTTGATCAGGCCCTTCCAGCCGGTTGTCGTCCGCGGCTTCTCGAAGTAGACGCGCATCGCGATCAAAAGGTCGCTGCTCAGTTTTCGCGAGAGCTCCGCCAGGCGCCCGGCGTAATCCAGCGCCGCGGCGGGATCGTGAACGCTGCAGGGACCGACCACGACCAGGACTCGGTCATCAGTGCCGTCGAGCACGTTGCCGACTTCGCCGCGACCGCGGACCACGGCCTGGCTCCGCTCCTCGCCCAGGGGTAGCTCCTCCAGCAGCTTTGCCGGGGAAACCAGCTCCTCGATCCGTTCGATGCGCTGGTCCCGAACCCGGTCCCGCGTCTCGCCCTGCGTCCCGATCATCATTTTGCCTTCACCGTCCTCCACGTTGATAAGCCTACTTCCGGTTTCCTCGTCGCAGCGCGCGCAGCGAAACGAGGCGAGTCAGTCCGACGCCCGGCCAGTACTTATGGGGTGCGGCAGGAGCCGCGAGGCCGGACGCCTAGCTAAATCGCCAGAAATAGGAGAAGCGGACAGGAGGGAGCGCGGCGCCTGTGGCGCGGGTGGCACTCGTCATGTCAGTGGATCGCTTCACCTTCCCTGACTTTTTAGCAGGTGAGGTGGCGTTAGTCGAGGTATGGCTCGATCCAGCGACGGAAAACCGCAAAGAACCGATGGGAGGAGTCGCAGACGAGGATCGCTGCTTTGTGCACGTTGCCGGCACGCAGACCGGGGTATTCGTGCTCGATCTGCGAACGGTCCTTTTGGGCGTCCATCAAGCGACGGCAAAGCGCCGCCTCAATCACCATTGCGTCGCGCAGCGCCTCGAAGGCTTGGGTCGCGCGAAAGCCCTCGCCACCGGTGGGGTCACTGGGCAGGCCCGCGAGACGGACACCGTCCATCGCCATGTCGGCGACGTATCCCTGCACCCGGCTGACCCCTCGTTCGATTGTCTGAACGCGGTGGTATGCGTCCATGTCCTCGGTGGTCTCGAAAGCCCGTTTGAAGGACTGCAGGTCGAAGCTCTCCCCAAACGAAGCCATCGCCGATTCGAGAGCCATATGCTGGCGCGGAAAGTCTTCGATGCGGGCATCGATCCGGCGTGCGAGGCGTCGGCGGGCCACCTTGCGCAGTTCCCCAGGGGTCATCGATGCGCCGCCAGGAACCGGTCGGCAGCCGCGAGGGCTCTCCGCCGGCGCGCCAGATCTTGCCTGCGTCCAAGCCGCCTCAGGCCCGCTTCGCGATGGCGCAGCTCCGGCCACAGATTTTCGCGATCGACAAGCGCGCGCCCGTCTTCGAGCGCCATCGTGAGAAACGTTGGGTCTTCTTCCGCCTCCTCGAGAAGCACGACGTCGACTGGCCGTCCTATGGCGCGTTCGAGCTTCACTCCAAGATCAAGCTTCCGGATGTAATCGGGATCGCGCAGCGAGACGATCACGTCGACATCGCTGCTCTCGGTGCCTTCACCCCGGGCGGTCGAGCCAAAGAGCATGGCGAAGCGGACGTTACGTTCGGTGCGCAAGAAGGCGCGCAGCTTTGCCAGCAGGGCCCAATGGCGGCGCACGTAAGCGCGCTCGCTCAACGGGATCTCAAGGGTGCGCGGCGAGGGCCTCGTCGCCCGCAGGGTGCCTTCGTTCACCGCCCGGCGCAGCGTGCGGCCGCTCACGCCCAGCTCATGGGCCAGCATATCGAGCGGAGTCATGTGTCCATTGTAGTTGCTTTATGTATCCAATAAATGCGGCCATGTGTCCAGTACGTCGCGCCGGACATGGTCCGTCATTGCCAGCGCGATTCGATCTAGCCGAGCAGCGCGCCGAGGCCGGCGAGGAAGCGGCCGTTCTCATCGCCGCTGCCGTAGGAGACGCGGATGTGACCGGGATCGCCGAGCGGCGTGCCGGGGCGAACGGCGATCTGGCGCTCCGCCAGGCCGGCGACCACGTCCGTCTCCGCGGCCTCTCCGAGGTCGATCCAGGAGAAGTTGGCGTGGGTGTCGGAGGTGGAGAGGCCGAGCGCGCGCAGTCCCTCCTCGACTCGGAGGCGCTCGGCGATAGTGGCCTCGACCCGACGGGTGACGTCATCCTGGTGCAGGATCGCCTCAGCCCCCGCCGCCTGGGCGAGCGCGTTGACGCTGAAGGGCTGGCGCACCGCGTCGATCGCGGCGCGGAACTTGGGCGAGCCGAGCGCGTAGCCGACCCGCAGCCCGGCCAAGCCGAAGATCTTGCTGAAGGTGCGCAGGACGACGAGGTTGGGCAGGTCGGCAAGCAGGTCGACCGTTGTGTCCGGGTCGTCGTGGGTCTGGAACTCGACGTAGGCCTCGTCGAGGATCACGGTCACGTGCGCCGGCAGATCCGCGCAGAAGGCGGCGACCTCGGCGGCGGGAAGGTGGGTCCCGGTCGGGTTGTTGGGGTTGCAGACGAGGACGAGCTGGGTCGCCGCGGTCACCTCGGCCGCCATCGCGTCGAGGTCGTGGACGTCGCCCTCGCCCAACGGCACGCGGACCTCGCGCGCCCCGGTCAGCGCCGGCAGGTAGGGGTACATCGAGAAGGCCGGCCAGGCGTAGAGGATCTCGGCGCCCGGCTCGCAGAGCGCCTCGGCTGCGGCAAGCAGGATCTCGCAGGAGCCGTTGCCGACCGCGACGCGGGCGGGCTCGGTCTCGTAGCGCTCGGCGATACGGCGCCGCAACAGGGTGGCGTCGGGGTCCGGGTAGCGGTTCATCGCGCCAGCGGCGTCGGCGATCGCCTCGACCACCTTCGGGTGCGGCGGGAAGGGCGACTCGTTCGAGGCTAGCTGGGCGATCCCGCCGCCGGCGATCGCCTCCGGCGTCTGCCCGGTGGGCACGCCGGCCTGGTAGCCCGGGATGCGGGCGAGCTTCTCGGCGAAGGTGACGGTCATCGGCCCATTGTCGCCGACGCGGCCGCTATTGGGCGGCGTGGAGGTCGGAGCGGAGCTTCTGTGTCGCACCGAGGTAGACGTGCGCCGGGGAGCTCCCCGCGGGGGCGTAGAAGTGCATCATCACGCGGATCACCCGCTCCATCGAGCCGGGCACGGGGATCTCCCGGCAGCAGAGCAGCGGCACCGAGTCGAGGCCAATCCCGCGCGCGGCGACCGCTGGAAACTCCGCGTCGAGGTCCTCGGTGGTCGTGAACAGGCAGCTGACCAGCGCCTCGGGCGCAAGCCCGTTGCGCTCGAGCAGCTCGCGCAT
>DATNGZ010000051.1:0-111156 GCA_035605695.1 Solirubrobacterales bacterium | reverse complement strand
GAGCGCGGCGAGCCGTTCCTCACCCCGGAGGCGCAGCGAACGCTGATCAAGGACGTGCTGGAGCGCGGCTCCAGCGGCGAGGAGGAGCTCACCCCGCGCGAGGAGGAGATCGTCAAGCTGGTTGCCGAGGCGCACACCACGAAGCAGATCGCCGAGGTCCTCCACCTCTCCGAGAAGACGGTCGAGAACCACCGCGCCAACGCGATGCGCAAGCTCGGCATGCGCGACCGGGTCGAGCTGGTCCGCTACGCGATCCGCCGCGGCCTGATCGAGCCCTGAGGCGCCGGAGCCGACGCAGCGGTTTTGATTGACTGAGGCGAGCGATGGAGGCCGCCACCGGAGACTTCAGAGAGAAGCGCTGGCTGGCGCTGATCCTGCTCTGCTCGGCCCAGTTCGTCGTCGTCCTCGACGCCTCGATCGTCAACGTGGCGCTGCCGACGATCGGCAAAGCGCTCGATTTCTCGCAGGAGAACCTGCCCTGGGTGGTCAACGCCTATGTGCTGACCTTCGGCGGCTTCCTGCTGCTCGGCGGCCGCACCGCCGACCTGGTCGGCCGCCGCAAGGTGTTCATGGCCGGCCTGCTGCTGGTCGCGGTCGCCTCGCTCGCCGCGGGCTTCGCCGCGACCGAGGGACAGCTGATCGCCGCCCGCGCCGCGCAGGGGCTCGGCGCCGCGATCATCTCCCCCGCCGCGCTCTCGATCGTCACCACCACCTTCAGCGACGGCTCCGAGCGCAACAAGGCGCTCGGCGTCTGGGGCGCGGTCGCCGGCTCGGGCGGCGCCGCCGGCGTCCTGCTCGGCGGCATCCTCACCGACGGCCTCGGCTGGGAGTGGGTGCTCTGGGTCAACGTGCCGGTCAGCCTGATCGCCTTCGCGCTCTCGCCGCGGCTGCTCGCCGAAACGCGGGCCGAGTCCGAGACACATGTCTACGACGTTGCCGGCGCGATCACCGTCACCGCGGGGCTGTCAACGCTGGTCTACGCCCTCGTTGACGCCAACAACGCCGGCTGGGGATCGACGCAGACGATCGGCCTGATCGCGCTCTCGGTCCTACTGCTGGCGGCGTTCGTCGTGATCGAGCTGCGCGCCAGCAAACCACTGGTGCCGTTCTCGATCTTCCGCATTCGAACGTTGACGGGAGCCAACGTGGTCGGCCTGCTGGTCGGCGCCTCGCTCTTCTCGATGTTCTTCTTCATCTCCCTATATATGCAGCAGGTGCTCGGCTACAGCGCGATCCACGCCGGCCTTTCCTACCTGCCGCTCGCCCTGGTGATCATGGCCTCGGCCGGCATCGCCTCCCAGCTCGTAACCAAACTTGGCTACAAGCCGGTGCTCGCCGCCGGGCTGCTCTTCATCGTCATCGGCCTTGCTTGGTTCAGCCGGGTCTCGGTCGGCGGCAGCTTCACGACCGACATCCTCGGGCCCTCGCTCTTCGCCGCGGCCGGCCTCGGCTTCGCCTTTGTGACGACGACGATCGCCGCCGTCTCGGGCGTCGAGGAAAAGGAGGCGGGCCTCGCCAGCGGCCTGATTAACACCTCGCAGCAGATTGGCGGCGCGCTCGGCCTCGCCGTGCTCTCCGCGGTGGCGATCTCGGCAACCGACAACGCCGCTCCCGGCTCGGATCAACTCAGCGCCCTCACCGACGGCTTCCGGGCCGCCTTCCTCGGCGGCTCGCTGATCGCCATGCTCGGCTTCGTGCTCACCCTGGTCCTGATCCGCGGCAGCGACAGCCGCGCCCACGTCGAACTCGGCAACGACGCCGCGGCCGAATCCGCATAACCGACCGCTTCAGTAGGATTTAGATTCATGTTGTTCTCGACCAAAGCCGAGTACGGCGTCCGCCTCATGGTCGAGCTGGGCCGCCAGCCCGGCTCACTGCCGATCTCGCTCAGCTCCGTCGCCGAGGCCGAGCGGCTGCCGCTCTCCTACCTCGAGCACCTGGTGGCGAAGCTGCGCAAGGCGGGTCTGGTGACCTCGACCCGGGGCGCCCATGGCGGCTACCGCCTGGCCAAACCGGCGTCGGAGATCACGATGGACGCGGTCGTCGAGGCACTGGAAGGGCAGATCGCCCCGATGGAGTGCTTCCACGACGCGCCCGACGGCAAAGTGCTCTGTTCGCACGAGGACGACGGCGACCACGCCTGCGCGACCAAGTTGCTCTGGACGCGCGTGCAGGGCGGCGTCACCAAAGCGCTTTCGGGCACGACGCTAGCCGAGCTGGTTGAGTTCGGCGGCTCCGAGCCCCGAGCCGAACGATCCGCGCCGGTCGGCACGGCCGTCTAGCGCGAAGACCTTCCAAACACACAAACAGGAGTGAAATTGGCTGAGCTGGAGATACGCAACCTGCACGTGAGCGTCGAGGACAAGGAGATCCTCCGCGGCCTCGATCTCGACGTCGAGAAGGGCAAGGTCCACGCGCTGATGGGGCCGAACGGCTCGGGTAAGTCGACGCTGGCCAACGTGATCATGGGACACCCGGCGTACGAGGTGAGCGAGGGCTCGATCACCTTCAAGGGCGAGGACATCACCGAGGCCGACCCCGACGTGCGCTCGAAGGCGGGCCTCTTCATGGCCTTCCAGTACCCGGTCTCGATCCCCGGCGTCTCGGTCAGCAAGTACCTGCGGATGGTGATCAACGCCCACCGCGAGGCGCGCGGCGAGGACCAGATCAAGATCAAAGACTTTGCCAAGGTCGCCCAGGAGGCGATGGCATTGGCCAACATTCCCAAAGACTTCTCCAGCCGCTATCTCAACGAAGGCTTCTCCGGCGGCGAGAAGAAGCGGATGGAGCTGCTGCAGCTGGCGCTGCTGCGGCCGGAGATCGCGGTGCTCGACGAGACCGACTCGGGCCTCGACATCGACGCACTGCGCACGGTCGCCGATGGCGTCAACCAGTTCGCCGGGCCTGACATGGGCGTGCTGATCATCACCCACTACCAGCGCATCCTGCACATGGTGAAGCCGGACTTCGTCCACGTCATGTTCGAGGGCCGGATCGTCAAGGAAGGCGGACCGGAGCTGGTCGCCGTGCTGGAGGAGAAGGGCTACGGCTGGATCCGCGAGGAGGTCGAGGCGGGCGCCACCGCCTGACCTCGGGGAACATGGAGCCGACGACGACCAAGAGCTCCTCTCCGCCCTCGGCGTTCCCGATTGAGAAGGTCCGCGCCGCTTTTCCTGCGCTCGAGCGGGAGGTGCACGGCAAGCCGGTCGCCTACCTCGACAGCGGCGCCAGCTCGCAGCGAGTGTTGGCCTCGATCCAGGCGGTCGACCGCTACGAGCGGACGCACCACTCCAACGTCCACCGCGGCTCCCACACGCTCTCGGCCGAGGCGACGGCTGCCTACGAGGGAGCGCGGGCGACGGTCGCCGACCACCTCGGTGCCGCCGATCGGCGCGAGGTCACCTTCGTCCGCAACGCGACCGAGGCAATCAACCTGGTCGCGCGGGCCTGGGGCGACGCCAACATCGGCGCCGGCGAACGGATCGTGCTCACCGAGATGGAGCACCACTCCAACATCGTCCCCTGGCAGCAGTTGGCCGAGCGGGTTGGGGCGGAGATCGACTGGACCCCGATCGACGATCAGGGCCAGCTCGACATTGACGCCTTCGCGGCGCTGCTAGAGCGCGGCCCGAAGCTGGTCGCGGTCACCCATGTCTCCAACGTGCTGGGCACTGAGAATCCGCTGGCCGAGATTTCGCGCCTGGCCCACGACGCCGGCGCGCTGGTCCTCGTCGACGGCGCTCAAGGCGCGCCGAAGATGTCTGTCGACGTCGCCGAGCTGGGCGTCGACTTCTACGCCCTGACCGGCCACAAGCTCTACGCGCCAACCGGGATCGGCGCGCTCTGGACGCGGCTCGATCTGCTGCGGGCGATGCCGCCCTTCCTCGGCGGCGGCTCGATGATCCGCAAGGTCAGCCGCGAGGGCACGACTTACGCCGACCCGCCCGCCCGCTTCGAGGCCGGGACGCCCGCGATCGCCCAGGCGATCGGCATGGCCTCAGCGCTGCGCTGGCTCGATGGACTGGGAATGGACGCAGTGCTGGAGCACGAGCGCCAGATCACCGACTACGCCCTGGAGCGACTGCCCGAGGTGCCCGGCCTGCACATCTTCGGCCCGCCGCGCCGCGCCGAGCGGATCGGCCCGGTCTCCTTCGAGCTCGAGGGAGTCCACGCCCACGACGTCTCCGAGATCCTCGACCGCCACGGGGTGGCGGTCCGCGCCGGCCACCACTGCGCCCAGATCCTCATGGACCGCCTCGGCGTCTCCGCCACAGCCCGGGCCAGCTTCGGCGTCTACACGATGCCCGAGGAGATCGACCGCCTGGTCGACGGCCTCCACGACGCCCGCAAGGTCTTCGGCCTCACCGACTAAGTCGAACTGCATCAAATTCTCTATCTACGAGAGTGAGAATTTGATGCAGTTCGCTCAGGCGCCCGGCGAGCCGGCGGGCGGTGTTCCCGGCGGTGGCGTTGGGCCCCAACTGATGCTGCCGTCGTCGCCGCTGATTGGGATCGACGGACCGCCCATTGCCGGGGTGTCGAGCGTGGTGTCAGCGATCGCCTTGACCCGCGAGAGGACCTCGCGGACTTCGCTCTTCTTGCCCTGGTATCCCCAGGTGTGGAGGTCAGCTGTGAGGCCGGTCGCCTCGATTCCAGCGGCGTCGGCAAGGTAGAGCGCGCGTGGCATGTGGAAGCCCTGGGTGACGACGACTGCGTCGTGAACGCCGAAGATGCCGCGAGCCCTGACCATCGTCGCCCAGGTGTCGAAGCCGGCGTGATCCTCGAAGATGATTCGCGGCGGCACGCCTTCCGCGACCAGCGCCTTACGCATCGTGTCGGGCTCGTCGTAGGCCCAGGTGTGGTGATCACCCGAAACCAGGATCCGCCTCACCTTGCCCGCGTGCCACAGCGTCGAGGCCTGGCGCACGCGGTCGGCGAGCATCGCGCTCATCTGGCCGTTGGGCTGGACCAGCGCGCCCGGCACGATCGCGACCTCGGCAGGCGGAACATCCGCCACGTTGGCGGTCGCCTCTCCTTCGGTGCTGAGCAGGATGTAGGCGTTGGCGAGCACGACGAGAACGGTCAGCCCGACCCCGCCGGCAAGCGCCGCCTTGGTCAGCCGCGGCCAGCGCCGCGCCGGATATGTCAGCTTGCGAAACAGCCCCTGCATCGCTGCTCAAGGTAGCAGCGACGACTCGGGTGAAACGCGCTGTGGTCCGATGAGATGAACAGCGCGTTGCACGGCTCCGCTAGCGTCTCTGGCATGGACGAGCTTTACCGCGACCAGATCCTCGAGCACTACAAGCGGCCGCATAACTTCGGCCGCGTCGACGAGCCCGACCTCGAGTTCGAGGACACCAACCCCTTCTGCGGCGACGAACAGCACGTGACGATCCGGCTCGACGAAGAGGGCAAGGTCGCCGAGATCGCCTTCGACGGCAAAGGCTGCGCGATCTCAACCGCGGCGACCTCGCTGCTGACCGACGAGCTGGCCGGCAAAACACGCGAGGAGCTGCTGCGCCTACCCAAGGAGTTCGTCCTCGATCTGCTCGGGATCGACATCTCAGCAACGCGGATGAAGTGCGCGATGCTGGGCCTGAAGGTGGTCAAGAGCGCCAGCCTCGGCGAGCCGGCCGAATGGGAGGACGAGGGCGAGGTCGGCAGCCCGAGCGAAGCGGCCGCCGACCTCGGCTCGATCTAGGCACCGGTCGACGCATCCGACATTCACCCCACTGGGGTGTGGTCAATGTCGGATGCGCGACTGCTCTAGGCGCTTGCCGGTGGGGCGTTCTCGCTGAGTGCGATTACCGCGAAGGCGGCGCCGTGCGGGTCGGTGAGAATCGCGAAGCGTCCGACCGGGAGGTCGATCGGCCCCATCATCAGGCCGCCCCCCAGCTCCGTCGCCTGGGCCACGGTCGCATCGGCATCCTCGACCGCGAAGTAGGCCAGCCAGTGAGCGGGGATCTCCTCGGGCACGCCGCGCTCGCCCATGTCGAGGATCCCGCCGACCGGGTTGCCGTCGAGGGAGATCGTCGTGTAGCTCTCGTTCTCCCCCATCTTCACTTCCTCGAAGTCCCAACCGAAGACAGCGCCGTAGAAGGCCTTGGCGGCCCCGAGATCGCGCGTGTTGAGTTCGTTCCAGGCGAGGGCGCCGGGCTCATTGACCAAGCCGGCGCCGAGGAACGTGCCTGGCTGCCAGATCCCGAAGACCGCGCCGGTGGGATCAGCGAAGACCGCCATCCGGCCCAGCTCCATCACATCCATCGGCTCCGCGATCACGCTGCCACCCGCCTGCTTGACCGCGGCCGCGGTGGCATCGGCGTCGGCAACCGAGACGTAGCTGCTCCAGGCGGGCGGCTGGCCCTCCTGCATCAGCGGCATCATCCCGGCGACGTCCGCCCCGTTCTTCGTCGCCCGCCGGTAGCCACCGGTCTGCTCGACGTTTTCGCTCGCCGGCACCTCCCAGCCAAACAGCGCCGCGTAGAACTCGACCGACGCGTCGAGGTCTGGTGAGCCGAGATCGACCCAGCACGGGGTTCCAGGTGCGTAGCTCGTTCTCTCGCTCATGCGGTCCTCCAATCGTCGAAGTTCGTCCGCCGATCCTTTCATCCCAACCTGAATGCGGGTCAAAGGCTTGTTACGGTGCCGGGGCCGGACCGGCCCTATCGCTAAAATCCGACCGTAGAAGTAGGATTAAGTCTCAACCCGCACTAACCAACCCGCGGGAGCGTTCAATCCCTTGCCAGATACCGCTGGAACATTCATCTCCGTCTGCCCTGCCGCCGAGCTGCCGCCCGGAGCTATGCGCCTGGTCGAGCACGACGGGATCAAGATCGGCGTCTTCAACTGCGAGGGAACGCTCTACGCGATCGAGGATCGCTGCTCCCATGACGACGGGCCGCTTGCCGAGGGCGAGTTCGACCCGGCGACCTGCACGGTCGAGTGCCCCCGTCACGGCTCCCTCTTCGACCTGGCCACCGGCAGGCCGAAGACGCTCCCAGCTTTCGCCCCGGTGCAGACGTTCACGGCGGCCGTCGTGGACGACACCATCACCCTGGAGGTCTCCTAGACCATGGCCACACCCGAGGTCGTCGCAGAGAAGAGAGAGCTGGCCGGCATCAACGCCGACTACAAGGAGAAGTTCGGCTTCCACGATTCCGAGTCGGGCTACGCCTACAAGGCGCCCAAGGGCCTCTCGCGCGAGATCGTCGAATCGATTTCCGACTACAAGGACGAGCCGCAGTGGATGCGTGACTTCCGCCTCAAGGCGCTGGAGCACTTCTACTCGCGCCCAACCCCGAAATGGGGCGGCGACCTCGATCAGATCGACTTCGACGACATCCACTACTTCGTCCGCGCTTCGGAGAAGAACAGCCGCGACTGGAGCGAGGTCCCCGAGGACATCAAGAACACTTTCGACCGGCTCGGCATCCCCGAGGCGGAGCGCAAATTCCTCTCCGGGGTCGGCGCCCAGTACGAGTCCGAGGTCGTCTACCACCAGGTCAACGAGAAGCTTGAGGCCCAGGGCGTGATCTTCACCGACATGGACACGGCGCTGCGCGAGCACGAGGACCTGGTCCGCGAGTACTGGGCGACGATCATCCCCGCCAACGACAACAAGCTGGCGGCGCTCAACTCCGCGGTCTGGTCGGGCGGCTCCTTCGTCTACGTGCCGGCCGGGGTCAAGGTCGAGATGCCGCTGCAGGCCTACTTCCGGATCAACACCGAGAACATGGGCCAGTTCGAGCGCACGCTGATCATCTGCGAGGAGGGCGCCGACGTCCATTACATCGAGGGCTGCACGGCGCCGGTTTACTCCAGCGACTCGCTGCACTCGGCGGTGGTCGAGATCTGCGCCAAGCCGAGCTCGCGGGTCCGCTACACGACCGTGCAGAACTGGTCGCAGAACGTCTTCAACCTCGTCACCAAGCGCGCCGTCGCCCACGAGAAGGCGACGATGGAGTGGGTCGACTGCAACCTCGGCTCGAAGCTGACGATGAAGTACCCCTCGATCTACCTGCTCGGGCCCGAAGCCCATGGCGAGATCCTCTCGATCGCCTTCGCCGGCGACGGCCAGCACCAGGACGCCGGCGGCAAGATCATCCACGCGGCGCCGCGCACCTCGTCCTCGATCTTCTCCAAGTCGATCTCCAAGGACGGCGGCCGGGCGACCTACCGCGGCCTGCTCGAGATCGCCGACGGGGCGACCGAGTCGCGCTCGAAGGTCGTCTGCGACGCGCTGCTGCTCGACGAGGACTCGCGCTCGGACACTTACCCGACGATTCGCATCGACGAGAACGACGCCGACGTCGGCCACGAGGCGACCGTCTCCAAGATTGGCGACGAGCAGCTCTTCTACCTGCAGAGCCGGGGCCTCGATGAGGAGGAGGCCTCGAAGATGATCGTCAACGGCTTCATCGAGCCGGTCACGAAGGAGCTGCCGATGGAGTACGCGGTCGAGCTCAACCGGCTGATCGAACTGCAGATGGAGGGAAGCATTGGCTGAGGTAGCCGTCGAGCCCGCCTGGCTTTCCGAGAGGCGCCGTCAGGGCGCCTCTCTCGCGCAGAGCCTGCCCCTGCCCGACTCGAAGGCGAAGGGCTGGGAATTCACCGACCTCGCCGGGCTGGAGATCGACACCTATGAGTTGACCAACGCGGCGGCGGAGATCAGCGCGCCCGAGGGCGTCACGGTCCTGCCGCTCGCCGAGGCAGCCGCCTCGCACGAGGACCTGGTCCGCCAGCATCTCGGCTCACTGGTGCCGAGCGAGGACCCCTTCGTCGCTCGCAACGAGGCTGGTTGGCGCGACGGAGTGCTGATCCACGTGCCGCGCGGCGTGCGGGTTGCGGAACCGATCCGGATCGAAGTGCCGCTAGAGCAGAGCGGCAGCGCGATCGGCTGGCGCACCCTGGTCGTGCTCGAGGAGGGCGCCGAGGCCGAGGTCTGGGAGCACTGGTCCTCGCCCGACGACGACATCGACGCCCTGCTCAACTCGGTGGTCGAGCTCAGCGTCGGCCAGGCCGCGACCCTGCGCTACGTCAACACCCAGGACATCTCCGAGTCGGCCTGGATCTTTGCCACCCAGCGCGCCCAGGTGGAGCGCGATGCCCGGCTCGACTGGGCCGCCCTCGGCTTCGGCTCGGCCCGCGGCAAGGTGCGGATGGAGACGAAGCTGGCGGGCCCGGGCTCCGAGGCACGGGTCACTGGCGGTTACGCCGGCGGGCCCGGCCAGCATCTCGATTACGACACTACCCAGGAGCACGCCGCGCCGAACACCAACTCTGACCTCGCCTTCCGCGGCGTCCTGGCGGCCGGTTCGACCGCGGTCTGGCGCGGCATGATCAAAGTCGACCCCGGCGCCCAGCAGACCGACGCCTTCCAGGAGAGCCGCAATCTGCTGCTCTCCACAGACGCCCACGCTGACGCGATCCCCGGCCTCGAGATCCTCGCCGACGACGTCCGCTGCACCCACGCTGCGGCGATCGCCCAGATCGATCGCGACCAGCTCTTCTACCTGACCTCCCGCGGCCTCGGTCCGGCCGAGGCGAAGTCGCTGATCATCGAAGGCTTCCTCGAGTCGTTGGTCGAAAGGCTGGCCGAGGGCCCGGTGCGCGACGAGATCTCGGCGGCGCTTGAGCGCCGACTCAGCGAGATTCTTTAGCCGCCCCGGCGGCCTCGCGGTCTTTCTCCCTTCGCTCGCGGAACGTGGTCCTGAGGATCGAGCCGGCCACGATCAGGATCGGCGGCAAATAGAGCGCCCAGAGCCAGTGGCCGACATGGGCGACGGGTAGAAGAAGCGCCACCTGCCAAGTATGACCGTAACACCGGGGCCGCCGGCCTTGCGAGCAGCGACCCCGGTGCAACAAGGAGAGGGAGAGTCAAGTAATGGACTCATCTCCAGTAAACCACTTTTCAAAGTGTTTACATCGGTAATAAACCGCTGCTTAACGTCGCATTCATCCGCACTCTTCGCAAAAAGCGGAGTCCTCAGGCATTGGCCACCGAGAGCAGGTAGAGCCCGAAGCAGGTGAAGGCCACCATCACCGCCAGCATCCAGTACTGGGAGCGGGCGGCCTGACGGTAGTCGCCCCAGTAGGCGGTGGCCCGGTCGTGGGCAAGCGTGAGGCCGACAACGTGCCCGACCACCAGCGCCCCGACCTGTACGTACCAAATCGCGTTGGCGCTGAGCAGCTTGAAGTCGATCCCGCTCGACGCGGTGCCGAAGAGGTCGGTCGTGGCCGTACCGAGCGGATCGGAGAGCAGGTAGGTGAACTGCGCCTGCTCTTGGAAGACGAAGAGGCTGAAGTAGTGAGCGACCAGGTAGGCGAAGGCGATCGGGATCAGCGTGTGGGCGAAGCCGGTGCGCAGTTTCTTCAGCGGCGGCGCGCCGCGCACGGTCGACATGCCTTGCACCCCGATCAGGTAGACGAGGGCGACCCCGACGAAGCAGAGGGCCATCCAGATCGTGTCGGTAACCCGCAGCGACGTGGTCAAGCTGAGGCCGGCTTCGGCAAGCCATTCGAAAGTCTGCTTGACCCCGCCCTTGAAGGCGCCCTCCTGGGCGCCGTCGAAGCTGGTCGAGGCGATCGAGGCGATCACCACCGCGGCCGAGCCGGGCACGGTCGCCCAGTGCGTGGACGCCGAGAGCGGCAGCCGCCGGCCCAGGCGGCCGTCCTTGATCCCGAAGCTGCCGAGCTGGGAGAACATGCCGAAGTAGACGGAGAAGATCTCCCCCGTCTGACACCACTTCTCGACCCCGAAGAGGGCCATCATCGTCAGCGTGTAGAGGCTGTAGAGGAGGGCCGCCAGGCCCAGGGTGTCGGGCGAGAGCCCGACCGCGACGCCGCCGCTGGAGCCGTAGACGACCTCGAGCCAGACGACCGCGAGCAGCCCGATCGCGGCCGGCCACCGTCCCAGCCTCTCGGGGTAGTTGAGGTGGGCCGGGCGCTGCCCCGCAATCGCCGAGAACGCCCCGCCGATCGTCCGCCCGACCACCCGCCACGGATTGAATGGCCGGAATACGTCACCGAAGATCACGCTGAACAGCGGCAGGCCGAGCCAGGCGGTAACGAAGATGAAGGTGAGGGCGAAATTGCGGTCGGGCGCTTCGGTGCCGTGCAGGCCGGCGTAGATGGAGAAACCGAGCAGGAACACGCCGGCCAGGCCGCAGAGGACCTGCGCCGGCGCGCTCAGCAGCGTCCGCGAGAGCCCGGCCCCGAGCGGGCGCCAGCGTTCCTGCTCGAAGCGCGGGGTGCGCCAGGCCGCGGAGAGCGCGAAGAAGGAGACGATCAGGACGATCGACGCCCCCCAGGCGAACAGCCAGGCCGGGATCGGCAGGTCCTTGCGCGCGACCAGCGCGTGGGCCAGGGGCAGTACGAAGTTCACGGGTTGACCGTGAACTCGATGATCTGTTCCTTGCGACCCTCCAGCTCGGCCTCGAACACACCTTCAATCGTGGCCGGGAAGTCGAAGCTGACCGAGCCACCGGCCTCGACGTCCTTCATCAGTTCATAGCCGTGAACGTGAACCTCATCGCTGACGTCGGAGTCCACCTTGAAGCGAATCTGGTCACCCTCGTTGTAGGTCAGCTCGGTTATCCCGCCGACCGGCTTGCCGTTCTTGATCACGACCGTGGGGATGCTTGGCTTGCTTGGCTTTCCGTCGTCGCCTGGATTCGTCGTGGTCGTGGTCGCGACCGTGTCCACCTTGTCGCTCGAGCTCTTGTCGTCGTCCTTGAGGACGACCAGCAATACGATCGCGACGGCTACTACGCCGATCCCCGCTATTACGCGCATGACGTTCGAGTTCATTTCTGCTCCTTTGCCTGGCCGGGCAAATGCCCGCGCCGCTTTCCGCGACCGGATAGTCGCGGCGTTGCCGTTTCGCTAGGGAGCCGGCGGGGGCGGGCGCTGGGCGAGGCCAAAGGCGATCAGAAGGCCGCCGCTGGCGGCGTGGGAGCGCGGGGCGCGCGGGCGCGGCTTGCTCTTCGCCGCACGCGACCTGCGCCGCGGGGCGATCCGGCCCGAGAGCCTTACGATCGCGTCGCAGCCAGGATAGTGCCCCAGCAGCAGCGCGACGACGAGCAGGAACAGCGGTACGAGCGCCAGCGCAATCTCGAACATTGCTCTGAGAATCTATCGGAAAGCCGCCCTCCTCCCCAGCGAATAACGTTGCGCTGGATGCGTCCGGAGCGGGACAACATCGCCGCCCCCGACCTGCCGGCAGGCCTCGTCTGGCTCGGCGAGGAGCCGCGTTCGATGCCGGTGCTGACCGCCGCGGGTCCGGTCCTGGTCCACTTCTTCGACTACGCCCAGCTCAACAGCGTGCGCACGCTGCCCTACCTGATCGAGTGGGACCGCCGCTACCGCGAGGCCGGCCTGAGGACGATCGGCGTGCAGTCACCGCGCTTCCCCTTCGGCGCCGATCCGCTCAACGTCGGCGCGGGCCTGCGCGACCTCGGGGTCGAGTTCCCGGTCGCGATCGACGCCGAGCGCCAGCTCTGGCACGCCTACGGCTGCGAGGGCTGGCCCAGCCTCTTCCTCTGGACGACTGGCGGGGCCCTGAGCTGGTTCCACTTCGGCGAGGGCGAATACGGCGCCACCGAGGAAGCGATCCAGGCGGAGCTGCGCGAGCTCGACGCGCTGCGCTCCCTGCCGGAGCCGATGGAACCGCTGCGCCCGAGCGACGCGCCAGGGGCTCTGGTGATGCCGCCGACCGAGGAGCTGTTTCCCGGCGGCTCCTGGGAGAAGCCGTTCATCGCGGGCCAGAAAAACGACGGCGAACGGATCGACATCCCCTACGCCGCCGGCGGCGCCTACATCAGCGTCGACGGCGAGGGTGAGATCGGACTCGAACGCGACAACAAGCCGGTCGATCCCGTCGTGGTCACCAATCCAGGCCTCTACCCCCTCGCCGAGCACCCCGGGCACGAGCCCCACCGGGTCGGCGTCATCCCCACTGCCGGCATGCGCATCTGGTCGGTCAGCTTCGCGGCGGGGATCGCCTCTACCAAAGGTTCGCGCGCAGCAGCTCGATAACGGCTGAAACTGCCGCGAAGGCCCGGTTTCGGTCTTCGTCAAATTGATCGTCGCCCGGGCGCAAGCTCGAGTTCTTTTCGCTGGCGTATCCACTCGGGCCGACGTAGCTCGGCCCGCGAAACGCTTTCAGCAGCTTGGCCACGCTGTCCTGGAAGTAGGGGTCCTTGAACGCCGGCATCGGCCTTGGAGGCCAGAAAGCCAACTGGCCCCGCGTGCCGAATCTCGACATCGGCCTGGGTGTCAGGCCTGTAGACGAGCTCAACGGCCTCCAGGTTCGTCGCCACCGCGTCCTCGTCCACCAACCGCCCGGCGGCAAGTGGAAACGGACGAAGCCGGGTGCCGGTGTTTGCTCCCGCCGTATCGTCCTCGAGCTTGAGGGTGCCATCGTCGAGAGGCGTTGCTTCCACCTCTGGGCCAAGGAAGTCGATCAGGAGGGGGACGCCGGCGACTCCATCCCTCTTGCGCCAGCGAAACCCACTCTCGAATGGCTCGAAGAACGGATCGATCGTTTTCTCGATCGACTCGTAGTACTCGCGCGTAGCACCCTCGGTGATCGCGACCGAAAGCGAAAGATCGATGTCGGCGCTGCCGACATGCGGATCCGGTGAATCGGGCACCAGAAGGGGAGGCACCAGGCCACCGACGATGACGAGGTGCTTTGGCGTCATGCCACCCAGCAGATACAGCAGGCTTGCCGCCTCCCGAACCATCGTATCTGGGGAATGCTGTAGCTCGCTCATACCGCGATCGTCCGGGAACCCCAGAGGCTGAGGAATACGTCAACGGCGGCCTCCCCCCGAGGCTCCAGATACAGATCAAGCATGATGCGGCTCGGTGGTGCGACCAGCCCACCGCCCTCCAGGCGAGTGGCATCAGTAAGGGCCAGGCGCTGTGGATCGGCGATGAGGATCATGTTTGCGCCTCGCTCGGTGCGGAATCCGCCAAGGGCGCCTGGAACGGCTTCGAACGCGTCGTCCTCGCCGCCGACCCGTACCAGCGGAAGACCTGCTCCGGTCCGGACCGGAAAGCCAATCCTCTCGGCGGCAACCGCGCCAGTCAGGGCCAGCGCGCAGCCAGCCGCCCTCGCCGGGATTGAGCGGGGGTCGGGCACAAAGCAGGAAAGGCTGCGCCCGCGCCCCGGACGGCCTTCACGAGCGAGCCAACTCCGCAGGCCCTCCACATCCCGCACTCGTCGAGACGCGCCGCGTCCCTGCCCCTGGGCCTTGACAAACCCATCCCGTTCAAGCCGCGCAAGCAGGCGGTGGGCAGTCGTCGGAGTCGTATCTCCGCGCTTGGCCAGATTCCGCTCGGTCCATGATTGATCCGGATGATCGGCAAGCAACTGGCTCAGCCTCAGGCTGGGCGCGCGCAGGGAGCGCCTGGCAGTTGCCTGCAGCGTCAGCGATCGCGAGGTTCGCTCTACGCCTGGAACCCACCATCGCCCGGAGGGGTCGACGTAGCCGACGCCGGCATCCTCGAAGCGCGCCGCCATCTCGTCGTCGAGCACCGCTCTGATGAGCAGCAACCACGATCCGCGGCGGACCCGGTTCAAACGCTCCTCCAGCTCGCCTTGCTCGACGGCTTCGATTCGCACTGGAAATGCGAATCCGCGAACGACCACGGCCGATTCCGGCGCATCGGTGATCACTTTGACCCCCTCGATGTATCGGCTTAGAAACCGCATAGCCGCCGGCTCTGCGTCCCGGCGGAGCGTTATAAGCAACGGAAACGCTATATCAAGGTCTTTACTAATGACCTAATCGTATCGATAAGCCACATCTACGCCTAGAATTTTAGTTAATGCATTACTTAGTGCATTAACTATCGCCGTAAGCTAGCAATTACTATTGGGCACGAGCGGCAAGCTCGTCGCGGATCTCCTTGGGCAGCATGAAGCGCACGTCCTCGTGGACCGTGCGCAGCTCGGAAACCTCTTCGGCGCCGCGCTCGCGGAAGAGCTCGACCAGGCTCTCCACCAGCTCCTCGGGGGCGCTGGCGCCGGAGGTGATGCCGACCGTCTCGACCCCCTCCAGCCACCGCTCCTCGACTTCGCTTTGGTTGTCGATCAGGTGGGAGGCGGCGCCGTGTTCACGCGCGACCTCGACCAGGCGGTTGGAGTTTGAGGAGTTGGTCGAGCCGATCACGAGAACCAGCTCGCACTCGCGGGCGAGCTGCTTGACCGCGATCTGGCGGTTGGTCGTGGCGTAACAAATGTCGTCTGACTTGGAGCTGACGATCGAGGGGAACTTGGCGCGCAGGGCGGCGATCACCTCGGCGGTCTCGTCAACCGAGAGGGTCGTCTGGGTGATGAAGGCCACTTTCTCGGGGTCGGGGACCTCGAGCGCCTCGACCTCGGCCGCGGTTTCGATCAGGACGATCGAGTTGGGCGCCTCACCGGTCGTGCCTTCGACCTCCTCGTGGCCCTCGTGTCCGATCATCACGATCGTGTAGCCCTCGGCGGCGAAGCGGCGGGCGGAGACGTGGACCTTGGTCACCAGCGGGCAGGTCGCGTCGATCGTTCGCAGGTCGCGGCTGGCGGCGTTCTCGTGCACTGCCGGGGCGACGCCGTGGGCGGAGAAGACGACCATCTCTCCCTCCGGCACCTCGGTCTCCTGCTCGACGAAGATCGCGCCGCGCTTGGAGAGCTCCTCGACCACGTGCTTGTTATGGACGATCTCCTTGCGCACGTAGACGGGGGCGCCGTAGAGCTCGAGCGCCCGCTCGACCGTCTGCACGGCGCGGTCGACGCCGGCGCAGTAGCCGCGCGGGGCGGCGAGCAGGACCCGCTTCGGGGCGGCTGTGGCGAGGGGAGCCATGACCATGCAGGGTAGCGGTGAGAAGCTTGCGGGCGACGGGGCGAGATGGCCTCGACTTGCGGGCGTGGCTAGCCTTGGGGGATGGCGACGCAAGGACACCACCTCGACCGGCTGACCGCGGTCGACGCCTCGTTCCTGACCAACGAGACCTCGAATAGCCATATGCACGTCGGCGCGATCCTGATCTTCGAGGGGCCGCCGCCCAAATACGTCGATCTGGTCGAGCACGTGCGCGGCCGTCTGGGCCAGGTGCCGCGTTTCCGCCAGCGCCTCGTCGTGCCGCCGCTGGAGGCCGGGCGACCGCTCTGGGCCGACGATGTCAACTTCAACCTGACCTACCACATCCGCCATACAGCGCTGCCCGAGCCGGGCGGCGAGCAGCAGCTGAAGCGGCTGGCGGCGCGCGTCTTCTCGCAGCAACTCGACCGCAGCAAGCCGCTCTGGGAGCTGTGGCTGGTGCAGGGACTGGAGCAAGACCGCTTCGCCCTGCTGACCAAGACCCACCACGCGATGGTCGACGGCATCTCCGGCGTCGACATCGGCACGGTGCTGTTCGACCTCGAGCCGGTGCCCGCGCCGGCGGCGAGCGAGGACGGCTGGGTGCCCGCGCCGCAGCCGAGCACCGCGCACCTGGTCGCGCGCGGGGCGGTCGACGCGGCGGCGGCACCGGTGAAGTTGGTCGAGCGCGCGGTCGAGGTCGCGCGCCATCCCGAGGCGGCGGCAAAGCGCATCGGCGAGGCGCTGGAGGGGCTGGGCGAGGTCCTCGGCGCCTTCGCGGACCCGGCGCCCGACGTGCCGCTGAACCAGCCGATCGGCCCGCACCGGCGCTTCACCTGGGCGCGCTCGGAGCTGGCAACCTTCAAGCGGATCAAGGACTCACTCGGCGGCACCGTCAACGACGTCGTGTTGGCGGTCGTCACCGGGGCGCTGCGCGAGTGGCTGCACGGCCGGGGCATCCGCACCGAGGGCCTGGAGCTGCGGGCGCTGGTGCCGGTCTCGATCCGCACCGAGGACGAGCGCGGCAACCTCGGCAACCGGATCGCCGCGATGCGCGGTCCACTGCCCGTCTACGTCGAGGACCCGGTGCGGCGGCTGCGCGTGGTGAGCGAGGAGATGGAGGGCCTGAAGCGCTCCAAGCAGGCGCTGGGGGCGGAAGTGATCTCCCGCTTCAACGACTTCGCGCCGCCGACGCTGCTGGCGCAGGCCTCGCGGGTCAACTTCTCGACCCGGCTCTTCAATCTGATCGTCACCAACGTGCCGGGACCGCAGCTCCCCCTCTACGTGCTCGGCCGCGAACTGCAGGAGGTCTTCCCGGTCGCCTTCCTGCCCCAGAACCACACGATGGCGGTGGCGATCATGAGCTACAACGGCCGCCTCGGCTTCGGCCTGCTGGCCGACTACGACTCGATGGAGGACGTCGAAGACTTCGCGGCGGGGCTCAACCGATCGCTGGAGGAGCTCGAGCAGGCAGCGGCCGCGGCTGCCCCCGCCTGAACTGCATCAAATTTTCGCTCCAGGAGGACGAGAATTTGATGCAGTTCGCCGGTACCAGTGAGCCGGCTGACTAGGCTTGGTGCATGGCAATCCTCGTCGCCCTCTTCATCGTCGTCCCGATCGTCGAGCTCTACGTGATCATCCAGATCGGCTCCTTGATCGGGGTTTGGCCGACGATCGCGCTGCTGCTGGCCGACGCGGTGCTCGGCTCGCTGCTGCTGCGCCACCAGGGGCGGGGCGCCTGGCGCCGCTTCAACGCCGCCCTGGCCGAACGCCGCTTCCCCGGCCGCGAGGTCGCCGACGGCCTGCTGATCGCGGTCGGCGGCACCCTGCTCCTGACGCCGGGCTTCCTCACCGACATCCTCGGCGCGATCTTCCTGATCCCACCGACGCGGGCCCTGGTGCGACGCCTGCTGCGCGGCTACATGGGCAAGCGCTTCGCGGTCGTCGGCGTCGGCAGCATGGGCGGGCCCGTCGATCGCGGACCCGCCCATCGCAGCTACGACTACGACGCGACGGCCGAGGAGATCCCGCCTGACGGCGCCCCAGCCCTGCCGGACGACTCCCGACCGCAGAGCTGAGCGCCGCCGAACCCTGCTCAGCCTTTGGGCTGCGCGGGTGCTTGGCGGATATCGACCTTCTTCACCGTGATCACGGGCGTGAAGCCCTCCTGAGAACAGTGCTTCGATAGCTGCGTGATCTTTCCGTGCAGCTTCACCCGGCTGCCGGGAGCAGGCGCCGCGGCGTCGACGCCGTGGTGGAACTTGACTCGGGCGGAGTCCAGCGTGTAGGTCTGGGTGCCAGTCGGAGCGTGGTGATTGGCCCTGGTGACGTTGACCTCGACCGTGCCGTCGTATCGACCTTTTTTCTCCGCCGGCGTGAAAGCGGCGCTCACCAGCGTGCCGGAGGCGTTGTAGCCGACCGAATGCGGCTTGCACTTGTGCGGGCCTTTCGGGTGGTGCGGGCCTTTTGGATCGTGATGCGGCTTCGGTTTATGCGGCGGCGGTGAAGGCGCCGGCGTGTATTCCGTCGTCGCCTGAGCAGGAACAGCCAGCGCCAGCGCGCCGAGCACGCCGAGAATCGCAATCTTTTTCATCGGGAAACCTCCCATGGCCGTGAGCATTTGACACCTAAACGAGGAGGCGCGAGAAACGTCAGGGCAGATCCCTCGCCAATCAGGCGCGACCATAGCGATCCTCGAGGCGAACGACGTCATCGAGCTGCGGCGTCGAAACCTCGAAGACGACGGAGTCCTCCAGGGCCTCGATCGAGTGGACCCACCCGGGCACGTTGCGCCAGCTATGTCCCGGCCCAACCACCTGGGTCTCGAGCTCCGTCTCACTCGGGCCGGCAATCAACCGCAACCGACCTGAGAACAGGTAGGAAGTCTCGTCCTTCTCGCGATGGAGTTGCAGCGACAGCGCGTGCCCCTTCTCGACGACAAGGATCTTCCCCGCGTAGTGCTCCGTCTGCGCCCACCAGATCTCGTGGCCCCAGGGCTTCTCAACGCGCTTCGGCTCCCCCTCCACGGCATGCAGCTTAGATCGTCGGGTGATCGACCTAAAAAGGCCTGCAAAAAGGCGCTTATCCCGGACTACCGCGTGCTCAAGGGCACATGGAAGATCAGCAAATTGGCCAGGAAAAGGAGAAGGAGAAAGGCTGCAATTCCGAGCAAGCTAACCGTCACCCATATGACGGCCTGCAGCAATGTCCTAATCCAACTGGGCGTTCTCTCGGCCACGTCTTTAGTACCCCGGGGCTGGACTTGCGTTAGCCCCGTCGTCCCCGATCCTCTTTGACCCAATGCTCCAAAGACCGACCTCCCTACGAGTGGACATCCTCTCGGAGGCGGAATCTACGTACTCGCCACAATGGGCTTGCTTGCGAAATAGCGGCGGGTAACAGGGAGCAGAAGCAACCCGATGCTGGTTGCCCCTCCCGCGACCCCTTGCCATGTGAGGGAGCCGGCAATCAAGCCGGGCACAAAGCCCAACATGGTGACCGTCAGGGTGGCAATCCAGACCCAGCGCACTCCTTTGAGGAGAAAGAAGAGCCACGTCAGCATGGCGAAGGGGTAGAGCACCTTTGCCTGTATCGGCCGCTTGCCAAGGACGTCGGAAGCGTGGGCGGCACCGCCTATAGGTTCGTGAAGAAAGCCGCTGAAGAAAGCTCAAGTACCTCATCAGCTATAACGATCGCAAATCGTGGGCTGCAAAGTATGGAAGCAGCATTTAGCTGGGCATGGAGTCATAAACAACAGATCTATGGTTGCATGCTAAATGCTGCGGAAGGCTATACGCAAACTGCGTGGCTTTCTATTGCTGGTCCAGACGGGACATTGGCGATAGGCCTCTACATGGCCGTCAAGTGTGGCACTGCCTTCGCATGAAATATGCAAGGGTAAAATGCGACGCGCTTGTTGGTGGGTGGCGATGGTGCCCGCGGGTCCATATTCCATCTGCTGGCTAGTAGGCGATATCATGGATTGCACAATGGCTAGGTACGAAGTCGGCTTTGACGGGCGCTGGCAGGAAACGTTCGAAGATCGCGATCAAGCGATCGAATGGGCTCGGGAAGTCGCAGAGACCGGCCGAGTTGTTGACGTTGTAATGAAGCACCGCTTCTTGCCGTTTCGAAAGTTTGTGACGGCATTTCCTGAGTCTGAATATGCCGCGCGTAAGGCTGCTTGGTCGTCGCCTTGGATTGGCACAGGGGGCGTTTACAGCTGATCGGCTCGATCTTCAAATCGGCCGATCTCGAGCAAGGTGCGAGCGGAAGCGACATGGTGGCGGGGCACAATGGACCCGCTCGTCTGCGATTGTCGAGTCACACTCGTGGGGACAGCACGGGGTCGAACTGTGCCCCCGATGACCCCGCAAACCGTGCCTAAAAGCCGAGTGCGAACTTGGCGTCCTCGGTCATCATCTCTGGAGCCTTTGGATGTGATCTGCCTGCAATTCGACCACTTCCGCTAGCCGTGGGGATGGATATGGGGACGCAGGGATCACGACCCGATTGCTGCTCCTTCTCGCGAAAGTGGAAGCGAGATTCTGCGGTGGCCTCGCCACGCGGGGAGGCCGAGCCAGCCGTCCGGATGGTCGCCTCCCCATGGAGCGGGTCGCTAAGCGCCCGCTTCCCGGGGCGGACCATTCACCTCATGGGGCTGGGCTTCAGGCCCTTGGCGACGACCTTCAAGCCCCGCCCCTACACGTCCTGCATCTTCGTCTACAACGTGCACTGCTGAAGGCGCGTCTCGCGGCTAGGTGCCGTGACCAAAAGCGAGAGGTTCCAGCCACAGCAGAAGTGCATGAAACGAATCCTAAAGACACCTAGTTCGAACGAATGACCATTACAGCACCGTGAGACTGCCGCTTGGACGAGCAAGAGCCGGGGAGCAGGTTCACACTTCTACTGACTTCCACCATATTTCCTGCCTTGTCATAGCCGACTACTTTGACGCCCTTAGAAGGGGGGCAACCCTGGCTGATGAGGGCGAAGATGCCAAATCGACTGACGAGATTCAACGACGTTCGCAACTTAGAGTCGGGTTGGCCCACGATACCCCTTACGACACGAGTCCCTCCGGCTGGCTTGGATACCGTAACTCGCACCTGCGTTACTTCAGGCGCAAGCATGCCGCTTAGCTGGAAGTACGGTGTTCCGTCAACGCTAGTCCAAGTAACATTGCCAGGACAGACCGCTCCCTTCTTACAAAATGTCTGCCAGTCGGAGTCCTCTGCGATGCAGAGGCCACCTTCCGATGCTTCCTGCGTCAGGCTATCCGTGGCGTAGCAAAATCCATCGCTAGTGTCGTAGCCGACGATCTCGACCGGTCCATAGTGGGACACCGAACCGCAAGCAATGATCAACACTTTGCTTCTCATCTTAGTTCCGGCACCTGGTGGGATGCGCTGGAGCCGTAGCGATGCCTGCTGACCAGGATGACAGCGCTTCTTGGAGCCATGATGGGCGGCCGCCAGCACCTTAAGCGCGGAGTCGGACTTTCCAGCGATGTGGGCGCTGGAGGTTGACATTTGCCCAATGCCCAAAAGCGCGAAGGCTCCAATGGCAAGGGCAATGAATAGCCCCACGCTCAATATCACGGCCTTAGAAACTCGGCCATTTCTTTGAGATTTCATTCTCGTCATATCCATATGACCGGGCCACAACTTTCCTTGCTTCCTTCGTCTCCCCATAGCACCAGAATACACAGCCCCATTGGGGGGTGTGCCGGACCGGTCCAGCCAATATGGAGACCCATGCCACCATATTCTCCATCGCCACCCGCCTTAGCAGAAGACGGCGGGCCTATTCCGGTGCCAGGGATAATGAAATGAGCTGCGATCGTGGCGCTCTCTTCACAGTTGAATCCCAAGCTTGCAAAGACATTGTAGTGCCCCGCACCGTACTCTTGGCCATATCCGCTGAAAGTACAGGGACCAACCTTAGACGTAATCGCGTGGGCGTTTTTGAAGGGATTACCGGGAATGCCAGGCACGAAATGACCCCGAGACTCGCGTTTTCCTGCCCGAGTCTTCTTGACGGACATCAACGGTTTACAGCTTCTCCACTTCTTCTTGGAGCACGTTCCGGCTAGATCCAGGCCGTTGACTGGATCAGCGTCTGCATAGTCGTAAGCGTTTGACGAGCCTCCCTGCACAGGATCAGTCGATATGAATCGCCCGATTGACGGAATGTAGCTTCGAACTCCCATCTGAATAATGCCTGACGGCAGTTCAGTCCGGCGCTGCTTGCCACCAAGCCAGCCGAATCGGCCGGCGCTCCCCTGTTTGGGATTGCCAAACTCGTCAAATTCAAATTTAGCGGTTGGTTCTTTTGCTGTCGAGCTAAGGCTCGCTGTGGCGATGACGTCCCCATGCAGGTTTGCCAGCTGAAGACTAGTTTCTCCCGTGCTCGGCTGGATCGCGGCGAGTTCGCCTCCAATGCCACCGATGTTCCGCGTCCATACAGAGCCGCGTTCGGTCCAGGCGGTGGAGTCGGAGGACATTGCGTAGTGCAGGACTTCGGTGCCTTCTTTGCTCCCGCTCTGGACTACCTGACGCACCCTTCTATTGGCGTCGAGTTGGTAGCTATTCGTCAGGCCAGCCTGGGATTGACTAGCAATCATTTCGTTGCCGAAAAAGGTAGTAGAGAGGATGCTTCCTCCGGCGTCTTTAGCCGGCAGGCTGGTGATCCGGCCGAAGCTGTCGTAGACGATCCCCGAGTCGGTCAGCCGGTCAGCAGCGTCATAGCTGTAGGTCTGCGGAGTGCCGCCCGATTCCACACAGGAGCCCACGGAAACGCGCGTGGTCAGGCTGGTCCGGTTGGAGTCCTTGCCAGCTTCGCCTTCATAGCCATAGGCGCGTGTCGTGCAGCCTCCACCAGTAGGCGTGTCCTTGGTAAGCGTCAACCTGCCGGCTTTGTCATAGGAATACTGCTGACTTGAGGCCAGGCTTTTCTGCGAAAGGATCTGGCCGTAGATAGAGCGTTCGTTGCTTTCTTCCAGCCAAATGCATTTTTCTGAGCAGCCGGTCTTCGTGTAGCTGAGTTTGACCGGGGCACCTACCTCGCTGTAGGTCGTTTTCGCCACTAGGCCGTTGGGCAGACCCCTTTCAGTCAGGCTGCCGTCGGCGTCATAGGCGGCCGTGAAGGTGCCCGCCGCCGAGTCTTCGAGTTTCGTCAAGAGTCCCGATGTTGCGTCGTAGCCGAAAGTCTGAGTGCCCTTTCCATCGAATATTGTGGCTGGGCGACCATCGATATCATAGGTCGTTTTCGAGGTGTTGGCGTCAGCGTCTGTGTACTGTTCGGGACGGCCGAGTTTGTCATAGGCGATTACGCTCGCCTGGCTGTCGAATCCTTCGCAGCTCGTTTCGCAGATGAACTTTTGTTCGACCGGCATGCCGGTTGCGGTGCTGTAGACGATCTTGGTTGGCGGCAGTTCTTTGCCACCCCCAATCTGCCGGCTGGTGTCTGTCCGCCCCGCTGCGTCGTAGCTGGTGATCGTTTTGCGAGTGCTTTCGGTGACTTCTTTTCCTCCTGGGCTTTCGGTCACTTCGGTCGGCTCGCCGAGTTGGTTGTAGGAGCGATATTTCGTCACGAGCAGTTCGGGCTGACCCGGGGCAGGCTGCGCTGCCGGCATTGTCCTGCAAATGAGCCCGGAGTAACCTCCGCCCGAACGACATTCCGGATCAGGACCGTTGGCCGATCCGTCGTAGTAGATGAACTTGGTGGCATGTGCGTCTCCGCCGGCGGGATTCGCTGGAAGCCTCCGTTCAATCGGCAGGCCGGTGTTGCCGTCGTACACGACGACCGTGTGCAGGTTGAGCCCTGCGGGGTCGACAATCGTTTCAGTCGGCTTTCTAAGCGTCCAGTTATATTTCGTTTCGCTGGTGCGCTGATCGGAGTCTTCGCCCTGTTTGGGGACTTTCGCACCGGTCGTCACCCTGGTAGGAAGGTGTGGGTTGGGGCCAGTGCCGTTCCAGCCTTCTTTCGCGTCTTCATATTGGATCGTCGTGTGGAGCTGGGCTTTTACCGTAGAGCCCGACGACAGGCGAACTTCGTGCATCGGCCCCCATTCCTGGCGCAGCTCGGTTCCTTCTGCAAGGTATTCGCGCTTGGTCTCCAGTTCATGAGACTTTGCGATCTTTTCGGCTTCGCTCGCTGCACTGAGGGCGCGAAGCCTGTTTTGGGCGCTGAGTTCGCGCACGACGTTGCCGTATTCGTCGGTTTCGGCGGTCGTGATCGATGGCGCCGAGGTGCCGCCACCGGACGGGGTCGCCACGTTGACCTGCTGGCCTTCTGGGTCCATGTAGTAAATGGAGGCATGTGCATAGCCTTTGGGCGGGCTGGCCGGAACTTCGTCGGGTGGAAAGATCGCCGTCGCGTCGCTGGGGACGTCCTGCTGTCCCCAGGCCGCGGCGGCGGCGCCCCCCAAGTCATAAGGAGCGCCCGAGCCGCTGACTGGCACCTGGTAGGCGATCGTCGTTTGAGCAACTGACGAGCTCGCGACAAGGCTCGCCCGTTTAACCGTCTTCAGCCGACCCGCTTCGCTTGCCTCGCTGGCGAGCGCGCCGTATTCGAGCGTCCAAGGTTCCTTGCCAGGGGACGTGATCGTCGCGATCTCGCCACCTTGCAGTTTCAATTTGTCCGCGCCAACGTAGGCGTAGGTTTCTTTCAGGCAGCCTTTTTCTTCTGACAAGCAGGCGGCTCCGACGCGCGGGTCCCACTCCGCGATCAGCCGCGCTGAGGTGTCATATGCATACTTGGCGACTTCCCAGGAGGAATTGCCGAACTTCTGGGCTGGGCCGTAGTAGGTGATCGAAGCGAGGCGTTCGCCGTAGTTTGCCGAGGCTCCCCAAATGGCTGCGGATTTGTACTGAAAGGTCAGAGCTTTGCACCCGTAGGCGGTTGTTTTTGTCACGTTTTCTTGGTTGCAGATGCGCCCGGGAGGCGCAGGCGCGATGATCATGCTGAGACGGCGCGCGTTGTTGACGAAGTCATAGATCATGCGCGCGGTGCCAGTAGATCCGCTGAGCAAGACCGAAACCGGCAGATAGTCGCTCCCTCCGCTCCTGTTTTCGAAAGTTGTCACGTTGCCCTGGGGGTCGCTGAAGGTGAAGGTGGAGCTACCCGCCAAATGCGCCAAGACGTAGCCAGTGGCCTCGGGCGGCGAGACATAAGCCCCGTTTATCTTTTCGAAGGCATATTCGTAGCCTGCTAGGTCAGTGAGTAGAGCGTAGTCTTCGAGCCCTTCTTCTTTTTCTTCGACGGTTGCGGCGACTTCGCGTACGCTGCGCCATTCCGATCCGCCTGCGACTTCGACGGGAGCGCTGGGCTTCCAGCCTCTGCCGAGTACACCCATATCGCCGGGCTCCCCTGGGGAGCGGGAACTATGGGTGCGCGTGAATTCAAGCCCAGCGGTGATGCCGGGGATGGAGACGTCGGTGTGGCTGACCGTGAAGTTGCCGGTGAGCAGGTCAACGGAGCCGGGGCCGACCGGTGCCACCGCATCTTTTGGACCTCCCTTGTCGAGGTCCAATTTCGCTTTAGCGGCCTCGCTGAAACCTTCTATCCCGGGGGGTCCAGTGAAGTTGGCGCGCACCAGCACCTCGCCGCCTTTTTCGGTCAGTTCGCCCGAGGCGTGGCCAGCGTCGAAGTAAAGTGGTTCGCTTTCGAAGCCCGAGACCGCCATCGGCCAGCTGACTTCTTCGCCTTTGGCGTTGCGGACGAGGCTGGTTGGAATTTTCTCGTAGCGTTTGTCTGCGGTCTTGTATTCGAAGCTGATCCCCTGTACGCCTGGTTCAGCCCACTTCGCCTTCAGCTTAAGCCGGCCGGCCGACACCGTGCCTTCGATCGGCGATACGACCTTGCTAGAGGCGGGGGCCTTGGGGTAGTAGGTGACGGCCAGATACGGATGGGTGCCGCTTTCGGCTGCGGCGCTGCTGTTGAAGCTCACCCAGCTGTCTGTGCAGGAGGGTGGCTGGCACAGTTCCTCATTCTTAAGCTTGATCAGGAGCCCTTGGTTGAGCACTTTCCCCGAAACCCAGCCTTCGACCAAGGGCGCCAATCCGTTGCTGAAGTTCCACCAGCCTTCCAGTTCTTTTCGTTCGCTGGCGAGGATTTCAGCGCCTTCGGCGGTGAAGTCGCCGCCTGGGCTCGTCCATTTCGGAAAGTTGCCCGACGCGTCCTTGTAGATCCAGTTCACGCTGCTGGTCCAGGTGCCGGTGACCCTTCGAAGCTCTATCCCGCTCACGTTGAGCGGTTCCCACGGAGCGAAGAGGCCTACGGTTGCGTTAGCGATATAGGTATTCGAAGGGATCGAGGAAGTGTCGAACTTCAGCACCGAGCGTTCGCGTTCTTGGACTTGCTGAGCAGTAGCCGGCTGGTAGTGGCCGCGAAGTCTCGGGGACCCTTTGGACCCGCAGGCGTTCAGGTTCGTGCTGGTTCCGTAGAGGCCAAAGGCGCAATCGAGGCTTGGGTTGGGCACGGTAATGCTCGGATCGAGGCGGATAGGCCAGGTTCGTTGGGGGCTGGAGAGCCAGTCGCGGTCGGCGATGACCTTCACTGTCCAGTGCTCCGCGCCGAGCGGCTCCAGTTCGTAGCGGATCGCATGGGAGACGGCTGGGTCTGGACTCGTGCTGTCAGACATCACCGGTGTCGGCAAGATCGCGACGGGCCGGGCGCTTTCGTCGCGAAACACGATCGCCCCATCCTCAGTCAGGACTGGCGCCAGACCCTCGGAGGCGCTCAGGTCAAATGAGAACGTGCTGGGCGCCGAGAGACTCCCGATCTCGATGTCCTCCTTGATGCCATTGGCGAGGCCGGTGAAATCCAATGAGAAACCGCCGTTCGTGGCCTCATAGCTGGCGATCTTGTCATCGAGCTGCACCGCTTCGACATTGGGACCGGCGAGCTGGCTGGCGACCCACTCGCCGTCCACGGAGAGGCGGACCGGATCGGTGTCGATCTGACCGGGGAGGCTGAGATCGAAGTCATTTGCGCCGTTGGTTAGACCAGCGCCGGGGGCTTCCCTCAGGCCAGCGCCTATTGGCATCCACTGGCCATCGGCATCGCGATAGTTGATCGGGCTCTCGAAGATTCTGGTTTCGAGCTGCCCATCGGGCAAGCGAAAGGTCTGGGAGGTCGCGGTACGGTCGGCGACTATCTCGGGACCAGGCTCGGCGACAGGGCCTTCAGAGAGCGCCGGGTTCGCATCACCAGCTTCATCTTGCTCTGCCCAGGCTATGCCTGTGCCAATCAACAGCAACACCGCAGAAACTATCCCGATAAGCCTGATTCCTTTCACGAAACATTCCTCCCTGTTGTGTTGTCTGATCTCTGCCAAGCCCCTACGGGCTCCATGCACTTTGCTACCTGCAAGCGCTGGCGGCACCGCTCCCTGAAAGATGCTTCGCGGTCTATGCCTCTTTCACTAGGCGAAAGTGAAGTTCGGGGCCGTAAACGATCTCCGCTACCTTCGCCTTCACGAGTGTGGAAAGGTGGTACTCAAAAATCTCTAGAGCCTTGTGTTCTGCCCAAATCTTCTGAAGTTCGATGGATGACACAGGGCTGTTGTTGAGCTGTTGCATCACGGCGATGATTGCCAGCTTGGTCTGATTGACGATGGCGGGAGCGGGCGCAGCCCGGTCTAGAGTGCGCCCGCTCCCGCCTGTCGCCTTCCTTCTTCGGGCATCGAGCAAATGGAGTTGTGCAGACACGCGCCGCCGCCGACTTCGGGAAGTGGCGGCAGCGCGATTCCGCTGGGTAGAAGTTCGTTGTCTTAACAAGTGACTGGAGATGTTCACGATTGGAAATTGTGAAGCCCCGGACGTGTCAGTCGCCCGGGGCGCTAAACCAGAACCCACTGCGGTGACGACCCGAGTGGCCTTCCGGCTTAGAGTGGTGCAGGGTTTCACCTCAGTACACGTCCTGCAACCTGAGGTTCGCTACCGCTCAGTTTTCCCTGAGTTGAAGACCCCACCCACTGGTCTTCCCGAGCGCCCACGCTCGAAGGCCAGCAACGCCACAAACATTGTGGTGCCGTTCTCCCCCGACTTAGCCATTCGATTCTTCGCCCTGCCTGCGATCTCCTGAACACTCTTCAAAGCGTCAAGCGCATCCTTAGGCTTACCGCTCCAAGCTGTGGTGAAGAACTGTCGAAGTTCCCCTCTGCCCTCTCCGTCGAGGTCCGGTTCGTCGGTCATCAAGCACACGTCTTCGTCGGTGTCCATCTTTTTGTTCCGATACGACGAAAGGCACTCGGCAAGAATCCATTGAACGACCGCGCTATTGGCATCGTGACGTTCCTCGACTGACATTGCGCGATACGCCTCGTCGCTTACGAAGGGCCGAGCAACAGCTCGGTAGATCGGCTTCCGGAAGTTGCCTTCCGTCGTGTGGCCCGCAAATTCAACGCAGCCGGCCTCGTAGAGCTCGCCTAGGTGGTAGGTGACGTTCTTTACGTCCTCGCCGAGCATGTCGGCGATCTCTCCGGCCGTGAACTCTCCCTCGTGCAGGATCGTTAGAGCTTCAAGTCGCACGTAGTGACCAACGGCGAAAGGCGGGGCATCCTCCGGCTGCCGTGTCCGCTGTTTGATTGGCCTTCGCCCGGGGTCGCGCTCGCCCTGCTTCAACCGTCCATCCCTCCGATCAGGTCTGTTGCCGTCATTCAGTCGTGCTGGAGCATAGGCGTTCTAGCTCCATGAAATTCTGAGCGCTCAGGATTTCTTACCCTCTCCTTCCCGCCCCGGCAACTAGCCGGGCGCTGACGAGCGGGAGGGGGTGAGGAGAGATGAAGATCACGTCTGTGGATTCGGTTGTGCCGTTGCTGCAAGTTTTGAAGCTGAAGTAGGCGCGCGCAGCGGGGCCGGTCTCGAAGCCCAGGAGACGCTGGGGCGCTGGAGATCGGCCCTGCTCCCCGACCTACCCGCAACCCAGCGCCGCGAGAGCGACTGTCAAGGGCGCGCAAGCGCCCGGCCCCCGCAGGGGGTTGACCGGCACGAGCGCGGTGCTTGAATCGCGAGGGTCGGGGCTTCACCTGCCGATGCCGAGGCTGCGTTCGATCTCCATCCCCTGCTCCCTCGATCTCCCCAGCTCGCGCTTCAGGCCAAGATCGTGCTGGGCACGGCGCAAGCTCGCCTCGGCGGCGTTTCGGGAGGCGCGCTCCGCAGCGTCCGTCGGCTCGCGGCCCAGGGCGCTGCGCTAGTCGGTGATGCCCTGCTCTTGGCGGTAGTGCTCGATCCTCTTGACCGCGCGATCCCAGCCTTCGCGCCTGAACGGCTCGGAGGGTCTCTCCCCCAGCTCCCCCAGGGCTTGCCTTTGCTTGGCCAATCCTGAAGTCGAGCGTGGTCGGCACCCCATCGGTCAATCGCTGTCGAAGACCTCACCCGCGCCCCCAAATAGACGGCCGCTGTGGATGCGACGATGGTAGGCATCAGGCGCCGGTTCAGACAAGTAACTCTCCGTGGCGCGGCGGGGCGGTTTCGCCTTTTTGAGATCGCCAGGCTGTCCTGCTGCCCTGCTTCGCGAGATGGTGCCCAGGACGACGCCTGATGGTCGCCGCCCTCACCCCTGAAACCAAGGTAGGCGTCCGCTTCGAGACGATGGCGCTCCCGTCGGAGCACGTGATTGATCCACGGCCACCAGCGCCATCGCGTCTTTCAGATCTTGAGTGCGCGCGGCTTGAGGCAAAAGGCTGCATCCTCAGTTGCCGCCGCGCGATCGAGCACTTCAGCGAAGACCCTGTGGCCCTGGCACGCGCCTACGGCCGCGGCCCAGGCGACCGCGACACGAATAAGTGGTTCTTCCCGAAACTTGCAGATGTGGTCGCCAAAGAAGAGCAGCTAATCGAGGACTGCGAAGAGGAGATCCGGGAAATTGATCTCCGTATCCCGCACTTGAAGCGCGGCGTTCCCTTTGACTTCACCCGCCGCTCCTACACCGCGGATCCACAGTGGCTGCGGGAGGAGTCTTGGGCTTCAGAGACGTTTTCAACTCAGGTGGAGTGCGAACGCCTCTGGCAAGTCGAACGTGAGGGCTACCCTAATCCGACTGCAGCTCGTCTCAAAGAGGCGTTGCGAGTGGATACGAGCATCCTGGAGGTCGGCGACGAGGATATTCCCGATCGTGAGAAGGGTCCCGGCTTTTACACCGAGCAGGTAGATGGGGTAGCCCGCGTCTCGATCCTGGCGATGGTGGCCGAGGCGGCGCATCGAAACCCTCAGTGGTGGCGACGGACGAAGGATCTGGGGGCCACCCCAGAGGTCATTCAGGAGATGAAGCAAATCCTACGCCGCCAAAGGCACCACCGAGCACACTCGGAAAGTATTCGCATCGTTCGGCATACGTGCCGTCTCCCGGTGCGTGCGCGCAGCCGTTGCTCCCGCGGTCCCGCACGTCGATCATCTGGGACGGCAAGTAAATCGAGAGCCCGTGGAGGAGATCCTCCAGGTGGTGACGCTGACGGGCCGGGTGAGAGACCCCGGCAAGGACTCGCGGGCCTCTTGGCTATTTTTGCGCTGCTCGCATTCGGGCTTGTCGCGATCGAATCCCCATCAGCCTATGGTGGTGATCCTGCGATGAAGTACGAATCTTCCGGGGAGGATTTCACTTATCCGTCGATGCGGCCATTCCGGCCAGCGCCGGACTCTAGGTTCCGCCAGCTCCAACCGGAGCTGCGCTCAGCGGCCGAGGGACTCTTTAACGATCCTCGGCGGTTCGCTGAAGACAAAGACCAAGTCGTAAGCCAGTACCACGATTGGTGGTCGGAGGTCGCCTGCTGCATCCTCGAACGCAGCTCAGATGCGTACGACCCTCGCGACTCCTACCTCACCGTCAACCTGGGCCCTCAGATCGCCGAAACCCTCAGCGACGAAGAAATGCTGTGGCTATTGCGGGCTCTTCTGGACGGGGATGTCTCCACGGCTACGAGCAGTCTTGGCCGCGTCACTCGGCATAGCGAACGAAATGCCCTCAAGCACCGCCATGACAGCTACGAGCACTACGAACCGCGTCGCATGGCAAACGGGGAACTCCGCATCGTCATGGACCAACGTCACGCATCCAGGCTCAGATTGCGATCGCGGACGCGGCTCGGCCCCTTGTCGATATCGCTTGTGGCTCAGCGGACCAGGAGGCGCAGCCGCGCCTCTCACGCATCCTCGTCGCGCACTCGCGGCTCTCGGCGCGTCACAAGTCGCTGCGCTGGGGGTGGGTCTTCCGGCG
This sequence comes from Solirubrobacterales bacterium, assembly GCA_035605695.1. Lineage (GTDB taxonomy): Bacteria > Actinomycetota > Thermoleophilia > Solirubrobacterales > 70-9 > VRUE01. The sequence goes on along the minus strand of DATNGZ010000051.1, from coordinate 80,089 downwards.
ACGACCCTGGAGGCTCTGACGAGCCCCCTGGCGGGGGGCTTCAGCTCCATTTCCATACAGAAGTTCTCGCCCCGCCAGGAGCCGGCTATTGATCGGCGCGAGCGAAAACCAGCTCCTGACTGTCAGCGATGTGGCTACTCGCTGGCAGGTGTCGAAGGACCATGTCTACCACCTCACTCGCGAAGGCTGGCTCCCTTGCGTTGAGCTTGGTCGGTGTCGTCGTTATCGGCTTATCACCGTTGAAGCATTTGAGATGGCTGGTGGGACATCAGATCGAGGAGGAGTGCGAGCCTCCCGTGGGAATGACCATCAGCCTGGGGAACAAGCAGGTCAAGCTGGATGCCAGCCAAGGGAAGGCGAGCACAGGGTCGGGGGCGGCTGGCGGCTGAAGTCGCTCCCCGACGCGGCGCAAGGTTGGATAGCAGTTTGCCTTCAAGTGGCGCAGATTGCGCTGGTCCTCCTCGTCACGCCAGGTGAGACGATCCAGACTCAAAACATCATGATCCATCCAATGTGTCAACCAATCCGAACCAGCACAGAGAGCGCTGGTCTGAAGTTCGCCGAAGGCAAGTCAATCTGCCGCCCAGGTCCGACTAGACCCGCAGGCTCTACACACGAGCCGCGGCCACACAAGAAAAGAACCTGGTAGTAGCTGCCTTGCCCTTTCGATCATTTGCTTAGTCCGAGCCCAATTGTCGGCACCTAGGCGCGGTAGGGAGGCTCGGGACCCCTAGCCGACCCTCTCGGCGCTTCAGCGGCATTCTTCCTAGCCTCCAAGGCGTGGTCGACCAGCGGATCGACAAGTGGAAGCACTGGCTCGAAAAGGGCATCTCCGGCGACGTCTATTCGATGCACCTCCAGCGCTTCGTTTGGAGAGAGATGCACGAGATTGTGGACGACAACGAGCAACTGAAGGGACTAGCTCCTACTTCTGGGAATGGCCGTTCGACATCTACGCCAAGACTCAGGCGGGCGCGGTGAGAAGGCAGGCCGACGTAGACAAGCAGGCTGCGAGCCTTGGCCGGCTCATCCACGAGATCACCCAGACGCCGGAGATCTTGACGCGCGACTGGCATGTCTCGATTTGGAGCAGGATGACCACGACGAGGATGACAAGGCCTACTGGAAGAAGGCGGGGGGACAGTACTGGGACGACAACCTCGGCGGGTCGGTCGGCCACCACATCGACCCCTCGATCACAGCAGCTGATCTGGCCGAGCTACGGGAGGGCTCCGAGAAGGTCCGGCGTTATGTGGATAAGCACGTCGCGCACTTCGACGCCAGCGTGATCGGCAGGGGCCCGCCCCCAGCGCCGAAGAAATCGGGCAGCGAGCTTCCAACGCTCAACGAGGTCCACGATGCCATCGACCTCGTTGGGACGCTGTTCAAGAAATACAGCCAGCTGTTCACCGCCGCAGACATCATCGAGTTGACTCCAGTCCTTCAGCACGATTGGAAGACAGTTTTTCGGGTTCAGTGGCTGCCAAATCTAGAACTGCCGGAGCCGGTACGTCTCGCAATAGAAGAACAGGAGAAGCGAAAGACGGAATCCGGCGATTCGGACTAGGGTCAAAACGCCCTTGTCGGAGGTGGTCCGCAGATCCTCGACTACCGGCGCCGTCGCGTCTTCAGGTCTTGAGTGCGCACGGTCTAGAGGTCGCCGATCCACATATCCGTGGGGACGGCATGGGGACAGAATTGACCCCCTATGACCCCCCACTGACCCCCCAAACCCCGCCTAGAACCCAAGTGCGAACTTGGCGTCCTCGGTCATCATCTCCGGTGACCAGGGGGGGTCGAAGACCATCTTTGGGTGCACGGCGGAGACTCCGGGGAGGTCGCCTACGAACTCCTTCATCTGCTCGGAGACCTGGGGGCCGATCGGGCAGGCTGGGGTCGTCAGGGTGAAGGTGACGAAGACCTCCTCCTTCTCGATCTCCACGTCGTAGACCAGGCCGAGGGAGACGAAATCGAGTCCCAGCTCGGGATCGATGACCTCCTCGAGCGCCTCGATTACATCGTCTTCTGTGAGCACCGCTGTCTCGTTGTCAGGCATCGGCCCATGGTACTCGGCCGCTAAGGCGTGCCGGGCGCCAGCGGCTCGGAGGGAGGCTCTCCAGCACCCGGCGCCAGGTCCAGCTGCCACCAACCGACGTCGCGCCAGGCACCCGCCTTCCAGCCGATGCGTCGGTAGACGCCGACCTCTACGAATCCCAGCCTCTCGTGCAGCTGAACGCTGGCCTCGTTCGGCAAGGTGATGCCAGCGCAGGCGATGCGGTAACGCTGGTGGCGGAGACGCTCGAAGAGATCCTCGTAGAGCTTCCGCCCTATTCCCTTGCGATGTTGGGTGTCCGCCACGTAGACCGAGACGTCCGCCGCCCAGCGATAGGCGGGCCGCTGCCGGTGCGGGCAGGCATATGCGTAGGCGAGGACTTCGCCGTCGTGCTCGGCGACGAGCCAAGGGTGGGTCCTCGCGACCCGCTCGATTCGCGCAGCAACCTCCTCCGTGCTCGGCGCGTGCTCCTCGAAGGAGGTGGTGCTGGACTCGACGTACGGGGCGTAGATCGACGCGCAGGCTGCGGCGTCTCGCTCGGGATCAGCGGCTCGAACGGCGACCGGGTTCATCGCGAGCAATCTAACCCGCCGGGCCGCACGACCCCATTTCCCGCCAATAGGCTGCCGGTCGATGAGCGAGCAAGGACAAGTCGTGCGGCGGTCGATCGGGATCGCCTTCTCCGACGGCGGGCTGCTGGCGCTGAGCGCCGTTCGGCCCGGGACCGCCGCTGGCCACGGCGAGGAGGTCGTTGCCGCTGTGCTCTGCGGGCCCGACGGCGCCCCGGCCGAGGTTGCCGAGACGCTGCTCTCGACCGAGTACGGGCCCGATGGCGTGCAGCGACGGGCGACGCTGGAGCTCTGGCTCGACGGCGACGAGGGCCAACCGCTGCGCGGGGCCGGGACGCTGATCAGCGCCAGCTCGGTGCACCACCCCGGCCTGCAGGCGGAGATCGCCTTCTTCCGCTGGTCGCTCGAGGGCCGTGAGGGGCTCGGCCACTACGAGATCGTGCGCGACGATGGCTGAGACCAAGATCGAGGCGATCGTCTGCGATTTCGGCGGCGTGCTGACCACGCCGCTGATCGAATCCTTCATGGCCTTCCAGGACCAGACCGGGATCACGACCGAAACGCTGGGCAAGGCGATGCAGGCGGCAAGCGAGGCCAATGGCGACAACCCGCTCTACGAAATGGAGCGGGGCGAGATCACCGAGGTCGCCTTCCTAGAGGTGCTCACCGACCACCTCGAGCCCCTGCTCGGCCACCGTCCCGAGATGCACCGCTTCAAAGAGATCTACTTCGAGGCGCTGGAACCAAACCCGGCGATGATCGAGCTGATGCGGGCGCTCAAGGACGAGGGCTACCGGATGGCAATGCTGACCAACAACGTGCAGGAGTGGGAGCCGCTCTGGCGGGCGATGCTGCCGGTCGACGAGATCTTCGAGACCGTCGTCGACTCCGGCTTCGTCGGTTGCCGCAAGCCCGAATCGCGGATCTACGAGCTGACCCTTGAGCGGATCAACCAGCCCGCCAAGGCCTGCCTCTTCATCGACGACGTCCTCGTCAACATCGAAGGCGCCCGCAAAGCCGGTCTCAACGCGGTCCACTTCCAAGAGAACGAGCAGGCGATCCCGGAGATCCGCGCCGCGCTGAACTAGAGCAGGTGCCGGCGCAGGAACTCGACCTCATCGGCGACGACAGCCTCGTGTGCGGGGCCGTCGTAAATGTCGAAGTGGTCGACGCCGGGGTAGGTGCGTAGCTCACCTTTGGGAGCACGCTTCGCCGCGGCGATCGCGGGGCCGGGCTTGGCAACGCGATCCGCCTCGCCGACGCAGACGAGCCAGGGGCAGTGGAGCTTGGCGGCGTGCTTGGCGGGCCGGTAGGGAGCGCCGAGCAACCAGCGTGAGGAGACGCGGTTGCGCCAGCGCGAGTCCTCGCCGATCGCGACGACGCGGCGCCAGCCCTCCTCCCCACCCGGTGCGTTGATCAGCGCCGGCTCGTTTGGCTGACCCACCGCGGGCAGGTGAGCTCCCCGGGCAGCGGCGGCGAGCATCCGGGCGCTAACGAGCGGAGAGGAGCGATATGCCTGGCGGACGATGTCGAGGAAGGGCACCTGGCTGATCGCCGCAGCCACGCTGGAGTCTTCCGCAGCCGCAGCGAGGGCGTTGCCCCCTCCCATGGACGAACCAAACGTCGCAACCTTGGAGGCATCGACCCCAGGCAGCGAGCGCGCGAGCGCGATGGCCGCGCGCCAGTCCTCGAGCTGCCGCGCCGGATCAAAGAGATCGGGCTCTCCGCCGCTGTCACCAAATCCGCGGTGATCGAAGACGAGGGCGGTGAGGCCCTCGGCCGCAAAGCGCTCTGCAAAGACCCCAAGCCGGTCTCGCCGAGTCCCCGAAAGGCCGTGAGCCATAACCACCATCGGAGCCTCGATAGCAGCGCCCGCCGCCGGATAGAGCCACGCGGCGCACGGGTCTTGGTCGGAGCGAATTTCGACATCTCGACGGTCCATTCCTATTCAACGACGACCAGCGTCAGATCGTGAGATGGAAGAGCAGTACCGAACGAGGCTGGAACTCAGCAACCAATCGCGTCGCGGAGCGTGCGGCACGCTTGTCCCATGCGCACGTCTGACAACGAAGTGATGCGGCGTCGAAAGGAAGCCCGGGGGACCGTATGGACGTTGTCAAAGTTCACTACGCAGTCAGTGGGGAGACCATCGTCAGTCGCAGTCAAAACCAGCTCTGAGACCAGTTCACGCCGCGTCCGCGTCAGCGCAGCCACTACTACGGACTGAATCCGGTCGGCAACCGGGTCGCGGGTGAGAATCAGTACCGGACGATCGCCCCCAGGCGTCGCGGCAAACCAGATCTCACCTCGTTGCATCGCCCCACTCTGCCCAATCCTCTGCCGGCCCCCAATCTGCAATCTGTGCAAGAGATTGCTCCGCGTCAGTGGACGGAATTCGTTCCCAAGTTGTCGCGTCGATCTCGCTGCGAAGTCGAACTAGATGCCGATGGAGGGCATCCCTCAATAGCTCCGATCTGTCAAGGCCAAGAGCCTCTGCCCACCGCTGGACCTCGGCGGCCTCGGTGTCAGCAACGCGAAAGCTGAGCATCGTCATACGAACAAGCTAGCACGTATGACAGATGGTTAGGGCAACTAGTTGTCGGAGCCCGCGCGGTCCCAGATGTAGAGCTCTACGGCCTCGAGGGCCAGCTCCATCTGGCGAGCGGGTGAAAGCAGGCCGAGGACGAGCTCCAGGGCGTCCTCCTCGGTGACTCCGGCGTCGACCGCCTCCTCGCCGCGGAAGCCGGCGGCGAGCTTCATTGCCTCGCGGCGGTTCTCGCCGAGGGAGCCGAAGGCGCCCATGAGGAAGTCGCGGTTGGGGACCGGGTGGCCGACCTCTAGTGAGCCGTGCCAGGCGGCGAGCATCGAGAGGTCGTGCTCGTCGAGCTCGGAGAGGGCCTTGGCGTAGTGAGTCTCGAGCTCCTGGTCGGGGATCTCGTCGACCCAGGAGCGCACCGCCTCGCCGAGCAGCTGACGCCGGGCCTCGCGGCCGATCGAGTCCGAGATCGCGCGGATCGCGTCGGCTGGGTCTACGAAGCAGAGAGCCATCTGCCGTGCAATTTAGAGGGGGCGGTAGACGCCAAAACTGGGGCGCAATGCCGCAGTTTGCGGGCGGGACGCGCCGGAGGCAGACATAAGGTGAAGGTGTGTCGCTGAAGCTGATCCACGGACCTCCGAACTCGGGCCGCGCGGGCCGGATCAGGCGTGCGCTAATTGCCGTGCTCGACCGCGATCCGGTCCTCGTCGTTCCCACCCTCGACGACGTTTACGCCTTCGAGCGCGAGCTCTGTGCAGGGGGCGCGGTCCTCGGCGCGGACGTGATGACCTTCGGCGGTCTTTTCGCGACCGTGGCCACGGCGGGCGGCGCGCCTCCGGGCGCCGTCCTCACCCCGGCACAGCGCCTCGGCGCCGTCGCAGCGGCGGTGGTTGGCGCCCGGGAGCAGATGGGTCCGCTACGCGGCTCGATCCGCCATCCGGGCTTCCCACTGGCGCTTGAGCGGCTACTCGACGAGCTCCAGGGCGCGGGGCTCGAGCCGGCGGACGTCGAAGCGGCAGCCGGGACCCTCGAGGGCTCCGCCTACCTCGGCGACATCGCGACTCTGTTTGCCGCCTACGCAAGGGTGCGCGACGGGCTCGGGACCGTCGACGCCCACGGCATCGCTCGCGACGCGATCGCCCTGTTGAAGGGCGGGCCCGGCTTCTGGCGGCGACCGGTCTTCCTCTACGGCCTCGACGACCTGACGCGCAACCAGCTGGACCTGATCCGCCCCCTCGCCGCGGTCGCGGAGGTGACCGTGGCGCTGCCCTTCGAGCGGGGCCACACGGCACTCGCGGGCCGCAACGCCCCGCTGCTCGCCTCGCTCGAGGAGATCGGCGTCGACTCCGTCGAGCCGACCACGGCCGACCCCGGCAACACCGACTCGCCCCTCCTCTTCGGCCTCGAGCGAGGCTTCGGCGCGATCGAGCCAGCGGCACAAATGCCCCTCGACGAGAGCCTCGTCTTCCTGCGCTCTGCCGGCGAGCGCGGCGAGGCCGAGGCGATCGCGGTCGAGGTGGCGCGGCTGCTCGTCGGCGGGACCGATCCGGAGCAGATCGCGATCGTCGTCCGCGACCCAGCCCGGCGCGGCCCGCTGATTGCCTCGATCCTCGAGTCCTACGGCATCGCGACCGCGCTCGAGGCCGAGATCCCGGTCGCGACCACCTCAGTTGGAGGCTCACTCACGGCCTTGCTCGAGGCGATGCTGGGAACCAGCCGCGCGACGGACCTGCTGCGCTATCTGCGCGGCCCCTCGGGCACCTCGCCAGGGCGGGTCGACTGGTTCGAGCGCAGGCTGCGCCGCAATCGCGTCCAGACCGCAGCGGAGGCGCTCCAACTCTGGGAGGAGGAGCACGAGGAGCCGCCGGACGACGTCGCCCGGATCCGCGAGGTGGCGGGCCGTCCCGCCGACCTGGCCGCGGCAGTCGGCAAGCTCGCGGCGGCAATGGGAGCCCGCGTCGGCTCGGAACTGGAGGCGCGCGCCGCGGCGGCGATCGCAACCGCGATGGCCGAGCGCGCCGCGCTCGATGGCCTGGCGCCGCTGCCTGAATCGATCGCCCAGGCGGTGGCCAGCATCGCCGTACGGGTCTGGAGCGGGCCGGTCGAGGACCGGGTCAGGATCACCGACCCGCGCCGGGTGCGGGCGGCGCGCTTCGACAACGTCTTCGTCGCCTCCCTGCAGGACGGGGAGTTCCCGCGCGGCGCCGGGCACTCCGACCCGTTCCTCTCCGAGCGCCAGCGCGAGTCTCTGGGCCTGCAGCCGCGCCACGCCGACGAGGCCGAGGAGCGCTACCTCTTCCACGCCTGCCTAGCGCTGGCCAAACGGCGCCTCTTCCTCTCCTACCGCGACAGCGACGAGAACGGCGCCGCGGAGGCGCCCTCCCCCTTTCTCAGCGACGTCAGGCAACTGCTGGAGCCAACCGAGGACAAGGTCCGCGGGCGCGGCCTCGCCGAGGTGGTTCACCGCCTCGGCGAGGCGCCGTCGGAGACCGAGCTGGCGCGGACGATCGCCGCTCGCGGCCCGAGCGCCGACCCCGACCGACTGCTCGACGCAGCCGGTGCCGATGACCCGACCGCCGACCGGATCAAGGGGCGCCTGGCAACCGCCCTCACCACCGAGGCCGCGACGCGAGCGCCGGGGCCGATCTCGAACCCGTCCGTAATCGCGTCACTCAGCGATGTCCACGCCTACGGCGGCACCACCCTGGAGGGCTTCGACGTCTGCTCCTACCGCTGGTTCGTCTCGCACGAGCTCTCGCCGCAGCCGCTCGACCCACCTCCCGACCCGCTCGTCCAGGGCGGCATCATGCACGCCGCCCTCTACGACCTCTACAAGGAGCGCCCCGAGGGCGACCCGCTCCCCCGCCCCGACTCCCTGGGCGCCTGGATCGCCCGCAGCCACGAGCTGGTCGACGCGATCGCGGCGGCGAAGGAGCTCGGCGAGCACCCGGCCGAGCGGGCGATGCTGGCCCGGATCAAGGGACTGCTCAGCCGCTTCCTCGCCGAGGAGTCACGCCGCGAGACGGGGGGCTTCGAGCCGTGGCTGCTGGAGGCGGGGTTCTCCGAGTCCGAGGAAGTGGAGCAGCCGGTCCTCGAGCTCGACGGCTGGCGCCTACACGGCGCGATCGACCGGGTCGACCGGGCGCCCGACGGCCGCGCTCTCGTCCTCGACTACAAGCTCTCGAGCAAGGTCTCCGCCCGGGAAAAGCTCGAGGAGGAGGCGAAGCTGCAGTTGCAGCTCTACCTGATCGCCGTCGCCGAGCTCTGGGGGACGGAGATCGTCGGCGGCCTCTACCACCCGCTGCGCGCCACTTCGCAGCGCCGACCGCGGGGCCTCGTGCTCGAGGAAGCCGCGGCCGACCTCGACGGGTACCGGCTCTCCAAGACCGACAAGGTCAGCGAGGAGGAGTTCGATGAGCTGCTCCTCGACGCACGGAGCCGCGCCGGCGCGATCGTGACGCGGATGCGAAGCGGGCAGATCGACCGCGACCCCGGGCCCCGCCCGGGCCTGCGCGACCACGGCGTCTGCCCGCCGTTCTGCGACTTCGCGCCGATCTGCCGGCGCGACCGCGCGCCGGTCGAGCCACTCATCGACGAAGGGGACGAGGAGTGATGAGCGAGCGGCGGGCGACCGAGGAGCAGCGAGCAGCGATCGAGGCGACCGCGTCCGAGGTCATGGTCGAGGCAGGCGCCGGAACCGGCAAGACCGGGGTAATGGTGGATCGCTACTGCCGGCTGGTCTGCGAACAGGGCATCTCCCCTGGTGCCGTCCTCGCCTTCACCTTCACCGACAAGGCGGCGGCGGAGCTGCGCCAGCGGATCCGCGCCGAGATCGAGCGTCGCGCTGAAGCGGGGTCGGCGCGCGCCCAGGAGCTGCTGCCGACGCTCGGCAGCGCCTGGGTGATGACGATCCACGGCTTCTGCAACCGACTGCTCTCCGCCCATCCGGTCGCGGTCGGCATCGATCCGAGGTTCCGGGTGCTGGACGCGCCGGAGACGGAGCGGGCCGCGGTCGAGGCCTTTGACGACGCGCTCGAAGCCTTCCTGGCGGGAGGCGACCGGGAGCGCGAAGACACCGTCGCCGCATTCGACATCGGCGGGCTGCGGGGCATCGTGCTCGGCGTGCACGCTGAGCTGCGCAGCCGCGGTGAGGCCGAGCCGCGGCTGCCCGAGCCACCCGAGCCGGACGTGCCGGGGGCGCTGCGGCAGGCCGCGGCGGTTGCCGCTGAGACGATCGGCGAGCTGAAGCCGGGCAGCGCCAACCACGAGCTGGTCGAGCGGGCGCTCGACCTCCTTGAAAGCACGGAGGGATCCCCCGGCCTCGACGAGATGGCCTCGCTGCGAACCGCGAGCAAGGCAAAGCCGCTGGCCGCCTACAAAGACGCGATCGACGCCGCCCTGAGCCGCGTCGCCGAGGCCGGCGAGGGCGGCCGCGCCTACCGGCACGTCGCCGAGCTACTGCGGCTGTTCTCCGAGCGCTTCGGCGTCGCCAAGCAGAGGCGCGCCGGGATCGACTTCGAGGACCTGCAGCTGCTGGCGGCGCGGCTACTCGAGCGGACCGAGACTGGGGCGGCCTACCGGGTCCGCTTCAGTCATCTTTTGGTCGACGAGTTCCAGGACACCAACCGCCTGCAACTGAGCTTGATCGAGTCGCTGCGCGGACCGGGGACCCAACTGATGGTCGTCGGCGACGAGCTGCAGTCGATCTACGGCTTCAGGCACGCCGACCTCGACGTCTTCCGCGAGCGGCGAGGGGCGATCGAGGCAAGCGCGTCCGGCGAGGTCCTCCCTCTCAGCGGCAACTTCCGCTCCCGCCCCGAGGTAATCGGTGCCGTCAACGCGATCGGCGAGCGGCTGCTCGACCGCTACACGCCGCTGCGGGTCGGCGCTCCCCCCAGCAAGCCGCAGCCGCCCGGCGAGGGGCCGGCGGTGGAGATACTGCTCACCGGCCGCGAGAGCTGGGACGAGGACGGCATCGAGCTGGATCCGGCGACCGACGCCCGCACACCCGCCAACCAGCTGGCCGAGGCCCGCTTCCTCGCCGCGCGGCTGCGCGAGCTGGCCGATCAGGGCGTCGAGCGCGGCGCAATGGTCGTGCTGCTGCGCGCCTTCACCCGCCTCGACGCCCACGAGGACTCGCTGGAGCGGGCCGGCCTGCGCCCCTACGTCGTCGGCGGCCGCGGCTACTGGTCACAGCAGCAGGTCGCCGACGTCTGCGCGCTGCTGGCGACGATCGCCAACCCGCTCGACGACCAGGCGCTGCTGGGGACGCTCGCCTCGCCCGCCTGCGGGGTGACCCCCGACACGCTCTGGCTGCTGCGCGCCGCGGCAGGCAGGGGCCGCCACATCTGGCCGACCGTGGAGCAGGTGGCGGACCTGGGCGAGGACGAGCGCGCCGATCGCGAGCGACTCGCGCAGATCCCGGCGACTGAGCTCTCGCTGCTGTGCAGATTCGCGGAGACACTCGCCGCACTGCGCCGCCGCGCCACCTCGCTCTCGCTCGCCGGCCTGATCGACGCTGCGGTGACCGCGACCGGCTACGACCTCGCCGTGCTTATGCGTCGCGCCGGCGAGAGCCGCTTCGCCAACGTGCGCAAGCTGATGCGCCTCGCCGCCGAGTTCGAGGCCGCCGAGGGCCGCGACCTGCGCGGCCTGCTCGACTTCCTCGCCGCCCGCGCCGATGCCGACGCCGACGCACAGGCGGCAACCGCGGTCGAGGGTCACGACGGGGTGCGGATCATGACCATCCACAGCGCCAAGGGGCTCGAGTTCGACGTGGTCGCGATCCCCCACCTCTCACGCGGCCTGCTTCCCGCCGCGCGCACCCCGATGCTCAGCCTTGGCCGCGAGCTGGAGGCGCCGCGCGTGGGGATGCAGCTGCGCCGGCTCGGCGCCCGCGGGATCGACCTCTACGCGCAGCGCGAGCTCAGCGAGGACGCCCAGCGCCGCCAGGCCGAGGAGGAGCTCCGCCTTTTCCACGTCGGCGCGACGCGAGCGCGCGAGCGGCTGCTGCTGAGCGGCGTGATCAGCCCCACTTCCCCATCCCGGGAAAGTCACGGCAAGGCCGTGATCGAGCGGATCGTCGCCGGCTTCGAGATCGACCGCGAGCGCGACTCGACCGTCGTCGTCGCGGCCCCCGAAACTCGGCCGGGCCTGGATGCGATATTCGAGCCCAGCGAGATCGCGGTCCGCGTGAACCTAGCCTCGGTCGAGCAGGCGACGAGCTTGACCGCGGTGCGCAAGGAGCCGGACGAGGTACGAGACGACGGTGAAGGGCCCGCACCCCTGGTTGCCCGAAGAGGCCCCAGGGCGACGACGCGGCCACTCTCCTACACCGCGATCTCGGCCCAAGGCGAAGGTCCCAAAGAACGGCTGGTCGAAAGCGACCGCGCCCTCCGCGAAGAGAGCAGCGACGAACGTGCCGAGGTCGACGGGGGGGCGGTGCGAGGAAGGGCGGTCCACTCGCTGCTCGAGTGGAGCCAGGCCAACGCGTGGCGAGCGCCAAGCCCGGAGCTGGTCCGCCGGATAGCAATGTCAGCGGAGGTCGGCGCCGACTCCGGCCTGGCCGAAGAGGCACTGCTCGCCCCGTTCCAAGCCTGGCTCGAGTCCAGCTTCTTTGCCGAACGAGTGCGGGACGCGAGCAGTCGGGCCGAGGTGCCGCTGCTGATCGAAGTAGCCAACACCGTCCTGCGCGGCTCGATCGACCTGCTGGTCGAGGAAGAAGGCAAGCCGCCGCTGATCGTCGACTATAAGACCGACAGGGTCGACGGCTCGTCGGTCGCCGAGCTCGCGCGCCGCTACGAGATCCAACAGGCGATTTATGCACTCGCCGTCGCCGAGGCGCGGGAAGTCGAGGAGGTCGAGCTGGCGTACGTCTTCCTTGAGCGTCCCGCGGAGCCGGTCCTCGCCAGATGGTGTGCGAATGAGATCGTCGCCAGCCGCAAAATGCTTGAAGCCGAGATCCTCCGAGTCACCAAGGCGGTCTGACCAAGCTAGCCAAAGGACACAGGGAGCGAAGCGTGCTCCGCACGTGAGCGACCGAGGACGCCGGCCAGCGCCGGTCAGACCGCCTTGGTGTCGAGCTTGGTTGCCAGCTCGTCGAGCTTCAGCTCCTTCAGGCCCTCGCCGACGGCATCGAGCTCAGCGCTGCAGTAGGTGACCAGGTCGCGACCCTCGCTGCAGAGGTCGAGGGTCTCGCGCAGACCGGCCTGACCTGAGTCGAGGCGGTCGATGATCTGCTCCAGACGCTCCACCGCCGCCTCGTAGCTGTCGGGTTTCTCGCTCAATCGGGCTCCTCAATCTTGGCGCCGACGCTGCCGTCGGCGAAGCGCAGTTTGACGCGCTTGGCGGCGACTGCCTCGGCGACACTGCTCACCGGCTCGCCCTCTCCCGCCTCAACCAGCGCATAGCCGCGCTCCAGCGTCCGCTCAGGTTCGTGGGCGCGGAGCGCGACCTCGGCCCGGTGCAGCGCCGCGCGGCGTCTATCCATTTCCGCTCCGGCAGCACGCTGGCGCGCCCGTTCGAGGACGACGGTGGCGAGCCGGCGCTGGAAGCCGAGCCGCTCGGCGATGCCGCGTTCGGATGCGGCGCGAATCTCGCGCGTCTTCTGGTTGAGCCCGAGCCGCTCACGCCGCAGCGCTCGCGCCGGACCCCGCGCCAAGGCGACCAGATGCGGGGTGCGCGCCTTGACGGCGCCCTCGGCCGCCCGCCGCAAGGAAGCGACGCCGCGGTCGAGCTCGCCGCGGGCCGCAACGCAGTCGAGCCGTACCGCAGCCTCGGCAGCGTGCGTCGGCGTCGAGCAGGCGACCGCGGCGACGTCGTCGATCAAGGTCGAGTCGCGCTCGTGGCCGACGGCGCTGATCACCGGCACACGCAGCATCGCAACCGTGCGGCAGAGCGTCTCGTCGCAGAAAGCCCAGAGGTCGGCGAGACTGCCGCCGCCGCGAGTGACGACGATCGCCTCGACCTGCGGCTGTGCGGCGAGATCCTGAATCGCCGCCGCGATCCGCGGCGCCGCGTGGCGGTCCTGTACCGGGGCGAAAGCCCAGACGACCGTGCCGCGCCAACCGCGGCGCTCGAGCCCGGCCAGCAGATCACGGCGGGCAGCGCCGGACTCGGCTGTGACGACCCCGATCGTCTTCGGCAGCAACGGCCGCGCCAGCTGCTTTTGCAGCTCAAACAGACCCTCCTTCTGAAGCTGCTTGCGCAGCGCCTCAAGCCGCGCCAGCAAGTCGCCCTCGCCGGCAAGGCGCACGTGCGTGGCCCGAAAAGAGAAGTTCGGCGATGCCTGGCCGCCGCCCGGGTAGTAGTCGGGCCCGCCGGCGATCACTACTTCGGCGCCGTCGCGGAGAGCGCCACCGGGCAGCGCCGCCTTCTCGAGGTCATCGAACCAGATCGCGCAGGGCAGCGCCCCCTCGCCGTCGCGCAGCTCGAAGTAAGCCTGAACTTTGCTGCGGCCAACGCCGGTCACCTCGCCGACCAACAGCACTCGCGCCCGCCGCCGCATCTCCTCCTGCAGCTTGCGCGCGTAGCGGCCGACGGCGAAGGGGCCTGGCAGATCGGGCCCGGACTTGGCCCCCAACTCAGCTGCCGATGTTCCCTCTCCGTCCACGCGGTGAGGCTACCCAGGCGATCAGCCGGTTTGATGCCAACGCTTGGCCCACTGCTTCAACTCACTGATCGCCGGACGCAGCTCGGCGCCCTTCTCGGTCAGCGAATAGGTGACGCGCACCGGCGTGCCGGCTTCAACCTCACGCTCGACCAGTCCCTCATCCTCCAACTCCCGCAAACGCTGTGAGAGCAAGCGATCGGAGAGACCTGGCACAGCCCGAGCTAGCTCTCCGAAGCGCAACGGGCCCTCGGTCAGAGCGCTGATGATTGCCCCGGTCCAACGCTTGCCGATCAGCTCGATCGCCGCATGAAAGAGCGGGCAGACGCCATTAACGGCTTGATCTTGGGTCTGGGACCCGGCCTCCATGCAGCAACAATGAGCTTACTGAACGTAAGTGATGGGGTGGCCGGGTGGTGGGTCAGTTTGAGCCGTTGACTGCGCAAGCCGTCGGCGCTAAGGTCAAATAAATACTCAAGGATAATTGAGCAACCAAGCGCGAGAAAGGGCAGCTATGCGGATCGAAAAAACCGAGTCCATAGTCCCGCTAGTGTGGACCAACAAGACTCGCTAACTACTAGCTCGGTCCAGCAGCGCGGCGATCTCCTCTAGCGACCAGACCTGATCGGCCACCCCAACCGCATGAACCGCCACCCGCCTATCCGCGAGGCCCTCCTGGCGTCAGCTTGTGCAGGGGCCCGTTTCTACCGGGGAAGCCGTCTCGCGCAGGGCAGCTTCGATGACTTCGTTGGGGACCGCGAAACCGCCCGGGGCGCCGGCTGTGGTTGCAGCGAAAACGGTGCCCAGGACTCGGCCCCGGCTGTCTACGAGGGGGCCGCCCGAGTTGCCGCTGCGAACGCTGCCTCGTAGGGAGGTGATTGGGCGGCGGATCGGGCCGCGGCCGTAGGAGTCCTCGCTGATCGTTTCTTGGGTCTCGCCCAGACGGGCAGGGGACTCGGCGTAGGGACCATTCTCTGGATAGCCGAGTACCGCCCCTGAGGTACCAGAGGTCGGATCGGGTGCGAGCGTGAGTGCCGGTAGTTCGGCCTCAATGTGCAGTAGGGCGAGGTCGTTTTCGGGGTCGTAGTAGACCGGGGTCGCGTCGAGCGAGGCCCCTTCCGGGCTCGTCACGGTGGTGTCGTCCTCGCCAGCGACGACGTGGGCGTTGGTGGCCACCAGCCCCGGACCGGCGACCCAGCCCGAGCCCTCGACACCCAAGCCACAGGCGGTCCCCAGAACCCGAACCACGGAGCCGCCGGCGCTAACCACATCCGGATCGGAGACGATCGCCGAATCGGGCGCTGCCACCGGCGTGGCCGGCCCGATGATTGAAGGGGCTGGGTCGACCCGGTCAAGCGCATGCAGGATCGGCCCCGAGGGCGGCAGTACTTCGTTGAGGCTGCGCAGGATCACCGAGCGCTGCACATCGGCGCGCAGCTGCGCCGTCCCGGGCGCATGCAGGGCAACAGCGCCAAAGACCCAGACAACGCCAAGCGCCACAGAGGCAACCAGCGCCGCACCACCGGCCCCGTCGGCCAGGTGCAAAACCCCGGTCCCCCGAATCAACCGCGAGCGCAACCCAAGCGCCATGCTCTCCAGAGTCACCGCCACCAGTGCCCCACCAATAAGCGCCCCCAGAGCGGCGCAAAGCGGCGCATAGGGCGACTCCGCTCCTTGGGTAAGCACCAAAGGCGCAATCCGACTTCCCGCAAAAGCTCCCAGAGCAAACCCGATCAGCGTCAACGTCCCGACAATCAGGCCCTGCCGGTACCCCCAAAGCCCAAGAGCCAGGGTGAAGGCGACGATCCCGAAGTCGAGCACGGTCATCCAAGAATGGAAGCAGGAAAGAGCGGGCGGGTGCCCCTCCTGCGCAGCGGCGTCATGTTTTTCGCACAGACCACTCAGCGAGTAACGCAGAGCGCCAGGCGAAAAACCCAGCAAGCAGGAGGGGCACCCGCCCGCTCCACTACCTTTCAAGCAAAATGAGTCCCCTCACCCCCGAGGTGGAGCGGCGGCGACGCATCGCCACCCGCACGCTGCCACTTGCACTGATCGCCTTGGTCGCCTTCGTGGTTGGCGCAGTTGCGGGCGCACCCGGCTCACCCAACAAGGAAACAGCCGAACGCTTCGCAGACGCCTGGCAGCGCAACGATTTCGCAGCGATGTACAAGGAGCTGAACCCCGCCTCCCAGCGAGCGATCGAGCTCAACGACTTCGTCCTCGCCTACCGTGACGCAAAGATGGTCTCGACCCAGCGCTCGCTCGACCCCGACTCACCCTCCGACGAAACATCGAGGAATGGGTCGACGGTGGTACCAGTGGAGGTCGTCGCCGGCACCGTCGCCTTCGGCACGGTCGAAGGCACGGTCGAACTGCCCTTCGACGAAGGCGGCATCGCCTGGGACCCGAGCCTGGTCTTCCCCGGCCTGCACAGCGGCGAGCACCTCGAAAGCCAGACCGAGCTCGCCCCCCGGGCGCCGATCCTCGCCGCCGACGGCACGCCGCTGGCCGAGGGCCCGGCCGAAGCCCGCGCCCACCCGCTCGGCAGCTCGGCGATCGACGTCACCGGGGAAGTCGGCACCGCTGAAGAAGACGATGCCGAGGCGCTCGCCCGCAAGGGGTTTGCCCCCGATACCCCGGTCGGGGTCAGCGGCCTCGAGCGGGCCTTCAACGCCCGCCTCGCCGGCAAGCCGGGCGGCTCGCTGCTGGCGGTGAGCGAAGATGGCAGTGGCGCCCGCACGATCGCCAAGGCCGATCCCACCGCTGGCGCGCCGGTGAAGACCACGATCGATCCCGGCCTACAGGAAACCGCGGTCTCCGCACTGGCTGGACGGGTCGGCGGGATCGCCCTGCTCGACTCGCGCAACGGCGACGTCCGCGCCCTCGCCGGCCAGGCTTTCTCCGCCCCGCAGCCGCCCGGATCGACCTTTAAGACGATCACGACGACCGCGGCCCTGGAGAAGGGCGTCGTCTCCCTCGACGACGAATTCGAAATCACCGACGGGGTCAACGTCGGCGGCCGCTTCATCGAAAACGCCAACGGCGAGTACTGCGGTGGCAGCTTCCGCGAAGCCTTTGCCGAGTCTTGCAACGCCGATTTCGCCCCGCTCGGGCCGAAGATCGGCAACGACGAACTGGTCGAGGTGGCGGAACGGTTCGGCTTCAACTCGCCGCCGACGCTCTACGCCTCCCGGATCGTCGCCGAAGTCGACCCGGAAGAATCGACGATCCCGACCGAAATCGGCGATGAACTCGACCTCGGCGTCAGTGCGATCGGCCAGGGCGAAGTGCTGGCAACACCGCTGCAGATGGCGACGGTGGCGCAGACGATCGCCAACGGCGGCGTGCGCGAACCGACCTCGATCGTCGCCAACAAGAAGCTGCGACCCGAGACGAAGCCGGTGCGGGTGATGTCGAAGAAGATCGCCGACGAACTGACCGAACTGATGATCGGCGTCGTCACCGGCGGCACCGGCACCGCCGGCGCGATTCCCGAGGCCCAGGTGGCCGGCAAGACCGGTACCGCCGAGCTCGGCCCGCGGCCGGGCGAAGAGAACTCTGAACATCCCCAGCAACGCAAGGACGCTTGGTTCGCCGCCTTCGCCCCCGCGGAAAAGGCGAAGCTGGCGGTCGGCGTGCTGCTGATCGAAGCTGAAGCAGCAGGCGGCGAAGTCGCCGCCCCCGCAGCAGCTCAGGTTCTCTCGGCCGGACTCTGATCTAGAGGTCGAGAGTTACTTCGGCCGGGCCTTCGGGCCCATCAATCGAGAGCGTCAGCGGCCTGTTCTCCGAGGCCGATGAAGGAAGTTCGAAGAGCACGAGCGAACCCTCGATCGGGCCCTGCTGCGGAGTTGAGTCGGGGGCCGGGATCGGTTCCTGCGATTCGACCTCGCCGCCGAAGGGGAAGGCGTAGAGGCTTTCGCTGGGGATCGCGTCGAAGGTCTCCTCGTCAGCGTCGGCGATCGTGAAGGTTTCGGCGAGCTTCTGGTTCTCTTCGCTCTTGTTCTGGACTTCGAGGAAAACGCCGAAGTAAGCGGAGCCTTTCTGCGGCGCCGGCTGGCCAACCAGGTAGGCCGAGTCCTCGTTGTCGTTGGGGTTGAGGAAGCGCGAGAAGACCACCTGGTATTTGAGATCGCCCAGCTCGACGACCTCGCCCTCGACGACGTCCTTGGTGTCGCTCGAGTAGCCGCAGGCCGAGATGGTCACGCTCAGCACCGCCAGCGCAAGCGCGGCGAGCAGCGTCAGGACGAGTCGGGTGCGGCGGGGCATCGGCGGCGAGAGCCTATAAGACCGGGCTCAGGGAATACCGGTTGCGTGGCGGTTGCCACCGGCAAGCGCCAGATGGTGCCGGTCGAGCTCGCCCGACTCGAGTTGCTCGCGCAGCCGGCGCAGGGCCTCGCGCCAGCGCCGTTCGTAGGGAATCGAGGCCCCGGAGAGCAGCTCGAGCGCACGATCTATCCGGTTCGAGGGCTCGGTCCAGTAAGAGACGCGGACCTTGGTCAGCGCGCCCGGGCCCTCGATCAGCTCCCACAGGGTCGTCGAGGGGATCCGGTTGAGCCGCCCGCCGCGGCCGTGCTCGAGCAGGCGGTGCGGCTCGTCGGCCTCGGCGATCGTCGTGTCCATCCAGACCGCCCGCGGCCAGACGGCGAAGCGGAACCGCGCCCCGGCGCCAACCCCCGTCGACTCGATCCGCGTCAGGTGAAAGTCAGCGAGGAAGTGATCGGTGAAGGCGGGGCGAAGGGAAAGGTCGGCGATCGCCTCAAAGGCGCGCTGGCGAGGTACGTCGATCTCAATCTCTGCGCTAACCGGGCCCATGGCGGCGCGATTCTAGTCCTACTGCCCGCCGCTGGCCGTAATGACCAAAATGCGTCAAAAAGTTTGTGCGAGTTGGCGCTTGAAGCGCTACCATTAATTGTGGAGGCGCCGGGAAAGGAGACCCCATCATCACTGTCAGCCCCGGCACCAGCAGCAACAGCTTTGACGTAGGCGCGATCCCTGGTTCAGGAACGTTTTTTTGTGCCTCATGCGGCTCGCAACTCTCGCTCCGCGAGAACGATCGTTTGCCCGAGTGCCCCCGCTGCGGAGCCAGCGAGTTTCAGCGCGACTCGATCTTCGAGCCGATGCAGGAGCATGGCCAAACCGCCGAAATGGCGGTCGCGGAAGCGACCTCGACGCCGGAGTGGATCGACCTGGCCCGAGGGCTGCTGCCACGGGACGGGCGTTTTCTGGTCTGTCGAAAAGACGACGGAGAGATCCAGGTCTTCCCGATCGAGGAGGGTTGGACGCGGATCGGCCGCAGCGCAAACGCCGACATCCGCCTCGATGATCCCAGCGTCTCGCGTCGCCACGCACTGATCGTCTCCGAACGGCCCGATTCGCTGCGCGTGCTCGACGATCGCAGCCTCAACGGCGTCTTCCTCAACGGCGAGATCATCGACTGGGGACGACTCGAGGACGGCGACGAGCTGGCAATCGGCCGCTTCCACCTGGTCGCTATAGAACGCTAGCCGCCCCCGGACGCGGGAATGAGGACGCGAGATCGCTGGTGGTGCTTGGCGCGTCCTCGTGGGAGCAGAGGAGGCGGCGCCCGGCTTTGCCGGTGATTCCGGCCACCGGCGCCCTTAGCATGGGGGTCGTGGACCAGTACCCAACCCCAGGCGACCCCTCGCCCGAGCCGCCCGAGGTAGCTGCCGAGCGCGCCCGCGAACGCCTCCACGAGGAGATCGAGCGCGTGCGCAGCGGGGTCGAGGAGATGCTCTCCGAACAGGGCAACGGCGTCGACGAGACAGCACTACGCCGCGAACTCGACGCCATCCGCGAGGAGACCAACTTCCTGACAAAGCGGCGAATCCGCAAGACGGAGAAGCGCCTAAGCAAGCGAATCAACCGGATCGATGCCCGCACCGAAGCCCTCGAGCAGCGCCTCAACCAGGTCGAGCAGGACCGCAAGTACGCCGAGTGGCGGATCCACACAAACAACGAGCAGATGCTCGATGGTCTCCTGCAGGAGATTCGGGCGATCGCGGATCTGCTTACTCGGGAGCGTTAGAGGGACGAATACCCCTCCTGCGGAACCCGCCGCCCGCGCAACCTGCAGGGCTCATGTCTCAGCTTGGCTCACAAGTTCCGCAGGAGGGGTATTCGTCCCTCTTCCCTACCCGTGCTTAGGACGGTCGTCAACCAGCTGAAGCTTTGGGGACCTTCTCGTCCCGAAAAGCTTCTCGCCCAAGAGCGTCTCGACTGAGAGCTTCCGAAGGGAGGGGCGGTGGCCCCTCTGACGGAACTTGTGAGCCGAGCTACGCCGTGGTACTTGCGGAAAGTGCGGGCGGCGGGTTCCGACAGAGGGGCCACCGCCCCTCCCCCCGCCAAGATTCACTCAGTCGAGATGCTTGGGTCTGCCTGGACCTTGTGCGGGACGACCATTAGGAAGTTGCCGGCCGCGTCTGAGGCCAGGCCCATCACACGGTCGGCCTCCTCGTCTTGGCCCGTCGCCCGCAGTTCGCTCGCGTAGCTGCCGAGCAGGTCGTCGACGTCGAGCAGGCCCTCGGCGTCGATCTCTTTCAGCTCCACCTTGGCGCCCTCGCCCAGCCTGCGCACGATCGCATCGCGGTCGATGCCGAAGGCGTTGTGGCGGACGTAGACGCGGCCGCCGGTCATCCCGGCGCAGGCCCAGGGGCCGAGGTCGCCGAGGACGATGGCGCGGCCTGAGGTCATGTACTCGAAGGCGAAACCCTTGGCGTTGGCGCGGTCGACGATGCAGCCGCGGCTGTCGTCGATTGCCTCTTCGGGCTCGCCGGCAAGGACTACGTCGGCACCGGAGAGGCGGATACAGAAGCGCGAGTCGGCCGAGCCCTGGACGTAGAGGCGGCCGCGCTGGGCGCCATAGGCGAAGGACTTGCCAACCGAGCCGTTGAGCCGCTTGCCCTTGACGCCTTTGCCCTTCAGCACAGCAACCGAGCCGCCCAGCATCGTCTTGCCGACGCCATCCTGGGCACCGCCCTCGATCCGGATCGAGACGCCGTATGAGTTGAAGGCACCGAGGCCCTGGCCTGCCACCGAGCCGCCGTTGAACTCGAGACTGGCGAGCACGTCGTCGTTTGACTCCGGTCCGTCATCGAAGATGCGCGAGCGGGCGATCGCCCCCGAGAGCTCGGTGCCGAGCACGCGGTCGTTGGCGTCGGTGGCGCGGGGGAACTCGTTGCGGATCGTGCGGCCGGAGCAGATATCGCCGGCGAGGCCGCCGATCTGCGCCGAGGCCTGCTTAGCCTCCATCCGGATCGGGCGGGCGACGACCATTCCTGCCTCAGCGCGATTCTCGACCAGCTCCTCGGCCACCGGCAGGTCCAGCGGCTCGAGGTCGAGGAACTCCTCCAGCGGCGTGATCAGCGGCGCCAGGTCGACCGCGTCGTGGTGGGAGACCTGCTCGAGCAGGTCGTAGCGACCGACCAGGTCCTGGGCGCGTTCGTAGCCGAGCGAGGCGACGACCTGCTTGACCTCCTCGCCCATCGCCTGGAAGAAGCGGGCACAGCTCTCGGCCGCGAGGTCAACCTCCTGCGGGGTGAACTTCTTCAGCCCGTGCTCCTGGGCTTGCTCGACCGTCTCGATCTGGGTCGCGATGCCGACGTGACAGGTGTCGAGCTGGCAGCCGCGGCAGATCGTGCAGCCGAGGCTGACCATCGCCAGGGTGCCGAAGCCGACCCGGTTGGCGCCGAGGCAGTGCAGCTTGACGATGTCGTGGCCGTGACGGTAGCCGCCGTCGGCCCAGATCTCGACCCGGTTGCGGATGCCAGCCTCCATCAGCGCCCGGTGCACGGCGCGGGTGCCGATGTCGGAGGGCAGGCCGACGTGGCGCAGGGCGTGCTGGCGGGCGGCGCCGGTGCCGCCCTCGAAGCCGGAGAGGGTGATGATGTCGGCCCCCGCCTTGGCGATGCCGAGGCCAATCGTGCCGATGTTCGGCACCACCGGCACCTTGACCGAGACGCGCACATCGGGGTTGACCGTCTTCAGCTCGTCGATCAGCTCGGCGAGGTCCTCGATCGAGTAGAGGTCGTGGTTGTTGGAGGGCGAGATCAGGTCGGTGCCGGGCGCCGCGTTACGGGCGGCGGCGACCTTCTCGGAGACCTTCTTGCCGGGCAGGTGACCGCCCTCGCCGGGCTTGGCGCCCTGGCCGATCTTGATCTCGGCCAGGTAGGAGGAGTTGAGCATCTCCGCCGAGACGCCGAAGCGGCCCGAGGCGACCTGCTGGCCGCGCCACTTGCGGTAGTTGCCGTACATGTCGCGGATCTCGCCACCCTCGCCGTTGACGCAGAGCACGTTGATCGACTTCGCCGCCTCGGCGTAGGCGCGGAAGGCCGGCTCGGACTGCGAGCCGAAGCTCATCGAGGAGATCACCACCGGGTAGTCGTGGCGGCCGACGCCGGCGTCGACTACCGACGGGTCGGCGATCGGCTCCCGGTCACCCTTCAGGCCCATGATGTGGCGCATCGAGATCGGGCTCTGCTGCTCGAGGTCGCGCACCTTCTCCGAGTACTCCTCGTAGCTGCCGGTGCCGTTGGCGGTGGCGATCGCCGCCTTGTAGACCTTGGGGTAGAAGCGGAACGTCTTCGCCGGTTTTGCCTCTTCGTCACCGGCGAGGATGCGGGCGCGCTCGTTGGTGTCCTCATCGAGCTTGGTGAAGCCGACGCCGCCCGACTCCGAGGCGCCGAAGGCGTCGGTGAGGAAGATCTCGGCCAGCTCGGGCTTGACCCCGATCGAGGAGAACTGGCGCGCGTAGCCGCGCACCTCGTGGATCCCGATCGTTGAGATCACTTTCTCGATCCCCTTCTCGAGCGCATCGCAGAGGTTGGAGACGTTGCTCTCGTAGTCCTCGACACAGACGACTTCGACCATCGTGTAGGGGCAGACGCCGTTGGCGCCGAGGCCGAGGGCGAGCATCGTGTCGTGGACGTTGCGGATCGCCGCCGAGCGCAGGACGATGCCGCAGCGGCGGCGCAGGTTCTCCTCGCCCGGCTCGACCTTGAAGCCCTTCAGCGCCTGGTCGACGGCCGAGGTGGCAAGGTGCGGGTCGAGGAAACGGCGATCGGCGTCGTAGATGGTGCGATCGGTGAGCACCAGCAGCTCGGCGCCGTCGCGGACTTTCTTCACCGCCTCCTGCTTGATCCGCTCGATCGCGCCCCGCGTCGTCTCCGACTCGAGCAGCGAGATATCGACGACGTCGGCGCGGCCGCGGAACTCCTCCCAGAGGTCCTCGAGCAGGTAGGTGCGGTGCTCGCGGGCGATCTTGCGGTAGGCCTTGTCGGAGAGCGGCGCGAGGCCGTGGTGGCCACCGAGGATGATCGGGAAGGCGGTCTCGACCGTGCCCGTGTCCTCGCCCGCGGCCGTAATCGAGGGGCGACGGCCGAAGATCGTGCGGGTGGAGAAGTGCTCCATCTCGCGTTCGCGGTCGATCGCCGGGTTGGTGACGACGGCGACGGTCTCCTTGAAGTAGTCGGCGAGGTTCTGGCGCTCGGGTGAGAGCGCCGCAAGCGGCCCGTCGTAGCCCAGCGAGCCGACCGGCTCCGAACCGTTGGAGGCCATCTGCTGGACGAGTTTGACGTCGTCGCGCTGCCAGCCGAAGCCGGCGAGGACGCGGTCGCTGACCTTGACCGGCTCCTCCGGCCCCGCGTCGGAATAGCCCGGCACCTCCTCGCCCTCGAGCGGGCCGCCGGTCTCCAGGGCGCGGTCGTAGGCGGCGGCGTCCTCGGCGCCGTTGCGGCGCAGCCAGCTGGCGCGGACGATGCGCAGCATCGCGTCGTGCGGGTGCAAGGTCGAGCGCTTGCGCTCGCGGTCGATCATCACCAGCGCCTTCTCACCGGGGGCGAGCGGCTTGGGCTCGGAGACCATCGCGTTGACCGGGACGACGCCCGGCTCGGAACTGAAGACGAAGTCGTCGGTGGTCTCCACCTGCCAGAGCGGCCGCAGGCCGAGCGCGTCGGAGGAGAAGACGCATTCGCCGGAGTGGCGGGCGATCAGCGCCACCGGTCCCTGCGCGAACGGACCCATCGCCTGGTGCAGGTACATGTAGAAGCGGTGCAGCTCCTCCGGCATACGGCGGATCTCTTCGACGATCGGCGGCACCACCATCTCCATCGCCTCGGCAAGGCTGAGGCCGTCGCGGCTGACCAGGGTGTCGATCGTGCGGTTGAGGTCCTGCGAGTCCGAGCCGCCGGCGTGGATCGGCACCCCGAGCATTTTCGCCTCCTGGCGCAGCTGGGCGATCGTGTTGATCTCGCCGTTGTGCCCAAGCACCGAGAAGGGCTGGACGCGCTTGAAGGAGGGCCAGGTGTTGGTCGAGTAGCGGTTGTGGCCAAAGCTGCCGATCGTCTCGAAGCGCTCGTCGCGCAGGTCGGGGTAGTACTCGCCGAGGATCTTCGGCGCGCCCATCACCTTGTAGACGCAGGTCGTCGCCGAGAAGGAGGGAACGTGGACGTCGAGGCGCTGCTCTAGCTCGATCAGCAGATCGAAGAGGACGCGGTCGCGACGTGAAGCGTCGGCGACGAGGCCGGCAATCTGCCAGAAGTGCGGCTCCTCCTCACGCGCGGTCGGACCGAGGGCGGGCGAGTCGACGATGCCGATCCGCTCGGCGAGGATGCGGAAGCCGCCGTTACCGAGCAGCTCGCGGGCGTCGTGCTGGATCCGCTCTAGGTCCTGCGAGCGCTCGACGAAGATGTGGGCGACGGCGAAGGCGTCGTCGAGGGTGAGCGAGGGGTCGTGGCCGCCGGAGCGAACCTCCTCCGCCCAGATCTTGCGCGGCAGGTCGAGCAGCAGGCCGCAGCCGTCACCCTCGCCGTCGACGTTGCCGGCGCGGTGGAGCATTTTCTGCAGGGCCGGGATCGCCAGCTCGATCGGCGCGTGGCTCGGCGTCGCGTCCTTGCGGACCGAGGCGTAGATCGCACAGGCATCCTTGTCTTCGACGCTGGGCGGCGAGACAAGCGGCCGGTAGGCACGCTCTGGCGAGTAGCGGACGGGGCCGCCCTCACCGTGAAGCTCACGGGACTGGGTACTGGACATAGCTGACCTCCCGGTTTCCACGCCTTCTTCGAGCGGGCGCGCGACGGGTTGACGGGTCGCAGAATTATAGGGCGGTCAGAGCCGCCCTCGCGACGAATTCCAGTTTTCCTGCAAATAGGGCCAAATTCGGCCCCCTCAACCCGAACTGCATCAACTTGTAGGGCCAGCAGGCGGAGAAGTTGATGCAGTTCGGCTAGGCCCAGCCGGAGGGCTGGAACTCGCCGGCCGGGTGGACTCCGACGAGGAGGGCCGTCACCGGTGAATCCGAGCGGTTGAGGATCGTGCGGCTGACCGGCGGCTCGATCGAGGCGAAGGTGCCGGCGGGCGCCGGGTGGTCCTCGCCGTCGATCCGCAGGACCGCCTCGCCCTCGAGCACGACATAGAGCTCAACCTGACCGCTCTCGGCCTCGTCGTGCTCGGGGATCTGCCCGCCGGGATCAACTTCGACCAGGTTGAAGCCGAAGGCCGAGGTGCCGAGCGCCTTGCGCGCCAGGCGCCAGGTCGAGTCCCCCGACCCCTCCATTGACTCGAACTCGTCACGGTGCTTGATCGTGAAGCCGCCGGCCACTTTCAGCGACTCCAGTCGGCTTCCGAAGCGTTGCTGGCGAGCACCTTCGGCTTGCCACCCGCATAGGGAATGCTCACAACCTTGTGACCAGGGCCAGGTTCGAAGCCACCGAGACTGCCCAGCACGAACTTGCCGTCTTTGGAGAGCGCCGTGCCGACGAATCCAACCTCGCGTTCCTTGGTCAGCGCCCGTTCGGCGCCGGTCTTCGGGTTGACGGTGACGGCGTAAGTGGTGTCCTGACCACCGAACTCGGCGAGCAGGCGGTTGCCATTGCCCGACCATTCGGTCGGGCTGAGGCCGGAGAGCAGCGGTGCGACCTTGGTGCGGGTTAGGCGCTTCACCTTCCTCCCGTCCGGGTCCATCAAGAAAAGGTCGTTCTTGGGCCCGTACTTGCGGCTTTTTTCACCTAGGTGCTTGACGAAGACGATCCGTTCGTTCGGACCCCAGAGCGGACTGGACGAGCAATGGTCGCTTGTCAGCCGCTGTGGGGTTACAGCGGCGACGCTCATGGCGCCAGGGGGAAGGAGGTCGATGCGGTAGACGTCGCTGCGAGACGGAAAGTTTTCGCTCGTCGCCTGCCCGAAGACGAGCTGTTCACTGCCCTGCGGCGAAAAACTGACCCCAGAGAAGTAGCCACGCGCAACGATGTACTGAGTGCCGGTGGCAACGTCGATCGTGGTCAGGCGCTGCTTGCCAACCTCGGGCCCAAGCAGCACAGCGATCGTGGTCGAGTCAGGGGACCAGGCGAAGACGAACGGGTCCTGCCAGCCGCTCGCCAACTTCTTGGGCGCACCGCCAGAAGCAGGCGCCAACATCAGTTCTGAGGGCTGGTTGCCTTTACCAAAGCGGTAGAAGACGACCTTCTGACCATCGGGCGAGACGCGTGGATTCGAGCCCAAGCCAAGCTTTCGCGCCGAAGAGCCGTTGTCATTCGCCACGAAGACGGTCGGACTGAACGGATTGCGCGTAAAGACCAGCGTCGCCTGCGAACTCGCCGGAGCAAGGAGACACCCGACGAACACGGCCAGTGTCGCAATCGATTTCCAGCTTCGGGCCACGCCGCGATCCTAACCGGCGTCCCGGCAGATAGCCATGAATTTCGTAGTCAAACAGCGAGTGGAGCGCTGACTTTGAGCGTCACGACTCGGTCAGGTGCTGCGAGTGCAGCTCGTGCCGTGGCAACCAGGGCGATACCGTCCAATTCAAAGCGCTCAGCAGCTGCCTCGAGTAGATCGATGTGCTTCTCCGGGCTCAGCAGCGCAACCTGCACTGGCTCGGAGTGGGCAAACCCCACCACGCAGTAGTCGTCATCGACGTGCTCCTGCCGTTCGTAGTGCTCGAACTTGCGCAACTCGATCCGAGAGAGCGTCTGCTTCGCATGCCGCGTCAAGCGCATGCCCTTTCAAGAGCCCAGCGCCCAAATCTCTCCCCCCTTTGCCCCTAAAGCTCGGGGACGTCGGCGCCGTGGGGGCAGAAGGGGAGGCGGCGGACCTCGGCCCAGCCGGCGCAGCGTTGCTCAAGGGCTTCGGCGACGTTGCCGGCCTCCTGCCAGGTGGTCCAGACGAGGACGGTCGGGCCGGCGCCGGAGATCGTTGCCCCGAGGGCGCCCAGCTGGGCGGCATCGTCGACCAGCTCCATCGAGCGTGGGTAGAGCTCGCGACGACGGGACTGGTGGATGCGATCGGCGAGGCCGGCGGTGACAAGGTCGAGGTCGGCACGATGCAGGCCGAGGACGAGCCGGGAGGCCGCAGAGACGTTGGCGACCGCGTCGGGGAGCGGGATCTCGGTGGGAATCGCCTCACGGGCGCGCTCGGTCGAGACCTCTTCGGCCGGAATCACGGCGATTCCCTCAAGTCCTCCTGGGGGGTCGAAGCGCGCTGCGCTCGGGGCGTCCCCATCCCCTGGCCCACAGATGACGAAACCGCCGTAGATCGCCGCGGCGACGTTGTCGGGGTGACCCTCCAGCTCAGTCGCCTTGGTCAGCATCTCCTCTTTAGAGAGAGCCAGCTCAAAGAGGTGGTCGGCGGCGAAGAGGCCGGCGACGATCGCGGCGGCACTGGAGCCGAGGCCTCGAGCCAGCGGGATCTCGCTGCGCAAGCGAAAGGCGATGCCGTCGGCTGAATGCAGGCTCTCGAAGGCGCGGACGATCAGGTTGTCGCGGCCGGTCGAGACCTCGAGGCCGCCGGCGTCAAGTGAGAACTCGCCGGTCTCCTCGACCTCCAACTCGAGGAAGAGCGAGACCGCCGCCGCCAGCACGTCATACCCCGGCCCGAGGTTGGCCGATGAGGCAGGGACGCGAACGAGGCGACGCCGGGTGGTCACGCGAAGACGGCGCGCTCGACCGCGCTGAGGTCGTTCTCGCAGTTGATCACCGGCGGGGCTTTGGAGAGGGCCGTGTCGGGGTCCTTGAGACCGTGGCCGGTGAGCACGCAGACGACCGACTCGGGCGGCGCAACACCCTCGACCACCGGCAGACCGTGGGCAAGCAGACCGGCCACCGAGGCGGCGGAGGCGGGCTCGCAGAAGACGCCCTCGCCGGCGGCGAGCCAGCGGTAGGCGTCTAGGATCTGCTGGTCGCTGACCGCCGCCACCCGGCCGCGGGAGCCGGTGAAGGCCGCCATCGCCTCCTCCCAGCGGGCCGGGTTGCCGATCCGGATAGCCGAGGCGACCGTCTCGGGGTTGGTGACCGGCTCGCCGCGCACGAGTGGCGCCGCGCCCTCGGCCTGGAAGCCGTAGAGGATCGGCGCCGTGCCAGCCTCCTGAAAGCCGCGCCAGTAGGCGGTGACGTTGCCGGCGTTGCCGACCGGGATCGCCAACGCGCCGGGCGCCTCACCGAGCTCCTCGATCACCTCGAAGGCGGCCGTCTTCTGGCCTTCGATCCGGTGCGGGTTGACTGAGTTGACCAGCTCGATCGGGTACTTGTCGGCGAGGTCGCGGACGATCCGCAGGGCGTCGTCGAAGTTGCCTTGCAGGGCGACGACGCGGGCGCCGTGCATCAGCGCCTGGGCGAGCTTGCCGATCGCGATCTTGCCCTCGGGGACGATCACCGCGCCACGCATTCCCGCCCGCGCGGCGTAGGCGGCGGCGCTGGCGGCGGTGTTGCCGGTCGAGGCGCAGATCACCGCCTCAGCTCCCCTCCCCTTCGCCCGCGAGACCGCAACGGTCATACCGCGGTCCTTGAAGCTGCCGGTCGGGTTGGCGCCCTCGAACTTGAGGTAGGCGCGGACGCCGATCCGCTCGGAGAGCCGCGGCGCCTCGACCAGTGGCGTCGAGCCCTCGTTCAGGGTCACCACCGGGTCGCCCGGCTCCAGCGAAAGGCGGTCCCTGAACCGCTCGATCAGCGGCGCGGGGCTCAAGCGAACTCCTCTTCGATCACCCGGATCGAGCGCGGCGGCGCGCGCAGCACGTCGAGCCCGTCTATCGCCTCCAACGCCGCCGTGAAACGCGACTCGAGGCACTCGTGGACGACCATCACCAGGCGCGCGTCCTCGCCCACGCCCCGCTGAACGACGCTCTTCACCGAGACGTCTTTATCGCCCAGCACCTGGGCGATCTGGGCGAGAACGCCGGGGCGGTCGGCGACCGCCAGGTGCAGGTAGAAGGAGGAGGAGACGTCGTTGACGATCGGCAGCCTGACGCGGGTCTCGTGCACCGGCGCGTCGCCGCTGAGGATCGAGACGACGTCGCCGAGCACCGCCGAGGCGGTCTGCACCCCCCCCGCCCCCGGCCCCGACATCGTCACCTCGGTGATGTCCGGCGCCTCGACCATGACCGCGTTGAAGGGACCCTCAACCGGCGAGAGCGGGTGGCCGCCGGAGAGGAAACATGGAAAGACGCGGACGCTGACCCCGCCCTCGCGCCGTTCGGCGACGCCGAGCAACTTCAGCGAGAGGCCGAGCTCCTTGGCGTAGGCGAGGTCACCGGGTTTGATCCGCTCGATCCCCTCGTAGGAGACCTCGTCCAGCGTCACCGGCGTGTGAAAAGCGAGGCGGGCGAGGATCGCCATCTTCGCCGCGGCGTCGGCGCCGCTGACATCAGCGGTCGGGTCGGCCTCGGCGTAGCCGAGCTCCTGTGCCCGGGCGAGGACCTCCTCGTAGGGAGCACCGGTGGAAGCCATCTCGCTGAGGATGAAGTTGGTGGTGCCGTTAACGATGCCGAAGACCTTGGCGATCTCGGTAACGCCGAAGCTCTCCTGGATTACCCGCACAATCGGGATCACCCCCGCCACCGCCGCCTCGAAGCGCAGCTGCACGCCGGCCTCGCGGGCTGCGTCGAAGAGCTCCTCGCCGTGTTGGGCGAGCAGCTGCTTGTTGGCGGTAACGACCGGGCGATTGGCCCGCAGCGCCGCGAGCACGTGCTCGCGGGCCGGATCGGTGCCGCCAATCAGCTCGACGATCACCTCGGAGCGCTCGAGGATCGCCTCGAAGTCGCCCTCCTCGCGGGTGAGGACGCCGGAGACCTCGGGCCGCCGGCCGGTGGCGGCCTCGACCGCGTCGGCGCGAGCGGCGATCATCGCGGCGAAGGCGCCACCGACCGTGCCGCGACCGAGCAGCCCGATGCGAACCGGTTCAGGCATCGCGGCGCGTCAAGTCCTCGTAGGTCTCGCGGCGCACGACGACGCGGGCCTCGCCCTCGTGGCAGAAGAGGACCGGCGGGCGCGGCACGCCGTTGTAGTTGCTCGCCATCGCGTAGCCGTAGGCGCCGGTTGCCGGCGTGACGAGGACGTCGCCGACGGCTGGAGAGGCGAGCATCGCCTCGCGGACGATGATGTCGCCGGACTCGCAGTGCATGCCGGCGATCGTCGCCGGGCTCTCGGCGGGGTCGGCGGCGCGATCGGCGATCAGCGCTTCGTAGCGGGAGCCGTAGAGCATCGGCCGCATGTTGTCGGACATGCCGCCGTCGACCGCGACGTAGGTGCGGATGCTCGGGATCTCCTTGACCGTGCCGACCCGGTAGGCGGTGACCCCGGCGTTGCCGACCAGTGAGCGGCCGGGCTCGACCAGGATGCGCACCTCCTCGCCGAAGACCTCAGCGACACCGCGCAGCTTTACCTCGGCGTAAGCGTCGATCGAGGGCGGCTCGTCTGCGGCGGTGTAGGCGATGCCGAGGCCACCGCCCACGTTGACGATCTGACACCACTCACCGGCGAGCTCGCCAAGCGCCCGGATCGCCAGCGTGTACGGCTCCAGCTCGAAGATCTGCGAGCCGATGTGGGCGTGCAGGCCGGTCAGCTTGAGCACGTCGGAACCGAGCACGCGCTCGATCGCGCTTGCGGCAAGGCCTTCGGCGATCCCGAAGCCGAACTTCGAGTCGAGCTGGCCCGTCTGCACGTAGTCGTGGGTGGAGGGCTTGATCCCCGGGGTGACGCGGATCAGCACGTCTTGCGGCGCCTCGAGCAGCCGCTCGCAGCGCTCGATCTCGTCGAAGGAGTCGAGGATCAGGTGGCCGACGCCCGAGCGCGCGGCGAAGAGGATCTCCTCATCGCTCTTGTTATTGCCGTGCATGTGGATGCGGGCGGGGTCGAAGCCGGCGCGCAGCGCCATGTGCAGCTCGCCACCCGAGGCGACATCGGCCGAGAGGCCCTCCTCGGAGAAAAGCCTGTAGGCGGCTGTGCAGGGCAGCGACTTGCTGGCAAAGAGAATCTCGAAACCGCCACCGGCGCGATCGAAAGCCTTGCGGTAGGAGCGGGCGCGTGCGCGCATGTCGTCTTCGGCGTAGATATAGGCGGGAGTGCCGAACTCCTCGGCCAGATCGACCACGTCGCAGCCGGCAATCTCGAGGTGGCCGCGCTCGTTAACGCGGCTCCCCATTGGGTAGACCGGGGAAGCGGCGATCGGATCCGCCACTGCGCCCGCCTGTCCGTGCTCCGCCATAGGCGGGCATTGTGACGGTTGGGAGGGGAGCGACGGCTGGTGGTGCCGCGAGGGGGCGGCTAGCGTTTGTCGCCAAGCAGGCCGCCGACCGTTTCGTCGACTTTGTCGACGATCCCGCCGACCGTCGATTCGGGGCCGGCGACCCCGTTGACGACTTCTTCGGTGACTTTGGTGACCCCGGTTTCTCCGAGGGTGCCGCCAAGCGTTTGATCGACGCCGGAGACCGTGTCGTTGACGGCGCCGGTCACGGCCCCGGAGGTCGACTGGCCGGAGCCGCCCCCCGAGCCGCCCGTCCCCGGCAGCGACGAGAGCGGTCCGCCTCCTCCGCCGCCGGCACCGCCCCCAGCTCCGCCAGAGCTCGATGAAGTCGACTGGCCGGTGGGGTTGGCAGCGCCGCCACCACTGGCCGGATTAGACGCGGGTGCTTCGCCGACCGGCGAGCCGGACGCGGGTGAGGGGGAGGCATCGGGGGTGGCGACGCCAACCTGCTGGCGGCTTTCGTCGGTTCGAACACCGCGCTGGGGGCCGTTGCCGTTTACGCCGGCGCCCGGCCGGCGAACAACGGCTGCTGTCCCGCCACCTGTGGCTGCCGGGGAGACCGCCCCGCCGCCCGCGGCCGGTTCGCCACTGGAAACCGCGGAGCTATCGCTGCCGCCACCGATGCCGGCCAACGGCCAATCCTTGAGCGCCTGCAGGGAAACGAGCAGCACGAAGGCGACGACAGCCGCTGCAATCAGGGCAGTGCCCGAAACAGCGCCTGCAAGATAGGTATGTGCCTGGCGAACCATCGATCGACATTGCCTCCGTGGTCGGCTGATACCCAGGGTCGCAGGGTAAAACGCAGCCGGCATACCCAATAATGGGATTTCCGAGTAATTTTGAGTACCGGCAAAATACCGGTGTGGCTAGAGATAGCCCAGGGGATCGGTCGGCGCGCCACCGACCCGGACCTCGAAATGCAGGTGATCACCGAAGCAGTGGCCCGTGCACCCGGAGTAGCCGATCACGTCGCCCTGCGAGACGCTCTGTCCCGAGGCCACGGCAAAAGAGGACTGGTGCGCGTAGCAAGTCTGCAGGCCACCGCCATGTTCGAGGCAGGTGAAGTTGCCGTAGCCGCCACTTTCGGCTTCGGACTGGAGCAGGACCACCGAGCCCGAGGCCGCGGCCCGGATCGGGGTTCCGGCGGGAACTGCGATGTCGATCCCCTCGTGCATGCGACCCCAGCGCATGCCGAAGCCGGAGACGACGGGCCCGTCGACCGGCCAGATGAACTGACCCGAGCCGTAGCGGATCGGGCCGGCGGGCAGCGGCGCCGAGGCCGTTTCCCCCAGTAGCACCGCCAGTTCGGCCTGGATCGAGGCAACGTCGCCATCGAGGTCTTCTTCGGTCTGGTCGATCTTGTCGAGAGCGGCGACCCGGCTGGCGCGGGCGGAGACCAGGGCTGACTGGCGCTGCTGCACCGCGGCGCGAGCGCTGGCGAGCGCCTGCTCTTCCGCCGCGATCGTGTCGCGGGCGGACTCGATCGTGTTCTTGGCGTTGCGCAGTCGGGCGACGGTCCGCTTGACCTGGTCGCGCAGGTCGCGCACCCGGCCGACGACCGCTTCGTCCATGCCGTGGATCCGGTTGAGGTATTCGGTGCGATCGATCAGGTCGTCGTAGCCGTTGGCGCCGACGATGACGCTGAGCACGTCGGGTGTGCCGGTCTCATAAATCGCAACCAAGCGATCGCGCAGCGCCACCAGGGCGCGCTTGAGGTGAGTCCTCATCACCGCCAGGTGCTTCTTGGCGACGTCGAGCTGTGCTTCGGCTCGGTCCAGTTCTGTCTGCTTCGCGTCGAGGCGTACCCGCACCGCCGCCTGGTGATTGCGCAGGGTCGCCACCTCGCCGGTCAGCCGGTCGATCTTGTCGCCGAAGTTGGAGATCGTCGTCGTCAGCACGCCCCTGCGTTCGCGCACCTTGGAGAGCTTCGCTTCCTTGGCGTCGAGCTTCGATTCGAGGTCTTGGGCGGGCGCCGCGCTGCTGGCCACGAGCAGCACGATCAGCGCCGCCGCGGCGGCCAGCAGAGCCGCCGGGGCAAGGCGAGTCTTAGAAGTCACGCGGGCGAGGCTAGCTGAGCCGAGATTCGCCCAGTTGCAGGGCATTAGCCGTGCAACTGGGCTTGCGATCAGCCCTGGCCAGGGGCGTTTTCCACATGGAGCAGGCGCTCGGAGGCCTCTTCCTCCATCTGCAGCGTGGTGTGGTCGATCTCGAAGCGCTCGTGCAGAAGCAGCTCGATCCGCCGCCGCACGAGGTCGCGATCGCAATCCGACGAGACGACGACGTGCGCGGCCAGCGCCCCGAAGCCGGAGGTCACGGTCCAGATATGCAGGTCGTGCACCGAGCGCACTCCCTCCTCTTCGCAGATTGCAGCCCCAGCCGCGTCGACATCAACGCCTGTCGGCGCCGCCTCCATCAACACGCCAACCGGCTCGGAGATCAGGCGCCACGAAGAGATCAGGATCAGCGCGGCAATCGCGAGGCTGACAACCGGGTCGACGATCGATGATCCACCGACAAGGACAAAGGCACCGGCCAGCACGACCCCAAGCGAACCGAGCGCATCGGCGACGCTGTGGCGCAGCACCCCCTCCAAGTTGACGTCCTCTCTCTCGCCGCGGGCCAAAACCACGGTCGCGGCAACGTTGCCGAGCAGCCCAAGCAAACCGAGACCGAGAACGCCAAGGCCGTCAATCTCGGGCGGATCGCCGAGACGACCAACCGCGGCATAGGCGATCGCAATCGCAACCACAACCAGGAGCAACCCATTGACCAGCGCAGCGAGAATCTCCGAGCGCTGATAGCCAAAGGTCATCCGCCCGGCAGCGGGCCGGGCCGCCAGCGCGGCAGCGAAAAGCGCCAACCCAATCGAGCCGACATCCGAAAGCAAGTGCCCGGCGTCGGCCAACACGGCCAGCGAACCGGTAAGAACACCGCCAACCGCCTCAGCGACCAGCATCGCCCCGTTGATCCCAAGCGCAATCCACATCCGCCGCCGGCTGTCGCCGCGCCGCGCTTCCAACCCGTGCGAATGCGAGTGAGAGTGCACGCCCCGAGATTAGGACCTATCCCGGTAGGGGTGAAACGTC
This sequence comes from Solirubrobacterales bacterium, assembly GCA_035605695.1. Lineage (GTDB taxonomy): Bacteria > Actinomycetota > Thermoleophilia > Solirubrobacterales > 70-9 > VRUE01. The sequence continues at coordinate 45,711 of DATNGZ010000051.1, read as the reverse complement.
TTGTACTTTTCGGCGTCCACCCTGCGGCGCCAGCAGGCTCCGATCCACCGAAAAAGTTAAGTGCAACCCCTACCGGGACGGGTCCAAACCCTTACGCCGGAACCGGCTCCTTAACCGACTCGGCACTCTTCATCGCCTGCTCCGCGACTTCGGCCGCGTAGCCAAGCCGCTCGGCGTATTCGCGAGCCTGCATCCGCGAGATGACCATGCGCTGGATCTCCGCCGTGCCCTCGAACAGCTGGTAGATCTTGGCGTCGCGGAACCACTTCTCCAGCGGGCACTCGGTGCTCCAGGCGTAAGGACCGACCAGGTCCATCAGCGTCGTCGTCGCCCACATCGTCACGTCGCCGCCCTTGAGCTTCGACATCGAGCCCTGGCCGCCACGCATTGGCACGCCGTTGCGCCCCATCCAGGCGGCGCGCTGGACCAGCAGGCGCGCGGCTTCAATCTCAGTGGCAACGTCGGCGAGGGTCTGCTGGATGCGCTGCTCCTGCAGGAGCGGTTTGCCTCCCTCGCTCTGGCCGTCGAGGTACTCGAGCGTCCACTCGTAAGCGGCCTGGGCGATGCCGAGGGCCGAGGCGCCGACCAGCGGCCGGGTGATCTCGAAGGTCGCCAGGGCGTCAGCCCCGCCACGCGACTTCTGGCCGGAGCGGCCGCGCTCGAGCTTCTTTTCCAGCTTCTCCTCACCGCCGAGCAGGTTCTCAACCGGGATGCGGCAATCGTCAAGCACAATCTCGGCGGTATGCGAAGCGCGAATCCCGAGCTTCGACTCCTTCTTGCCCTGGCTCAGGCCCGGGGTGTCCTTGCCGATCACGAATGATGCCTGGCCGCGGGTGCCGAGGCTTGGGTCAACGGTGGCGACGACGACGTGGACGTCGGCGATGCCGCCATTGGTGATGAAGACCTTGGTCCCGTTGAGGACCCACTCGTCACCGTCGCGCTTCGCCGTCGTCTTCAGGCTCTTTACGTCGGAGCCCGCCTGCGGCTCTGTCACCGCATAGGCGCCGAGCTTGATCTCATCGCCGCTGCCGAAGCACTCGGGGACCCACTGGCCGATCTGCTCCGGGGTGCCCGAGGAGGCGATGCCCGCTGCGGCGAGGCCGGAGCCGGAAACCGCGAGGGCGATGCCGGCGCAGCCCCAGTGGAACTCTTCGGCCGAGATCACCTGCATCTGACCCTCGGAGTCGCCGGCGGAGCGCTGGATGCCCTCGAGACCACCGAAGCCCTGCACCCGCGCCTCTTTTATTACATCCCAGGGGATGCTCTCCTCTTCGTCGTGCTTGCGGGCCGCGGGCCGGATCACGTTGCGGGCGAAGGTCCGACAGCGCTCCTTGTACTCCTGCTGCTCCTCGTTCAGTGCGAAATCCATTCGATCCCCTCTAGCTCTAAAACTGTGGCCTGCCGTTGATTGACTGGTCAGTCAACCGGTCTTGCAAAGACTAGCTGACCAGCCAGCCACCGGCCCGCGTGTAGCTTTCCCGGTCGTGGCCCGGAAGCAGCCCATCAACGCCGAGATTCCGCCATCGGATGCGTCGGCGAAGCCGGCGGACCCCCCGTCAGCAAAGACCGAGGCAGCGCCGAAGGTCAAGGAGAAACCGAACGAGCCGGCTGCGCCCAAGCCGGCCAAGCGGCCTCGCAAATCGATTCCGGCGGCGCTGAAGGCGATCGGCGGCTTGGTTGTCGTGGCCATCGTCTTCCTCGTCGCCGCTGTCCTCGGCGGCGGCGACTCGAGCGTGGACACCGGCAAACCGGCGCCGGTCACAGCGCCACCCCCGAAAGCGAGCGAAGAGAAGCAGACGCCCACCGCCGAGGCGGCGGAAGAACTTGGCTATCCGACCTTCGCGACCAACAACACGACCCGCGTCGGCGGCTCCGATCCGGCCTCCACCGCCGCCGGCGTGGCGCTCGCCGTCTTTCCCTCGGCGACCGCGGCGCAGCGGCCGGCCGCGGTGACGATCGTCGACGAAGAGGAGTGGCAGGGCGCGGTCGCCGCAGCGGTCCTGATGGCGGCGCCTGTGCAGGCGCCGCTGCTGGTCTCCTCCGACGGCGAGCTACCCGACCCGACCTCGCAAGCGCTCGAGGCCCTCGACCCGCAGGGAAACAAAGACACCGGCGGCGCCCAGGCGTTCGTGGTCGGCGATGCGCCCACGCCCGATGGACTGAAAGCAACCGAGGCCAAGGGAAGCGATCCCGCGGCGATCGCGGAGGCGATCGCGACTCTGCGGGACAAACTGTTCGACGGCCCGCCAGACCACATCGTCCTCGCCCCCGAAGGCAAACCGGGCTTCGCGATGCCGGCCGCGGCCTGGGCTGCGCGATCGGGCGACCCAGTTCTCTTCAGCGGCGCCGAGAAGCTGCCGGCAGCGACGCTGCAGGCACTGAAGCGCCATCCCAAGGTGCCGGTCTACGTACTCGGCCCTTCATCGGCAATCTCCTCTGGCGTGGTCCGGGAAGCCGCCAAGGCGGTCAAGAAGGTGCGGCGCGTCTCCGGCGAGGAGCCGGTCGAAAACGCGATCGCGCTGGCCCGCTACGGCAGCGGCGACTTCGGCTGGAACATCAACGATCCCGGCCATGGCTTCGTCGTCGCCCGCAGCGACTCACCGCTCGAGGCGGCGCTCTCGGCGCCGCTCTCGGCATCGGGCACCTGGGGGCCGCTGCTGCTCACCGATGACGCCGATACGCTGCCCAAGGCGCTGCGCGAATACCTGCTCGACGTCAAGCCGGGCTACACGACCGACCCGACCCGCGCCTTCTACAACCACGTTTGGGTAATCGGAGACCAGGAGGCCATCGACGTGAACCAGCAAGCCGAGATCGACCAGCTCGCCGAACTGGCAAAAATCGGAGGGGAACAGTGAGCGAGGCAGAGAGCCCCGACCTGCTGGGCAGCGCCCACGAGGTCAGCGCCGAGGACATCCGCGCCCTGGCGGGCGCCTCCACCCCCCACTTCGCGCTGCAGGTCCGCAACCGGATCCGGCGACTGATCGAGCCGCTTACGGTCGATCATCCGGCTCGGATCGAAGGCGAACGCAAGATCGCCGAGCTGGAGGGCCTGGCCGAGCACAGCGGCGACCCGCGCGGAACGATGGGCATCGGGCAGCACTGATGAAGCACCTCGCGCCCGGCGTCTGGCGCCTCAAGGAGCTCCCGGCGCCGTCGATCAACGTCTACCTCGCCGAGGACGTGCTGATCGACGCCGGCCGCCGCTGGGACCGGCGGCGTATTTTCGCCGAGCTGGAGGGTCGCGAGATCTCGCTGCTGGCGCTGACCCACGCTCACCCCGATCACCAGGGGGTCGCCAAGGACGTTTGCGAGGCGCGCGGTATCGCGCTCGCCTGCCACGCCGACGACGTCGAAGCGATGGAAGGACGGCGAGCAATGCAGGAGGCCGCGCCAGGCAACCCGGTCAACCGGGTGATCAGGCAGATCTGGCAGGGGCCGCCGTACAAAGTGGACCGCGTGCTGGCCGAGGGAGACGAGGTGGCGGGATTCCGAGTTCTCCACGCTCCGGGGCACGCCCGAGGAGAGGTCATCTTCTTCCGCGACGCCGACCGGGTCGCGATCTGCGGCGACGTGATCCGCAACATGAGCTACGCCACGGCGCTTCCCGGAATCAAGGAGCCACCCGAGATCTTCACCTATGACCCCGCCGAGAACCGCCGCTCGATCCGCAAGCTCGCCGATCTCAACCCCTCCCTGATCCTCCCCGGCCACGGCCCCGCCGTGACCGATATGGCTGCGTTCAAGCGTTTTGTAGCCGCACTGCCTGGGTAGCGGCCAGACAGGCTTCGCAACGCGGAGCGAACCTCGGGAAGGGAGTCTCGATGAAGGAGCTGAAGAACAGACGGCCTTCGCCGGCGATGGTCGTGGCGGTTATCGCCCTGATCGTCGCGCTGGCAGGGACGGCCTACGCGGCGCAGACGATCAATGGGGGAGCAATCAAGAAGCAGACGATCGGCGCCGGCAAGCTCAAGCACAAGACGCTCACCGGCTACCAGATCAACACCAACAAGCTGGGCGTGGTGCCGGCGGCACAGCGGGCAACACACACCTACTGGGCCGTGGTCAATAACCCGGGCGGAGCGGGCAACGCGGCGCTCGCGCGGGCCAGCGACACCACGATCACGGCAGCCGAGGGCGGCGGAGCGGTGGTCATCACCTTCCCGATCAACATCAGCGGCTGCGCCAACGTCTCCGCTCGCAATAACGCCGGGACCACGGTGCCGGGTCCGGGCTATGCCCAGACCAACACCTCGCCGGCCAATCCCAATGCGATCGAAGTACGCACGCGCGATGAAAAAGGAGCTGACGCAGACGCCGATTTCCATCTGATCGTCGTCTGCCCATAGACGGGGGGGGCGATGCGCGGGCCCGGCTCCCCTTGCCACCAGGGGGGCCGGGCTGCATCGCCAACGGCTAGGCTGGGCGCATGAGCGAGATCGACCATGGCTTCAAGGAGGGCGACAAAGTCTGGGTCGAGGATGGCAACGGCAAGCACCATCCCGGCATCTTCGTCGCCGATAACGAGAGCTCCGGTTGGTTCGGCGGCGGCCCCAGCGCCTACGTCGTCCACCCCGAGGCCAAGCAGGCCGAGGTCGTCTCGACTTTTCGCATCACCCCGCGCGACGAGTAGCGTCGAGCGCGGCAGCTCAGCGAATCAACTGGACTTCGACCCCGACGTCGAGCTCGGCCCAGGCCTGGTCGGCGGTCATCACCGGCGAATTGCGGCTCGCGGCAACCGCAAAGCAGATGCGATCCGCCAGCGATAGCCCGGTGGAGCGAGTTGGCTCTCGCAGCGCAGCCGCGTACTCCGCGTGGGCGGCCTCGACGGGGATCACCTGAGCCCCGGTCGACTCGAACTCGTCGCGCAGTGAAGCGGTCCACGCGCCAAGGACCCTGGTGCGCTCGCTGACCTCGGCCCAGTTGACGGAGGGTATGACCGACCCGCCCAGCTCGGCCACGACGACCTCGCCCCCACGCTCGTCAAGGAGGTAGGCGAGAACCGCTGACGCATCAAGAATGACGGCGCCGGAACTCATCGAGCTCTCTCTCTTCGCGACGCGCTTCCGCACGCCGCTCAGCAATCAGTTCCGCAACCGGATCGCGGCCTTTTGCTGCCTCTCGGAATCGACGCCGAAGACGTTCGAACGCAGCCAAGCGGGTTTCCAGCAGCAGCCGATCGTCCTCGACGCGAGCAACGAGGGTGTCGCCCTCACTGAGGCCGAGCTCTTCGCGCTGCCGAGAAGGAATCACGATGCGCCCTTGTTTACCGACCCTCACTTCTGCCATCAAGATCTAAATGTGGCAGAAGTGAAATGAAATGGCAATAAGCCACGATATGGTCGCGAAATGCTCGCCTATGTCTTTTGGCACCAGCCACGAAGGGACATCAATCACCTGAAATACGAGGAGGCTCAGAGGGCGTTTCATGGGGCGCTGGAGCTGCCCTCGGCGTGCTTCCGCGTCTCAGAGCTGCCTTTCGACGAGAAGGGTGGTGGCTATGAGGATTGGTACCTCGTCGAGGACTGGGGGAAGCTGGGGGAGCTGAATAGCGCTGCCGTCGATTCGATTAGACGTGCTGATCACGACCGGGCTGCCTCTCAGGCTGCTGACGGCTGGGGCGCCGTTTACTCATTGGCACGAGGTCCGACTTCAATTCCCGAGGGTGCCCGGTGGCTTGACAAGCCGAGGGGCACGCCAACCGATCAGTTCCTCGCCTCGCTCGCCGCGGCCACGGTGTGGCGGCGGCAGATGGTTCTCGGCCCGGGCCCTGAGTTCTGCGCGGTCAGCCCAGGGTCGGCCGGCCGCGAGAAGATCTGGCCGGGTGACTTCTAATCAGTCGGGGAGTCGGGCCTTCCCCATATCGACGCGGTCGCCGCGGAACGGGACGCCCTCGGCGGTGAGGTGGACGCGCTGGCGCGCTCCCTTAGCTAGGGAACCGTCTGCCCGGACCACCCGCCACCACGGCAGGTCGGGGTCGTCGCACTCGAAGAGGACGGTGCCGGCGAAGCGCGGTGCGCCGGGAGAAACGTCGCCATAGGTGCGGACGAAGCCGGGCGGGATCTCGCGGACCCGAGCAAGGACTTCAAGATCGTGACTTCGTGTTTTGTCTCGCATAGCGAGAGGAAACACGAAGTCAGCCGCTGGGATGGCCCGGGCCGAAGGCGTCGATTATGCGATTCTGGAACTCGGAGAGCTCTTCGGGGGAGATGAAGTAGGTGGGCGGGGTGAGGAATAGGCCATCGGCGCGTTCTGCGGTCGCCTCCACCCTGGCCCTTACCTTGTCGAGCGGTCCCGCCGCGCAGTAGGTCTCGACCATCTCGTCGCTGATCGCGGCGGGGACGGCGGCGAGGTCGCCGCGGCGGAAGGCATCACCGGCGGCAGCGGCGTTGTCGGCGAAACCGTGCAGCTCCCAGAGCGGCGCGTACGTTTTCACCGTCGCGTAGAAGGAGATCGTACGGCGGGCCATCTCGATCGCGCGCGCCTCGTCATCGTCGATCGCGCAGCAGACGGTCGGCAGGTAGTCGAAGTCCTTGCGCTCGCGCCTGGAGCGGCTGAGGCCGGTCTCGAAGGCGTCGACGACGACCTCATCGATCCAGCGCAGGCTCTGGATCGGGTGGCCGATCAGCCCGTCGGCGACGTCGCCGGCCATCCTCGCCATCCCGGCCTGCACGGCGGCGGTGTAGATCGGCACCGACTCGCGCGGCGCCGGGTGCGGCCGGATCCAACCCTTAATGTCGATGTCGTAGTAGGAGCCCTCGTAGCGGATCGGTTCGCCGGCGCCGGCCTGCTGCATGATTAGCCGCGTCGCCTCGATCGCCTCGCGTAGATGCGGCGCCGGTTTGCCGTAGTCGGCGTTGTGCCAGGTCTCGTTGAGGCGCTTGACACCCGCTCCCATGCCGAGCCGGAAGCGACCGCCCGACATCTCGTCGATGTCGAGGGCGCTGATCGCGTGGATGAAAGGGCTGCGGGTGAACGCCCAAACGATCCCGGTGGCGACGTCGATCTTGGTCGTCTTCGCGGCCAGGTAGGCGGCCTGGGTGGCGGCGCTGCGAAACAGCTCCGGCGCCCAAACGCACTCGACTCCCGCCGCCTCGGCGCGTAGCGTCTCGGCCTCGAGATCGGTGACCGAGGTGCCGATCGCGGCGACGGAAATCCGCTCGAGCGCCCCCATCGCCGTTCGGCCTCAGGCCGGGACCGGCTCGGCGGCGCGGGAGAGCACGGCGTCGGCGACCCGTTCACGGTGCCACTTGGCGTCGCCGAAGATCGCCGCGTTGGAGCGACCGCGCTTGAGGAAGAAGTGGAGGTCGTGCTCCCATGTGAAGCCGATGCCGCCGTGGACCTGGATCGAGGCGTCCGGAACCCGCCAGCCGGCGTCGGAGGCGTAGGCCTTGGCGGTCGAGGCTGCCAGCGGCAGTGACTCCGGCTCGGCGTCGGCGGCCCAGGCGGCGCCGTAAACGGCCGAGCGGGCGTTCTCGGTCTCGAGCAGCATCTGCGCGCAGCGGTGCGAGACCGCCTGGTAGGCGCCGATCGGGCGGCCGAACTGCTGGCGGTCTTTGGCGTACTCGACCGCCATCTCCATCGTCCGCTGGGCGATCCCGGTCGACTCCGCCGCGAGGGCGACGCAGAGGCGGAAGAAGACCGGGTAATAGTCCGCCCCAGCGCCCGGCAGCGTGTCCGCAGCAGCTACGCGGACGCCGTCAAAGCGGACCGAGGAGAAGCGACGGGTCGGGTCGATCGAGGGCTCGGCGGTGACGGTGACGCCGTCGACGCCGCGCTCGACCAGGTGCCGCTTGCCGTCCGAGCTGGCGACGAGGAAAAAGTCGGCGCTCGCTGCGTCGGGGACGAGAATCTTCTCGCCGTCGAGGACGACCCCGTCACCTTCGGTGTTGGCCTCCATCGTGAAGCCGCCGGGCGTGACGGTCGAACCGGCGTCCCAGAGCGCCGGCGTGCCGCGTAGCTCACCCGCGGCCAGCGGCCGCAGATAGCGCTCGCGCAGATCGTCGGAGCCGCAGAGCGTCAGTGCCAACCCGGCGATCGTGTTGGAGAAGAGCGGCGACGGCGCCAGCGCGTAGCCCATCTCCTCAAAGAGGACGGCCAGCTCGACGATGCCGAGTCCTTGTCCGCCCCACTCCTCTGGCACGGCAAGTCCGCTCCAGCCCAGCCCGGCCATCTCGGCCCAGCCGGAGGCATCGAAGCCGTCATCGCTGGCGGCAATCTCCCGCAGCCGCTCAGATTTGAAGCGCGAGGCGAGGAAGTCGTGGGCGGTCGACTTGATCGCCTGCTGCTCATCGGTGAGGTCGAAGTACATAGCGGCAGTCCCTAACGCAGCCTCGGCAGGCCGAGCACGCGCTCGGCGATGATGTTCTTGAGGATGTCGGTGGTGCCGCCCTCGATCGAGTTGGCGCGTGAGCGCAGGAAGCCGTACTGCCAGGCGCCGTTGTCGATCGCGTTCTCCGCGCCGCGGGCCAACGGCGCGTAGGCGCCCTCGATCTCCAGCGCCAGCTCGGTCAGGCCCTGGTGGATGTCGGCCCACTGCCACTTGCCCAGAGAGCCCTCCGGACCCGGAATGCCCGACTGCATCGTCTTGGTCAAGCCGCGATAGGCGTTGAGGCGCATCGTCTCCGCCTCGATGTGGAGCTGGGCGATCCGCTGCCGGAAGTAGGTGTCCTCGGCGGCGGTGCCGCCGTTGACGCGGACCTCATTGGCCAGCCTGGCGAGCCCGGTGAGGCTGTTCTGGATCTGGGCGATCGCGCCGAAGGCGAGACCGGCGCGCTCGTTCATTAGCGTCGTGATCGCCACCCCCCAGCCGTTGCCGACCCCGCCGACGATGTTGGCGTCGGGGATACGCGCTTCGTCCATGAAGACCTCGTTGAACTCTCCCTCGCCGGTGATCTGCACCAGCGGCTTGGCCTCAACACCATCCTGCTCCATGTCCATCAGGAAATAGGTGAGCCCCTTGTGCTTGGGGGCCTCGGGGTCGGTGCGGGCGACGAGCATGCACCACTTGGCGTACTGGGCGAAGGTGGTCCAGACCTTCTGGCCGCTGACCACCCATTCGTCGCCGTCCTTGACCGCCCGCGTCTTCAGCGAGGCGAGGTCCGAGCCCGACTCCGGCTCGGAGAAGCCCTGGCACCAGATCTCATCACCGGTCAGAATCGGCTCCAGATAGCGCTGCTTCTGCGCGTCTGTGCCGTGAGCGATGACGACGGGACCGCCCATTGCCAGGCCGAGCACGTTGGCCGGGCTGGGAGCTTCCTGGCGCGCCGCCTCGCCGACGAAGATCGCCTGCTCGATCAGGGTAGCGCCGCGGCCGCCGTACTCCTTGGGCCAGGAGATGCCGGCCCAGCCGGCGGCGTGCAGCTTCAGCTGCCACTCGCGGCGAAAGGCCATCACCTCATCGAGGCCGGCCTCGGGCTCAGGCCCGGGGTTGTTCGCTTCGATCCAGGCACGGACCTCGTCGCGGAACTGCTGCTCGGAGGGCGAGAGGGTCAGGTCCATCGGGCGCGGAGCATAGCGGCCGACTGGCCGTACAGCCAGGACTTAGCGCTGGCCGCAGACCTTGAAGCCGATTTCCCCCGCCAGCTTGTCCGCCTTTGCGAACACTTTTTCGGACGAGGTGAAGAGGGTCAGCGGTTCTGCTTCGCCTTCTTCGATCCCTGCTTCGACCGCAGTGAGATATGCGCTCACCTTCTCTTCGCCATCGGGAGCACCCAGCGCCTTGATCGTGTCCAACTGTTTGTTCAGGGCCGGGATCGCGATCGTTTCGATCACTTCGGTCGCTTGGGCTTCCGCCTCGGCGTTAGAGCTTTCTTTGGAATTGATTTCTTTGATGCCTTTCTTTTTCAGAAAGGCGGCGTATTCGTTTTCGACCTGTTTTTTACCTGAGGCGCAGATTGCGTCGGCTTCCTTGATGAACGCGGCTTTGGAGATCGAAGCCACTCCGCCGTCGCCACCGCTAACGCTGCTGCTGTCGCTGCTGCTGTTGTTGTTGTCGCTGCCGCTACTACCGCAGCCCGCTGCAGCCAGGGCGACAACCAAGGCGATCACAACAGGGACAATCAGTCGCTTGCTCAAGACAAATACCTCAGAATAGATTGACTAATGCTGGAAGGTATACCGCAACTGAGCGGCTTTTGATCGTCGCCGCCAGCCCGGCGCTATCGGCTACCGCAGACTTCAAGCCCGTATTCCTTAGCCAGCCTGCTCGAGATCCCGAACACGACTTCGCTGCTTTTGACCGCCGCCTGCGGGTTGCCTTCCGCTGTTTCGAGACCTTCTTCCAGCGCCGTGAGTATCCCGTCGACCTTGTCCTCGTCGCCATCGGGAGCTCCGAGCGCGCGGATTTCCTTGATTTCCCGTTTCAGATTGGGAACCACGACCTTGCCGACCAGCGCTTCGAAGTCGGCTTCGCTCGGGTGTTTGATGTTTTTGTTCTTTTCCAGGAAGTGGGCGAAGGCGATTTCCATCCGATTGTTTCCGCGGCTGCAGACCGCGTCCGCCTTCTTGATGAAGGCGACTTTCGAGATCGTCGGTCCGTCACTCGAATCGTCGCTGCCACCGCCGCACCCGGCGACAAGCAAGGGCAGCGCAAGCATCCCGATGAGCAGTGCAATCCCGCGCGTTCTCAAAGCGATCCCCCTCCGTTCCCTCGACTGGTGAGGGGGAACCTACACGACCTCAGATCCTTTGAATCAAGGTCCCCGTTCCGAGTCCGCCGCCGCAGCACATCGTCACCAGTCCCATCTCCTTGTCGGTGCGCTCCATCTCGTGCAGCAGGGTGGTGATCAAGCGGGCGCCGGTCGAGCCGAGCGGGTGGCCGAGGGCGATCGCGCCACCGTTGACGTTGACCCGATCCATATCCGGGTCGAGCTCGCGGCGCCAAGCGGCTACGACCGAGGCAAAGGCCTCGTTGATCTCGACTAGATCGATGTCGTCCATCGCCATCCCGTTGCGCTCGAGCAGCTTGCGGGTCGCCGGGATCGGGCCGGTCAGCATGATCACCGGGTCAACGCCGACCGTGGTCTGATCGAAGATGCGGGCCCGCGGCTTCAATCCCAGCGCATCGGCCTTCTCACGCTCCATCAGCAGCACGGCGGCGGCGCCGTCGGAAACCTGCGAGGAGTTGCCGGCGGTGATCTTGCCGTCCTCCTTGAAGGCGGGCTTGAGGTTGGCCAGGCCCTCCAGCGTCGTCTCGCGCAACCCCTGATCGGTCGCGTAGGTGTCGCCGTTGACGGAGAAGGGAACGATCTCACGCTCGAAGCGACCCTCCTCGGTCGCCTTGGCGGCGAGCTGCTGAGAGCGCAGGCCGAGCTCGTCGAGCTCGGAGCGGGGGATCTCCCACTTGTCGGCGATCATCTCTGCCGAGAGACCCTGCGGGATCAGGTCGTAGCGCTCCATCAGCTGCGGCGAGAAGGGCGCGCCGTGCTCCTTCATCACCGAGTAGCCGTCGGCGAAGGAGATGTGGCCCATATGCTCGACTCCGCCGCCGATCGCGACATCGTGGACGCCAGAGGCGATCAGCGTCGCGGCGAAGTTGACCGCCTGCTGGGCGGAGCCGCACTGGCGATCGATCGTCGTCGCGGGCGTCTCGATCGGCAGCCCGGCCTCGAGCCAGGCGTTGCGGCCGATGTTGACTCCCTGCTCGCCGAACTGCTGGGCGCAGCCGGCGATCACGTCGCCGGTCTCGGCGGGATCAACACCGGTGCGCTCGAACAGCTCGGCATAAGTCTTAGCCAGGAGGTTCGAGGGATGGACGTCCTTGTAAATGCCCTTCTCCTCGTGCCCCCGCCCGATCGGCGTGCGCACCGCCTCCACGATCACTACCTCACGACCACCAAACTTGCCGCTTCCGTTCTCCGCCACGACAGCCTCCAGTTCTCGATCTATTCGCTCTCTTAGACGATAGCCGACCGATTGACTGGTCAGTCAACCAGTGACCCCGTAGCGCACGAGCTTGTTGAGGCTTGATAGGAACCCCGCCCATGAACGCAAGCAAGGGATACGAGAGTCCGGGGATCGCAGGGAGCGGGGCGATTGCCACTGGTCTCGCAGCGGTTTCGACAACCACGGCTGACACGATTTTGTTGGCCCGCAGCGAGGCTTCGGCCTGGCGCGCCGAGGAGAAAGTCGTCGCCGCCTGCGCCAAGATCGAGGGAGCTGAACCCTCAAGGCTCCGGGTCACCACCAACCCCGCCGACCTCGCCGACTGTGACGTCATCGTCGAGGCGATCGTCGAGGAGGTCGAGCCCAAGGGCGAGCTGCTCTCGACCATCGCCGATGCCTGCCCCAACGCCGCGCTTGCCACGACCACCTCGTCGCTCAGCATCGCCGAGATCGCCAAGGCCGGCGGGATCGATGGCAAGCTCTTCGGGCTCCACGTCTTCAACCCGGTGCCCCGCATGAAGCTGGTCGAGGTCTGCTTCCCCGACGGCAGCGAGGGCGCCCGCGAGACGGCGCTGGCTTGGTGCGCGGCACTTGGTAAGACAGCGGTCGAGGTCCCCGACCTGGCCGGCTTCGTCGTCAACCGCCTGCTCTTCCCCTACCTATTCGACGCCGTCCGCTTCATGGAACAGACAGGCATGGAGGCGGGTGAGATCGACACCTGTATGAAGCTCGGCGCCGGCCACCCGATGGGTCCGCTCGCCCTGCTCGACTTTGTCGGCCTCGACGTCTGTAAGGCGATCGGCGACGCGCTCTACGACGCCTCCAATGAGGAGTACCAGAGACCCCCCAAGCTGCTGGTCGAGATGGCGGGCGAAGGCAAGCTGGGCCGCAAGAGCGGCGCCGGTTTCTACACCTACGACTAGGCGTAGCCCTCGCGCAAACCGGGAACGGTGCGACAGAGCACCCTCCCCAATATGCCCTTTTAGGGCCTAACCTTCTTCGCTCACTCGCAAAGCAGCATCTGCGAGACGTTGATCCCATCCATCGAGCAAGAGGGAGATCACTCATGCTGAATAACAGGATGAGGGTGGTACGCACGGCGCTGTTCGCCGTCGCGGTCGCCACGCTCGGTTCAGCGGCAAGCGCGTCGGCTGAACTCTTAGGTGAGTTCACGCGATTCCAGCAATGCCCCTGGACCAATACCGAAGTAAAACAGTGCCTCTACATGCAGAGCAACGGGGGAACGCTGACGCTCGGCAAAAAGAAAGTCTCAATCGAAAAACAAATCGTGCTTCAAGGGGGCTTTGGCGAACCCGGAAGCGGAATTTCCCCCTTTTTCGCAGCGACCGACGGAGTCACGCTCACAAAAGCAAGCCAGTCAGTTCCTGGCGGATTGGCCGGACTCATCCCGGAAGGGAAAGCACCGCCGCTGGTCAAATCCCTGACCAAATTCTATTTCGAAAATTCGCTGACCGGCGTCACCGCGACCCTCGAATTGGCCGAACCGGCGTCCAGCATCGGCTTTGGCAAATTACACCTGCTTGACGGCGAAAGCCTGGCCTTGAAACTGCCGCTCAAGCTTCATCTGGAAAACCCGTTCTTGGGCAAAGCGTGCTACGTCGGCGCGAGTGGTTCGCCCATGGTCTGGGAGCTCACCACCGGCGTGACCGCCCCGGAAAAACCGAATGCGCCCATTACCGGCGCCCCCGGCGTCAGCAAACTCCTCGAAAAAAAACAAATCCTCGAACTGAGCGAAAACGAACTCGTCGACAACAAATGGTCTGCCCCTGGGGCAAACGGCTGCGGAGGAAGTCTCAGCTTCCTCGTCGATCCCATCGTCAACGAACAGCTCGGGGACATGACGGCCGGCCACAACAGCTCGGTTCTGAAAAACACGATCTACATCTCGGCCGCCGAAGCCGTGAAATTAAACCATGAAATGGGCTAGGCCCACCGGCACGCAAAGAGAGGATGAAACGATGAACGTAAGAGCCATACGGATCCTGATGTCGGGCCTTTTCGTGGCGCTGGCCATCAGCACAGTATCTGCCGGTGGCGCCAGCGCGAGTCCAGCCTGGAGGTTCTCCGGTGTTGAACTCAAAGGAACGGAAGTCACCTTGGGCGTTGCCGTTCCAGGCCGCCTCACGGTGCCGTCTGCGCCGGTTGTATGTGAACATTTTCTCTACAAGATGATCATTTCAAACAGCGCCGGGACCGGGAAAGGGGAAGTGACGGAATTGCCCCTTTTCAACTGCACGTCACTCGCCGGAGAATGCACGGTTGAAGCGATGACAGCGGAAAAACTGCCGTGGCCGGCGCACCTGACCACCGTTGAAGGAAATAGCTATGTCGTCATCGAAAACATCAAGGTCAGCATTCTCTACGGCGGGGCTTTCTGCCCCCTGAAAGGGGTGTCTGTCCCGGTAACCGGTTCAGCGGGAGCATTGTTCGAAAACGCTTCTGAAGCAGCTGAGTTCAGTGAAGCGAGCTTCACCGCAACCAAAACAGGGCTAAAAGCGTTTGGCTCATCGGTGCAGTGGGAAGGACAGTTCCCAATGGAAGCATTCGAGTGGAGCAGGTTGCAGGCTTTGACCGTTTCCTAGCGCTGATCTCTGACTTCGCGGGCGCCGGGGGAGACTTGGCGCTCGCGAAGCCCCCCCGCCCGGCCTAATCGCAGGTGCGACCCGCGAGGTCCCAGATCACGTCGGCTGGGGAGATGCCCTGGCGGCGGGCGATGCTCTCGATCTCTTCCCAGGGCAGCTCGGCCTCGGGGAGGTCGTCCCAGCGGGCTAGGTCGAGGGCCTCGGCGGCGCCTTGAAGCGCGGGGCCCAGATGCTCCTCGGAGCGCAGTAGCGCTCGCAGTACCTCAAGTTGCTTGTCGCTCATGCGCACAACCCACATGCGACACCTCCAGGGTTTGGTGAAACGCGGGTTGCCCGGAGAAACTAGGTGCCCTGGCGGACGGAACCGCTAATGCGGACGGCCTCGATCCGGTTCTCGCGCACCGACTCGACCCGGATCGTGTAACCGTTGGCGGTGATCGTGTCGCCGCGCTTGGGCAGGCGGCCGAGCTCGCCGAAAACGTAGCCGCCGACCGAGTTGTAGGCGTCGGTGTCGACCGGGAGCTCGATGCCGGCGTCGGAGAGATCGCCAAGCGAGACGTGGCCGCGGACGAACCACTCGCCGCTTGCCAGCTGGCGCAGGGCGGCGGCACGGGGGTCGGTCTCGTCCTCGATCTCCCCCACCACCTCCTCGAGGATGTCCTCGACGGTGACGATCCCGACCGTGCGCCCGTACTCGTCGACGACGACCGAGAGCGAGGTGCGCTGGACCTGAAGATCGTGCAGCAGGTCATCCAGCGGCCGGGTCTCGGGAACGATCACCGCGTCGCGCACGGATGGCGCGATCTCAGCCTCGGGGCCGTCGCTCATGTAGAGGCGGGCAAGGCTGTTGTTGTGAACGATCCCCTTGACCCGGTCGGGGTTGTCGTCCTCGATCACGACGAGCCTCGTGTGCCCCGAGGTGACGCAGCGCCGCAGCGCCGTCTCTACGGTCTCGGAGGCGTCGACGGTGACGACCGCCGGGATCGGCGTCATTACCTCGCGCGCCTCCTGCTCGTGCAGGTGGAAGACGCCGCCGAGCATTCCCGCCTCGCCCGGGTCGAGCGTGCCGCCCATCTTCGAGCTGTCGATGATCTGCTTCAGGTCCTCGGCCGTGTGGTGCTCTTCGATGTCGGTCGGATCGACGCCGAAGAGGCGGACGATCGCGTTGGAGATCGCACTCAGCAGGAGGATCACAGGCGCCGTCACCGCGCGGAACCAGTTGAGCGGTCGCGCGACGCGGCGGGCGGTGCGCTCCGCATGGGCGATCGCCAGCATCTTCGGCACCTGCTCGCCGATGCTGATGTGGAGCGCGGTGACGAGAATGAAGGCGATCGCTACCGAGAGGCCGACCGCGGCACCGTGGGAGAGGCTGCCGAAAATCGGCTCGAGCAGGACCGCCAGCGAGGGCTCGCCGAGGAAGCCGATGCCGATCGAGGCGATCGTGATCCCGATCTGACAGGCGGAGAGCGACTCGTCGATCTTGTCGAGCTGCTCGATCACCTCCTCGGCACCGCTTTCGCCTTCCTCGGCAAGCTGCTCGATCTTGCCGCGGCGGCTGCGCACGAGGGCAAACTCGGCCGCGACAAAGAAACCATTGATGGCGACGAGCAGCAGCAGAAGGACGAGCAGTAGGGCGCTCATCGTCTATTTGGCCCGGTACTTCGGGGGAGGTCGTCGTCGGCCATTCGGCCTAGGCAATATAGCTTTCCGGTCCGCCGGTTCAGCCATAAGTGCCATATTGATCTTCGGATGCGCATCGCAAGCCTCGTCCCTTCCGCGACCGAGATGATCTATGCACTCGGGCTCGGCGACTCGGTCGTCGCCGTCACCCACGAGTGCGACTACCCGCCCGAGGCGCGTTCCCTACCCCACCTGACGCGAACGGTTCTCGCTCCCGGCCTCAGCGCCAGTGAGATCGACATGGCGGTAAAGGCGCGCGTCGCCGAGGGCCAGGCGCTCTACGAGCTCGACGAGGACCTGCTGGCAAAGCTCGCTCCCGACTTGATCGTCACCCAGGCGGTCTGCGCCGTCTGCGCTGTCTCCTACGAAGAGGTGGTCGAGGTGGCCGCTCGGCTGCCGAGCAAGCCCCGGGTCGTTCAGCAAGACCCGAGCACACTGGGCGAGATGCTCGAGGACGTAATCCGACTCGGCGAGGCGGCCGGGATAGCCCAGCAGGCCCACGAGCTGCGCGGCGAGCTGGAGGGAAGACTGGCGACGGTGCGCGCCGCCGTCTCGGGGGCGACCCCGCCGCGGGTGATCGCGCTCGAGTGGCTCGACCCTCCCTACGTCGGTGGGCACTGGATCCCGGAGATGATCTCGATCGCCGGCGGCGAGGACGTCGCCGGGCCGCCCGGCCTGAAGTCACCCGAGGTCTCATGGGGAGAGCTCTCAGGACTCAATCCCGACGTCGCGATCGCGATGCCCTGCGGCTGGTACGTCGACGACTCGCGCGCCCAGGCGCTGACCCACTGGGAGCAGATTGACGCGCTCGGCGCCCAGCGCGTCTTCGCGGTCGACGCTGCCTCGACCTTCTCGCGCCCCGGTCCGCGCCTCGTCGACGGAGTCGAGCTGCTCGGCCACCTGCTTCACCCCGACCTGGTCGACCCGCCGGGCAACATCGGCTTCGCCGAGCTGCGCTCTCCACAGGTGTGGCCGGGCCGGGCCGGCTGACGCTCAGGCGATCGCCAGCGCGCCGAGAATCGAGAGCAGGGCCACCCCCACCATCACCGTCATCTCGGCGGGAAAGTGTCGCTGCCCCAACATTCCTCGCTCACCGGCGACGATCGCGAGAGCGCAAATGACGCCCGCGACGAGTCCACCAAGGTGGCCGCCGAGACTGATGTGGGGTCGGGTAAAGCTGAGGGCGAGGTTGATCACCAGGATTACCCCGATCGTGCCGGCAACGTTGTCGACACCACGCCCTCGGGCGATTACAAAAGTTGCACCGAAGATGCCGAACACCGCACCAGATGCTCCGATAGTGAGCGCATCCGGGCTGAGCACGAGGGCGCCGAGCGCTCCGCCGAACAACGACGCCACGTAGACGGCGACGAAGCGCGGCGTGCCGATTGATGGCTCAAGCAGCCGGCCGAGAAAGTAGAGAGCGAACATGTTGAAGCCGATGTGGATGAGATCGTTGTGGAGGAAGCCGCCGGTAATGAGGCGGTACCACTCACCTTCGGCAACTAGGGGACCGAAAAGACCGAAGTCGAAGGCAACCGTGCTTCGCCCCACATTGGCAAAGCCACCGCTGGCGCTGGCGATCTCGGCGAGGAAGGCGATCACGTTGAGACCGATCAGGATGAAGGTCGCCGGGGCGCTGGCGAAGAGGCTCGACTCGCCGACCCCCCTGACCACCTTGGTGCGCTGGCTGGCGCACTCCGGGCAGCGCATCCCGACCGGGGTCGGGGTCATGCAATCGGGACAGATTGGCCGCCCGCAGGAGGAGCAGGAGACCGCGGTCTCGCGGTTGGGATGGCGATAACAGGTCTG
The DNA here is from genome assembly GCA_035605695.1 of Solirubrobacterales bacterium. Lineage (GTDB taxonomy): Bacteria > Actinomycetota > Thermoleophilia > Solirubrobacterales > 70-9 > VRUE01. The sequence continues at coordinate 27,730 of DATNGZ010000051.1, read as the reverse complement.
GGCCACGGCGATGAGCCTACAATCGCCGCCGATGGACGCCGCCAGCCCAGCCCGGCTCTACGCGACCGCGGTCGGCGCGGCGCTGATCGTGATCGGCATCGTCGGCTTCTTCTACAGCGCCTCGTTCGGCTCGCCGGGCGAGGTCGACGAGATGCTCGGCGTCTTCGCCGTCAACGGCTGGGTCAACGTGCTCCACATCCTCAGCGGAGCACTCGGCCTGCTAGTCGCCGGCTATGCCGCGCGCCAGTACGCCCTCTGGCTCGGCGTCCTCTACCTCGGGCTCGCGCTCTGGGGATTCGCGATTGGCAGCGGCGACTCGATTCTCGGCTTCCTCCCGGTCAACACCGGCGACACCCTGCTCCACCTGGCCCTCGGAGCACTCGGCGTCGGCGCCGCCCTCTCGACGCCGGCAAAGAAGAAGCAGAAGGGCGAGCCGGTTACGGCTTGACCCGGCTGGTCAGCGAGCGCAGGCCGCCTTTGGCCTGCTGGCGACCGCGGCGACGCAGCTCGAGCACGACAAGGGCGCCGGCAGCGGCGCCGCCGGCGCCGACGGCGAAGACCGGCCGCACCCAGTTGCGCGGGTCCCGCAGCGCCCTCAGCTCGCTTTCGGAGAGCTGCTCGGCCCAGACCGAGAGCTCCTCCGCGGCGGCCTGCGTGACGGCTGCGAGCGTGTCCTCGAGGCGACCGGAGAGCCGCTCCGGCGGCTCGATCGGTCGCAGCGCATCGGAGAGCAGATTCTCGACGTCCCAGGTGCTGCCGCTCAGCCGTCCGCTCGGGTCACTCATCGCTCATCTCCTCCTGAAGCTGTTTGATCGCACGATGGATCAGGACCTTGGTGGCGCCGTCGCTGCGGCCGAGGGCGCGGGCGATCTCGCGGTTGTCCATGCCGAGCGCGAAGCGCATGATCAGCGCGTCGCGGCGATCGTCGGGAAGGTGCTCGAGATGCGCGATCACCTGGCGCAGCTCCTCGCGCCCCTCGGCGATCGCCTCGGTGCCGTGGCGGGCAGCGATCGGGTCGGCGGTCTCCAGCGACGTTTGCGGCCGGCGCGAGCGGTCGCGGTAGTAGTTCGAGGCGAGGTTGTGCGCGATCCGGATCAGCCAGGGACGCAACGGCCTCCCATCGGACTCGCGGCGGGCGCGATCGAAGTGCCGGTAGGCCTGTAGAAAGGCCTGCTCGGTGAGGTCCTCGGCATCGTGGGGATCGCCGATCCGGTAGTAGGCGTAGGAGTAGACGTCGCGCAGATGGGCCCGATAGAGATCCTCGAAGGCTCGATCGAGCTCCGCCTTGGCGGCCGGGTCGAGGCTCGCCGGCTCGACGTTCTCCTTGGCCTCGCTCATCACCCCAGCCTAGCTTCATCAGGCGGCCCTTCTCGATCGCTCGACCCGCCGCAGTCCGGCAACCCAGGCATCGGCGTCAATCTCACCGCAGATCAGCGCCGCGAGGCCGCTCAGCGCCGCGGCGGGACGACCCGCGGCCGAGGTCGCCGCCGCCAGTAGTGGCACTGCATCCAGACCCTCAGACGCCTGGCCGATCTGAGCCGGAATCTCCGTCGCCGGAGTGCCCCGGCCGAGCAGCTCGCCGGCGCGGCGGTTGCGGCCGGTCGGCGCCATCACCGTCGCGGTCAGGTCGCCGACCCCGGCCAGGCCGGAGAAGGTCGCGAGGTCAGCGCCGCGACCAATCGCGTGCTCGATGCACTCCCGCCAGACCTGGGCCGCGGCAATCCCGGCCGCGTTGAGCCCGTACGGCTCGGCGGCCGCGGCGGCGAGGGCGGCGGCGTTCTTTGCCGCGCCCGCCATCTCGACCCCGGTCACGTCGCGCGAGCGCTCGCAGACCAGGCCGGCGCTGTCGAAGACGCCGCCGAGCTGGTCACGCAGGTCAGCGTCAGCGGAGCCGAGGACGAGGGCGGCCGAGCCGGAGACGGCCTCGCGGGCGTGGGCAGGGCCGCCGAGGCAGGCGACCGCTCGCGCTAGTACCCGCTCGCCGACGTATTCGGCCGGAAGCTGCCCCAGCGGCGCGATCAGGCCCTTGGTCAGCAGCAGCATTGCGGAGCGGGCGCTGACTTTGTCGGCAATTGCCCCAACCGCCTGCGGCAGCGAGCCCGAAGGGATCGCCAGGCAGACCAGGTCGAGCCCGGCCAGCTCAACTTCGGAGGCCTGGAGCACGCGCACCGAGTCGGGCAGCCGCACTCCTTCCAGGTAGCGGCGATTTTCGCGCGCCTCCTCGATCTCGGCGGCCTGAGCAGCGGTGCGGGTGGCGAGCTGGACCTCAAGACCGCCGCGGGCGAGCAGTACCGCAACCGCGGTCCCCCAGCTGCCGGCGCCGATCACGGCGGCGCGTCGCATCGGCGGCAGGCCGCCGAGGTCCTCCCACTGCAGCTCTACGTTGGGCCAGATCCGCGCCGTCACGGTTGAGGCCAGGCCTCGGGAAGGATCCTCGGCGCGGGGAAAGGTCATCGCCTTGCCAAGGCGGACTCTGACCTTGCGAGGGCGAATCCGCCAGCCGCGCCGCACGTGTTCGGTGCCGAGGACGGCAGCCGGGATCACCGGTGCTCCGGTCTGCAGGGCAAGGCGCCCGACCCCCCGCTTCGGCTCTCTGAGCGAGCCGCTGCGGGTCCGAGTTCCCTCGGGGAAGATGCAAACAGCGCCGCCACGTTCGACCAGCAGTCGCGCTGTCTCCATCGACTGCTCGTCGGACTCGCCACGGCGGATCGGGAAGGCGCCGAGCCGGGAGAGGATCCAGCCCTGCCAGCGGCGCTCGAAAAGCTCGACCTTGGCGACGTAGTTCATCGGCCGCCGCCAGGGCAGGGCGCCGCCTATTGCGAAGGGGTCGAGGAAGCTACGGTGGTTGGCGGCGACGATCAGGCCGCCCTTGAGGCGGGCGTGTTCGCGGCCGGTTCTTGCATAGCGGAAGTAGGCGAGGAAGAAGGGGGTCATGAAGATCCTCGCCAGGATGTAGAGGATCGGGTTTACGCCGTGGGCGCGGGTGTAGTCGTGGTACGACTGGAGTCGATCCGGGGTCACGCTTAGCGCTACACGGATTAGGGACAACGGTTACCTAGGCGAGGATTGGGCACCACTCCCCGCTCAACTTTTTCGGTGGTGCCGCAGCGGCAGGCAGAGGCTGAATCGCCGAAAAAGTACAAGCCGCGGGGAGCGGCGCCCAATCCTCGCTACCAAGCGTGGTCTATTAGCTGCTCTAGCTCGTCTCGGGTCGGGGGCTCCGGCGTGAAGGCAAGCTCCGGACGCAGGAGCATCGAGTCCAGGGCTTCGGGGAGCTTGCTTCGGTCCGCTCCTTGGTCGCCCAAGCCGAGTGGGTTGCCTCCGAGCTCGAGGATGCGAGATTCGATGTCGCTCGGTTGAGTTCCGAGGGCTGTGGCCAGTGGGGCTAGGCCGTCGGGGGCTCTGGAGGTCATGAAAGCCATCGCTCTGGGGAGGATTGCCGCGTTGACCCCTGCGTGGGGGGCGCCGCAGATTCGGACGATGGTTTGGCAGATGACGTGGTGCAGGGAGAAGGAGCCGGAGTCGATTGCGTAGCCGCATAGGAGTGAGCCCTGGGCCAGGGCACTGCGGTTGCGCTCGGATCGGGATTCGTCCAGGGAAGTGGCGATCAATCGGGCGCCGCGCAGGGCCGTCATTTCGGAGACCGGGTTGGCGAAGGGCGTGTAGAGGGAGTCGGCGCCGTGGGCCAGGGCGTTCATTGAGCTGGCTCGTAGTTCGGCCTCGGGGGCGCTGGTCATTGCTGCCGGCTCGGCGATCACCAGGGTCGGGCGGACCAGGGATTTGACTTGGCCCTCGGCACCGGCGGGGAGGCGGTGGATGCCGGTCATCTCCGCTCCCGACATCGTCGTTGGGATCGCGGCCACGCGGGCGCCGGTGACTGCTGCGATCGCCTTCGCCGTGTCGATTGTGCGGCCGCCGCCGAGGGCGACGAGATTGTGGGAGAGGACCGAGTCGAGAAGGGCCGCTGACGTCTCCGGCACGGCGGTTGCCGGATCCGCCGGGGGCAGCTCGTGCACGGTGGCCGCAGCGCTTACGAGCTGCGGCGCCCCGCCCAGGTGCCGCTGGGTCGAGAGCAGCTCGAAGGGCTCCATTCCGTGCTCGGCGAGCAGCCGCGGGGCGCCTTCGACCCCGCCGGCGCGGAGGACGACCGTGCGGTCGGCGTCGCGCCAGACGAAGTTGCCGTTCACCCTGCGGAGGCGGTCCGCGGGTTCACAACCGGGCGCAGGTTCGGTTCGACCTCGGCCCGCAGGTGCTCGTAGTCAGGCGGCAGCGAGAGCTTCTCGCCGAGGTGCTCGAGCGGCTCGTCGACGGTGAAGCCCGGCCCGAGGGTGGCGATCTCGAAGAGGACGCCGCTCGGCTCGCGGAAGTAGATCGAACGGAAGTAGAAGCGATCGATCACTGGGGTCGGCTGCGCACCGGCCGAGATTGCCCGCTCGCGCCACTGCTCGTGCTCGTCGATGGTCGAGGCCCAGGCGACGTGGTGGACGCTGCCCGCGCCCTGCCGCGAGCGCTCCTCCGGCGGTGCTTCGTAGACGTAGAGCCCGCCCCGACTCGAACCGCGCGCTTCCCAGCTGCCCTCGTCGACCGACTCGAACTCGAGCGCCTCGAGCAGCGTCTGACTGGCCTCGGGCTGGGCGCTGTAGGCGCAAACCGCGTGAAAGCCGCGCAGGGCCAGGTCGGCGGGGACTTCGGGGTGATCGGCGATCAATGGCTCGTCGCCGACCTCGACGACCGCCAGCTCGTGGGCAAGGCCCTCGGGGTCGGCGAAGCGCAGGCCGGCCCCGGCCCGCTCGGATTCGATCCCGCTTGCCGCCAGCCGCTCCTCCCAGAAGTCGAGTGACTCGTGCGAGCCGACCCGCCAGACGATCCGGTGCACGTCGCCCGTGCCTGCCCTGCCAGGCGGCACGCCGGGGAACTCGAAGAAGGTGAGGTCGGAGCCGGCGCTGCCCTTCTCGTCGGCGAAAAAGAGGTGGTAGACGGTCGGGTTGTCCTGGTTGACGGTCTTCTTGACCAGCCGCAGTCCCATCACTCCGGCGTAGAAGTCGACGTTGCTCTGCGCGTCGGCCGTGATCGCGGTGATGTGGTGAATTCCCTCGAGCTTCACTGCTGCACGTATAGCATCACATCCGTGAGCCGCGGTCGACGACGTTTGGTGCGGGCCCTTGTCGTGGTCGGCTCGCTGCTGGCCTTCCTCAGCGTCTTCGCGATCTGGAGCGAGCGCCAGGCGCTCAATACCGACGACTGGGTGACGACCAGCGGTCACTTGATCCAGAACGAAACGATCCGCCAAGCGGTCGGCGACTACCTGGTCGACCAGCTCTACGAAAACGTCGACGTCGAAAAGGAACTGAGCGAAAAGCTTCCCGGCGAAACCAAGGAGCTGGCCGGACCGATCTCCGGCGGCCTGCGCCAGGTTGCCGGTGACGGCGCCAACGAGGTGCTGAAGAGCTCAACCGCGCAGGAACTCTGGAAGAGCGCCAACCGGACCACCCACGAACAGCTGCTCGAAGTACTGGAAGAAAAGGGCGACACGGTCTCGACCGAAGAAGGCAACGTCAGCCTCAACCTCGGCAGCCTCGTTACCAACCTTGCCAGCCAGGTCGGGATCGGCGCCAACCTGGCGGAAAAGCTGCCACCCGACGCCGGCCAGATCACGATCCTGCGCTCCGACCAGCTGAAGACCGCGCAGAACATCGTCGTCGCGGTCAAGGGCCTGGCGCTGATCCTCTCGCTGCTCACCTTCCTAGCCTTCGGCCTGGCGATCTACCTCTCCCGCGACGGGCGCTGGGTGACCGTGCTCTCCTGCGGGATCGGCCTGGTCGCGGCCGGCTTCGCGGTGATCGTCTTCCGTGAGATCGCCGGCGGAATCGTCGTTGGCCAGCTAGTCGAAGAAGACAGCGTCAAGCCCGCCGCGGAAGCGGCCTGGTCGATCGGCACCTCGCTGATGACCAGCATCGCGACCACGGTGATCGTCATCGGCGTCCTCTTCGGCATCGCCGGCTGGCTCGCCTCGCCCACCGACTCGGCCCGGGCGACTCGCCGCGTCTTCGCCCCCGCGCTGCGCACGCACGCCGCCTACGTCTACGCCGGCCTGGCGATCATCGTCTGCATCTACTTCCTCTCCGCCCCGACCCAGAACCTGCGCTCCTTCCTCACCACCCTGGTGATCGCCGGGCTCGCCGCCTTCGGCATCCACGAGCTGCGCAAACAGGCCGTCGAGGAATTCCCCGACGCCGACTACGGCGAGGTCTTCGGCCGCACCAAGGATCGCGTAGTCGGTGCCGTCAAAGACGCCAACCTCGGAGAGCGCGCCTCGAAAATCCGCCTGCCGGAGATGCGCAAGCCCGAGGGCGGCGGGACCGAAACGCCGACTGCCGAAACCGAGGACTCCCGCCTCGCTCGCCTCGAGCGACTCGCCACGCTGCACGAGAAGGGCATTCTCACCGACGCGGAGCTAGCGACCGAGAAGGCGCGCGTGCTCGACGACGACAGGACGACAAGCTGAGCCCCGCCCAAGAGCCCGCCTCCGGAATCGAACCGGAACTCTCCCGATTACAAATCGGGTGCTTTGCCAATTAAGCTAGGCGGGCAACTCGTATTCCTTCGCCCAGCGTACGCGCTTGGCCTGTCGGTTGCGCGGGGGCGTTACTCGCAGATACATGCGCGCACCCGGGACATCCTCCGTCGGGATGACATAGGTCTTTTCCGTCTCAGGGCAGTACACGATGAAGAGATCTACCTGTCCGGCATAGCTCTGAGTCCGCGTCCGGTTCATGTTGGACTGCGTGCTCACCACTCTGAACTCAATCGCTCCCTGGCGCAGACGCCCCGTCTTGCATTGGGCCCTAAGCAGTCGACCGCCACAATCCAGCACGAGGTCGTAGCGCTGATTCACCCCAAAAGGAAGCAACACCCGATAGCCACGGTTAACCAAGTCCGCCAGGATTGCGGCCTCGGTTCGATGCCCGATGTCGACCGGATGTTTCGTCAGTTCGGGCTTGGCCAAGACGCTGGGCAAGCTCGCAACATAGCGATTACCGCAGACAGAAAACTTCGGCTAGTTGTCGGCCAAGTTCTGTGAAATGGTGCCGACCATGGACGAGGCTGGCGGTGGAGTTGAAGCGCGGTTTCGCTTTCTCGCCCCCAACGAGGGCGCAGTGCTAAGCGAGGCGATCCGAAGCGCTTACGGGGAGAGCTATGACGTGCGCTGGGTCTATGACCCGGCGGAGGTCTCGGCACGGCTGGCTGCTGGGACCTATGTGTCGTGCGTGGCCGAGACGGCTGACGGTGAACTGCTCTGCCACGAGGGGATGAGCCTGAGTAGCGCCGGTGATGCGGTCGGGCACTCGGGGCAGGCGGTGACGATGCCGGCGGCACGGGGACAGCACCTGTTCACCCGCACCAAGCGCTTCCTGATGGATTGGGCCTGCGAGCGAGGGATGGCGGGGATGTACAGCGAGGCGACCGCCGCCCATCCCTACAGCCAGCGCGCCAACGTCGAGCTGGGCGCGCACGAGACCGGCTTCCTACTGGGCTGGATCCCAGCCTCGGTGACCAACGACGCGGCCGGTGGGCGGCGTGGGCGCCAGTCGGCGGCGCTCTTTTACACGAAGCTGAACGACGGCCACGAGCGCTTCGTCTACGCGCCCGAGCGGCATCGCGGCATCGTCGGCCAGACGCTGGAGCTGTGCGAACTGCGCGGCACGCTGGCGGAGCCGCCGACCGATGCGGCGCTGGCCGAGAGGACCGAGCTGCACGTCGCGATCGACGCCGATCACAACCTGGCGCTGATCACCGTCGACGTGCCGGGCGAGGACCTCGAGGCCGCGATCGCGGCCGAGCGCCACCACCTCTTCCACCGCGCCTGCCTCGATGCCGTCTACATCGACCTACCGCTGGACACCCCCGCCACCGCGCTGGTCGCCGACCACTTGGAGCGACTGGGCGTCTCCTACTCCGGCATCTTCCCCAACACTCGCTGCGACGGCGACGTGCTGCGCATGCAGTCGCTGCACCGCGTCCGGATCAAGGCGGACGACGTCGCGGTCGCCTCCGACCACGGCCGGGAACTGCTCAACTACGTCCTCGCCGACATCCCCGCCTAAGGCCTAAAGGGGAGCCTCGCGGGAGGCAAGATGGGTGCCGACCTTGCGCTTGACCCGCTGCAGGGCGTTGTCGACGGTCTTGGTGTCGCACTCAAGGCGCTCGGCCGTCGCCTCGTAGGAGTGGCCGTCGAGGTAGAGCGAGAGCACCCGGCTCTCGAGGTCGGAGAGCACGCCGGAGACACCGGAAAGGCAGGAGACAAGGCTCTCGAGCTCTTCCGCAGCGATCACCTGGTTGACCGGGTCATGGACCGTCGGCCCAGGCAGGATCTCGTCGAGTGTCGTGTCGGACTCGCCGGCTGCCGCCGGGGTCTGACTGAAGGAGACGTACTGGTTCAGCGGCGTGTGCTTGTTGCGGGTCGCCGTCTTCACTGCGGTGATGATCTGGCGGGTGATGCAGAGCTCGGCGAAGTTGCGGAAGCTCGACTCGCGATCGGTGCGGTAGTCGCGGATCGCCTTGTAGAGGCCGAGCAGGCCTTCCTGAATCAGGTCGTCGGCCTCTCCCCCGAGCAGGAAGTAGGACGAGGCCTTGAGGCGGACGAAGCCGCGGTAGCGGCGCACGATCGCGTCGTAGGCATCGGTCCGCCCGTCCTTGGCCAGGGCGACCAGATAATGGTCATCAAGCTCTGGTTGAGGGTTAGATTCGGCCGGCCTGAGCGAGCCGTTGAGACGCCCCGAGGGGAGCTGCATTTCCTGGGAAGGCAAAGATAGAGCCACAGATCCTTCTCCTTGACGAAGGGTCGTGGCGCCTTACCTCCCCTGGCGGCGCCTGTATATGAACGGGCATCTCAGACTCAAGCTGAGGTTCACCCTTATTGGCGCGTTAGTTTACGGCTGCGCGGAGTTCTGTCAACCCCAGGCCGATTTTTTTGCAAATTGCGTTGCAGCCGCTAGCGCTGCCGGACGGCCTCGAAGAGCAGCGCAGTGGCGGCCGCGGAGACGTTCAGGGAAGCCGTTTGACCCCGTTGCGGGAGGGCGATCAGCCCGTCGCACGCGGATGAGACGCGGGGGCGGATTCCCTTGCCCTCTCCCCCCAGGACGAGCACGGTCGGACCGGTCAGGTCCACGTCCCACGGCGCCTGCTTGGCATCGGCATCAGCCCCCCACAGCCAAAAACCTGCCTCCTTTGCCGCCGATAGCCAATCGGTCAGGTTGCGGACGTGGGCGATGCTCAGATGCTCGACGGCGCCGGCCGACGCCTTGCAGGTCGCCGGCGTCACCGCTGCCGAGCGGCGCTCGGGGACAACCAGGCCTGCTGCACCGGCTGCCTCGGCGGAGCGACAGACCGCACCGAGATTGCGCGGGTCCTGCACCTGATCGAGCGCAACGATCAGCGCGTTCTCGGTGCGCAGCAGCTGATTCGGATCGGCATACGGATAAGGATCAACCTCGGCAACGACTCCCTGATGGTCCGGAGACCCACAGAGCCGCTCCAGCTCGCCCGGCGACGTCTCCGGAGCCCGCCAGACCCGGTGAACCCGGCGCCTCCCCCGTTCCACCTCGGCAACCGGCTGCTTGCCGTAGATCAGCTGCAACGCATCCGACATTCACCCACCTCTGCTGTGGTCAATATCGGATGGGCAACCCGAGGGCATGCCTAGACCCTCGGCACGAGCTTCGCGCCCTCGGCCCCGTCGCGCACTTCCCAGCCAAGCTCAGCCAATCGATCGCGAATCTGATCAGCCCGCCCGAAGTCCTTAGCCGCCCGAGCAGCTTGTCGTTCCTCGAGAAGCTTCCGCGCCCCATCGTCGGCCTCAGCTCCCTTATCTGGCTGAGTAAGGGAGCTGAGGCCGACGAGCGCGAGCATCTCCGCCAAAGCATCAGAAGCTCCAAAGACATCGCCCCGATTCGCTTCCCCGACAAGCTCAAACACCTCGGCCATAGCCCTCGGCGTGTTGAAGTCATCGGCAAGCGCGTCCCTAAAACCCTCGACCCGGGAGGCAACCGCGCGGTGCGAGGCGTCGGGGGAGGGTCCGACAGAGCCTCCCCGCTGTTGCTCTGGCGGACCCTCCCCCGACGCCTCGCACCCCATCGGGTTCTCCCTGAAGAAGTTCCTAAGCCGCTCAACCTGCGCCACCGCTTCCTCCATCTGCTGCGGCCCAAAAGCAAGCGGCTGTCTGTAATGACCTGAGATCAGATAGGCGACGACCGCCTCGGACCCGTACTGATCGAGCGCCTCGGACAGCTGAAAGATGTTCCCCTCCGACTTCGACATCTTCTCCGAGTCTGTCTGCACCATCCCGTTGTGCATCCAGGCCCGGGCAAACGGACGCCCGGCAGCCTCGGACTGGGCGATCTCGTTCTCGTGATGAGGAAAGACCAGGTCCGAGCCACCACCGTGGATCGCGAACGAAGGGCCCAGCTCGGCCTCGGCCATCGCCGAGCACTCGATGTGCCAGCCCGGGCGTCCAGGCCCCCAGGGAGAGTCCCAGGAGGTGTCCTCGCCGGGCTTGTGCGCCTTCCAAAGGGCAAAGTCAAGCGCATCCTCCTTGAGCGAGGCCGAGCCCGCCTCCTCGCCCTGGTCCATGTCCTCGGTGCGTCGATTCGAGAGCTTGCCGTAGGCCTCGAAGCTGCGCACCCGAAAGTAGACGTCCCCTCCCGACTCGTAGGCGTGCCTGGCCTCGATCAGATCGGCGATCAACTTGACGATCCCGCCGATCGTCTCCGTCGCCAGCGGCTCGGCGTCGGGACGGCCAAGCCCGAGACGATCGGTGTCCTCGAGATAGGTCCGGGTCATCCGCTCGGCAAACCCCGCCGAGCCCTCCCCCGCCTCCTTCGCGGCGACGTAGATCTTGTCGTTGATATCGGTGACGTTGACCACCAACTTCGCCGCGTACCCCTCCGACTTCAGAAACCGGGCAAGCAGGGAGAAGATGACGAAGGGCCGCGCGTTGCCGATGTGGATGCGGCTGTAGACCGTGGGTCCGCAGGCGTAGATCCCAACCTCGGCGCCCGGGTCGAGGGTGACGACGTCACCCGAAAGCGTGTCCTTGATCCGCACCGCGCGCATGGGGGCGGATGCTAGAGAGGTCTAGAAGGTTCGGTAGCCGGAGCCCGAAGCAGTCGCTTCTTTGCGCTCCCAGCTTGGCGCCGTCGCATCAGCGGCCGCCAATACCTCGCGCCGCGCCCGCGAAGTGCTCGCCTTGATCTCGTCCTCGGCGGCCCGCCTGACGCGCTCCTCGCGCTGCTCGGCCTGGGCACGGATACGGTCGGACTCGGCCTTCAAGGCCTGCTCGGCGCGCGCTCGCGCCAGCTCCGCCGCCTCGCCTTCAACCTTCTCGACCAGGGTGCGGACCCGCTCGTCGGCCTCGCGCCGGACGTCCTCGGTGCCCTGCATCACCCGCTCCTCGATCTCGGTCTCGAGCTTGATCGCCAGCTGGTGCGCCTCGGCAGCTGCCGCCTCGGCTTCAACGGCGCGCTGCTCCGCCGCCGCTACGCGCTGGTCGGCCTCGAGCTTGGCCTGTTTGAACGCCTCCTGGTGGCGCCGCTCGGCCTCCTCTTCGGCCTGCTCGATCTCGATCACGATCGATTTCTGGGCCTCGGCCTTGAGCGAGCTCATCTCAGTGGAGAGCTTTTCCCGATCGGCATCGGCGCGCTGCTGGGCCTGCTCGAAGGCTTTCTCCGCCCGGTCGCGGGCGGCCTCGGCCCGCGTCGCCCGCGCCTCGGCGTCCTTGCGCTTACCGCGCTCGCCGGCGATCCGCTCGCGGCCTTCCTCGCCGATCTTGCGCAGGGTCTCCAGAGCCCGCTGCTTGGTCTCGGCGTGGACCCGCTCCACCCGCGCCTCGGCCTTGGCGACGCGCTCCTCGCTGACGCTCACCCACTCAAGCGCCTGTTTGGCAGTCTCGTGCAACTCTTCGGTAGCCGCTCCGACCGCTTTCAACTGAACCGCAGGTTCGCCCATGAAACGGCAACCTACTACCGGCACCGGAGGCCAAGCTACCCCCGCCCGCCGCAAAAGCTCGCATTTAGCGAGTTGGCGAGACGCGCCCAGAGCCAATCCCGGTAGGGGTGGAACGTCTTGTACTTTTTGGGCGCCCACTTTGAGGCGCCAGCAGCCGCGCAACCATCCAAAAAGTTAAGTGGAACCCCTACCGGGATTGGCTCTGGGTCTTCTGCGCCTCGCGCGCCTGCAGCTCCCGCTTGAGGACCTTGCCGGTGGCATTGCGCGGCAACTCCTCGAGGAACTCGATCTCGCGCGGCGCCTTGTAAGAGGCGAGGTTGGCCTTGATGTGGGCCCGCAGCTCTTCTTCGGAAACCTCAGCCTCGGTCGTGGTAACGACGAAGGCCTTCAACCGCTGGCCGAACTCCTCATCGTCGACCCCAATCACGGCGACCTCGACCACGGCGCCGTGGTCGGCGAGCAGGTCCTCAACCTCGCGCGGGAAGACGTTCTCGCCGCCGGAGACGATCATCTCGTCGTCGCGGCCGTCAATGAAGAGGCGGCCGTCGGCATCGAAGTGGCCGACGTCGCCGCTGCTGAGCAGGCCGTCGATCGCCTCCTTGCCGCCGCCGCCGGTGTAGCCCTCAAAGGTCATTTCGTTGCCGACAAAGATCCGCCCGACCTCGCCGGTGGGCACCTCCTTGTCGGCCTCGTCGTAGAGCCGGACCACGGTGCCCCGCGGCGGGCGCCCCGCCGTGCCGGGCGCAGCCCGCAGGTCCTCAGGCGTCGCAACCGAGGCCCAGGAGACCTCGGTCGAGCCGTAGAGGTTGTAGACGTTGTCGCCAAAGCGGTCCATCCACGCGGTCGCCAGCTCGCCCGGTAGCGCCGAGCCGGAGGCCGAGGTGATCCGCAACGAGGAGAGGTCGTAGGAGGACAGGGTCTCCTCGGGAAGCCGCAGGATGCGTTGGACCATCACCGGGACGACGGCGAGCACCTGGGCGCGGTTGGCCTGTACCGCCCCCAGCGTCTCCTCCGGGTCAAAGCGGCGCCGCAGGACCATCGTCGACGCGGTCGGCAGGCTCATCACGAAGTGGAAGAAGCCCCAGGAGTGAAAGAGCGGAGCGGCGATCATCATCGTGTCGCGGGCTCGGTAGGGGATCTTGTCGATCAGCGCCGCCATCGCCAGCAACCCGTCGGGGCTGGAGCGCTGCGCCCCCTTCGGCGTGCCGGTGGTGCCCGAGGTGAGGATCACAAAGCGGGGTTTATCGGGCGGCGGCTTCAGATTGGAATCGTCGCTGGCGGCGATCAGCGCTTCGAGCGTGGGCTCATCCGGGGTCCCATCGGTCCAGGCAACGATTCGGGCGATGTCACCATCGACCCCGTCGAGCAGGCCGGCGAACTCCTCGTCGTAGACGAGCGCCTTTGGTCCCTCGCGCCGCATCACCTCGACCAGCTGGGGACCGGCGAACATCGTGTTCAGGTAGAGCGCGCTGGCACCGAGCTTGGCCGCGGCGAGCGTCGTCTCGATGAAGCCGCGGTGGTTGCGGCACATCACCCCGATGCCGTCGCCGGGGCCGATCCCCATGGCGGCGAAAGCGTGAGCCAGCGCGTTGGAACGGCGGTGCACGCGCTCAAAGCTGAGCGAGCCGCGCTCGTCAATCAACATCGTCTCGTGTGGATATTTGTGCGCCGCGGTCGCGACGCCAGTCGCCGGCGAGGCTCCCCAACGCAGGAAGGTGGTGGCGACCTTGGCCGCCTTGTCGGGTCGCACCAGTCCGACCACGCCGGCCTCGCGCAGGACCTTTGCCTCGAAGACCGAGTCGGAGACCGACTGGCGCACCGCCGTGACTATGGAACCAATCGTTCCCATCGGACCGGGAAGCCTAGTCGCTATCGACCGAGGCTACGGCGATGCAGGCAATCCCCTCGCCACGACCGATCCAACCCATTCCCTCATTAGTCGTCGCCTTGACGCTGACCCGGGCCGATGTCGCCTCGGCCAGGACACGCTCCATCTCAGTACGCAGCGGGCCGATCCGTGGCTCCTCGCAAATCAGGGTCGCGTCGATGTTGACGATCCGGCCCGCCACGGCACCGACCGCGGTGCGCAGGAGGTCGATCGAGTCGGCGTCGCGCCAGGCCTCGTCGTCGTCGGGGAAGAGCGTGCCGATGTCGCCCTGGCCAGCAGCACCGAGCAGGGCGTCGATCACCGCGTGGGTGAGCACGTCGGCGTCGGAGTGACCGGCCAGGCCGCGCGGGTGCTCGATCTCGACCCCACCGAGGATCAGGCGCCGGCCCTCGGCGAAGCGGTGGCTGTCGTAGCCGATCCCGACGCTCATCGGTTCGAATCCTCACGCACCGGGCTGGGCAACGGCTCCAGCCGGCGCTGGCGTCGCTCGAAGACGCAGATCTCCGCGACCCCAAGGTCGTCGAGGAACTCCATTGCCCGGTCGTAGCCGAAGCCGACCTGCTCGGGCAGGTGGGCGTCCGAGGAGAGGGCGAAATGCGCCCCCGCCTCGATGCACATCGCGGCGAAGTCGGGCGCCGGGTAGATCTCGCCAACCGGCTTGCGCAGCCCCGCGGTCGAGAGCTCGACCGCGATCCCGCTCTCGGCGATCGCTTCCACCGCCGGCTCGTAGTAGTGGCGCGGGTCGCGCTCCGGCAGTGGCCGGGCGCCGCCCCAGACCTTGACCAGGTCGGGGTGGGCGAGGATGTCGAAGAGGCCGGAGCGGGCGCACTCGGCCAGGGCGGCGAAGTAACGGCGCCAAACCTCGTCGGGATCCCCTTTGCCCCCCCAGACGTCCCAACCGGGATGATCGACCGCGGCATCGCCGATGAAGTGGACCGAACCGACCACGTAATCGAAATCACGCGCCTCCAGCAGCGCTGCGGTGCGGTCTTCGGCGGCGGGAATGAAGTCGCACTCGATTCCGAGCCGCAGCGGCGTGCTGCGGACGAAGTCGCAGTAGGCATCGAGGTCGTCGCGGGCCTCCTCCTCCCAGAGGGGGTGGCGCCAGAGGTCGAGGGCCTGGGTGAAGCGGTAGACGTGCTCGGAGACACCCAGCTCGTCGATCCCGGCCTCGGCCGCGGAAGCGAGGTAGCGATCGACGTTCGCGGCGGTGAAGAAGCGCTCCGCCGTGGTGTCCGGCTCGTCGGGGCGCAGGTGCAGGTGGTAATCGGTCAGCATGAGGACGCGAGATTAGGCGACCCGGGCCGCGGATACGCTGAGGCCATGGTCCACCTGCGGATCGTCGTCCCGGAAGACCGCTGCGGCAAGGTCCTCGACCTGCTCGAAGCGGCGCCGTCGGCCTGCAATCTCGTCTTCCTCGCCGGCGCCGCGCGGCAGCCGCGCGGCGACGTTGTCCTCTGCGACATCGCCCGCGAGGAAACGAGCGTGCTGATCGAGGACCTGAAGGAGCTGGGCGTGGCGCGCGACGGCTCGATCTCGCTCGAGCAGATCGACTCGCAGCTCTCCGCGGCCGCGGACCGGGCGGAGCGCGCGGCCCGTGGCAAGCCGTCAGATGCGGTCGTTTGGGAGGAGGTCGAGGCGCGCACCTCAGAGAGCACCGAGCTCGGCGGCAACTTCCTCATCTTCATGGTGCTCGCCTGTCTGATCGCCTCGGTCGGGATCTTCCTCGGCTCGCCGATCCTGATCGTCGGCGCGATGGTCGTCGGGCCCGAGTTCGGCCCGCTCGCCGGTTTCTGCGTAGCGGTTGTCGAGCGGCGGCGGAGCGTTGCCCTGCGCTCGCTGACCGCCCTCGCGATCGGCTTCCCGGTCGGGATCACAGCCGCCTTCCTCTTCACCCTCTTCGCGAGGGCGACCGGCATGCTCGACGCCGACTTCAGCGGCTCGATGCACCCACTGACCCAGTTCATCTCCAAGCCCGACCACTTCTCCTTCATCGTCGCCGCCTTCGCCGGTGCCGCCGGCGTGCTCTCGCTGACCTCGGCCAAGTCGGGAGCGCTGGTCGGGGTGCTGATCTCGGTGACGACGATCCCCGCCGCCGCCAACATCGGCGTCGCCGCGGCTCTCACCGACTGGTCGGAATGGCGTGGGGCAATGGCCCAGCTGGCGGTCAACCTGACGGCGATAGTGCTCGCCGGGGTCACCACCCTCCGCATCCAGCGCAAGCTCTACGAGCGCAGGCGCTTGCGCCACATGGACGACGGTACCCGCGCGGTCGCGGGCCTGCCGACCGATCACCGCGGAACCATGCCACCCAGGTGATCCGCCAGCTCGCGATCCTGCTCGCCGCCTTCGCCGGCGGCACCGCCATCGCCGCGGCCCTTGGCGCGGTTAGCTTTGGCGTGGCGCTGGGCGTGGGGCAGGTCTGCTTTGCCGCGACCCTGGCCTGGGTCCTACTAAGCTGAGCGTTCGGCCAGCAAGGCCTCGGCCAGCTTCAGGTCCAGCGGCGTCGTCACCTTGAAGTTCTCGGCCGGAGAGGGGTGAATCAGGACCTTCCCTCCCGCTGCCTCGACAAGCATCGCCTCGTCGGTTGCGGCGGCGACACGATCTGGATCGCCCGCCAACGCCTCGCGCAGCGCCTGCAGGCGAAAGACCTGAGGCGTCTGAGCAGCCCAGAGCACACCGCGATCGATCGTCGCCTCGACCACCAAACCTCCCTTTTCCATCTCTGGGATGGGAAATGACGGTTTCGCGCTCTCTACAACTTGCTTGATTGTGTCTGTGACCGGGGTGGCGGCGATGGCGCCGGCCGCCTCGGGGTCTGAGGCGAGGGTCGCGACCACGCCCTCGATCAATTCCGGCGTGACCAAAGGCCGGGCCGCGTCGTGGATCGCGACGAGCTCGGTGCCAACCGCCTGCAGGGCATTGGCAACCGACTGAGCCCGAGTGGCGCCGCCCTCGACCACGCCGTAGTCATGCTCTGCCAGATCGTGGACGTGCCCCGGCGGGCAGGCGACGACGATCGAGCGCACCGAGCCTGCCGCGCGGCAGGCCTCAATCGACCACTCGACCATCGGCTTGCCGGCAAGCGGCACGAAGGCCTTCGGACCGCCGGCTCCGAGCCTCTGCCCGGAGCCGGCGGCCGCGATGACCGTTGTGACGCTGTTGGAGCTAGGCGGTCGCCGTGGCGGCGTAGCGCTCCTCCAGCAGCCCGTCCAGGTATTCCTCCGCGCCTTCCTCGTCTTTGTCGAGCGCGTACATGAACTCCGAGGCGAGGATCTTCTTCGCCCGCGTGTACATCTGCTTCTCACCGGTCGAAAGGCCCTTTTCCATCTCGCGGATGGCGAGGTTACGGACGACCTCGGCCAGCTCGAAGACATCGCCGGTCTTGATCTTCTCGCGGTTGTACTTGAAGCGCCGGTTCCAGTTCTTCGGCATGTCTGACACCTCATCGGTGAGGACGCCGGTCACCTTCTTGATTTCGACCTCGTCGATCACCCGCCGCAGGCCGGCGACGCCCGCGTTTTCGCAAGGAACCATCACCGTGAGTTCGTTGTGGAGGATCTTGATCGTCAGGTACTCCCGCTCCTCCCCCATCAGCTCACGAGACTCCTTCTTCAGCACGAGGCCCGCACCGTGGTGGGGGTAAACGACCTTGTCCCCCTCTTCGAAATCGCAGACGTACGGGATGTCCGTCTCGAAGTCCACCTCCATGGCCTCCTCTACTAGCTCAGAAATCGCGTGCTCCTTTCTCTCGTCGACGGCGTCGGATCGCCGTCAGCTCTGTAGGTACCGGTCAACCAGATCGACCTCCTGGAGCCTGCGCAGGCCCTCGCGGATGTCCTTGGCTCGCGTGGAGCCAACACCGTCGACGGCCTCGAGGTCAGCGTCAGAGGCAGCGAGTACCTCCTCCAGCCCACCCAGCTCATGGATGATCTTCTGGACGACAAGCTTGGGGATGCGCGGCACGCGGCCGAGCACGCGGTAGCCCCGTGGGGCGACCGGAAAGTCAAGGGTGTTGAGCTTGCGGTCGTAGCCGAGCAACTCGGCGAGACGGCCGAAGTCGAGCACGTCCTGGTGCGGCATGCGCGCCAGCGACTGGACCACGGTGGCGAGGTTCTGCTCGGAATCCTCGACCGAGTAGTCGCGGATCAAGGCCGTCTTGTCGGCGGCGACGCCGACCATCGTCTCCTCCAGCTGCATCTCAATCAGGCGCCCCTCGGTGCCCAGCTCGACGATATAGCGCTCGACCTCGACCGCCATCCGCGTAACCAGCTCGGAGCGCTGCAGGACGGCGAGCGCGTCATAGAGGACGCCGCCGCCCTCGAACTCGAGCACGGTGAGGCGGTTGGAGACTTGGTCGAGCCGGGCGCGGTACTTGTCCAGCGTCGCCAGACCCTGGTTGGCCTTGGCAAGCACGGCCGGGATGTCCTGCAGGATGTACTTCGTCCCCTCGACGTAGAGGGAAACGACGTCGCGGCGCTGGGAGATCGCGATCACCAGCGCCTCGGTCTGCTTGGAGACGCGCTCGGCGGTGCGGTGGCGGGTGCCGGTCTCCGAGGAGAGAATCGTCGGGTCCGGCATCAGCTGCACGTTGGCCCAGGCAATCTTCGTCGCCTCGGCGTTGAGCACGATCGCCCCATCCATCTTTGCCACCTGGTAGAGCATCGCCGGCGTGTAGTCGATATCGAGCCTGATCCCGCCGGAGAGCAGGTGCGAGATATCGCCGGCATCGCCGACGACGATCAGCCCGCCAGTGCGGGAGTGGACGATGTTGTCGAGGCCCTCGCGCAGGGCGCCACCAGGCGCGACGACATCAAGAGCCCTCAGTAGCCTGGGATCTTGACGTTCCGACAACTCATGAAGCTCATCACCAGGCAGCGCTGACATCGCTCTCTAGGATGGCAAAAACCGCTTTGGAATGCGGTGTGGACAATCCCTAGTGGACAGGTCAGGATAGGGATTGTCAAGGAAACCGATCACCTAAGGGGCTTTCTATCCCCCTAAACCCGGGAACTACATCAACTTCCAGTCCTACCGAGGTTAAAAAGTTGATGCAGTTCGGCTTTTTACAACGCTCAGAAGTGGAAGCGGTGGTGGTGCGTGTGGTGCCGCAGGGCGCTTGGCTCTGGCTTACCGGCGACGGCGGGGTCGGGACCAGGCCGCTCGGGATCGCGGACGAAGGCCCAGGTGAGCACGCCGCCAAGGACGCAGAGGCCGACGGAGACCCAGGTCGAGGACGCGATCGCGTCGGTGAACGAGTCTCCCCCGGCCTGTAGAGCGTGAAAGGCGGCGCCGGTTGCGGCCAGCGCTAGTGAGCCCGCGACGATCCTGTCCATCGCCAGCACGCCGGAGGCGATGCCGACCTTCTCGGCCGGCATTACCGCCATCGCCGCGGTCGACATCGGCGCGTAAACGAGGCCGATCGCGATCCCGAAGAGCAGGTAGCCGGCGAGTACCATCGCGTAGGAGCTGCCGGCATCGATCTGGGTGAGGACGATCAGGCCGGCGGTGCCGAAGGCCATCCCCGCGGTCATCAGCCCGCGGGCGCCGAAGCGGCCGATCAGGCGACCGGAGAAGGGCGAGATAGAGACCATCGGCGCAGTCACCGGCAGGATCAGCAGGCCGCTGAGCAGGGCCGAGTGCCCGCGCGCGTCCTGCAGGTACTGAGGCTGGAAGAACATCACCGCCCAGTAAGAGCCGACGATGGCGAAAGCGGCAGCGCTGGCGCCGAAGTAGGGGCCGTTGCGAAAGAGGGCGAATTCGACGATCGGGTTGCGCACGCGTTGCTCGATCCAGCCGAACAAGGCCAGTACGACCACTCCGCCCAGCGCCAGCGCGGCTATCAGGCCAGCGCTCCAAGCGCGTGCCTGGACCAGCGCCAGGACGACCGCGATGAGGCCGATGCTCAGCGCCAACAGGCCGGGCAGGTCGACGCGAGTGCCGGCGCTGGGATCGGTCGACTCGGGCGCGGCGGCGATCATGATCGCCAGGCCGATCGCGACGATCGGCAGGTTGATCCAGAAGATCAGCCGCCAGTCGAGCGCGATCAGGACTCCGCCGAGGACCGGCCCGATCGCCAGGGCGATCGCCGAGACGGCCGCCCAGATGCCAAGGGCGCGCGGCTGCTCGGAGGCGGGGAAGGCGTTGCAGACAATCGCCAGCGAGAGCGAGAGCATCGGCGCCGCGCCGATGCCCTGCAAAACGCGACCGCCGATCAGCATCGCGGGCCCCTGGGCCGCACCCGAGAGAACCGAGCCGGCGGCGAAGAGAACCATCCCGGCGAGAAAGACGCGCTTGCGGCCGAACATGTCGCCGAGCCGGCCGGCGGTGACGACGAGCACAGCGATCGTCAGCAGGTAACCATTCATAACCCACTGCAGCGCCTCCGCGCCGGCGCCGAGGTCGGCCCGGATCGAGGAGAGCGCCAGCGCCACCACGGTCGAGTCGAGCATCAGGATGAAGAGGCCGGAGCAGGCGCCGATCAGGGTCCACCAGCGGCGGTTCACCTGGTTGAACCTATTGGTGGGGGCGGCGGAGTCTGGGGGCCATCCTCCCGGAGGCCGTTGCGCAGCAGATCGCGGAGGCAATTCGAGTCGTGGACCCTGAGCCGTCCGGAGGACGGCCCCACACTCCCCGTCGTCAGCGAAAGGCGACCAGGTCGCGAGCGGAGTCGATTCCCCAGCGCTGCCCGACCTGGATTAGGTCATCGCTTAGTGGCCAGCGGTCGGGCCGCTCCTCGCCTTCGTGCTGGGGGCTGGCGCCCTTCAGCGCCATGCAACCGGTGTTGTCGCCAACCGCGCGGATCTCGGCGACGTCGGCCTCGTTTAGCGGATTCTCGGCCGTCAGCGCGGCAAGCTCCGCCCGCTTGTCCTCGACTGGCCGCGCCCCAGGCCCGGCCTCCTGGATCAAAGTCGGCGCTACGCACTCGACCGCCGGGTGGGCGAGGTTCCACTGGCAGGCAAGGTGGATCGGGCTGAGGCCGCTGCGCTCGCGCAGCGGCTCAAGGCGTTCGAGCTTCTCCAGCCCCGCCTCGATCCAGCCTTCCGGCCGGAAGGCCCGGTGATCGCCCTTCGCCAGCTCCATACCCGGCCGCAGGTCCCCCCAGAAGAGGCCGCCGTAGTCGACGACCCGGGTGATCACCTTGACGCCGTGGCGCTCGGCGGCGTCGAGGCAGAGCTCACCGGGCCAGGGCTCGAAGGGGTTGAGGATGATCATCGCCCAGTCGATCCGCTCGCCGAAGCGCTCCAAACAAGAGATCAGATCGAGGGTGAATCCGTTGGCCGGGCCCGGTGCGACGCCGATCTGCCCGGCGAGGCCGGCCTCGCGCAGCGCCTCCATGCCGTCCCAGACCGCCTCGCTCGAGTAGCCGATCCGATCCGGGTTGTGAAGCAGGAGAAGGTCGAAGCTCTCGACCCCGAGCCGCTCCAGGCTGCGCTCGGCCGCCATCCGCAGGTAGTCGGCGTACTGATTCTCGCCGCGCAGGGGGGAATGGGTGAAGCGGGGGAAGCCGCGTGGCCCGTCGCGCTCTCCCTCGTAGAAGTCATGTCCGACCGCGCCAACCAGCGAGTACTCGTCGCGTCCGACGCCCGCGAGCGCCCGGCCGAGCAGCGAATCCGCCTCTCCCTGCCCGTAGGTGTCGGCGGTTATGACTGTGTCGACGCCGCCGCCCGGTCGCAGCAATCTCGTCAGTCGCTGCTCCTCGATCGCCTCGCCGTAGTGCAGGTAACGCCCGCCACTCCAGGTGCCTATTGCCGTCCGGCCCGGTTCGCGCATATGGGAAACGTAGCCGTAGCGACGGGCCGGCCCCGGCCCGGCGCTGCGCCGGGCCGCTCAGGGGCGAGATTCGCCTACTCGGCCTCGGGCTCGGGCTTGGCCTCGGACTCGGGCGAGTCCTGTCCTTCGCCACCGCCGTCGCCGTCGGCCTTCTTGGCGCCGACCCCAACCGTCTCGGGCTCCGGCTTTGACTTCTTCGGCCGCGCCGGCTTCTTCGGTTTGACGATCGTCAAGCTGAGCGGGCGGTCGTCCTCATCGCCGGAGGGATCGCGCTTGACCATCACGGTCGAGCCGGGGACCATCTGGCCCTGGCGCAGGACTTCGTCGGCCAGCGGATCCTCGATGTAGCGCTGAATCGCGCGGCGCAGGGGGCGGGCGCCCATCGAGGGATCCCAGCCTTTGTCGACCAGCAGGTCCTTGGCCTCGTCGGTCAGGTCAAGTTGCAGCTCGTGCTCGGCTACCTGGACGCGGACGCGGTTGATCATCAGGTCGACGATCTCCTTGACCTCCGCCTTGGCCAGCTTGTGGAAGACGATGACCTCGTCGATCCGGTTGAGGAACTCGGGCCGGAAGACTTTCTTCAGGTCGCTCATGATCCGGTTCTTCATGTCGCCGTAGGACATCCCGGTCTCATCGGCGACGGTAAAGCCGATCGAGGTGTTCTTGGCGATCTCCGAGGCGCCGATGTTCGAGGTCATGATCACGATCGCATTGCGGAAGTCGACCGTGCGGCCCTGGGCATCGGTGAGCCGCCCGTCCTCGAGGATCTGCAGCAGGATGTTGAAGACGTCGGGGTGGGCCTTCTCGATCTCGTCCAGCAGCAGCACGCTGTAGGGCTTGCGGCGCACGGCCTCGGTCAGCTGGCCGCCCTCGTCGTAGCCGATGTACCCCGGCGGGGAGCCGACCAGGCGGCTGACCGCGTGCTTCTCCATGTACTCGGACATGTCGATGCGGATCAGCGACTCCTCGTCGCCGAAGAGGAACTCGGCCAGGGTGCGGGCGAGCTCGGTCTTGCCGACTCCGGAGGGGCCGAGGAAGATGAATGAGCCGGACGGGCGCTTGGGATCCTTGATCCCGGCGCGCGAGCGACGGATCGCCTTGGAGACGGCGGTGATCGCGACCTCCTGGCCGATCACCCGCTTGTGCAGCTCCTCCTCCATGCGGATCAGCTTCTGGGTCTCGGCCTCGGTCAATTTGAAGACCGGGATCCCGGTCCACATCGAGACGATGTCGGCGATCTCTTCTTCGCCCACGTCGGGCCGCTCGCCGTTCTCGCCCTCGGCCCACTCGTCCTCGAGCTGGCGCTTGCGGGTAGTCAGCTGACGCTCGCTGTCGCGCAGATTGGCCGCTTTCTCAAACTCCTGCGCTTCGATCGCGGCCTCCTTGTCGCGCCGCGTCGTCTCGATTTCCTCCTCGAGATCG
Organism: Solirubrobacterales bacterium; assembly: GCA_035605695.1. Taxonomy (GTDB): domain Bacteria; phylum Actinomycetota; class Thermoleophilia; order Solirubrobacterales; family 70-9; genus VRUE01. The sequence goes on along the minus strand of DATNGZ010000051.1, from coordinate 4,644 downwards.
CGGTAGACGGGCGGCGCGCTCATCGACTTGATCCGCATCCGCGAAGCGGCCTCGTCGATCAGGTCGATCGCCTTGTCGGGCAGGAAGCGATCGGAGATGTAGCGGTCGGCAAGCTCGGCGGCGGCACCGAGAGCGGCGTCGGTGATGTTGACGCGGTGGTGCTGCTCGTAGCGCTCGCGCAGCCCTTCGAGGATCTTCACCGTGTCCTCGACCGAGGGCTGGTCGACCTTGATCTGGGCGAAGCGGCGCTCCAGCGCCGAGTCGCGCTCGAGGTACTTGCGGTACTCGTCGAGCGTGGTCGCGCCGATCGTCTGCAGCTCGCCGCGGGCGAGCGCCGGCTTGAGGATCGAGGCGGCGTCGATCGCGCCCTCGGCGGCACCGGCGCCGACCAGGTTGTGAAGCTCGTCGATGAAAAGAATAATGTCGCCGCGTTGGGTGATCTCTTTCATCACCTTCTTCAGCCGCTCCTCGAACTCGCCGCGGTACTTCGAGCCGGCGACCAGAGCGGCCAGGTCGAGCGTGTAGATCTGCTTGTTCTTGAGCAGCTCGGGGACCTCGCCCTTGTTGATCCGGGCGGCCAGGCCCTCGACCACGGCGGTCTTGCCGACGCCGGGCTCACCCAGCAGCACCGGGTTGTTCTTGGTGCGGCGGGAGAGGATCTGCATGATCCGCTCAATCTCGGTCTCGCGACCGATCACCGGGTCGAGCTTGCCCTCCTCGGCGAGCTTGGTCAGGTTGCGACCGAACTGGTCGAGCAGCTTTGAAGACTTCTTACCCTCGCCGGATCCGCCGCCCGCACCGGCACCGGCACCCTGGCGGCGACCGCCGGGACCGGAGAGCATCCGGATCACCTCGTTGCGGATCTTGTCGGAATCGGCGTCGAAGTCGAGCAGGATGCGGGCGGCGACGCCCTCGTTCTCACGCACGAGACCGAGCAGGATGTGCTCGGTGCCGATGTAGTTGTGGCCGAGCGAGAGCGCCTCGCGCAGGGCAAGCTCGAGCACCTTCTTGGCGCGTGGGGTGAAAGGGATCTGGCCGGAGGTGACCTCCTCGCCGGAACCGACGATCCGCACGACCTGGGAGCGGACCCTCTCCGTGGTGATGTCGAGCGACTCGAGGACCCTGGCCGCTAGGCCCTCCTCCTCGCGCAGCAGTCCCAGCAGAATGTGCTCGGTGCCGATGTAGTTGTGCTTGAGAGTGCGCGCCTCTTCCTGCGCCAGGACGACGACTTGACGGGCTCTCTCTGTAAATCGCTCGAACAAAAAGCCTCTCTATCTACCCAACGCGGACCGGCCGGGTAAGTATCGGTAGACGCCCTTCGGTTATCGGGAGGCGCCCATGTGCCCTTTAAACGATACCGAGAGCGCCCAACCGGCCTCGGCTCGCAAATATTCGCTCAGAGCGGCTTTTTGACCGCTTCAGGAGCGCATAGCGGGGAAGAGAACGACCTCGCGCACGCTCTTCGCCCCGGTTAGCAGCATCACCAGGCGGTCGATCCCGATGCCGACACCGCCGGTCGGAGGCATCCCTTGCTCGAGCGCGCCGACGAAATCCTCGTCGTAGGGCTGTGCCTCTTCGTCGCCTCGCTCGAGCTCCTCCGCCTGCTGCTCGAAGCGACGGCGCTGCTCGTCGGGGTCGTTGAGCTCGGTGAAGCCGTTGGCGATCTCCATGCCACCGGCAAAGGCCTCGAAGCGCTCGACCAAGCCATCCTCGGAGCGGTGTGACTTGGCGAAGGGCGAGAGCTCGACCGGATAGTCGAGGACGAAGGTGGGCTGGATCAGCTTCGGCTCGACGTGCTTGGAGAGCAGACCGTCGACCAACTTGCCCCAGCCCTCGTCCGTCGCCGGCTCGGTCCCGATCGCCGCGGCCAGGACCTCGCGGGTCGGATGCTCGGCGATGTCGACGCCGCTCGCCTCGCGAATCGCATCGCGGAAGCTGACCCGATTCCAGGGCGGGGCGAAGTCGATCGTCAGATCGCCTCGCTCGACCTTGGTCGTGCCCAGAACCCGCTCGGCGACCTCGGCGACCATCGTCTCGACCCGGTGCGCGGTGGCGACGTAATCGGAGCACGCCTCGTACCACTCGAGCATCGTGAACTCGGGGTTGTGCTTGTGCGAGACCCCCTCGTTGCGGAAGTCCTTGCCGAGCTCGTAGACGCGGTCGATACCGCCGACGACGAGGCGCTTGAGGTAGAGCTCGGTGGCGATTCGCAGGTAGAGATCGCGGTCGAGCGCGTTGTGATGGGTGGTGAAGGGCTTGGCCAGGGCACCGCCGTAGAGCGGTTGCAGGACCGGCGTCTCGACCTCGACGAAGCCGCGCTCATCGAGCCAGCGACGCACCTCGCTGACCGCGCGGGCGCGCAGCCCGAAGAGACGGCGGCTCTCCTCGTTGGCGATCAGGTCGAGCTCGCGGTGGCGGTAGCGGGTCTCGACGTCCCCGAGGCCGTGAAACTTGTCGGGCGGCGGCCGCAGGCTCTTTGCGAGCAGGCGCCAGTGGTCGATCGCAAGCGAGAGCTCACCGCCGCGACGGGTGGCGAGTGCGGTGCCCTCGACGCCGATGATGTCGCCGAGGTCGAGGTCGACGAGCACCTCGTAGGGCTCCTCACCGAGCAGGTCCTCGCGCGCGTGAAGCTGAATCTGACCGCTGCCGTCCCGCAGGTCGAGGAAACAAGCCTTGCCGTGACCACGCCGGCCGACGATCCGCCCGGCTATCCGATGCCGGGACTCGGTCTCGATTCCCGGCGCCAGCCCCTCATGCGCAGCCCGCACCTCACCAATGTCCTCGCGTTCGCCGAACTCGGGCGGGAACGGATCAATCCCAGCCTCACGAAGCCGCTCAAGCTTCTCCCGCCGATCACGCAGGACGTCAGAAAGCTTCGGCTCTTCGGTCTGGTCGCTCATCTGAGCGAGCCTATAGCGCTGGGCCTGGCTCTTACGCCGTCTCGATCTTGGTGATCTTCAACTTCTTCTTGGGCCCCCTGGGGACCTCAACCGTGACCACGTCGTTGCGCTTGTGGCCAAGCAACGCTTTGCCGATCGGCGACTCGTTCGAAAGCTTGTGCTCGAGCGGGTCGGCCTCGGTCGAACCGACGATCTGGAACTTCTGCGAAACATCGGTCTTCTGGTCCTTGACGTGGACGATCGAGCCGAACTGCACTTCGTCGGTGCTGATGTCCTTCTCGTCGATCACGGTTGCCCGGCGCAGTCGCTCCTCGAGCTGGGCGATCCGCTGCTCGAGCAGGGCCTGCTCGTTCTTGGCGTCGTCGTACTCGGCGTTCTCGGAGATGTCGCCGAACTCGCGCGCCTCCTTGATCCGTTCGGCGACCTCGCGTCGCTTCGCGGTTGAGAGGTGATCTATCTCCTCCTTGAGCTTCTCGAGACCCTCGGGGGTGATTACGGACTGGCGACTCACTTTGTCCTGACCTCTCTTTGTGATTGTTACGGCTGGAATCGGCTCCTAGAGCCAAAAACGCCCAGGTGCGACGGCGTTTTGCCTGACCGCACCAGGGCCGAAGTCGCGGGATTATAGCGAGGGCGTTGGGGCGGCTAGATCGCCGATCAGGCGGCGGGCGCGGGGAAGGTCGGCGCTGCGCTGCAGCTCATCGGCAAGCTCGGGCGATGCGCCCAGCGACTCGACGTACCAGGGATAGAACTTGCGCAGGTAGCGCCCCGCCCGCTCGGGGCCGAGATGCTCCTCGGCGCGGTCGATCACCCAGAGCAGCTCGGCGGCGATCTCAGCCCGCTCGGGGGGCTCGCTGCGGCGGCCGGTCAGCTCTTCGAAAACCCAGGGGTTGCCGAGCGCTCCGCGCGCGATCATCACCGCGTCGGCGCCGGACTCCTCATAGGCCTGGCGCGCCGCCCCGGCGCTTTTCAAACCACCGGAGACGATCACCGGCACCTCGACCCGTTCGACCAGCTCGCGGGTTAGCGCGTAGTCGGGCACGCCCTTGTGGCCGGTCGTCGCGGCGCGCGGGTGAAAGCCGATCGCCGCGACCCCGGCCTCCTCCGCGAGGCGAATGGCCAGGTCGAAGCCAGAGCGGTCGCCAGCCTCGATCCCCGAGCGCAGCTTCACCGTCACCGGCAGACCGCTGCCCTCGGCGGCGCCGCGGGCCAGGGCCAGGGCGAGCTCCTGGTCGCGCAGCAGCTCGGCGCCGGCGCCGGTCCTGCGCACCTTGCGCACCGGGCAGCCCATGTTGATGTCGATCAGGTCGGCGCCGGCCTCGGCGGCGATCGACGCGCCGGAGCGCATCACCTCGGCGTCGTGGCCGAAGAGCTGCACCGAGACGGGGTGCTCGTCGGGGTGGATCCGCATCAGCTCGCGCAGGGTGCGCTCGTTGCGATGGTGCAGGCCGAAGCTGGAGACCATCTCCGAGACGGCCAGGCCGGCCCCGTAGCGCTTGGCCTGCAGGCGCACGAACCAGTTGCCGATCCCGGCCAGCGGCGCCAGCAAGACGCGGTTGGGGATCTCGATAGCGCCGATCCGGATGGGATCAGTCAGCGGCGGCTGTTGAGGTGTTGCGCTCATGGATCAGTCTCAGCCCCTTCAGGGTAAGCATGTCGTCGACCTCGTCGATCGACTCGGTGACGGGGACCACAGTCGAGGCGTAGCCGCCGGTGGCGTGCACATGATGGTTAGGCAGCTCCT
>DATNGZ010000050.1:0-71352 GCA_035605695.1 Solirubrobacterales bacterium | reverse complement strand
GTAGGGCTTCTGCGGGTCGGCCGGGACGATCCCGTCGAGCTCGAGGTCCATGCGGTCCGGGTCGTCGGCCAGCTCGAAGCGCGGCGGCTTCTCGAGGTTGTTGAGAGGCAGGAAGCTCATCAGGTAGCGGGCGTCCTCCAGGCACTGCTCCTCGCCATCCGCGGCGAAGTGGGCGACCCCGGACTTGCTGTTGTGTGTCATGGCGCCGCCGAGCTCCTCGAACTCGACCTCCTCGCCGGTGACGGTCTTGATCACCTCGGGGCCGGTGATGAACATGTGCGAGGTCTCCTTGACCATGAAGATGAAGTCGGTCATGGCGGGGGAGTAGACGGCACCGCCGGCACAGGGGCCCATGATCAAGCTGATCTGCGGGATCACGCCCGAGCATTTGACGTTGCGGGCGAAGACGTCGCCGTAGGCACCGAGCGAGACGACTCCCTCCTGGATCCGGGCCCCGCCCGAGTCGTTGATACCGACGACCGGCGCCCCGACCTGGGCGGCGAGGTCCATCACCTTGCACATCTTCTCCGCCATCACCTCGCCGAGGCTGCCTCCGAACACCGTGAAGTCTTGAGAGAAGACAAAAACAGTTCTTCCTTCTATGGTGCCGTGGCCGGTGACGACGGCGTCGCCCCAAGGCCGTTTTTTCTGCATCTCGAAGTCGTAGGTGCGGTGACGAACGAAGGTGTCGAGCTCCTCGAAGGAGCCCGGGTCGAGCAGCTTCTCGACCCGCTCGCGAGCGGTCATCTTGCCCTTCGCGTGCTGCTTCTCCACTGCCTCCTCGGAAGCCGAGTTGATCGCGGCGTCGCGCAGCTCGCGCAGGTAGGAGAGCTTCTCCTCGTGGGTGATCGGGTTCTTCTCGCGCATCGGGGCGCGGAAGTCTATTTGCCCGTGCTTCCGGAGGCAGCCTTAGGCGAACGGCTGCTTCTGCGGCTCGGCGAGGCGATCGAGAAGGCGCTCAAGATCGACCTCGACGAGTCCGGAGCTCTCGCCCGCGCGCAGCTCGACGCGGGTCCCAAAGCCCTTCTCGGCCATCGTCACCTCGACCCCCTCGACGGAAGCGAGTTGCTCGACCAGCTCTGGCTCGGACTTCATCAGCGTCCGTGCGGCCTCAATCATCCCCGCGACTTCAACCGAAGCATCCGGGTTCCTCCCCCCAAATTGCGCTGAACGAGACCCTTCAGGGGGGAGAAAGAGGGGCCCTTCCGACATTGACCCACTTCAGGTGTGGTCAATGTCGGAAGGGCGCAACTACAAGCGGAGCAGGGAGGCCTGGGAGCTGACGGGGCGGCAGCATGGGGTCGTCGCGCGGCGGCAATTGCTGGCGCTGGGGTTCAACGCGCGAGAAATCGAGCACCGGGTTGGGCGGGGACGGTTGCACCTGGTGATGCGCGGGGTCTATGCGGTTGGCTGGCCGCAGATGACGCAGGAGCGGCGCTGGATGGCCGCCGTGCTCGCCTGCGGTGATCGGGCGGTTCTGAGCCACCGCAGCGCAGCGGCTCTCTGGAATATCGGGACCGAGAGAAACGGGATAGTTGACATCAGCCTGACGCGGCGCGCCGAACTGAAGCGGCCGGGACTGCGCGTTCGGGGGCGCCCCTCCCTCTCCACCACTGACACTGTGGCCCGGGACGGCATCCCAGTCACAAGTCCGACTCAGACCCTCCTCGATCTCGCGACCGAACTACCCGAGCGCGAGGTCGAGCGGGCCATCAACGAGGCGGACAAGCGGGATTTCGTCGACCCGGAGACTCTGCGGCTAGAACTCGATAGCCGTGTCGGGGAACCAGGAGCACCGCTGCTCTGCCGCCTGCTGGACAAGCGCACCTTTCGCCTTTCCGACTCAGACCTCGAGATTCTCTTTCGGCCGATCGCGATGAAGGCCGGGCTTCCTCTACCGCTCACCAAACAGATGCTCAACGGCTTCGAAGTCGACTTCTACTGGCCCGATCTGGGACTTGTCGTCGAGACGGACGGCCTGCGCTACCACCGCACGCCCTCGACCCAAGCTCGAGACGCCCGCCGCGACCGCACCCACACGCTCGCCGGACTGACTCCGCTCCGCTTCACCCACTACGAGATTAAGTACGAGCGCCCTCGAGTCCAAGCCGAGCTAACCCGAATCGCCACGTTGCTTGGCGAGCCCATCCGATATTGACCACCCCTGAAGTGGGTCAATATCGGATGGGCTCGCGGAGTACCGGCGGCGCCTAGAAAAAGGCGCCGCCGCGATACTCGCCGAAGACGTCGCGCATTGCGCCGCAGACCTCGCCGATCGAGGCGTTGGCCCCCAGCGCGGCGCGGATCGGGTGCAGCAGGTTGCCCTCACCGCGGGCTACGTCGCGCAGCGACTCGAGCTTGGCCTCGACCGCCGCCTGGTCGCGGGACTCCTTGAAGGCCTTCAGCCGGGTCAGCTGGCTCTGCTCGGCCTCGGGGTCGACGCGGAGGATGTCGACGTCATCGACCTGGTCGGTGACGTACTTATTGACCCCGACGATGATGTCCTGGCCGCTCTTGTAGCGCTCGTGGTAGGAGTGCGCCGACTCCTCGATCTCGCGCTGCATGAACTCCAGCGCCTCGACCGAGCCGCCGAGCTCTTCGACCTTCTCCATCAACTCCCAGGAGCGCAGTTCGACCTCGTCGGTCAGCGACTCGACGAAGTAGGAGCCGGCGAAGGGATCGACGGTGTCGGCGGCACCGGACTCGTGGGCGAGCACCTGCTGGGTGCGCAGGGCAATCCGGGCGGAGCGCTCGGTCGGTAGCGCCAGCGCCTCGTCGAAGCCGTTGGTGTGCAGGCTCTGGGTACCGCCGCAAACGGCGGCGAAGCCCTGCAGGGCGACGCGGATGATGTTGACCTCGGGCTGCTGGGCCTGCAGCGTCACCCCGCCGGTCTGGGTGTGGAAGCGGATCTTCATCGAGTTCGGGTTCTCTGCCCCGAAGCGCTCCTCGACGATCTTCGCCCACATCCGCCGCACCGCGCGGAACTTGGCGATCTCCTGGAAGACGTTGTTGTGGCCATTGAAGAAGAAGGCGAGGCGGGGGGCGAACTCGTCGATCTTGAGGCCCCGCTCCAGCGCCGCCTCGACGTAGGCGATCGCGTTGGAGAGCGTGAACGCCACCTCCTGCACAGCCGAGCAGCCCTTCTCGCGGATGTGGTACCCGGAGATTGAGATCGTGTTCCACTTCGGCACGTTGCGGTGGCAGTACTCGAAGATGTCGGTGGTCAGCCGCATGGTCGGAACCGGCGGGTAGATGTAGTTGCCCCGCGCCATGTACTCCTTGAGCACGTCGTTTTGGACCGTGCCGCGCAGCTTCTCGGAGGGCACGCCCTGTTCCTCGCCGACCAGCTCATAAAGCAGCAGCAGCACCGCTGCCGGGGCGTTGATCGTCATCGAGGTCGAGACGCTGTCGAGCGGGATCTGGTCGAAGCAGATCCGCATGTCCTCAATCGTGTCGATCGGGACGCCGGTGCGGCCGACCTCGCCCCGGCAGAGCGGGTCGTCGGAGTCGCGGCCGAGCTGGGTCGGCAGGTCGAAGGCCATCGAGAGCCCGGTCGAACCGTGCTCGATCAGGTAGCGGTAGCGCTCGTTGGTGTCCTCGGGCGTGGCGAAGCCGGCGTACTGGCGCATCGTCCAGAGCCGGTCGCGGTACATGCCGTCGTGGATACCGCGCGTGAACGGGGGCTCTCCGGGCTCGCCAAGGCGCTCCTGCAGCCCCGGGGCAACGTCGTCCTCGTCGTAGACGCGCTCGATCTCGATCCCGGAATCGGTGAAGACGCGCTCGTCGTCGGGCCCGACCAGGGGGGCAATCGTGCGGTGGGTCTCTTCAGTAGCCATGGCAACAGAATATGGGGGAGCGGAACATTGCGGCCAATTACGGTTTGTGAGAGAGCAGGCCGGGAATAATCTTGGCTGCAAATCGACTTGCCGTAAGTCGCCATATGGGCAGCAGGGGGCGGCAGCAAACGGAGGATCGACATGAACGATGTGACCCAGCCAGCAAGGGGCCGGGGCTTGATGCTGTCAGCTGTAGCGATGCTCGCTGCGCTGGTCGCATTGCTCGCCTTCGCTCCCTTCGCATCCGCGGCCAGCAACCCGCTCGCCAGCGGAACGACAACGATCAGCCTCAACAAAGGCCTCGTCAAGAAGCTGAAGAAGTACAACGTCAAGGTCAAGAAGATCAGCCCGGCTACGGTCAAAGGCCGTCTCGTCAGCCTGCCGGTGAGCGGCGGATCGCTCGACCCAATCACGGGCCTAGGGACCATCGAACACAGCGGCGGGATCAAGTTCAAGGCCGGCAAGAAGAGCGCCCCGGTCAACACGCTCGTGCTCGACACCACGACCGGCTCGCTCAACGCCAAGGTCGCCGGCAAGAGCATGAAGTTCGCCTCGGTCAAGGGCTTCACGGTCGCCCGCAACGGCTTCGGAGCCAACGTCAGCATCAAAGCGCTGAAGCTGACCGGCAAGGCCGCCAAGCAGCTGAACAAGAAGCTCGGCTTCAGCGGGCAGAAAAAAGGCAAAGGGAAAGCCAAAGGCAACAAGCGGGCGTCGGTGAGCAAGGCACTGCAGCCGCCGTTTAAGGGCAACCAGGTCCTCGGCAGCTCGGCCAGCGAAACGCAGCCGAAGATTGTCGGCGTGTTGCCGACGGGCAACGCGCAGCTCGTGCTCAGCCCCGAGGCGCTGAAAAAGCTCGCCCAGGTGGGGCCGGAAAATCCGCCCGCCTCTGGCAATCATCCCTTCGCGGTGAAACTGGCGCCGGTCGAGCCGACCAAAATCGTCTCGCTGTCTCCGGTTACCGCCGTCTTCCCGATCAGCGGTGGGACCATGGGCCCGACCGCGACGGCCGGCGTCCTGCAGACCGCGGGCGGCCTCAAACTGACCCAGAACCTCGAAGCGGTCGGCAAAGGCGAAACGAACCTGGTGATGGGCAACATCTGGGTCGACCTGGGCGCGAAAACCGCCTCGGTCGAAGTGACGATCACGAACCCGAAAACCCCCGAAGCCAACCTCGGCAACCTTGGCCGGGCTTCGATCGCCGACATCAACCTGACCGGGGCGACGATCACCTCGGATCCGGCCACGCGAACGGTCAGCGTCCAAAACGCTTCGGCGACGCTGCAGGCGGTGACGGCCGAAACGCTGAACTCGGTGTTCATCACGCCGATCGAAAAAGCGACGGGACAGCCGCAGACGAAGTTCGCCGGCGGCGATCCGCTCGGCGTCTTCTCATTCACCGCGCAGACCGAATAGCCCACGCGGATTAGATCCAAAGAGAGGGCGGCCAGATGGCCGCCCTCTCTTTTGGCCCGGCAGAGTCGGGGTCTAAGTTGCTCAAATATTTGAGTTGCATTTGCGTATTCCCTTGTGTACCTTCAGCCGTACCGGATTGACGCTCAGGCGTCCCGGATCTGTGGACTCAAGCGCGCATGGCGCCGAGCCATGCTGGAGGGGAAAGGGAGTAGGGAGATGTCGGAGCTGGCCAGTCGCAAGCCCCCGCAGTTGCTATCGCCGTTCTGGCCGCTCGAGGACCAGCACGGGGTCGGCCACGTGCGGCTCGAGGGCGAGCCGCCGGCCAATGCCGCCCAGGTGATGCCGCTGCTGCTCAAGCTCGCCGCCCAGAGCGATGCGATGCGCAGCCTGCAGAGCGCCGAGGGCGAGGACCTCTCCGAGAGCGCCGCCTCCGCCCTGCGCGGCGAGATGGCGGAAGGGCTGCGTGAACTTGCCGAGCTCATCGACGAGGAGAGCGCCGAGGTTGTCCGCCTGCGGGCCAAGGGCCTCGCCGGCGGCATCGGGCACCGCGAGATGACCCTGGAGGTCGCCCGCGGCGGCTCGCCACCCGCCCTGGAGATCGTCTGCGGACCGCTCTGCACCTGGCGGATGAAGACGCGGATCGGCCTGCACTCGTTCCTGGCCGCGGCCCGCGACGAGGAACAGCAGCAACTGCTCGACCAGCTCGACGACTCGCTCGACGATGCGCTGCGGGCGGTCGAAGCGGAGATCGGCGCCGAGGGGATGGGCGTTCCCTTCAAACTGCCGATGAACGTGACCAACCTGCTGCTCTCGGCCGGCGAGGCGGCGGGTCACCCCAAGCACTTCGCCTATTTCATGCCCGAGGACGAAGGCGTTGATGGCCTGCCGCTGGAAGAACAGCGCACGCTCTATATGCGCAACGTTCACCTCGCCCGCTACTCGGAGATCACGATCCCGCTGGCGGAAACGCTGCTCGACGGTCCGATGAAGGCGGCCGACGTCCCGGTCGAGACGACGCTGATGCCGTGGATCCGCGGGCACGACCACGGCCACAACGTGATCGTCCCCTCCACTACCTACGACAGCTGGATGGAGACGCTCGGAATCGAGCCCTTCATGGCCCTGCAGGAGGCGATCGCCGACGTCTACGGCTTCCTGATGTGCATCTCGGAGCCTTGGTCGAAGATCGGCGGCTTCACTCGGCTCGAGATGTGCGCGACCCACATGGCCGAGCTGCTGCACTACCTACGCCGCGGGCCCCAGTACTTCGGCGACCCCGGCGCCGCCTACGTCGAACTCAGCTTCCTCGCCGAGAACGGCTTCGTCGAGATCGACGGGAAGGGCAGGATCAGCTGGAACGAGGAGGACTTCTGCCGCGGCATGGTGGCTTTGGCCGGCGCCCTCACCGAGTCGACGGTCGGCGCTCCCGACGAGACAGGCTCGGAAGAGTTCCTGGCCCGCTACGGCTGGCCGACGGAAACGGCGGCAAAGCGAACCCTCGACGCGATGCGCGAGGAGCTGACCAACGTGCCGACTTCGATCGCCTTCTACAGGACCAGCGACGTCACTGCGCCGCAGAGCGTCCCGGTTCCCGCTTAGGCCGAAGCGCCCAGCAAACGCTCGACGCCGGACTTGTCGATCGTCATCTGAAGGCCCTCGTGGAGCTCGATCTGCGGATCCCAGCCGAGCAGGTCGCGGGCGCGGGTGATGTCGGGCCGGCGCTGCTGCGGGTCATCGACGGGAAGCGGCTCGAAGACGATCTCTGATTTGGACCCGGTCACGTCGATCACTGTCTTCGCCAGTTCGAGCAGGGTGAACTCTTTCGGGTTGCCGATGTTGACCGGCGAGTGCACGTCGGACTCGGCGAGCGAGACGATGCCGCGGATCAGGTCGTCGACGTAACAGAAGCTGCGCGTCTGCTCGCCCTCGCCGAAGACGGTGAGGGGCCGGTCCTCGAGCGCCTGGCGGAAGAAGGTTGGGATCGCGCGCCCGTCGTGGGCGCGCATGCGGGGGCCGTAGGTGTTGAAGATGCGCACGATCGAGGTGTCGACGCCCTGCTGACGGTGGTAGGCCATCGTCATCGCCTCGGCGTAGCGCTTCGCCTCGTCGTAGACGCCGCGCGGCCCGATTGGGTTGACGTGTCCCCAGTAGTCCTCGGTCTGCGGGTGGACCTTGGGATCGCCGTAGACCTCGCTGGTCGAGGCGAGCAGGAAACGAGCGCGCTTGAACTTGGCCACGCCGAGCATGTGGTGGGTGCCGTGCGAGCCGACCTTGAGCGTGTGCAAGGGCAGCCGCAGGTAGTCGATCGGGCTCGCCGGCGAGGCGAGGTGGTAGACGAAGTCGACGTCCTCGGCGATGTCGACGCGCTCGATGATGTCGATGTGGCGGAAGTCAAAGTCGCCGTCGCGGATGTGCTCGATGTTCTGCAGCGAGCCGGTCTCGAGGTTGTCGATGCAGATCACCCTGTGCCCCTCGCCGAGCAGGTGCTCGCAAAGGTGGGAGCCGAGAAAGCCGGCGCCGCCGGTGACCACGCAGGTACTCATCGCCGCTGATGCTATCGACCGGCCGGCGGAACAGTCTCGCGACCAAGAATTGCGCAATTTGCGAGTTCCGTGACCAATAACCCGTCCAAAAGGGGGGAGAACCTCCGACCGCCTCCGCATTGACCAGGCATCTTGGAGCCATAGATCTGACTGGTAGGGGACTTTCGAGGGAATGAGCCAGGGACGGCAGGGGGCAGCAATACCGCGGGCACGACGACTCGCACCAACCGATCCTGCGCGAGCGCAGAGCGATGCCGCGCGCAAACGGGCAGCAATCGAAATGATCGCCGAGCACGAGGGCGCACTGAAGCGCACGGCGCGCCGCTACTCGCTCGATGGCGAGGACGCGGAGGACGCCTATCAACGGGCGCTGGAGATCGTCCTGACCAAAGCGCCGACCACTGACGCGCAGGAGCTGATCCGCTGGACTCAGACGGTGACCAAGCACGAGGCGCTGGCCCTGCGCCAAAGCCGCGAGCGGCTGCTGGGCTACGGCGCACACAAGGCGCCCAGGGGAGCGAGTCCGGACCTGGTCGCGCTGATCCCGGCGGCCGGCGACAGCCCCGAGGAGCAGGTCGAGCGGCGCGAGGCGATCGCCCGCAGCCGCGAGGCGCTGCAGGCGCTGAAGCCGGCTGAGCTGCGGGCCCTAAGCCTGCTCGCCGAGGGCTACTCCTACGCCGAGATCGGCGAGCTGACCGGGTTTAGTCAAACCAAGATCAACCGCGTTTTGGCCGAGGGCCGCGATCGCTTCCGCAGCCTCGTCTCCAGCAGCGAGGATGGCAGCCGCTGCCGCCAACTGCGCCCACTGCTCTCGGCCTTCTGCGACGGCGAGGTGAGTGCAGGTGAGGCTGAGACGGTTCGCGAGCACCTGCGCGCCTGCGGTCGCTGTCGCTCGACCATGCGCGCCTACCGGGCGGCGCCGCGGATCGCGATCGCGCTGGCGCCGGCATTGCCTCCCGCCCGCCCGTTGTTGGGGCGCGCGCACGAGTTCCTTGCCGGCCTGGGGTCACGACTGCCCGGGATTGGCGGCAGCGGCGCCGACTCGGCCGCCGCCCAGATCGCCGTCAGCGGCGGTTCCCGGGGTGCCGGCATGGTCGCTCTCGCCAAACTGCTGGCGCTGTGCGCCGGGGCGGCAGGCGGCGCCGCAGCCTGCGTGGCGACCGGGGTGTTGCCGGCGCCCGACCTGAACCCGCAGCACACGCGCAAGCCCACGCTCGAGCGGTCCTTGGTTCGGCCGGCCGCGGCTGAAACCGACGACGCCGTCCAATACGAACCCGCTCCCGCGCCGACCCCTCAGCCCGAGCCGAAGCCGGTGCCAGCGCCGCAGGTAGAAGCGGAAAGCGCCAGCCCGGAAGTCGGCGCTGCCCCGGCGGGAGCGGTCGAATACGAAGCACCGGCTGCGGCGCCCGAAGAATCGGCCACGAACAGCGCTGAAAGCTCCAGCGGGTCGCCTGCCGGGGAGTTCGGCCCGTGAAAGCGTGGCTCAAGGCCGGTGCGGCGATCGCGAGCCTTGCCGTCCTCGCACTGGCCGGCGCGCCCGCGGCGCGTGCGGCACTGCAGCCAATCGACCTCAGCGTCGACGGCGGCGAGGAGAGTTGGCACCCGCAGCGCTCGTTTGCCCTGCGCTGGAGCAACCCACCCGGATCGGTCGCCGCGGTTCACTACCGCGTGCTCGACCCGTCTGGGCAGGTCGCGGTAAACGAGACGACGATCGACTGGGCGGCGACGGCGATCCAGCACCTGAGCGTCCCCCCTACTCCCGCTGCCTACACCGCCGAGGTTTGGCTGGAGGACGACAAAGGAACCGAGGGCACACCGATCACGGCAAAGCTGCGCTTCGACGACGGCAAGCCCGCTCAGATCGACCCCGCCCTGGTCCCCGCCTGGATCGGCCGCACGGCGTTCCCCTACACGCTCCACCTTGGCCACCCTCCAGGCCCGTCGCCGCTCTCCGGCATCGGTGGCTACGCGGCCACGATCGACGCGGTGCTCGGCGGCGGTGCCTGCCTGCTCGGCACCTGCGGGGCTGCCGAGGTCGAGCTTCAAGCTGGCATAGCCGGCGACTCGCTGACGGTCACCGAGCTGCCGGAAGGAACGAGTTACCTGCACGCGGTCGCGGTCTCCGGCTCGGGCACGCGCTCGGCCACCGCGACCCACACCCCCCTGCACGTCGACAAGACCGACCCTGTGGTGCTGCTTTCCGGCAACCCCGACGGCTGGTCGAACCGGCCGCTGACCCTGACCGCGACCGCCGCCGACGCGGCCTCGGGAATGGTCGCGATCGCGGGCGGCGGCGAGCCCTTCACGGCAATCCGCATCGACGGTGGGGCGCCGATACGGGCAGAGGGAGACGAGGTCTCGGCGACCGTGATCGCGTCCGGCCTCCACTCGATCGCCTACTACGCGTGCGACGCGGCCGGCAATGTCGCCGACGGGGGCATCGCCAACGGCCACGCGAATCACGCGCCCGCGATTGCCGCGGTGAGGATCGATCGCGAGCCACCGCGGGTCGCTTTCGCGGGTGCTCCGAACCCGCTTGATCCGGAGCTGATCGAGGCGCGGGCCTCAGACCGGCTCTCGGGACTGGACCCAGCGCAGGGTTCGATCGGCGTCCGTCCAGCCGGCTCAGGTGAGCGCTTCGTCGAGCTTCCAGTCGAGCGTTCTGGCTCCCTCTTGCGCGCCCGCTGGGACTCCGAGGTCTATCCGCCTGGCCAATACGAATTCCGCGCCACCGCCTACGACGCTGCCGGGAACTTGGCTTCCAGTCTGAGCAAGGGGGATGGCTCGCCGATGCGCCTCTCGAGCCCGCTGAAGGTCGCGACCAAGCTGCTCAGCGGCTTTCGCTCGCGCACCGTTCGCTACGGCCGCGGCGCCACGTTCGCCGGGCGCCTGATCGCCGGGCGCCACGCGCCGCTGGCTGGGATGCCGGTGCGGGTGATCGAGCGCTTCGACCCCGGAGCCGTTCCGCGGGAACGCGTATCGACGGTCAGGACGGGGGCCGGGGGCGCCTTCAGTATCCACCTTGCCCCGGGACCCAGCCGCGACCTGGTCGCCGCAGTGGCGCCGACCGCGACCATGCGCGGCGCCAGCAGCCGGCCGTTGCGGCTGACCGTGCGCAGCGGGGTGAAGATGCGGGTCTCCTCGACGGTCGCGAGGGTCGGTGGAGCGCCGGTCGTCTTCCGCGGCGGGGTTGCCGCCAACGGCGCCACGATCCCGACCGAGGGCAAGACGGTGCAGTTGCAGTTCCGCTTGCCCGGCCTGCCCTGGAGCGACTTCCGCACGGTCCACACCGACCCGCACGGTCACTTCCACTACGCCTACCGCTTCGCCGACGACGACAGTCGCGGCGTGCGCTTTCAGTTCAGGGCGTATGCCCCGGCGCAAGCCGGCTGGCCCTTCGAGCCAGCCGGCTCACTACCGGTACAGGTACTGGGCCACTAGGCCTTAGACCGGGAGAAGGTCCATTGCTTTGCGTACGCGCTGCTCGAGCTCGTTGCGGTTGCGTTTCACGGTCGTCTCGACCGTACGCTGATGCTTGCGGGCTTCGCGCTCGACCCGGTTGCGGGTCTTGCGGGCCTCGCTGGTCGCCTTGCGGCGGGCGGTCGTACCGCGGCGCTCGGTGCGCTTGACCCGGCGGCGCAGCTCGGCGCGGTAGGACTTGAGCTGTTTTTCGGCAGCGGAGCGGCCTGTGAACGGCTCGACCAGATCGGTGACCCGATCTGTGACCGTGAGCACGGCGCCGACGGGGATGTCGACTGCGGTCTCGACCACGGTGCGCGCCTGGTTCTTCTCGGAAGTCGAAGCTTTGGTCGAGCGCTGAGCTTTCGCTTTCGGCGCCGTGCCGTTGCTTTTTGATGCTTTGGTCTGCGTTGCCATTAAGTTGAATCCCTTCGGTATGCGGGTTTCCTGCCAGAGGAAGTTCGCGAGTGTAACGAACATACGTTCTTTTGCGAACACACGTTCTTAAACCCTTGGCCGCGCTTGGTTACTGGGCGCTGCGGGCGATTGCCAGGCCCTTCTCGCCAGCGGCCGCGGCGATCGGGTAGCGGGCATCGAGGCCGAGCGGGGCCTGCTCCAAAGCGAGGTCGCCAAAGCTCACCAGGCCGCCGGCCTCGCGCACGATCAGTTGCGCAGCGGCGGCGTCAACCGAGCGACAGGATCGCAGGCTGGCCATCCCGTCGAAGCGACCGGCGGCGACGTAGGTGGCGCTGATCGCGATTGAGCCGACCACACGCAGGCGGTAGACGCGCCCGGCAAGCGCTTCCAGCGCCGGTAGCGCCCACTCCGGCTCCGCCGACTCGAGCCCGAGCAGCTCGATCTTCTCGGCGTCCGGCCCAACCTCAATTCGCTCATCGCCGAGCATCGCACCCTCGCCGCGCCGGGCCGCGAACTCCTCACCGGCGCCAAAATCGAAGACGTAACCGAACTCGACCGCGGCCATCGAGTTGCCCGAGGCGACCGCGATGCTGAGGCTGTGGGAGGGAAGGGTGCGGCGGGCGTTGAGCGAACCGTCGATCGGATCGATCACGACCCGGACCGGGCCGCCGTCGCCAAAGGCGACCTCGCCACGCTCCTCGGAAACCGCGACAAAGGAGGCGCCCTGCGCGGCCAGGGCCTCGAGCTCGGTAAAGACCGCGTCCTCGCAGCGGCGGTCGATTACCAGCGTGTGATCGCCGCCCTCGCCGACGCCCTCGTAGACCGTGCGGGCGCTGACTCCGCGCACCTCGTCGAAGATTGCCCGCTGCGCTGCCACGGCGCGGCGGCAGATTCCCAGCCAGTCTGCGGAAAAAACGTCCACCGAGGCCATCCTATGGAGGTCGCGCACTCGCTAGCGTTGGAGCCATGCTCGCTCTCGCCGAGGCCCAGCAACGCGCCGTCCAGCACGGCGAGGGTCCGCTGCTGCTCCAGGGCGCGGCTGGAACCGGCAAGACCGAGGCGCTTTCGCGCCGCTTTGCCCGCCTTGTCGAGGAAGGTGTCCCCCCGGAGGGAATCCTGGTTTTGGCCTCGAACCGGCCAACCGCGCGGCGTCTGCAAAAACGCGTCGAGGTGCTGCTCTCGAACTCCTATGAGGAACTCTGGATCGGAATTTGGGACGAGCTCGGGGAGCGGCTCCTGCGCGAGCACTCGACGGCCGCCGGCCTCGATCCGTTCTTCGACGTCCTCGGCCCCGCCGAGCGATTGGCAATGCTCCTGGACCGCCTTGACGATCTACCTCTTCGTAATCAGGAGATCCGCGGCAATCCCGCAGGCCTACTTGCCAGGCTGCTGGCCCAAATCGACGAGTTGAAGGCTGGATCCGAGCCCCCAGAGCCCGAGCTCGCCGAGTTCTGCGCCACCCACGATCGAATTCTCTCCGAGTCCGGCAACCTCGACCGAGGCGACGTCTTCCTCACGCTCAACAAGCTCCTGCACGAGCAACCGAGGGTGGGAACAGAAATCGCGACCCGTTTCGCCTACGTAATGGTCGACGAGCTCGAGGATGTGACGACCGCTCAGCGGGCAATCCTCGCCAAGCTCGCCACCGAGAATCCCAATCATCTCTACGCGGAAGGCGACTCTTCTGTGGGTGGCGCGGGTGAGGGGGGGTCGAGGACGGTTTTGACCCGCCCGCAGGGCTCCCCTCACCCACGACAGGACCCGCAGCCGAGCGTTCTCGTCCTTGAGGAGGTTTTTCGGGATCCCAAAGTGCGGCTGTGGCGCTGCGCCAATGAGAGAGCTCAGGCCCAAGCTGTCGCCCGCGAGGTAGAGCACCTGCTCGTCGGCGGCACCTCACCCGAGGCGATCTGCGTCCTGCTCGACAACCTGGCAACCGACGGCGGTGCGGTCGCCGCGGCAATGGAGGAGCGCGGGATCCCGTTTCACCTGGCCGGACCGGCGGCCCTGTTCCAGCGTCCCGAGGTCCGCGACGCAATCGCCTGGTTGCGAGTGCTCGCCGACCCTGGCGACTCCGCCGCCGCCGCGCGAGCCCTGACCCGGCCGCCGGTCGAGCTCCGCTCCACCGACCTGGCGCGGCTGACGACGATCGCGCGCCGGCGCAAGATCGACATGGCCTCGGCTTGCGATGCCGCCCTGGAGAGCCCGCAGATACAGCCCGAGGGCCGGGAGCGAATCCAGTCCTTTCTCAAGCTCTACGGTGAAGCCTCGGCGGCGATGGAGGAACGCCGCGCCGATGTGTTCGTGCGGCGGCTGATCGAGCGCATCGGCCTGCGCCGCCAGCGGCTCTTCGCCGCCGAGCCGGAGGTGGCGGAGCGCCTGCTCGGCCTCTCACGGCTGGCCGAACTCGCCGCCTCTTGGGCGCGGCGCGAACCGCACGGCTCGACCCGAGACTTTGTCCGTTACCTCAGCGCCGTCGCCGAAGCGGGCGTCGAGCCGGCGGGCGGCGAGGAGCCGCGATCCCCCGGCACCGTGCGCGGCCTCGACGCCAGCAGCGCCAGGGGCACCGAGTTCGATCACGTCTTCATACTCGGGGTCGAGTCGGGTGACCCGCAGGCCCGCTCCAGCCTCGTTCTTTCGCGAATCGAAGGCGAGCGCGAGGGGGCAGGCGAGGAGACGGAGGAGCTGCACGAGGAGGAGCTGTTCGGACCGGCGGAGGGTCTGCACGCGACCTATCGCAAGCTGCGCGAGGAGGTGCTAGAGGCGTCCTGGAAGGCGGGCCGCGAGCTCTCGGAGCCGCGCCTGGACACCGTGGTCGACGTCAACCGGGCGATCGCCCGCCACCTCGAGCTGCTGAAGCTGGCGGCGCTGGCGCAGCGACCCGGCGAGGAGGCGACGGCGGAGGCGATCGAGGCGGTCAACGGCCTGCTGCGCCAGATCGCCACCCCCGAGCAGCAGGCCGAGCTCGACGCCTCCCCCCTCGACGCCTACCTGCTCGATTCCGAGCACGAGGGAGACGGGCGCCGGCGGCTGATCGCGGCCCGCCACGAGCCCTCGCTCGAAGCCTTCCTGCCGCGCCGCGGCGACGGCGCGCTCAGCCTCTCCGCCTCCGACCTCGACCTCTACCTGACCTGCCCGCTCAAGTACAAGTTCCGCCGGGTCTTCGGCATCCCGCAGGAGCCGACGATCAACCAGCGCTTCGGCATCCTCATCCACAGCGTGCTTGAACGCTTCCACAAGGACTCGGGGGAGAACGAAGCCATGGAGGGGGGGCTGGCAGGGCTGATGGACCTCTTCGAGTCCGGCTGGCGCCGCTCCGGCTTTGGCAGCAGCGACGACGAGTTGCAGTTCCGCGACCGCGCCCGCGAAGCGATGCGCCTTTACTGGGAGCGCGAGAGCGAGAGCGATGGCGAGCCGGTCTGGCTCGAGCGCAAGTTCGACATCAGGATCGGTCCGCACCAGGTGCGGGGCCGCGTCGACCGGGTCGACCGCCACCCCGACGGCAGCTACGAGCTGATCGATTACAAGACCGGCGAACGCAGGAGCGAAGCGCAGCTCGAGAACGATCTGCAGCTAGCGCTCTACCGCCTCGCCGCCCGCGAGGCCTGGGGCCTGGAGGCGGGAACCGGCAGTTACTACTACGTGCTCGACGCCGACAAGGTCGCGGCGCCGGTCAGGGCCGACGACGCCGAGCGGGTCGAGCGCACCGTGCTTGCAGTCGGCGAGGGCGTGCTGAGCCAAGACTTCGAGCCGCGGCCCTCGCCCACGACCTGCAGCTGGTGCGATTACCGGCTGATCTGCCCGGCGGCCGAGAGCTAGCTACTGATCGCCCTGCTGCTGGCGCAGGAACTGCTGAAACTCGCGTGCGATCGAATCCGCAGATGGAATGTCCTCGGGGCCTTCAGTTGCCTCGGACTGTTCGGTCTCTATTCGATCGACTAGCTCCTCGATCTCCGGGTTGGCTGCGATCGCGCGGTTGATCTGGTCTTCGTAGTTGTCGGCTTCTTCCTCGAGCTCGGTGGCGTCGACCGCAACGCCGGTCAAGCCCTCCAAGCGACGCAGTAGGGCGAGCGCCGCTTTGGGGTTAGGGACGGCGGCGACGTAGTGAGGGACCGCGGCCCAGAGCGAGGCCGAGGTCATTCCCACCTGTCGGCAGCAGTCGTGGACGACCCCGACGATCCCGGTCGGCCCCTCGTAGCTGGAGCGCTGCAGGTCGAGCTCTTCGACCAGTTTCTGGTCGGAGGCGAGGCCGGTTATCGGCACCGGCAGGGTGTGGGAGACCTCGGCGATCAGGGCGCCGAGGGTGATCACCATCTCCACCCCGAGCGCGTCGGCGGCGGTCGCGATCGTTTCCGAGAAGGTGCGCCAGCGCAGGTTGGGCTCGGTGCCGTCGAGCAGCACGAGGTCGCGCTCGGCGCCGGGCGCGCGGACGGCGATCAGGTCGTTCTGGGGCCAGTCGATGCGGCGCGCCTGACCCTCGGTGAGGACGATCGTCGGCCGGGTCGCCTGAAAGTCGAAGTAGTCCTCGGCGTCGACCCTGGCGACCAGCTCCGCGTCGAAGGCGTCTTCGACCGCTGTCAGCGCCGTCGAGGCAGCCGCGGCGGCGTCGTTCCAGCCCCGAAACGAGCAGACCAGGATCGGGTTGCGCAGCTGCGGGATGTCGCCCTCCCAGCTGAGTGAATCCACACTTTGAGACTACCGATGGGCCGCGGCCGCGCTGGAATGCGGCGCTACGCCGGCACCGCCATCGCCCTCCTGATTAGGCGATAGGCGATGAAGAGCGCCAGAGCGGCGAAGGAGAGCTGCAGGACGCGCTCGGAGACATGGTTGGCGATCGCCACGCCGATCAGCACCCCGAGCGGCGAGAGGACGCCGATGATGACTGCGTTGCGGACGTTGACGTTGCCGTAGGAGTTCTGGCGGAAGGCGCCGATCAGGGCGACGATCACAATCATCAGCAGCGAGGTCGACTCGCCCTCGACCTGGGTGAGGCCGATGAAGATCGTCAGCGCCGGGACGAAGAGGACGCCGCCACCGACGCCGACGATGCCACCGGTGAAGCCACCGGCCATGCAGATCAGCGCCGCCAGCAGCTCGTCGCCGCTCATTTGAGCACCAGCTCGATCGCGATCCCGATCAGCAGGGCGGCGAAGAGGATCGAGACCATGCGCTGGGAGATGCGCTGCTGCACCGCGGTGCCGATCACGACCCCGACCACCGCTGGGATCGCCAGCAGCAACCCGGTGACGACGTGGACGTTGCCGTAGATGCCGCCCTGGGCGATCGCGCCGAGCAGGCCGATCAGGACGATCGCGGCGAGGCTCGTCCCGGTCGCCAGCCGCTCGCCGTAGCCGAACCAGAAGATCAGCAGGGGGACGATGACGGTGCCGCCGCCGACGCCGAAGAGGCCGCTGAACGCTCCCGCAAGCGTGCCAATCGCGGCGAGCTTGAGAACGGGATGGGACGGCAGCGCCGGGTCCGCGGGCATCGTGCCGCGATACTAGATGCAGTGTCGCTCGAATCCGAGACAGGCGCGGGGGCCTACTCGCTGCTGGAGCCGCTGCGCGCGGACCCGGCCCGGGCGGCGATCCTCACCGACGTCGACGGCACCCTGGCCCCGATCGTCGAGCGGCCCGAGCAGGCCACGGTCCTGCCGCGGGCAACCGAGCTGCTGGCGGCGCTGAACGGCAGCTTCGGCCTCGTTGGCTGCATCTCGGGCCGCCAGGCACTGGACGCGCGGCGGCTGGTCGGAGTCGAAGACATCGCCTACGCCGGCAACCACGGCCTCGAGCTGCTGCTGCCCGGGGACGAGGAGCCGCGGCTCGACCCGGCGCTGGCCGGGCAGGAGCACAGCGCGGCCGAGTTCGTCGCCGGGTTGGACGTTGCGAACCTGGCCTCGGCCGGCCTGCGGCTCGAGGACAAGGGCCCGATCCAGACCCTGCACTGGCGCGGCGCCGAGGACGAGCGCGGTGCAGAGGCACGCGCCCATGAGATCGGCGCCGAGGCGGGACGGGCCAAGCTCGAACCGCGCTGGGGCCGCAAGGTGCTGGAGCTGCGTCCGATCGGTGGGGGCGGCAAGGACGCGGCGGTGGCGGCGCTGCTCGCCACCGACGGCGTCACGGCCGCGGTCTACGCCGGCGACGACCGCACCGACCTCGACGCCTTCCGCCGCCTGCGCGAGCTGCGCGAGGGCGGCGAGCTGAAGAGCGCCGTCTGCGTCGGCGTGGTCTCACCCGAGGCTCCCCCCGAGCTTGCCGAAGAAGCGGACCTGCTCGTCGACGGGCCGGCTGGCTGGCTGACGATGCTCGAGGCACTGGCGGGGTAGCGATGCCGTATACGGACCTGCTGCGCGTGACCGTCCTGCTCACCGGCGCCGAGGCGACCGCGCTGGCGACGATCACGGCGATCGCCGCCAACCGCGACAGCGACACGAGGACGCTGATCGTCGCCGCGGTCTGGTGGCTGCTGTCGCTGGCGATCGGCTTCTACATCGGTCGCCCCTCGCGCGCCGCTGAGGCCCTCCGCGACACCCTCGCGCGGGCGAAGACGGCCACCTCGCTGCCGGTAGAGACGCCCGCTCGGATCTCCTTCGGCCGCCTCTGGCCGATCGCCGTGAGCGCGATCGCGGCCGGAGTCCTCGGCGTCTTCTTCCCCGGCGTGGCGGCGATCGGCGCCGGCTTCGCGCTGCTCGTCTCGCTTGCCTGGCATTCACAAGAGGCCGCGGTGCTGGCGATCGAGCAACGCGACGGGGTCAAGTTCTACGTGGTCCCCAACTCCGCCCTGCGGCCGATCCAGCTGGTCCGCACGCCGGGCCTGCGCACCGGCCGCCGCGCCCAGGCCTGAGTGAGCGTCGCGCCTGCCGGGTAGCGTGGACTCAATGAACCCCCGATCCCTAACCGCGATCGCCACCGTAATGCTGGTGCTGCTCCTGCCGAGCACTGCCGCAGCGGCAGAACGAACGGTCAGCGTCCACGGCACCTCAACGCTGAAGGTCCCGAACGACACCGCCTCGCTCGGCTTCTCCGTGAGCAAGGAACGCAAGACGAGAAAGGCGGCCATAGAAGCCGTCGCGGTGGATCTGCGCAAGGTGATTGCAACCGTTCAAGGCACCCCCGGCGTCAGCCCCAGTGACATCAGCACCGGCGAAATCTCGGTGCGAAAAACAACTAAAGGCAAGCGCACCCTCTACCGCGCAGCCGAGGGAATCGGCGTGATCCTGCACGAGCCAAACCGAGCCGGAGAACTGGTCAACGCCGCCATAGCGGCCGGAGCAACCGGCACCCGCGGCCCAAACTTCTTCGCCGGCAACCCCGAAGCGGCTTTCAACAACGCCCTACTAGCCGCCTTCGCCCAGGCCAAAGCAAAGGCAACAGCTCTAGCTAGCAGCGCCGGAGCAACCTTGGGCCAAGTCCTCAGCATCGAGGAAGGCACGGAAGTGAGCGAAACGCCATTCAGCGCCGACGCCAAGGGAGCCCCAGAAGCTTCTCCCTCTCCGCCGGTCAAACCAGGCAACTCCACAGTCACCGCCACGGTCCGCGTCGTATTCGCATTGCTGTAAGCGCTCCCACCTACCTACCGCCTGAGCAACTTCTGGAACTCCCCCCAACTCTTCGTATTAGCAACCTGATCCGCGCTCAACCAGGCCCGCCGAGCGGTTGCCACCGCGTAGTCCATGTTGTTCAGCGTCTCGACCCCATGCGCATCGGTGTTGAGCACGATCGTCGCCCCCGCCTCCGCCGCCAACCGCGCGTGATGCTCGGAGAGATCGCGCCGGTTCGGGTTGCCGTTGATCTCCAGCATCGTCCCGGTCCGCGCCGCCGCCTCCGCTACCGCCTCGATGTTGACCCCGTAGGGCTCGCGGCGGCCGATCAGGCGGCCGGTCAGGTGGCCGATGCAGTCGACCAGCGGGTTCTCGATTGCCGCCAGCACCCGCGCCGTCATCTCTTTCTCTGAGATCGCGAAGGAAGTGTGAACGCTGGCGACGACCCAGTCGAGGGCGCCGACCACGTCGTCGGGGTAGTCGAGTCCGCCGTCGAGGCCGATGTTGATCTCCGAGCCGGCGAGCAGCCGAAAGCCGCGTTTGCCTTTATTCCACGCCTCGACCTCTGCGATCCGCTCCCAGAGCATCTCCGTGGTGACGTGGTCGCCAAAGCCGTGGCTGGCGGAATGGTCGGTGATCGCCATGTACGCGTAGCCGCGGTCGCGGCCGGCTTCGGCCATCTCCTCGAGCGTGTTGCGGCCGTCGGAGAGGGTCGTGTGCGAGTGCAGGTCGCCGCGGACGTCGTCGAGCTCGATCAGCTCGGGGAGCTCGCCCGTCCGCGCGGCCTTCAGCTCACCGCGGCCCTCGCGCAGCTCGGGCACGATGTAGGCGTAACCGAGCCGCTCGTAGACCGCCTCCTCGTCGGCGCAGAGCTCTACCTCGCCGCTCTCGACCTCGGTGATGCCGTGCTCGGAGACCGAGAGGCCGCGCTTCACCGCCTCCTCGCGCAGCTGCACGTTGTGGGCCTGCGAGCCGGTGAAGTGCTGGAGCAGGTTGCCGAAGGCCTCCGGCGCGACGATCCGCAGGTCGACCGAGATCCCGTTCTGGGTCTGCGCGCGCACACCGTTGGGACCCGGTTTCCCGGCCGCGGCGATCAGCGGGCTGGAGACGAAGTGCTCGGACAGCGTCGTGGGGTCCTCCGCGGTCGCGATCAGGTCGATGTCCTTGCAAGTCTCGGCCCAGCGCCGCACCGAGCCCGCCACCTCGACCCGGTCGGCGGCGGGATGCTCGCGCAGCGTTCGCGCCAGCTCCTCGGCAATCGGGCGGGCCATCGAGAGCAGCACCCGGCCCGAGGCCTCGCCCGGATCGCCGAGCCGCTCCAGCCCGGCCAGGACGTTTTCCTCGGCCTTCGCGCCAAGCCCCTTCAGCTCGCGGATGCGCTCCCCCTCCGCCGCCGCTTTCAGGTCCTCCAAGGTGGCGACGCCGAGCTCGTCGAAGAGCCGCCGCGCCGTCTTCGCCCCCACCCCGGGCACCCGCGTCACCTCGACCAGCGTCGGCGGGAACTTCGCCTTCAATTTCACCGCCGCGGGGATCTCGCCGGTCTCGATCAGGGCGTCGATCTTTTCCGCCAGCGTCTTGCCGACGCCGGGGACCTCGGTCGCCCGTCCCGCCGTGGCGAGGTCGGCGACCGAAACCGGGCTTTCGCGGATCGCCTTCGCCGCGGTGCTGTAGGCGAGCACCCTGTATTTGACCGCTCCGTCGAGCTGGTAGAGCACTCCAAGCTCATCGAGCGCGGCGGCGATCTCGGCGTTGGTCACCCCTGCAAGCTAGCGAGCGGGTGCGGCTCTTTAGCCGTCGCACAGCTTCGTCACTAGCATCGCCCCGGCAAATGACTCCAAGCAAGCCCGAGCGAGGGCCAGTCTGGCTCGTCCTTCCCACCTACGAAGAGGCGACCAACATCGAGTCGCTGGTCGAAGAGGCCCGCGGCAAGCTGCCAGCCGACGCCCAGGTCCTGATCGTCGACGATAACTCCCGCGACGGGACCGGCGAGATCGCCACCCGGCTCAGCGAGGATTACGAGGCGGTTCACTTCCTGCACCGGCCGACCAAGGAAGGCCTCGGCCCCGCTTACATCGCCGGCTTCCGGCGGGCGCTGGCCGGCGGCGCCGGACTCGTCGTCGAGATGGACTCCGACTTCTCCCACGAGCCCGCCTACCTGCCGCGGCTGCTCGAGGCCGCCCAGCGCGCCGACATCGTGATCGGCTCGCGCTACGTGCCCGGCGGCGGCGTCAGCGATTGGGGACCCGTCAGGCGCGCGATCAGCCGCGGCGGCAGCGCCTACGCCCAGTTCGTGCTCGGCCTCCAGGTGCGCGACCTGACCGGCGGTTTCAAGTGCTTCCGCCGCGAGGTGCTTGAGGCGCTCGACCTCGACGCGGTGCGCTCGCGCGGCTACGCCTTCCAGGTCGAGATGACCTACCGCGCGATCGAGCTCGGCTTCGAGGTGGTCGAGGTGCCGATCATCTTCCGCGACCGGCAGGCCGGCAGCTCGAAGATGAGCCGCTCGATCGTGCTCGAGGCGATCTGGCGGGTGCCTCTTCTACGCTATGGGCGGTGAGCGCTCGGGGAGGCGTTTTGGGACCTCGCGAACCTCGCTATACTTTATGAAGTATTGAGCGCCGAACCTCGATCCCCAGGAGACCGATTCCAGTGACAGGCAAGCTCCAAGACGTGACAGACGACACCTTCAAGTCCGAGGTCCTCGAGGCCGAGGGACCCGTGCTGGTCGACTTCTGGGCCCCCTGGTGCGGCCCCTGCCGCGTCGTCCACCCGGTCCTTGAGGAGATGGAGACCGAGCGCGACGACCTGCACATCGTCAGCATCAACGTCGACGAGAACCAGCAGACGGCCGCCCAGTACGAAGTCCTCTCGATCCCGACCCTGATCCTCTTCAAGGACGGGACGATCGCCAAGAAGGTGATCGGAGCGATGCCCAAGCGTCGCCTCGAGGCCGAGCTCGAGCCCGCCCTGGCCTAGGCGACGGCCCAAGCGCGCCATGCCATTCGTCGAGGTCAACTGGTTCGAGGGCCGCAGCGACGAGCAGAAGGCGGAGATCGCCAAGCGGATCGAAGCGGCGCTGGTCGAGGTGGCCGGCGTCGCGCCGGATCACTGCTGGGTCAAGTTCTCCGACTCGAAGAGGGCCGACTTCATTATCGGCGAGTCGGTGGGGGACCAATCTCAGTAGGTCTCCGCTTAACTTTTTCGGTGGAGAGTGTCCCGCTGACGCCGCGAGCGCGCGCCGAAAAAGTACAAGACGCTCCGACCTACTGAGATTGGTCCTCAGCTCGCGTCACGGAGATCTGCAGATCGTGGCCGTCGACTCGAACCGCAGTGGCCTCAGCGGCGTCGTAGGCGACTGAGGTGGCGAGCACCTCGCCGGCGATATAGGGCTGGTGCTCGCGGGCGGCGGCTAGGAGCTCGTCGTCGCCGCCTAGGGAGAGATTGATTCGGTCGGAGATGTCTAGGCCGGCGGCTTTGCGGGCGTTTTGGACTGCGTGGACTATCTCGCGGGCCAGGCCCTCGCGGCGCAGCTCGTCGTCGAGCTCCAGTTGCAGGGCGACCGCGTGGCCGGCCTCGGCCTCTACCTCGTAGCCGTCGAGGGGTTGCAGGGCGAGGCTAACCTCGTCGGGGCCGATCGTGTGCTCGTCGCCTTCGACACTGATCCCGATCTCGCCACCGTCGGCCATCACCTTGGCGACGTGCACGGCGTCGAGCGCCTCGACCGCGGCGGCGACCTGCGGCATCCGCTTGCCGAAGCGGGGGCCGAGCGAGCGGTAGTTGGGTTTGACCGCGTAGCTGACCAGGTCGGCCTCTTCGGAGACGAAGTCGAGCTCCTTGACATTGAGCTCGGCGGTGACCAGGTCGGCGCGGGCAGAGATCGCTTCGCGCTCGGCATCGTTGGCGACGATCACGGCGCGGCGCAGCGGTTGGCGCATCTTCGTCTTCGCCTGGGCGCGGGCGGCGCGGCCGAGTTCGACCGTGAGGCGGACCGCCTCCATCGCCTCCTCGAGGTCGGGGTCGGCGAGCGTTGGGTTGACCTCGGGAAAGTCGCGCAGGTGGACCGAGTCGCCGCCCTCCCCCGCCTCTTCCGCCTCGCCGCCAGCGAGGTTGAGGTGGATCTCGTCGGCGAGGAACGGGGTGAAGGGGGCGAGCAGTGCCACGGTCTCCAGCAGGCAGTGGCGCAGGGTCGTGAACGCGGCCTTGTCGCCTTCCCAGAAGCGCCGGCGCGAGAGCCGCACGTACCAGTTGGAGAGCTCCTCGACGTACGCCGAGATCGCCCTGCCGGCGGCGGTGCAATCGAAGTCATCCATCCGCTCGCGCACGGTGGCCACGGTGGCCTGCAACCGCGAGAGCGCCCACCGGTCGAGGTCGTCGACGAGACCTCGTTTTTGCGCGATATCGGCGGCAAACCGAGATCTCGACGGGAAGTCAGCCGGGCCGAGGTCCTCCGCGTTGGCGTAGAGGACCCAGAAGGAGTAGGTGTTCCAGAGGGTGAGCAGGAACTGGCGCACTGACTCGCCGACCGTGTCGACGGAGAAGCGGTATCCGGACCAGGGCTGTTGGGCGGTCAGGTAGTACCAGCGGAAGGCGTCGGCGCCGTGGGTGGAGATCACGTCCCAGGGCTCGACCACGTTGCCCTTGCTCTTCGACATCTTCTGGCCGTCGGGGTCGAGAATCAGGCCGAGGCAGACGCAGTTGCGGTAGCTGGAGGTGTCGAAGAGCAGGGTCGACTCGGCAAGCAGCGTGTAGAACCAGCCGCGGGTCTGGTCGATCGCCTCGCAAATGAAGTCGGCCGGGAATCGTTCCTTGAACAGCTCCTCGTTCTCAAACGGATAGTGGAGCTGGGCAAAGGGCATCGCGCCGCTGTCGTACCAGGTGTCGATCACCGACTCGACCCGGCGCATCTCCCCCCCGCACTGCTCGCACTCGACCGTCACCGCGTCGATGTAGGGGCGGTGCAGGTCCTCGGGTACCTCACCCTTCGAGCGCTCGCGCAGCTCGGCAACCGAGCCGGCGCAGAAGCGGCCGTCGCAGCCCTCGCCGCCGCACTCCCAGATCGGCAGCGGCGTGCCCCAGTAGCGGTCGCGCGAGAGCGCCCAGTCGACGTTGTTCTCCAGCCACTTGCCGAAGCGCCCCGTCTTGATGTGCTCCGGGCGCCAGCCAATCGTCTCGTTGTTGGCCAACAGGCGGTCGCGGACCTGCGAGGTGGCGACGTACCAGCTCGACTTGGCGTAGTAGAGCAGCGGCGTGTCGCAGCGCCAGCAGTGCGGGTAGGCGTGCTCGTAGACCTGCTCGCGGAAGAGCAGGCCTCTCGTGTCGAGGTCGGCGATCAGCCTCCGCGTGACTTCGGGGTCCTTGACAAAGCCGCCCTCGAAGCCGCTGACGCGGCGGTCGAATTTGCCGTCGAGGCCGACCGGGTTGTAGAGGGTGCCGTGGCTGGTCGGGTCAAAGATCTCGTTCTCGGCGGCGATCGCGTAGTCGTCTTCGCCGAAGGCGGGGGCGATGTGGACGAGGCCGGTGCCGTCCTCGGTGGTGACGAAATCGCCGCCGAGGACGCGGAAGGCGTTTGCCGGACCGCCGTCCTCCAACGCGAAAACAGGTCCGCGGTAGCTGCGACCAACGAGCTCGGAGCCGGGGAAGCGGTTGACGATCTCGGCACCCTCGCCGAGGACCTTCTCGACCAGCGGCTCGGCGAGGATCACGGTCTCGCCGTCCAGGCGCGCTCGTACGTAGGTCACGCTCGGCGCCACCGCCACGGCGACGTTGCCCGGCAGCGTCCACGGCGTCGTCGTCCAGACCAGCAGCGACTCGCCCGCCTCGCTCCCGTCCTCGGCGAGCAGCGGGAAGCGCACATATATCGAGGGATCCTCGACGTCTTTGTAGCCGAGCGCCACCTCGTGCGAGGAGAGGGCGGTGCCGCAGCGCGGACAGTAGGGGACGACCTTGTGGCCCTCGTAGAGGCGGTCGTCCTCCCAGAGCCGCTTCAGCGACCACCAGACCGACTCGATGTAGTCGTCGTCGAGGGTGACGTAGGGGTCCTCGAGGTCGATCCAGAAGCCGATCCGCTCGGTCAGGCGGTTCCACTCCTCGACGTACTCGAAGACCGAGGCCCGGCAGCGGGCGTTGAACTTGTCGATCCCGTACTCCTCGATCTCCTGCTTGGAGGAGATGCCGAGCTGTTTTTCGACCTCGATCTCGACCGGCAGGCCGTGGCAGTCCCAGCCCGCCTTGCGCGGCACGCGGTAGCCGCACATCGAGCGGTAGCGCGGGTAGACGTCCTTGAAGACGCGGGCGAGGACGTGGTGGGAGCCGGGCCGGCCGTTCGCCGTCGGCGGTCCCTCGTAGAAGTTCCAGAGCTCGGCGCCCTCGCGCTTCTCCAGCGAGCGCCTGAAGACGTCGCGCTCCCGCCAGCGCGCCAGCGTCCGCTCCTCCAGCTCCGGGAAGGACTGCTTGGTGTCGACTGGGCGGAAGCCGGGCATGACGGGTGATTCTAGGAGCGGCAGGGCAATTGGCCGCCGGTCGTCTAGGCTCTTCGCCGCATGCCGCTCTACGACCTGAACGGAAAGGTGGCGCTGGTTACCGGCGCCGCGCGTGGGATTGGCTTTGAGACGGCGCGCCAGCTGCACCTGCGCGGGGCCTCAGTCGCGGTCGTCGATCTCGACGCCGAGCAGTCGCGCGAGGCGGCCGAGCGGATCGGCGAGCGGGCAATCGGGATCGGCACCGACGTCACCGACCACGCCGCGATCATGGCCGCGGTTGCCGAGACGGTCGAGCGCTTCGGCGGCCTCGATGTCGTCGTCGCCAATGCCGGTATCGCTCAGGGACAAACGGCGACCACGCGGGGGATCTCGGTCGAGGAATGGGAGCGGGTCTTCGAGGTCGACCTGCTCGGCGTCTGGCGCACCGTGCGGGCGGCGCTGCCGCAGATCGTCGAGCGCCGCGGTCACATCGTCGTCACCTCCTCGGTCTATGCCTTCATGAACGGCGTCCTCAACAGCCCCTACGCGGTCGCCAAGGCGGGGGTCGAGTCGATGGGCCGGGCGCTGCGGGTCGAGCTGACGCCGCTCGGCGCCAGCGCCAGCGTCGCCTACTTCGGCTGGGTCGACACCAAGATGGTCCAGGACGCCGTCGCTCGGCCGGGCTCGAACCGCCTGCAGGAAAACACGCCCGACTTTCTGCTCAAACGAATTCCCCCCAGCGCCGCCGGGGCGGCGATCGTGGGCGGCATCGAAGCGCGGGCGCCAAGGATCTTCGCGCCGAAATGGTGGCGCTACGTCTCCGCCCTGCGCGGCATCCTCAACCCGCTGCTCGACCGGCGCATGGAGCAGGATCGCAGGATGGTCGCCGCGGTGCTCGAGGTCGAGGCCGACGCCGACGAGCAGGGCGCCGCCGCGGTCGCCGCGGCAAAAGCCTGATCAGCGACTGAGCCGCTCGAGCAGGATCAGAACCGACTCGTAGTCGGCGCCGGTTGCCCGGCTGAGGCCGATCTCGCAAGTGCGGTTGCTGGAGAGATGGGCGTCGAATTGGCGGCCGGCAAGCTCTTCGACCTGGGGACGGGTCGCCGCTGCGGTCAGCTCGGGGTGGGAGATACCGCGATCGCCGGCGAAGCCGCAGCAAGTGGACGACGGGGCGACGAAGACGTCGTCGGCGAGGGCCGACGCGATCGCTCGCAGCCGCGGCGCCAAGCCCATGTGGCGGGTGGCGCAGGTCGGGTGGACGGTGGCGGAACTGACCTTGGAGCCGATCTCGAGCTTTGGCAGCAGGCGGTCGTGCGCCCAGACGACCGAGTCGAGGATCTCGAGTTGGGCGATGCGCTCGGCGTTCTCCTCACTGAGCACTCCCTCTCCCTGCTTGCCGATCGACTCCGTGCAGGAGGCGGCATCGATCACCACGGGCAGCGCCCCCTCGCCGCTCCAGGCCCAAAGTCGCTCGACCATCTCGTTCGCCTTGTGACGGTGAGCATCGCCGAACCCCTTCGAGCTCCAAGGCAAGCCACAACAGCTTCCGGCCACGTCGTCGGGAATCCAGACCGGCATCCCGGCCCGAGCGGAAACTGCCACCAAAGCCTCAACCGGGCTCCCACCGAAGATGCGGTTGGTGCAGCTAGGCACATAGACAGCGGCGGCGGCGCTTCGGGGGGGAGGGGGTGACCCCCTCCCGACACTCCCCGCTTTTGTCGGGAGAGGGTCACCCCCTCCTCCCCACCGGGCGGCTCCAGGCAAGCCACGCCCGCGCTTGGTCCGGCGCACAAGCGGACCTCCGAAGCGCAGAGCCAGCCGTGAGACCGCCTCGACCGCACCCCAACGCTTCGCCGTCGCCAGCGCCGCGGCTTCGGCCCGGGGCGGATGCTTCTCCTCGCGCAGTTCCTTGACCAGCTTGCCGGTGTCGATCCCGACCGGGCAGGCGAGCTGGCAGGAGCCGTCGGCGGCGCAGGTGTCGAGCGCGTCGTACTCGTACTCATCGAGCAGCGCTCGCTGCACCGGCGAACCTGCCGGCTGACGCGCCATCTCGCGGCGCAAGACAATCCGCTGACGCGGCGTCGTGGTCAGGTTGCGACTCGGGCAGACCGGCTCGCAGAAGCCGCACTCGACGCACGTCGTCGCCGACTCCTCGATCTGCGGCGTAGTTTTGAGGTTGCGCAGGTGGACGTCGGGATCGCGGTTAAGCACCACGCCGGGATTGAGCACGCCGTCCGGATCGGCGAGCTGCTTGACCCGCCACATCAGCTCGGTCGCCGCCTCCCCCCACTCCCTCTCCACATAAGGGGCCATGTTGATCCCGGTGCCGTGCTCGGCCTTGAGCGAACCGTCGTACTTGCCGACGATCAGCTCGACCAGCTTCGCCATGAAGGCCTCGTAGCGCTCGAGGTCCTCCTGCTTGGCGAAATCCGGGGTGAGCATGAAGTGCAGGTTGCCGGCCGAGGCATGGCCGGCAACGCCGGGCAGGAAGCCGTGCTCGCCGAGCAGCGCCTGCAGGTCGCGAGCGCCCTCGGCGATCCGCTCCGGCGGCACGCAGACGTCCTCGACGATCAGCGATGTGCCGGGCAAGCGTAGGCGGCCGATCAGGCCGTGCAGACCCTCGCGCACGCGCCAGGCGAGCTCGATCCCCTCGGCCTCGCGGGTGAACTCGTAGGGCTTGATCGTCTCGTGGCCAGCAAAGATCTCGCCCGCTTTGGCGACGTAGGCATCGAGCTCCTCGTCGGTCGCGGCGCCGTACTCGACCAGCAGCACCGCCGACTCGGGCGGCAGCTCTTTCCACTCCTCGGGGGCACCGACCATGTTCCAGGCGGCGGTGATCAGGGCCGGGGCGACCATCAGCTCGACCGCGGTGGCACCGCTGTCGACGAGGTCGCGGACCGGCGCGATCGCCTCGTCGATACCGGGGAAGTGGACCCAGGCGGTGGTGGTGCGGGCGGGCAGCGGGACGGTCTCGAAGACCGCCTCGGCGACGAAGGCGAGCGTGCCCTCGGAGCCGACTACGAGGCGGCGGAAGATCTCCAGCGGCTCATCGGCGTCGAGGAAAGCGCAAAGCCGATAGCCGGTCGTGTTCTTGATCGCGAACTTGCGGCGGATGCGCTCACTCAGCTCGGCGTCGGCGCAGATCTCGTCGCGGATCGCGGCGAGGCCGGCGGCAAGCTCTGGCTCCGCCGCGGCGAAGCGCTCGGCGGCATCGGGGGCGGCGGTGTCGATCGTTGTGCCCGAGGCAAGGACCAGGGTCATCGCGCGCACCGTCGAGTAGGAGTCCTTGCTCACCCCGCAGCGCATGCCGCCCGAGTTGTTGGCGATCACGCCGCCGACGCAGGCGATGTCGGTGCTGGCGGGATCGGGACCGAGCTTGCGGCCGTGCGGGGCGAGGACGCGGTTGGCGTGGCCGAGCACCGTGCCCGGCTTGACCCTTGCCAGCGCGCCATCGTCCTCGACCGCCACGCCGCCGAAGTGGCGGCGCACGTCGACGAGAATGCCGTCGCTCTGACCCTGGCCGTTGAGGCTGGTGCCGCCGGCGCGGAAGGTGACCGGGACACCGCTGCGGCGGCCGTAGGCGAGAACCTTGCCAACGTCCTCGGCGTCGTGTGCCATCACCACCGCCCGCGGGAAGAGGCGGTAGGGGCTGGCATCGGAGGCGTAGCGAACGATGTCGCTCACCCGGCCCAGGACACGCTCGGCGCCGAGCAGCCCCTCGAGCTCGCCGCGCAGCGGCTGGGCGACGCCGCCAGCGAGCGAGTCCGGCGCGCGGTCGGAAGCAGGCTCGGACGGCGGCGGAGCGATTTTTTGCTCCAGCAGCGCCATCGTCAATCCACCTTAGAAGAGCGCCATGCCCGGCGTCACCGGGACTTCGACCAGTTCCGGCTGCGAAGAGGCAAGCGAGTTGGCGAGGGCGCCGCGCACTTCGTCGCGGTCCTTGACCCGGTGCGCCGTGATCCCGTAGCCCTCGGCGATCGCGGCGACGTCGAGTTTCGGCAGATCGAGACCGGGCGCCCCTTGCACGTCCTCGACTTCGGCGAACCACTTGAGGATCCCGTACTCCTCGTTGCGAACGACGAGGAAGGTGACCGGGGTCTTGTAGGCGACGGCGCTCCAGAAGGCGCTGACCGCGTACTGGACCGAGCCCTCGCCGATCACGCAGACGACCGGCCGGTCCGGCTGGGCGAGCTGGACGCCGACCGAGGCGGCGAGGCCGAAGCCGAGGCCACCGCCGGCCGCGAAGTAGTAGCTGCCGGGGCGCGAGAGGCGCATCTGGTTGCGCAGCGCCAGGGTGCTGGTCGGCGACTCGAGCACGACGATGCCGTCCTCGGGGAAGACCTCGGCCAGGGCGGTGTGCACGGTCGAGGGGTTGAGCGGGTCGCTGGGCGGGATTTCCTGCGGGCCCTGGTTCGGCTCGGGCGCCGGACGGGTCGACTCGGGCATGTCCGCGAGCAGCGCCGCCAGGGTCAGCTTCACGTCGGCGACGAGAGCGTCCCCCATCGGCGCCCGGGCGGCCTCGTCGGGGTCGCTGGTGATCGCGACCAGCTTCGCCCCCTCGGGCAGCAGCGGGCCGGGGATGTAGGGGTAGTAGGGGAAGACCGAGCTGCCGACGACGAGGATCAGGTCGTGGCCCTCGAGCGTCTGGCCAACCGGGCCGATCGCGGGCGGCAGCACGCCGCGGTAGTTGGGGTGGTTCTCGGGAAAGCCAATGCGGCCACCGCCGGGTGCCGGCGTTGCCCAAACCGGCAGGCGCTGGCGCTCGGCGAGGGCGATCGCGTCTTCCCAGGCGCCGGAGGCGTCAATGTCGGGGCCGGCGACCATCACCGGGTTGGCGGCGGCGTTGAGGCGATCGGCGAGGACGCGGACCGCGGCCGGGTCGGCGACGGCGCGGCCGCTGACCTTGCGCCCGATCGCCTCGCGGGCGTCGGCCGCGTCGACCTCGGCGTACCAGTCGTCCATCGGCAGCGAAACGAAGACCGGGCCCTTCGGCGGCAGGCCGGCGAGGTGGGCGCCGTGGGCGAGGGCGAGCGGCACGTCCTCGGCCCGGGCCGGCTCGTAGGACCACTTGACCAGCGGGTGTGGCATGCGGATCGCGTCGCGGTTGGTCAGGTTCGCCTGCAGGGTTATCTGCGCCCGCGCCTGCTGACCCGCCGTGATCAGCAGCGGCGAGTGGTTGGCCTGGGCGTTGAAGATCGCCCCCATCGCGTTGCCGACGCCCGGCGCGGTGTGCAAGTTGGCCATCGTGGTGCGGCCCGAGGCCTGGGCGAAGCCGTCGGCCATGCCGACCACGACCGCCTCCTGCAGGCCAAGCACGTAGCGGAAATCGGAGGGAAAGTCGGCCAGCATCGGCAGCTCGGTCGAGCCGGGGTTGCCGAACATCGTCGTCATCCCCTGCTCGCGGAAAAGCTCGAAGCTGGCCTCTCTGACCGTCGTCATCCCGGCCGCAACCCTACCGGTGCCTTGCGGTTCTCAAGTGGACCCCTCATCGGTCCGATGGGAAGAGCGATGACAACGGCAGCGGAGAAAATCGGTCGGGCCCTGCTCACGCTGGCAGCGGTACTGGCGCTCGGCTTGATGGCGGCGGCTTCTTCGAGCGCCGGGCCGACATCCACCCGCATCGTTGAAGTTCCCGGTGAAATCGTGCCGATCCCGGCGGCGATCCCGCACGAAGAAGACGACATGGTCGACAGCCGGATTGTCCCTGACCTGCGCTGGCTCGCCCAGCACTTCTCGATCTACGTCACCGACGGCTACTCCGGCCCGCTGCCCAACGGCGAACACGTCGGCTGCAACAACTGCCACGTCAGGGGGTCGGACCATTACAACGGCCTCGCCGTCGACGTCGTGCCGCTGAACGGCACCAGCGGCAAATGCGACGCCACCTGGGCCGGGATCACGCGGCTGGCCCTCTGGGCAGAGCCGGTCCAGAACAAACCAGCCCTGCCCTTCCGCTGGATCGGCTACGACGGCGACGCCGGCCACGGCTGCGGCAATCACCTCCACCTCTCCTGGAACCACGCCCCGGCGCTCCGATACGAACTCGCCGAATGGGTTGAAGTCTTCCCCACCGGCAGCGTCACGCCGCGCCAGCCGCGCCACCCCCGTCCCAAATCGCCGCCAAAGCCGCCGCCGGGTCCCTCCGGCGGCATCTCAAGCGTCCGCTCGGGCGGCCTTTCTCCCCGCGGCGACTAACTCGCCGCGGCGTAACGTTTTCTCCCCCGTATAGAGAGACAAAACGTTGCACCTGCCGAGGCTGGGCGCTCCGGTCTTAGGATGGCGCCGATGCGCAAGTTGATCGCGATCCTGGTCACCGGTCTCCTCCTTGCGGTGGTCGGCTGCGGCAAACCAAGCGACTCGACGCCGGTCGCCTGCCTGGAAGGGACGGGCGCCTACCTCAAGGCCCTGGCAAAAGCCCCGGGCGTCGTCAAGCTGCGCGGAGAGGCACTGATCAGCGAATGCCTGGCCGAGAACCAACAGGCCGGCGACCTCGCGACCGTCGGCACGACGATGGTCACGGCGGCGATCAGGCTCAACGCCGAAGCGCGGAGCGAACCGGGGAACGATGCCAACCTGCAGCTCGGCTACCTCCTCGGCGCCGCGGAACGAGGCGCCGATAGCACCAACGGAATTCACGCCGACCTGATCCGCCGCCTCGCCGCTGCCGCCCGCTACAGCCCCGACAACCGCCCGCTGCCGGCCGTCTTTCTCAGCACCTACCGCGAAGGCTTCGACGCCGGTCGAGCCCGCGGCTGAGCCGCCTGCGCGGCCCGTGTTAGCGTGGCGCCGACTCATGGCGCGGGGAACTCCGGTGTGAATCGGGGGCTGACGCGAAGCGGTGTGGGTGCACGACTGACCGATAGCCCCACTGGACCTGATTGAGGTCCGGGAAGGGTGGTCAGGGAGGACGATCCCGAGCCCGAATATCCGGCCGAGAGTCGTAAGGGAGGTTCGCCTCGCGACTAGGCGGCCGGCTCACTCGACACGGATTGTGCGCGATGAACGCCACGGAGCATTCCCCCGATGGGCTGACGACGAAGACAAAGCTGCTTGGCTGGAACGCCAGCGGTGGGCCCGGCTGAATACCCTGGGGCGACCACGACTTCGATGGAGGCAACGACTTTGACTGAGCAGCTCTGGGGTGGCGAGACCACCAAGGCCGTCGACAACTTTCCGGTTTCGGGCGAGCGCGTCCCGGTTCCCGTCGTCCGCTGGCTTGGCCGGCTGAAGGGCGCCGCCGCCTCGGTCAACGGCGAGCTCGGCGGCCTCGACAAGGACCTCGCCGAGAAGATCGCCACCGCCGGCGACGCGATCGCCGCCGGCGAACACGACGACCAGTTCCCGGTCGACGTCTTCCAGACCGGCTCCGGCACCTCCTCGAACATGAACGCCAACGAGGTGATCGCCAAGCTCGCCGGCGAGGGGGTCCACGCCAACGACCACGTCAACATGGGCCAGTCCTCGAATGACGTCTTCCCCTCCGCCGTGCACCTGGCGGCGCTGGCCGAGGTCACCCACGACTTGCTGCCGGCGATGGGCGGTCTCGAGGCGGCGTTGGAGGCCAAGGCGACGCAGTTCGCTGACGTGGTCAAGGCCGGCCGCACCCACCTGATGGACGCGGTCCCAGTCACCCTCGGCCAGGAGTTCGGCGGCTACACCGCGCAGGTCCGCCTCGGCGTGCAGCGGATTGAGGCGACGCTGCGCCGGGTCGGCCAGATCCCGCTCGGTGGCACCGCCACCGGGACCGGCCTCAACACCCACCCCGAGTTCGCCGCCAAGGTGCGGGCAAAGCTCGCCGGCGAGACCGGCCTGGAGATCTCCGAGCCGCTTGATCCCTTCGAGGCGCAGGGCAACCGCGACTCGCTGGTCGAGCTCTCCGGCGCGCTCAAGGTCTACGCGGTCTCGCTCAACAAGATCGCCAATGACCTTGCCCTGATGGGCTCGGGCCCGCGCGCCGGCCTCGCCGAGCTACGCCTACCGGAGCTGCAGAAGGGCTCCTCGATCATGCCGGGCAAGGTCAACCCGGTGATCCCCGAGGTCGTGATCCAGGTCGCCGCCCAGGTGATCGGCAACGACGCCGCGATCACCGTCGCCGGCAGCCAGGGCCAGTTCGAGCTCAACGTGCGGGTGCCGCTGATCGCCCGCAACCTGCTCGACTCGATCAAGCTGCTCGCCTCCGCCTCGCGCCTGCTGGGTGAGAAGTGCGTCGCCGGGATCGAGGCCAACGAGGAGATGACGACGCGCCACGCCGAGGCGACCCTGGCCACGGCGACCGCGCTCAATCCCCACATCGGCTACGACCGCGCCGCCGACATCGTCAAGGTGGCGGCGGAGTCGGGGCGCTCGCTGAGGGAGGTCGCGCTCGAGCAAGGAGTTGAGCCGGCGGTGCTCGAGGAGGCGCTGGACCACCGGCGGATGGCTCGACCACATGAGTAGGGGGAGGCGGGGAGGCCCCTCCCAGGACACCGCTCGCCTATGGCTCGCGGTTGAGTGTCCTGGGAGGGGCCTCCCCGCCTCCCTTCCCAATACGGCCTTGTCCTAACGGGGGTCCGGGACGAGGAGCTCCACGTTGCGGTCTTGAGCTTCCCCTTCTCCTTCGGGAGCTCCGGACTGGAGGTCGTTGAAGCTCATGGTCCTGCCGACCGAGGCGAGGTCGTTTAGATCCATGCCGCTTGCGGCCGTTCCAGGAGGCGGAGCGACCGACTGGCCGACGTGGTCGACGATCGTGCCGAAGATCGAGAGCGTGCCGTCGTGGTTGTCGAAGACCTGGAGCAGGCGGCTTTGCTGCGGCCAATCGGCCTCAGCGGCGACGCGGATGCTCCAGAAGCCGCCCGGCCCGCTGGGATTGGGGAAGGGATCGACGACGTTGATGTGCGAGTGACCGGCGACCCAGGCGATCACGTTGGGGAATTTGTGCAGGAGTTCGACCGTGTCGGCCTCGAGGTGGATCGGCTGAGAGTTGCGCGGGTCGAGGTCGCAGCCGGGGTTGATGTCATGGCCGTGGGCATCGTTGAGCAGGCACGGCGGCGCCAGCTCGTCGGCGGCGTCGGCGGTGAGGCTCTCCGGCGCGTGGTGGCTGAAGAGCACGACCAGTTCTTTAGCCGCGGTCGCCGCTTCCAGCTGTCCTTTCAGCCATTTGAACTGGGGATCGTCGATGTTGCCGTCGGCGGTGAAGTGACCGGTCGGGGTGACGATCGTGCCGGCCTCGGCGACTGTGTCGAGGGCGATGAACCGCATCCCCGGCTCTGGGCTCCAGGAGTAGTAGCCGGCGGCGCCTTTCGAGGCCGTTTCCTGCGCCGCTTCGATGTAGTCGAAACCGTGTCCGTCGGCCTGGCTGCCGGTCTTGAAGACGTCCTTGTATTGCTTCTTGGAGACCGACTGGCGCTTCGGGTCGCCCGGCACGATGATCAGGTTTTTGGGGTTGGTCAGCAGGGTGGTAAGCAGGTTCGTCGGGTTGAGTAGCGAGCTCAGCAGCGCCGGGGCGTTTTCGGGGTTCGGCACCGGCCCGATCGGCTTCAGGCAGCCCGTCGCGACCTGCTCAAAAGCGGCATTCGCCGCGGCGTTGCCCTGCACCAGCGCGTCGTGGTTGCCGAAGGCGACGTAAGAGGGAACGTCGAGCCCGGCGGCGGTGAAGGGCTGCTGCGCCTTGTCCATCAGCCCCGGGTATTTGGGCCAGGCGGCGTGCGGTCCGGCCGGGCTGTTGGGGTCGTAGAACTCCGGGAAGATGCCCTCGAAGTAGTCGTTGTAATCCTGTACGCCGGTGTAGCGGGCGGCCTCGGCGGCGCCTGGCACCAGCAGGTTCGGGCAGAGCAGGTTCGAATATTTTTTCTTGTCGACGCCGCTGTTGGGGTTCAGCGTGCCACCCTCGAGCAGGGTCCGCACCCATTCCGTCTCGTTGAGCTGCTGGTTGTCGGCGGAGTCACCGGTGTCGATCGTGAAGTCCATCGGCGGGTGCGAGCCGCTGCCGTCGGCGACCGGGGCGGCTGTCGCGAACTGGTCCATCTGGCGGATCATCGAGTCATCGATCTGGGGCTCGAGCGCCTCCCAGGGGCGCCAGGCCGCGCCGAAGGGAAGGTTCAGTGGGGTCGAGAGTGGGTCGATGATCTCGAGCCGCGCGGGCGACTCCTCGTCGGCAAGCTGGAAGTCCGAGAGCTGGCCGAAGTAAGAAAGCGAGGTGCGGGTTTCAGTCCGGCTCGGGTTAGCGCTGGCCAGTTCTTCGCGCACCGTGTAGGGCTCGCCTTCGCCGAGCTGAAGGAAGCGATAAGCACCGGACGCGGCCGGGACGACCCGCTGTTCAAGCGTCGTCTGCCCTTCCGTATCCGATACGGCCGCGCTGCCCGCGGCGGCCATTGCCAAGGACATCGCAAGGACTCCCAGGGCGGCACCCGCTCGGGCCAATACTCCGCGCAGCTTCATCTCGTCTCTCCCTTTGCTCGCTGGATTGGAGAGAGGGTACCCAATTTTTACTACTGGAGAGTTGAACTACTGGAGCGTGATGAAGCGCTCCTCGGTCAGCTCCTGCACGGCGAAGGCTGGGCCCTCGCGAGTGTTGCCCGAGTCCTTGACGCCGCCGTAGGGCATCTGGTCGGCGCGGAAGGTCGGCACCTCATTGATCAGGACGCCGCCGAACTCAAGGGTGCGGGCCGCCTCGAGGCCGCGGCCGATATCGCTGGTGAAGACGCCGGCCTGCAGGCCGAACTTCGAGTCATTGGCCGACTGCAGCGCCGCGCCGAAGTCCGTAAAGCGGTCGATCGTCGCCACCGGGCCGAAGATCTCCTCGCACCAGACCTTGGCGTCGCGAGGCGGGGCGCCGAGCAGGGTCGGCGCCAGGCAGCGGCCCTCGTCGGCCAGCTCGCCGCCGCAAAGCAGCTCGGCGCCGGCGCCGACCGCGTCGTCGATCCACTGCTTGACCCGATCGCGGTCCTCGCCGGTGATCAGCGGACCGACATCGGTATCCGGGTCAAGCGGATCGCCGACGGTCAGCTTCTCGACGTTGGCGATCAGGCGCGCGGTGAAGGCATCGGCGATCTGCTCGTGGATCAGCATCCGCTGGATCGAGATGCAGCTCTGACCGGCGTGGGAGAAAGCGTGGATCTGAGCCTTGTCGGCCGCCGTCTCCCAGTCGCCGTCGGCGTGGACGACCAGCGGCGCGTTGGAGCCGAGCTCGAGGTTGACCTTCTTGTGCGGGACTTTGCTGCGGATCCCCCAGCCGACCCCGGCCGAACCGGTGAAGCTGAGCGCGCGGGTCAGCTCGTGCTCGACGATCGCGTTGCCGACCTCCGAACCGGGCCCGGGGATGACGCTGAGCCAGCCGTCGGGCAACCCCGCCTCGCTGAGGATCTGCGCCAGCTTCAGAGCCGAGATCGGCGTCTGCCCGGCCGGCTTGAGCACGACCGCGTTGCCGGCGGCGATCGCTGGGCCGAGCTTGTGGGCGACCAAGTTGAGCGGGAAGTTGAAGGGACTGATCGCGCCTACCACCCCGAAGGGCACGCGCAGCATCACGCCGAGCTTGCCGGCCCCTGCCGGCGAGGCCTCCATCGGCACCGTGCCGCCGGTCAGCTTGCGCGCCTCGGTCGCCGAGAAGGTCAAGGTGTCGACGCAGCGTTCGGCCTCGACCGTGGCCGTCTTCAGCGGCTTGCCGGCCTCGGCGGCGATCGTCAGCGCCAACTCCTCGGTCCGCTCGCCGACCAGGTGGGCGGCGCGGTCGAGCACGGCGGCGCGGTCGTGCTGGGGAAAGGCGGCTGACTCGAAGGCCTCCTGCGCGGCTTTGGCGGCGCGGTCGACCAGCGCTGCGTCGCCTTCGGCGACCCGGCCGACGGTGGTCCCATCGTAGGGGCTGCGCACCTCTCCCCACTCGCCGGTCTCGATCCACTCGCCCGCGGCGAGGAGCTTGTGATCGACCGCCTTCACCGTCTGCGTTGCCATGCCTGGACTCCTTTTGGTCGCTTGATTTCAGCCTAGAGCAGGCCGCGACTCGCGCAAGGCGAATCTGTTGATCCGAGAGATGTCTGCTATCCCGCGCACAGCCCTTCGAGCCTTTCTCATCACCGTCGTGGCCGTCCT
Organism: Solirubrobacterales bacterium; assembly: GCA_035605695.1. Classification (GTDB taxonomy): domain Bacteria; phylum Actinomycetota; class Thermoleophilia; order Solirubrobacterales; family 70-9; genus VRUE01. The sequence continues at coordinate 33,629 of DATNGZ010000050.1, read as the reverse complement.
TGCCCTCGCGCCCGCGGCCGGCGCGAGCGTCTCCTGGCTGGTCAAGGGGCACGGCTTCGGCCACGGTGTCGGCCTGAGCCAGTACGGCGCCTACGGCTACGCCAAGCACGGCAAGGACTACCGCTTCATCCTCGGCCACTATTACTCGGGAACGAGCGTCGGACAGGTCGACGGGGTGCGGATTGTCCGCGTCCTGCTCGATATCTCAGGCAGTGACGTCGGCTTCAGCGGCGCCACCAGCGCCTGCGGGCAAGCGCTCGACCCAAGCCGCACCTATGGGGCACACCGGGCCGGCTCCAGCGTCAAGCTGCGCAGCGCCGCCGGGGCGCCGATAGCCGACTGCGACGGCAAGCTGCGCGCCGCCGGCCATGGGCGCGTCGCGATCGCCGGCATCGGCGACTACCGCGGCGCGCTCGAGGTAGTGCCGACCGCCAGCGACGCCGGCGCGCTCAACGTGATCAACGCGCTGCCCGTCGACCAATACGTGAAGGGAGTGATTCCGAACGAGTCGCCGCCCTCCTGGCCCGCGGCGGCGCTGGAAGCCCAGGCGGTGGCGGCCCGCTCCTTCGCCCTCAGCGTCAGCGTCGGCGGCAACGGCTTCGGCCTCTACAACGACACCCGCAGCCAGGTCTACGAGGGCCTCGCCAGCGAGACGGCCACGACCAACGCCGCGGCCGACGCGACCCGCGGCCAGGTCCTGATGTACGGCGGCAACATCGCCGAAACCTATTTCTCCGCCTGCTCGGGCGGCCACACCGAGAGCGTCCAGAACGTCTTCTTCGGCCCCTCGATCCCCTACCTCGTCGGCGTCCCCGACCCCTACGACTACTACTGCCCGCTGCACGACTGGACGCTCAAATTCTCGGGGTCCGAAATCAGCTCGAAGCTGGGCAGCTACCTCGACGGCTCGCTGAAGAAGGTCGTGACCACCCAGCGCGGGGTCTCCCCCCGGATCATCTGGGCAAAGCTTTACGGAACCGGCGGCGTTACCAAAGCCCGCGGCGACCAGCTCGAGGCCGCGCTCGGGACGTACAGCGACTGGATGAGCTTCGTCAAGGTCGTCAACGGCAAAGCCGTCGGTGGTGGCGAAACCGAGGAAGGCGCCAAAGGCACCGAGCCGTCCGGGCCTGTCGGCGGCGCCGGGACAGGCTAAGGCAGCACCAGCTCCGCGTGGATCGCCCGGTGATCGCTGCCCGGCAGGTCGACCACTCCGTAGTCGGCAATGCCGAGGCGGCGGTCGGCGAGCACGTGGTCGATCGCGATTGACGGCGGCAACAACCTGTGGCCCATCGTCGGGAAGGTCGGCTCGAGGCCCTTGCCGGTGACGTCGCCGGCATCGGCGTAGCCGCGGTCGACGACATCGCGGAACTCGGCCTGATCCAAGGTCCCGTTGAAGTCGCCGACCAGCACCCAAGGTATGCCCTCGCCCGCGCTCGGCAGGCTCTCCAGCGCGGCCTGCCAGACACCGTCGTGGCTGCTCAGCGGCGGATAGGGGTGAACGCCAATCACGCGCAACCGCCGACCGCTGGGCATGGTCAGGGCCGCCCGCGGCATGCGGAAGAAGAAGCGGGTCTGGCGGGACAGCGGCGTCAACGGCAGCCGCGAGTAGAGGCCGGCGCCGCTGGCGCTGCGGTGGACCAGCAGCATCGACTGCGGTAGGCGCCTGCCGATCCCGGCCCGCTTTAGCTCTGCGGCGAAGGCGGGGGTCAGCTCCTGCACGCTGAGCAGGTCGGGCCGATAGCGATCAACCAGGGCGACGACCGCAGCGGGATCGGCGGTGCCGTGGTGGATGTTGGTCGAGAGCACGGTCAGCGTCTCATGCCCCGCAGCCTGCGCGGTATTGCTGCCGATCGTCCGCGGCAGGACCACGCTTGCAAGGCAGAGCATCGTCACGGTTGCAACCGTCGCGGCAGCCCAGTTGCGCAGCGCCACTGCCACTCCGGCGACGAGCAGCGCCGCGATCGCCACATAGGGAGTGAAGGCCATCATCGCGACCAGGGGGTAGCCGCCCTCCAGGCCGAAGAGGCGGATCGCGGTCCAGATCACGATGGGGATCACCGCCGCCCAGATCAACCAGTAGCGGCGCGCCCCTGCACGGCTCAGCAAATCAACCGTCCGGGTAGGGCTGGATCGGGATGCCGTGGTCGGTCTCGCGCATGCCGAACTCGTAGGCCGCGCCAGCGTTCAGAGTGAGCTGGCGGACCGGAAGGGCCGGGCGTTCGACCGTCAGCTCAAGGTCGGAGACCGAGCAGTTGACGGTGTTGTGCTCGGGACCTTTGGGGTCGGCGTAGACCCAACCGACGAAGTCCTTCTGCGGGGCGGAGACGCGGCCGTGGACGACGATGTCCTTGCCGGGCAGGGTGAACTCGCAGCCGGTCGGGCTGGGCTCGATCGAGGCCGAGCTGATCTTGCCGAGGCCGCCGAGGCGGAGGGGCTCGCCCTCGAGGACGAGCATCCCCGAGGGCAACCAGGGGGTCGTCTTGGGGCCGACCTTGACCCGGGCGGCGCCGGCGTCGAAGTAGGTGTCGGGCGAGTCCGCGAAGCCGGTTCCCTCCAACCAGACCCAGCGCTCGGCGTGCTCGCTGCCCCAGTTGTGGCCGATCATCCCCGGCCAGGCCTCGATCGCGATCTCCTCGCCGTCGACCTGCAGGCGACCACTGAAGGTCGCGTCCGGGTAAGGGGCGACGAACTTGGTTTTGGGAACGGGCGCCTCGTAGAGCCAGTCGGCCGGCAGGTACTTGCAGGGCTCAGCGTCGCCAGAGAAGCTCAGGTCCCAGGAGGCGGTCAGCGCCTCGGTTTCAATTGAACCGACAGCCCGACCAGGACCGATTTCGGCCTCGTCGACCTTGATCCACGAGCCGGCTGGAGCCGAAAGCTGCGCTGCCGGCACGGTCACCTTCGTCGCCCGCGGCCCCTCGGCCTCGCGGTCGAAGAGGACGAACCAGATCGAGGCGTTGGGCTCGGCGTCAGGGCGCTTGTGGACCGTGTGGCGGATCCAGATCCCCTGCCCGCCGCCCGGCCGACAGGCCTTGATGTAGAAGCTCTCGTAGTGGCCGGCCTTCGCGGCCAGCTTGGGAAAGCGCGCGCCTTCGTCCATGCTCAGACCTTAATCGTGATCACGTCGCCGTCGCGGACGACGTAATCGCGGCCCTCGACCCGGAGCAGGCCCTTATCGCGCGCCGGGGAGTAGCCGCCGCACTCGACCAGCTCCTGCCAGCCGATCGCCTCGGCCTTGACGAAGGCGTCCTGGATCTCGGTGTGGATCGTCCCTGCCGCCTCCCAGGCGCTGGAGCCTCGAGCCAGCGGGCGGGCCACCGCCTCCTTGTCCTCACCGGCGGTGAAGAAGGTGATCAGGTCGAGCAGGTCGTAGGCGCCGCGGACCAGGCGGGCCAGGCCCGAGCCGCCGACCCCGTAGGACTCGCGCATCTCCTCAGCTTCGGCCGGATCGAGCTCGGCCAGCTCGCCCTCGATCCGGGCGCTGACCGCGACCACGCCGGCGCCGACCGCTTCGGCGTGGGCGACCACCGCCTCCGGCGCCTCGGCGTCGCCCTCGTCGACGTTGGCGACGTAGAGGATCGGCTTCGAAGTCAGGGCCTGCAGGTTGCGCGGCCCGTTGGCGGCCGCGTCGGGGACCGGGATTGAGCGGGCCGGCTTGCCTTCGGCCAGCGCCGCGACGACCTTCTCCAGCCAATCGCGCTCGGCGATGGCCTCGGCATCGCCAGTCTTCGCCCCCTTGCCGACCCGGTGCAGGCGGCGTTCGGCCTGCTCGTAGTCGGAGAGCATCAGCTCGGTCTCAATCGTCTCGATGTCGGCAAGCGGGTCGACGCGGCCATCGGGGTGCGGCACGCCGGAGTCGGCGTGACAGCGAACGACGTGGCAGATCGCGTCGGTCTCGCGAATCGAGGCGAGGAACTGATTCCCCAGCCCCTCCCCTTCCGAGGCGCCCTTGACCAGGCCGGCGATGTCGTGGAAGGCGATCGTCGCCGGTTCCAGCTTCGAGCTGCGCACGGTCTCGGCGATCGCCTCGAGCCGCTCGTCGACCACCGAAGCGATCGCCACATTGGGCTCGATCGTCGTGAACGGGTAGTCGCCGGTCTGCGCCCCGCCTTTGGTCAGAGCGTTAAAGAGAGTCGACTTGCCCGCGTTGGGCAGCCCGACGATCCCGACCTTCATAGCGAGAGCGGCACGATCAGGCCCAGGGCGACGCCGAGCGCGGCGCCGGCGAGGACATCGGACGGGTAGTGCATCCCCAGGTAGGGACGGCCGAGCGCGAGGGCGAAGGCGAGGATGAAAGCCAGCGCCCCCAGAGAATCGACGCGAGTCATTGCGGTGGCCACGGCGAATGAGGATGTCGCATGCGCCGAGGGAAAGCTGAGCGAGCTGGGGGCCCCGCCAAGCGGTGGCAACCCCTCAAGCACCGGCCGCGGCCGCTTGACGACCAGCTTGACCACGTAGTTGAGCGCAATAGCGATCGGCGCCAGCAGAGCGCAGATAAACCAAGCTTCGCCATTCGAATCGGTGAGAGCGAGAACGACCAGGCAGAGCACAACCCAGATAGCCCCATTGTTCCCGGCCTTGCCCAACGCTTTCGCAGCTCTCTCCAGGCCGGGCGAATGCCCCTTGGTCCGCATCACGCGGAGGAGCCTGAAGTCGAGGTCATTCATCGGTCGCGCAGGATATGCGGTGTCGGGCACCGCCCACCTTCGAGGTCAATCAGAATCACCGCCATGCCCTCCGTCCCGAACTACGTCCACACCCCCGGCCACCACTGCGGCTCGACCGCCCTGCGCAACCTGCTCGCGTTCCACGGCGCCGAGATCAGCGAGGAGATGGCGTTCGGCCTCGGCGCCGGCGCCTGCTTCTACTACGTCTCCCTGGAGGACGCCTCGCCCAGCCGCTGGTTCAACGGTCGAACCGCCCGCCTCGAGGAGAACTTCAGCGAGCTAACCGGCGCGGCGCTGCAGCTGCGCACCTTCGACGAGGGCGACGAGGCGGCCTGGGAGGCGGCGCGGGCAGAGGTCGACGCCGGCCAGCCGGTGCTGCTGCTCACCGACCTCTACTACCTCGACCACTACGGCAACTCGGCCCACTTCCCCGGCCACGCCGTGGTCCTCGCCGGTTACGACGAGGAGTTCGCCCACCTCTCCGATACTGGTTTCGAGCAGCTGCAGACGACGACGCGGCTGGAGGATCTCGACCGCGCGCGCCACAGCGGCCATCCGGCCTACCCCCTTGCCGGCCACATGTTCACCGCCTCGGGCGGGGTCAGCCAGGAGCAGTTGCGCGAGGCGATCCCGGCCGCGATCGAGCGCGCGACGAAGGCGATGGTCGCGTCGGAATTCGGCGAGTTCTCCGGCCTCGGTGCGGTCGACCGCCTCGCCGCCGAGGCCGGCAGCTGGCCCGAGGTCACCGAGGACTGGCAGTGGTGCGCCCGCTTCGGCTACCAGGTGATTGAGAAGCGCGGCACCGGTGGTGGCGCCTTCCGGCTCATGTACTCGCGCTTCCTCGCGGAGGCGGGCCGGCCGGAGGCCGAGCTCGCGGCCGAGGCGGCGACGCGCTGGACAGAGCTCGCCGCCGCCTTCCACGCCGCCAGCGAGCGCGACGATCCCGACCCCGCTCTCTGGCGCGAGATCGACGCCGCGGCGCAGCAGGTCGCCGAGGCCGAGAACCGCCTCTGGACCGCCCTCGCCTAAACAGTGGCCGAGGGCGACACGATCCTGCGGGCGGCGAGGCGGATCGAGGCGGCAGTCGGCGGCGAGCGACTTGAGGTCAGCGCTCCTAGCCCGCGCGGACGCTCGACCAGAGTGGAGCGTCTGGACGGCAGGACGCTGGAGCGAGCCAGTGCTCACGGCAAGCACCTGCTGCTCGACTTTGGCGACCTAACCCTCCATAGCCACCTCGGCATGAGCGGCTCCTGGCACGTCTACCGGCGCGGCTCCGCCTGGCGCAAGCCGACTGCCGCCGCTTGGGCGGTGCTGAGGGGCGTCAGCTCAGAAGCAGCCCAGTTCGGCGGCCCGACGTTGAGGCTGCTCAGGACCGAGTCGCTGCGTCGCGACCCCACTCTGTCCCGCCTTGGCCCGGACATTCTCGCCGCGGACTTCGACGCCGAGGTGGTCGTCCGCTCGCTCCGGGCCGACCCCCATCGAACCCTCGGCGATGCCCTGCTCGACCAGACCCTGGTCGCCGGCATCGGCAACATCTTCAAGAGCGAGGCTTGCTTCGCCGCCCGGCTCGACCCCTGGCAGTCGACCGAAAATCTGACCGATGAGCAGCTCGATCGCGTTGTCAAAGCCGCCCACAAGCTGATGCACGATGCGGTCGAGCAGGGCCGCCAGGGCCGCGCCGTCTATCGCCGGGCAGGCCAACCCTGCCCCACCTGCGGCACCCCGATCATCTCCCGCGGCCAGGGCGACGCCAACCGCACCACCTACTGGTGCCCGGTCTGCCAGTCGGCCTCCTGCGGCGGTTAGAGGTTGTCCACCGCTCCGAGCGGGTACAACCCCCGCATGCCCTTCTGGATCGCCCGCCGCGCCGCGCCAGCCATCTGGAAGCGCGTCCCCTGGAAAATGGTCTGGGTCGTTTCCGTTTGGCTGGTAGAGAAAGGCCGCGACCGGGTCCAGAGCAACCTGACCAAGAAGGAACAGCAGGAACTGCTCAACTTGGTCAAGACTTCGAAGGGCCGCCCGGGCAACCTCTCTCAACGAGACCGGACCCGGCTGAAGAGCATCGCCGGCAAGGCGATCCGCGGCTAGACGCCGGAGAGCCGGGCGAAGTAGGCGAACCAGTTGCCGGAGCGGTCATCGAGGCTGAGGCCGACTTCGGCGGATCGGCTCTTGAGGCTGCCGATGGTGGTGAAGTGGGGGTCACCGAAGAGCTCACCTACGATCAGGCGACCCGCAGGCTTGAGGACTCGGGCGATCTCGCGCAGAGCGGCAACCGGGTCAGGGATCTCGCCGAGGACCGCGGTCAGGACGACGGCGTCCATCGAGTCGTCCTCATAGGGAAGGGCCGTGGCGTCGCCCTGGGTGGGAATCACGTTGGTCAGGCCCTGCTCGCTGGCGCGGGCGGTCGTGTGGTCGAGAAACTCCTGCTGCAGGTCGAAGATCTCAATCTTTCCCTCGGGCCCCACCCACTCGGCCATGTCGAGGGTGTAGTAGCCGACGCCGGGGCCGATCTCGAGGATGCGCTCGCCCGGCTCTGGGCGCAGGATCGAGCGCAGGCGGCCGCGGCTAATGACCGGGTGCGGCGCTTCGACCCAGAAGCGCTGGCCGTAGGGGCAGGCAGATGGGTTCTTGCGCCACCAGAGGGCGGCGCCCAGGACCGCCGCGCTTGTCAAACCGATTGCGGTCCGGAATTTCATTGCTCAGGGGGCGCCTGACCAAGCAGTTCAAGGACGCAGGGCGCGTGGCGTGCTCTGCACGCGAGCGACCGAGGACGCCGAAATGCGCCGGTCACGCGCCCCCTGAGAAGCCGACGCGGTGGTCGCCGGAATCAATCCTCAGGAAGGAGACCTTGCCGAGATAGACGGCGAGCGTCCCGTCCTCGGTGACGATGTCGTGCCAGCCGCCCTTCTCGACCTGCTTGCGCAGGTCCTTCAGCTCGTCGTCGGTCAGCCTCACCGAGACAACCTGGCCGCCCTCGAAGCCGATCTCCACTCGCTGCGCTTCTGCCATCAGTGCTCTCCTCCTGGGGGTTCGACGATCTCGGTCAGCACGCGCCCGGTCGAGCGCGGCTGCAGAAAGGCAACGCGACTGCCGCCGATGCCGACCCGCGCCTTAGCGTCGATCAGCTCGATCCCTGTTGCCGCCAACCGCTCCAGCGTCGTGTCGATGTCTTCGACCGCGTAGGCGACGTGGTGCAGGCCGGCGCCGCGCTTGACCAGGTACTTGCCGACCGGTGTGTCGGGGCCAAGCGGCGCCAGCAGCTCGACGTGGCCGTCACCGACGTTGAGCAGAGCCGCCTCGACTCCCTGCTCCTCGACCGTCTCGCGCAGGCCGAGCTCCATCTCAAATCGCTTTTCGTAGAGCTCGATCCCGGCGTCGAGGTCCTCGACGGCGATGCCGATGTGGTCGATCCGTCCAAACACGAGGCGGCAGTCTACGCACCGTTCTCGGCGCGGAGGATCTCGGCCAGAGCGGCGATGCCGACCTCGAGCTGGTGCGGAGTCGGCTCCTTGGTCGCGATCAGGCGCTGGATCTCGCGGCCTGGCGTGTGGAACGCCTCGGCCAGCGGGTCGCCGTGGTGGCGGTCGCTCCAGGCGAACATCTCGACCGCGATCGAGGCGCCGGCGAGGCCGACCGCGGCGCGCGTCGCCGGGCTCGGGCGGTCGACCAGGCGCTCCAGCACCACCGTGCCGCCGGCCGAGAGCAGCATCATCGGCGCCAGCAGGTTGGAGCCGCAACGGTCGTGCTCCTTGGGCACGCCGCTTGGATCGTCGATGCCCTGCTCGTAGGCGGCGATCGCCTTGTGCTCGACGCCGTGGTAGGCAGCGAGGTCGCGGTCGAGCAGGGCGACGATGGCGGGGAGCGCGCCGATCGCCTGCACCGCGCCCTCGCGCAGGGCCGAGCTGCCGAAGCGCTTGCGCAGGGCCGCGGTCGCGAGCAAGGAACCCCCAATCGCGGCGACGACGCGCGGATCCTCAAAGGGCAGGCGCGCGGCCGGCATCCGCCGTCGCACCATTGGCAGCACCGCCATCGCCTCGGCAAGTTTCAGCGGCCCGCGCAGCCCTGGCAGCCGCGTCGCAAGTCCGGGAGCGAGCTCGGGCTTGGCCTCAGAAGCAACTTCGAGGCTCCCATTAGGCCGCCGCGCCGCCGCGGCCCAGTGCGTAGGCCCATGGATCAACAACCCATTGCGAAGGGCCATCCCGCCCAGCCTGAGCTTCTCCGAAGCCATAGCCGCACGATAGAGGAGGCAAGAAGCGGCCTCCCCCTGAACGCGGTGACTGCGCCCAAAAAGGCGCAATCACCGTTCCCCCCTGTGTCCCTTATGAACCCGGCCGGAGGCCCCCAGTCCAGGCCTCCGGCCGGTGTGTCGGCTCTCCCTGGCTCTAGCTTGGAAAGCCGCACTCTGAAACACCTACCCCCTTGCGAAGTTGCGGCAATCGTTTGCAGGTTGAGGCGGAATTAAGGCTTACTAACGCGTTTTCGCAAGGCCTCCAGGCGGGCGCCCAACTCGGTCTCGAAGCCACGGTCAGTCGGGCTGTAAAAGCGCCGGTCCTCAAGCCCGTCGGGCAGCAACTGTTGGTCGCTCACCCCGCCCGGCTCATCGTGGGCATAGCGGTAACCCTCGCCGCGACCGAGCGACTTGGCGCCGGGGTAGTGCGCGTCGCGCAAATAATCGGGCGGTGTCTTAGCCCCGTTCGCACGCACCTCGGCCCGGGCCGCTTCGAGCCCCTTATAAGAGGCGTTGGACTTTGGCGCCAGCGCTAGGTAGACGGCGGCTTGAGCGAGGTTGAGCGCGCACTCGGGCAGACCGACCCGGTCGACTGCCCGGGCCGCAGCGTCTGCAACCAGCAGCGCCTGGGGATCGGCATTGCCGATGTCCTCAGAGGCGAGAATGACCATGCGCCGGACGATGAAGCGCGGGTCCTCCCCACCCTCCAGCATCACCGCCAGGTAATAGAGCGAGGCATCGACGTCAGAGCCCCGCGTCGCCTTGATCCAGGCAGAGACGAAGTCGTAGTGACGATCGCCCTGGCGGTCGTAGTCGAGCGCCTTGCGCTGCAACGCATCCTCGATCGCGGTGACGTCGATCGCTTCCGACTTTGACCCACCTCCAGCGGGGTCAAAATCGGATGCGCGCTCGACCGCCCTCTCCAGCCCCGCCAGCGCCACCCGCGCATCGCCACCGCTGCGCTTGGCCAGCATCGCCAGCGCCGCATCCTCGACCGGCGGAGGATCGGCCAGCCCGCGCTCAGGATCCGCGAGCGCCCGGCGCAACAGCTCCTCGACCTGAGCTGCGTCCAGAGGCTGGAGCTCATAGACCTGGCAGCGAGAGAGCAGCGCCGAGTTGACCTCGAAGTAGGGGTTCTCAGTAGTAGCCCCGATCAAAGTCAAAAGCCCTTCCTCGACCGCGGGCAACAACGCATCCTGCTGAGCCTTGTTGAAGCGATGAATCTCATCGAGAAAGAGCACCGTCGGCCGGCCACTGGATTGCCGCCGCTCCCGAGCCCGCTCGATCACAGCCCGAATCTCGGCCCGCCCAGCATTAACAGCCGACTCCTCCTCGAATGCTCCCTCCGCCCCGGCAGCAGCAATCCGAGCCAAGGTCGTCTTCCCTGCCCCAGGCGGCCCATAGAGAATCGAGCTATGCGGATGTCCCGACTCGATCGAGGTCCTCAGCGCAGAGCCCTCACCAAGGATGTGTTCCTGCCCGACAAGCTCATCCAAGCTCCGCGGCCGCATTCGCACCGCAAGCGGCGCATCCGCAGCTGGAACCTCAGCCCTGGCGGGTTCGCCCGTATCGAACAGCCGATCAGTCACTGCGGCTGAGTATGACCACGGAGCCAGCGGGCGTCCCGAATCACAAGCTGGAAGAAACGGCCGCGTAGGCAGGAGCCGGGGGGAGGTCTCGGGGGAGCCTCGCGAAGCGGCCCCCGGCAAGGTGACCATCAGCCGCGAAGCGGCTCGCTATTGGTGAGCGAAGCGAACACAGGCTCCCCCGAGACCTCCCCCCGGCTCCCCCCCACACCACCTACAATCGACCAATGGAGAGCGCAACGCAGAGCCAAACTGTCCGGTCCACCCTCGAGTCGTTTAACCCCGCCACGGGCGAGCTTGTCGGCTCCGTCGCCACGATCACGCCGGACGAAGTCCAGGCAGTAGTTGACGACGTAGCCCGCATCCAGCCAGCCTGGGCCGAGCTGCCGCTGAAGGCCCGCGCTGCCTACATGCGCCGCGCCGCCGACGCGCTGCTCGACGACATCGACGAGATCGCCGAGCTGCTGGTCCAGGAGCAGGGCAAGCCGCGCGCCGAGGCCTACACGATGGAGCTATTGCCGACGGTCGATGCCCTGCACTGGTGCGCCAAGGCCGGCCCGAAGATCCTGGCCGACGAGAAGGTGCGCATGACCCAGTCCTTCCTGCTGACCAAGAAAAGTCACTTCTCCTACGAGCCGATCGGCGTGGTCGGCGTCATCGCGCCCTGGAACTACCCCTGGTCGATCCCCTTCGGCGAGGTCGCGATCGCGCTGATGGCGGGCAACGGCGTCGTGCTCAAGCCGGCCAGCCTGACCCCGCTGCTGGGCGAGGCGATCCGTCGCGTCTTCGAGAAGGGCGGCCTCCCCGAGGGTCTGATCCGTGTCGTCCACGGCGGCGGCGCGGTCGGCGACGCGCTGGCCAAGTCGAGTGTCGGCAAGGTCTTCTTCACCGGCTCGGTCGAGGTCGGTCGCAAGGTCGGCGAGGTCTGTGCAACGCGCCTGAAGGGCTCGGTCCTGGAGCTCGGCGGCAAGGACCCGATGATCGTCTGCGCCGACGCCGACCTGCCCAACGCGATCTCCGGCGCCGTCTGGGGCGGCTTCGCCAATGCCGGCCAGACCTGCTCGGGGATCGAGCGCGTCTACGTCATGCGCGAGGTCGCCGACGAGTTCACCGCCGGCGTCGCCCGCGAGGCCGAGCGGTTGCGCCTCGGCGACCCGATCCAGTGGGAGACCGAGATCGGCCCAATGACCTCCGACGGCCAGTACGAGATCGTCGTCGACCTGATCGCCGACGCCGAGGCCTCCGGCGCGACCAAGCTCTGCGGCGGCCCAACCGACGTCCCCGGCCTGCCCGGCAAGTTCGTCGCCCCTACGGTCCTCACCGGCGTCACCCACGCGATGCGGATCATGAGAGAGGAGATCTTCGGCCCGGTGCTGCCGATCGTCGTCGTCGACTCCGAGCAGGAGGCGATCGACCTCGCCAACGACTCCGAGTTCGGCCTCGGCGCCTCGGTCTGGACAAAGGACCGCCAGAAGGGCGAGCGGATCGCGCGGCGGATCGAGTCGGGCATGGTCTGGATCAACGACCACTCCTTCAGCCACGGCGCCTGCCAGTGCGCCTGGGGCGGGGTCAAGGACTCCGGCGTCGGCCGCTCGCACTCCAAATTCGGCTTCTACGAGTGCGTCAACGTGAAGATGAACGCCTGGGAGCCGGGCCTGACCCGCGACTTCTGGTGGCACCCCTACGACCGCACCCTCGGCGAAGCGGTGCAGGCGTCCGCGAAGTTGCTCTACGGCAAGGGGGCGGTGCGGACCAAGGCGCTTCGGGACGGGGCCGGGCCGTTGCTCAAGATTGGGCGCCGAACGCTGGGTAAGGGCCGGTCCCGGTAGGGGTTCCACTTTTCGGTGGAGAGTCGCCTGCTGACGCCACAAGGTTGCGCCGAAAAAGTACAAAACGTTCCACCCCTACCGGGACCGGCCCCTCACGAAGCGACTAGCTGCTCAAGCTCGAAAACGGAGCCAGCTGCGTCTAGCTCTCGGATGCGGTCATAGTCAGCTTTGAGTCGAGCTCGGTCCGGGTCGACTAGATAGATGATCCCGGGGCAGGAGAAGAGGTCGATCGTCTTTTTGAGCTGGTCGCCTGGGCCGAGCATTGAGATCGTGCCGGCGAATGAAGGCAGCGCTTCGATCTCGCGCATTCCGGCGTCGGAGACGATCCGGCCTTCGTGCTGGGAGATCAGCATCACGCAGTAGGCGCCGGCCGCCAGCTCGTAAGGCTGCTCGGCGCGGCGCGGGACTGAGTGCGGGTCGAGGTACGCCTCGGCGGTCAGGGTCTGGTGGCTGGGGGTGCAGCGGTCGACGATCTCGTCCGGTACCGAGCCGTGCATCCGCGCCCCCGACTCGACCAACACCGGCCCGGTCGCGGTCAGCATCACCTCGGTGTGGGCCGGGCCGAAGCGGATGCCGAGCGCGTCAAGGACCGATTCGACATAGGGGACTACCTGGTCCTGCTGCTCGCCGTGGCGCGGCAGCAGCTCCTCGTAGTCGTAGATGAAGTTGGCGCCGACGCGCAGCTTGTTGTCGCGCCAGACCTCGGAGACGTGGTGGACCCCGTCCCAGCTGATCGAGTTGACGAAGAGCTGGGTGCCCTGCAGCAGCTCCTGGACGAGCAACTCTTCGTTGGCGCCCTGCAGGGCGTTGGGTCGGCCGAGGTTGGCGGCGAAGGCGGCCTCGATCGCGGTGGCGTCCTTGCCGATGCTGACCCCGTCGGTGCCGGCGCTGTCGAGCGGTTTGACCACGACGGGGGCGCCGCCGCGCGCCGCCGCCCAGGCGACCGCCTCGGCCGCGTCGGCGGTCTTCAGCGCCTCGGCCGTGCGCAGGCCGGCCCGGCGCAGCGCTTCCGACATCGCGTTCTTGTCGCGCCGCGCCGCGCTCTGGGCACTGCCGTTGGAGGGCAGCCCAAGCCGCTCGCTGAGCGCGTCGGCTAGCGGCACCCCGGGCTCGGCGCCGACGACGACGAAGGCCGGGTCGTGAGCGGCGAGCCGCACCGCGGTCGCCTCCAAGTCACCTTCATGGACGACGTTCTCGACGAAATCGCCGTCGCGAAAAGCGCGCGAGTAGAACTCGGGCAGTCGCGGGCTGCTCTGCACGTGGACCACCGGCAACCCGGCTGCGGCAAAGCGCGGCGCCAGCCGCGCCCCGGTCGAGTAGGCGTCGACCACGACCGCTGCGCCGTGCACGGTCATGCCGTTGCGACGAGCACCAGGCGGTCCTCGGGACGCTTCGGACCGCCGGCGAAGTTTCCGTAGCGCTCGACCTCGCTGAAGCCAGCGGCTTCGGACATGCGCTGGAGGTCGTCGGCCTCGTACATGCGGATCCGCGAGTCGACCACGTCGTCGCCATAGACGTAGTGGACGTGCAGCATCCCGGTCGAGAAGTTGACGTCGAGCGTTTCTTTGACGCCGTTGGTCTCGCGCTCGACCACGCCGATGTCGGTTTTGAGCCGGTGACGCGAGCGCTCGAGGTCAGAGAGCTCCATCGCCATTTTTCCTCCTGGCCGCAGCGCGTCGTGGTAGGCGCGCAGCATCGCTTCATCCTCGGCCACCGTCTCGCCAAAGCCGAAGCTCGAGGAGAGGCTGACCAGGCCGTCGAAGCCACGCAGCTCCGGCGGCAGCGGCTGCATCAGGTCGGCGACGTAGTAGATCGGCCCCGGGTAGACGCGCTTGGCCTCGGCGATCGCGATCTCGGAGATGTCGACCCCGACCGCGTCGATGCCGTGCTCGGCGAGGGCGGCGACGAAGCGACCGAGGCCGCAGCCGGCGTCGAGCACCCGGTCGCCTTCGGAGAGCCCGAGCAGGTCAATCGCCAGCGGCGCCTCCTCCTCGTTGCCCTCGTAGCGGCCAAGCTGATCGGCGACGCGCATATAGGCCGGCCCATAGGTGTCGACCTCGTTCAGCAGGGGGGCGTGATCGCTCATGAAACTCAAAGCGTACCGCGAGCAGACTGGTGCTGACTTCGTGTTTAGTCGCGGTATAGGCGAAGAAACACGAAGTCACCGCAGGGGGAGGGCGATCTCGATCCTCGCCGCCGGGCCGGGGGCCCCGCCCCGAGCCCCCTCGGACCTTCACAATCCCCGCAGTGGAGCCCGGCCAGGCGACAGACGAACCGGCGCTCAGCCTCGCCGGGCTGCGCCGCGACTACGGCGAACGGACCGCCCTCGACGGGATCGGCTTCGAGCTCGCGCGCGGTGAGACGCTGCTGGTACTGGGACCGAACGGGGCGGGCAAGACGACGCTGCTGCGGATCCTCGCGACCCTGCTCCGACCAAGCGGCGGCGAGGTGCGGGCGCTGGGTTGCTCGATCCCCGCCGAGACCTGGAAGTTGCGCGGCCGGATCGGCTTCCTCGGCCACGAGCCACTGCTCTACCGCGACCTCAGCGGCCGCGAGAACCTGCGCTTCCACGCCCGCCTGCACGGCATGCGCGGCGCGGACGGCGAGGCGCGGATCGACGAGCTGCTCGCCGCGGTCGGCATGGAGCGCCGCGCCGAGGGACGCGTCGCCGAGCTCTCGGCCGGAATGCGACAGCGCCTGGCGATCGCCCGCTGCGTCCTGCACCGGCCCGAGCTGCTGCTGCTCGACGAGCCCGACTCCAACCTCGACGCCGCGGGGCGCGAGCTGGCGCGGGCGCTGATCGGCCCCAGTGAGGGCCGCACCCGGGTCATCGTCAGCCACGACCCCGAGCGCTTCGAAGCCGAGGCCGACCAAGTGCTGCGGCTCGAGGCCGGCGGCAAGGGAGCGTTCCGATGAGCTTCCGGTGGTCCTTTTGGACCCCACGGGTACATAAAGCGCACCGGAAGGGGGAGCGATGACGCCCTCCCGCATCGCCTTTGCCACGATCCTCGCCAAGGACCTGCGGGCGGAGCTGCGCACCCTGCAGTCGCTGCCGGCGATGGCGCTCTTCGCCACCACTACCTTCGTCATCTTCCGCTTCGGCCTCGACCGCACCAGCCTCTCCGGCAGCCTCGCCTCCGGGGTGCTCTGGGCGACCCTGCTCTTCGCCGCCCTGCTCGGCGTCAACCGCCTCTTCGTCAGCGAGCGCGAGGAGGGCGGCTTCGACGCGATCCGCCTCGCCCCGATCGACCGCAGCGCCCTCTTCGCCGCCAAGGCAACGGCGCTCTTCGTCTACCTAATGGTGTTGGAGCTGGTCGTCGTGCCGATCTTCGCCCTTTTCTTCCTCGGCTCGGCCGCGGCGCTGTTGCCGCTCGCCCTCGTCCTCCTCCTCGCCAACCTCGGCATCGCCGCGACCGGCACCCTGATCTCCTCGATGGCGGTCCACTCGCGCGCCCGCGACCTACTTGGCCCGCTCGTCCTGCTGCCCCTAGTCGTGCCGTTGATGATCGCCGCCACAGGCGCCAGCGAGCCGCTGCTGGCGCTGGGCGGTCCCGGTTACCACCGCTTCGGCACCTGGCTGGCGGTGCTCTCCCTATACGATCTGATCTTCCTCCTGGTCGGCTACGCCGTCTTCGACTTCCTCTTGGAGGATTGAGACGCACGCCGCGTCGCACCGCCCGAAACGCATGTACGGCAAAGGACTGAGACCACTCTCGATCGCGACCGTCGTCGCGATTCTGGCTGCCCTCTCGCTGGTCTTCTTCTACGCACCGCTCGACGCCGACCAGGGCTTCATCCAGAAGATCTTCTACCTGCACGTGCCGCTGGCGATCACGGCGCTGATCGGGTTCGTCATCGGCGGCGTCTTCGCGATCTTCCACCTGCGCAGCGGCAACCGCAAGTGGGACGCTTATTCGTATGTCGCGATCCACATGTCGGTGATCTTCGGCGTCGCCGTCCTGATCACCGGCTCGATCTGGGCCAAGGCCTCCTGGGGACACTGGTGGGTCTGGGACGAGCCGACCCTGGTCAGCTTCCTAATCGTCTTCCTGATGTACGCGACCTACTACCCCTTCCGCTACGCGATCGAGGACCCCGAGCGCCAAGGGCGCTACGCCTCTGTATTCGCGGTCACCGCCGGCGCCTTCGTGCCACTCAACTTCATGGCGGTGCGGATGGCGCAGAGCCTGGTCCACCCGCGCACCTTCGGCACCGCCAACGGCGGCTTGCCGGGCGAAATGATGTTCACCTTCCTCGTCTGTCTCGCCGCGGTGGCGCTGCTCTGGGTGACCCTGGTCAAGCTCGAGCTGACCGCGAAGAGCACTTCGGGCCAGCTCAAGCGCCTGCGCCGCGCCCTCGACGCGCCCGCGCCGGGAGCGGGCGCCTCGCGGATCGCGCCGGAGGTGAGCTAGGTGATCGTCCTGTTGAGCGCAACGCCGGCCCTGCCCCTCGACGAGGCGGGCAAGTACGTCGCCGGCGCCTACATCGTCTTCCTCGCCCTGATCGTGATCTACGTCGCGATCATGGCGAGCAAACTGCAGCGGATGGAGAAGGAGCTTCGGGAGTTGGCTGGATTCGCCGAGCACCGCGCGCAAGGCGATCAAGCCGCCCCCGGACGCGGGAGTGAGGGCCAATCCATATCTGATTCCTTGGCCCTCACGGGAGCAGAGGAGGCGGCATCTGATGAGTGAGCTGCTCGCCCTCGGCGTCTCCCACAAGACCGCGCCGCTCGATCTGCGCGAGCGACTCTCGCTGACCGAGGGCCGCGCGGTCGGGGCGCTGCGCGAGCTGACCGGCGCTGCCGGCATCCATGAGGCCGCGGCGATCTCGACCTGCAACCGCACCGAGCTCTACCTCGTCGTCTCCGATCCGGTCGAGGCCGAGTCGACCGCGCTCGGCGTGCTCACCCGCCAGGCCGAGATCCGCCCGACCGAGCTGCTCGGCCACCTCTACTCGCTGCGCTCCGGCGAGGCCGTCCGCCACCTCTTCCGCGTCACCGCCGGGCTCGACTCGATGATCGTCGGCGAGGCCGAGATCCAGGGCCAGGTCAAGCGGGCCTACGAGCTGGCCCTGGTCGAGGGCGGCACCGGGCCGATCCTCAACCGGCTCTTCCGCGGTGCCCTCGCGGCCGGCGGCCGCGCCCGCGACGAGACTGGAATCAGCGAGAAGAACGTCTCGATCCCCTCGGTCGCGGTCGAGCTGGCGCGCCACACGCTCGGCGACCTTGGCGATCGCCGCGTGCTCGTGATCGGCGCCGGCGAGACCGCCGAGCTGGTCGCCCGCGCCCTGGTCCGGCGCGGCGTCGCCACCGTTTTCGTCGCCAACCGCCACTACGACCGCGCGATCGGCCTTGCCCAGCGCTTCGAGGGCAATGCGGTGCGCTTCGAGGAGCTGCCCGAGCAGCTCGAGCAAGCCGACATCGTCGTCTCGGCGACCAACTCCCCGCACCACATCATCGAGCGCGACGACCTCGAGCAGGTGATGCGGACCCGCGAGGGGCGGGCGCTGCTGCTGGTCGACATCGCCGTGCCGCGCGATATCGAGCCTGCCTGCCGCGAGATCGCCGGCGTCAGCCTGCACGACATCGACGACGTCCAGCAGATCGCCGAGCGCAACGCCAGCGGCCGCGAGGCCGAGGCGCGGCGGGCGGAGCGCATCATCGACGCGGAGCAGGACCGCTTCGAGCGCTGGCTCGCCTCGCTCGAGGTGGTGCCGACGATCAGCGCCCTGCGCGAGCGCGCCGACGAGGTCGTGCGGCGGGTTCTGGCCGAGAACGAGGGCCGCTGGGAGAGCCTCGGCGAGGCGGACCGCGAACGGCTGAGCGCGATGGCGAAGGCGATCGCCTCGCGCCTCCTGCACGAGCCGACGCTGCGGATGAAGCGGAGTGCTGGAAGCGACGAGGCCTACTTGTATGTCAGCGCCTTGCGCGAGTTGTTCGGGCTTGATGTTGAGACGGCGCCCGAGGGCGACGACGCGAGCAACGTGACCGAGCTGCGGCGCGCCAATCCCGGTAGGGGTTCCACTTAACTTTTTGGGTCGAGAGTTCCCTGCTGACGCCGCTAGCGCCTGCCCAAAAAGTACAAGACGTTCCACCCCTACCGGGATTGGCGCGCTGATGCTGCGAATCGCCACTCGAGGCAGCGCACTGGCAATAGCTCAGGCCAGCCAAGTCGGCGAGATGCTTGGCGGAGCTGAGCTGGTCGAGGTCGCTTCTGATGGAGAGGTTGGCGACAAGGCGCGCTTTGTGAGAGGTGTTGAGCGGGCGCTGCTTGATGGTGAGGCTGAGATCGGGGTGCACTCGGCTAAGGACTTGCCGGCCGAGCTGACTGATGGGCTGATGCTCGCTGCGGTGCCCGGGCGCGAGGATCCGCGCGATGCTTGGATCGGCGCTGGGACCTCGCTCGACGACGTGCCCGAGGGCGCCAAGGTCGGCACCGCGAGCCTGCGACGGGCTGCACAGCTGCTTGCCGCCCGTCCTGACCTGAAGGTTGGTGAGCTGCACGGCAACGTCGACACGCGACTGCGCAAGCTGGCCGAGGGTGATCTCGATGGGATCGTCCTTGCCGTTGCCGGCCTGCGGCGACTCGGCCGCGCCGACGAGATCTCCTTCCCGATCCAAACCGAGTCGATGACCCCTGCCGCCGGCCAGGGCTCACTGCTCTTGCAGATCCGCGATGGCGACGAGGCGGCGCTGCGGGCGGTCGATGCGATCGTCGACGAAGCGGCGCTGCGCGAGCTGACCGCCGAGCGGACCGTCGTCTCCCTGCTCGGCGCGACCTGCAACAGTCCCCTCGGCGTCTACGCCAAGGTCGATGCCCGCTCCGAGCAGATGCGAATCGAGGCCTTCGTAGGCCTCCCCGACGGCAGCGAGTGGCTCCGCGACAGCGTCGAGGGCGACGCCGCCGAACCGACCCTGCTCGGCGCCGAACTAGCCAAGCGCCTGCTCGACACCGGCGCTCACAAAATCCTCAACCGGGCCGAGAAGTGGAGCGGACGTGTCTGAGCTAACCCACGTCATACCGTGGGTTAGCTCAGACACCCCCCTTAGGGTGGGGCGATGAGCGCTCGGTCGGGGGTCGTCTATCTGGTCGGTGCCGGACCCGGCGATCCGGGGCTGATGACGGCGCGCGCGCTGGAGTTGCTCGGCTCGGCCGACGCGATCTATTACGACCGCTTGATTCCGCCAGGAGCGCTCGACGGGGCTCGCTCCGACGCCGAGCTGATCTACGTCGGCAAGGCACCGGGCAAGCCCTCGGTGCCCCAGGAGGAGATCGGCAAGCGCCTGATCGAGGCCGCCCAGGCCGGCAAGAGCGTCGTGCGGTTGAAGGGCGGCGATCCGTTCGTCTTTGGCCGCGGTGGCGAGGAGGGCGAAGCGCTGCGCGCGACCGGGGTCGAGTTCGAGGTCGTTCCCGGCATCACTGCCGGCGTTGCCGCCACTGCGTACGCCGGCATACCGGTCACCCACCGCGACGACGCCTCCGCCGTCGCCTTCATCACCGGCCACGAGGATCCCGAGAAGCAGGAGAGCGCGCTCGACTGGGAGGCGCTGGCCCGCTTCCCCGGCACGCTCGTCTTCTACATGGGGGTCAAGCACCTCGCCGATAACGCGGCGGCGCTGATCGAGGCCGGCCGCGACGCGGACGAGGCCGCGGCAGCGGTGGAGCGCGGCACGATGGATGGGCAGCGCACCGTCGTTGCCACCCTCGGCACGCTCGCCGAGGTGGTCGAGCGCGAGGATGTGAAAGCCCCAGCCCTGATCGTGGTCGGCCGAGTCGTCGAACGACGGGAGGCGCTGGCCTGGCTCGAACGCCGTCCCCTCCACGGCCGCCGTGTCGTCGTCACCCGCGCGCGAGCGCAGGCAAGCGGGCTGGCGAAGCGGCTGCGCGGGCTCGGCGCCGAGGTGGTCGAGCTGCCGGCCATCCGGATCGAGCCGCTGCTCGAAAGCGAGGCGGTACGGAGTGCAGTGGAGAGGATTGGCGACTACAGCCTGATCTGCTTGACGAGCCCGAATGGGGCGCATCTGCTGTTCGAGGCTCTCAGCGCCGCTGGACTCGATGCGCGAGCGCTCGCCGGGCCGAAAAAGCAGCAGGTAGGGCAGGGGGAATCGGGCGTCGCGGTTGAGCCCGGCCCAGTGGTCGCGGCGATTGGGCCCGGCACAGCACGGGCTCTAGCCGCGCATGGTATCGCCGCCGACATTGTCCCCGAGCGCTTCGTCGCCGAGTCGCTGGTCGAGTCGCTGGGCGAGGTCGAGGTCAGCGGCAAGCGCGTCCTCGTCGCCCGCGCGGCCGAGGCCCGCGACGTGATCCCTGAGCATCTGTCCGGCCGCGGCGCCAAGGTAGACGTCGTCGCCCTCTACGAGACCGTGCGCGAGGAGCCAACGCCCGACGCCGTCGAGGCGGCCCAGGCCGCCGACTACGTCACCTTCACCTCGTCCTCGACCGTGCGCAACATCACCGGCGCCCTCGGCGGGCGCTTCCCCAGCAGCGCCCGCATCGTCTCGATCGGCCCCGTAACCAGCGAGGCCGCCCGGGACGCTGATCTTGAGGTCGGGGTCGAGGCCGAGCGCCACGACATCGAGGGCCTAGTCGCAGCGCTGCTGCAAGACGCGGCGAGCTAAGGGCCTGTCCGGTAGGAGTGGAGCGTCTTGTACTTTTTGGGCGTCCACCTCGCGGCGTCAGCAGGTTTGTTTCCATCCAAAAAGTTAAGCGGAACCCCTACCGGACAGGCCCTAAGTGACGTTTGGAGCTCCGCACCGTCACTACCGCGTCACCGACTCGACCAACACTCGCGCTCGCGAGCTGGCGGCGGCCGGCGCTCCGAGCGGCACCGTGGTGACCGCGCGCGAACAGACCGCGGGCCGCGGTCGCGTCGGCCGGGTCTGGACCGCCCCCGACGGCAAAGCACTGCTCTACTCGGCGATCCTGCGCCCGCTCGACCAGCGCCACCTACTGCTGCCGCTCTCGGTTCCGCTCGCGGTCTGCGCCGCGGCTGAGGCGCTTCGTCCCGGCGCCGGGTGCATGGTCAAGTGGCCCAACGACGTCTGGCTCGACGGGCGCAAGCTGGCCGGCATCCTGATCGAGGCCCGCCCCCAAGACAGCTGGGCCGTAATAGGAATCGGCCTGAACCTCACCATTGCTCCGGACGAGTTCCCCGCCGACCTCCGTCACCCGGCGGTCTCGCTCTTCGCCACGACCCCAGGGACTCGGGGGGAGTCCCGACGGAGCCTCCCCGCTGTTGCTCCGACGGGACTCCCCCCGACCCCCCACGCGGCCGCCGAAGTCCTAAGCGACCACCTCGACCGCTGGGTCACGGCAAGCGACGAGGACGTGCTCGCCGAGTGGCGCCGCCGCGACGGCCTGCGCGGGCGCGAGGTCTCCTGGGAGGACGGCTCAGGAGTCGCCAGCGGAATCGACGACCGCGGCAACCTGATCGTCGTCGTCCCCGGCGGGGACCGGGTCAGCCTCGGCGCCGGTGAGGTCCAGCTGCGCCTCTGAGTCGGACTCGACCTCGGCGCCGTTCTTCTTCGCTGCCTCGGCCTCGGCTTTCGCCTTCTCGGCGCGCGAGCGGCCTTTGCGTTTGGCCCTGGCTTTGCCCTGACCTTTCGACTTATTGCCCTGACCCTCGCCCTGCTCCCCCCCGCCTTTGCGCTTGCCGCGTTTGGAGCGGCGCTTGCCGCCCTTGGGGAAGTTGCGCAGCAGCTCGCGGGCGATCGCCGAGGGCTTGCGGGCCATCCGCATGCGGGCCCCGCGCAGCACCTCTTCGCCCTCGGGCGTGTGCGAGACCGCACCGGCGAGCAGCGCCACGGCGAGGCGGCGGTCCTGTTTGCGCGCCGAATGCACCAGCCGGCGGGCGTTGCGCCCGTGCGCCCGTCCGGAAGAGTTGACCAGCAATCCGAGCAGCCGCTTCGTCTCCGGCCAGCGTTGCACCGCGTACTCTTCGTGCAGCTCCGGGGTGTAGGAAGCGAGCCGCCAGACCCACGCCTGCGCCTGGTCGCGACGGCCGATCCGCTTGTCGACCAGCGCCTGCAGAAGTGTTTTCGTCCCCGCCCGCTTGTCCTCGCGGCTCCAGGTGCCGACGATGTCAATCGCATCGTCGAAGGCCTCGGCGTCGCCGAGGTCGGCGATCTCGCTCAGCGCTTTCAGTTTCAGCTGCGAGTTACGGTTGCGCTGCACGCAGGTGAGCAGGAAGCGGCGGCGCAGCTCTTTCGAACCGGAACCCTGCAGGATCGCCCGCCCGCGGCGCCAGCCCTGCGGGTTGACCCGCGCCCCGGCGAGTGCGGCCCAGGCGTGCTGCTCGGGATAGTCGAGGTTCTCCACCGCGATCCGCCAGAGCTCGCGTTCGAGCACCTGCATGCGGCGCTCCTCGGAGTCGGCAACCGGGACGATCCGCCGCTCGACCCGGATCCGCCGCCCGCGCGCCCGCCGCACCGGGCCAATCACGATCGCGCCGCCGCGGTAGACGTCGCGGTCGAGCAGGCTGTGCAGGGTGACGATCGTCTCGTCGTGGGTCGTCGCCGGGTGGACGAAGTCGATCACCAGGCCGGCCTCCTTGCCCGGGGCGCGGCGGGTCACGCGGCCGACCCGCTGCTGATAGATCCGCCGCGAGGCGGTCGGCGCCAGGTGCATGCAGAGCGTCGCCCGCGGCGAGTTCCAACCCTCGGCGAGCAGCATCGCGTTGCAGAGCACGTCGACCTCGCCGCGCTCGAAGCCGGCGAGGATCTCGGCCAGTTCGCGCTTCGGCGTCTCGCCGGAGACAGCGCGGGCGGAGACGCCGGCGGCAACCAGCGCCCGGGCGACGTTCTTGGCGTGCTGTACGCCGGCGGTGTAGAGGACACCGGGCATGCCGTCGAAGCGGGTCTTGTAGAGGTCGGCGATCGCGACATTGAAGGGCTCCTGGTCGAGCAGCGCGGCCAGCTCCTCCTGGTCGAAGTCCTGGTCAACCTCACCTTTGCGCAGCGGCACCTTGGCGATCGTGCGAACGCCGGGGCCGGGCGGGATCCGCATGCAGCGCAGCGGTGAGATCACGCCGCGCCGCGCCGCCTGAATCAAGTCGAAGCGCGAGGTCTGGGTCGGGAAGAGGTCGGCGACGTGGCGAGCAATCAGCGCCCCGGTCGCGGTCATGCCGATGAAGACGGGGCCGACCCAGGCGCGGATGCAAGCGCTGGTCTTCTCGCCCAGCGCCGTGTGCGCCTCGTCGCAGATCACGATCGAGTAGGCGTCGGAGATTTTCTTGTGGTTGCGCACGAACCACTGGTAGGTCTCAACCGTGACCGGGCCGTCGGGGTCGTCGCGGTCGCCCATCAGCGGCGGGCGCAGGCGCTCCTTGTAACCGCGGTCGGAGATCTCACCGATGAACTGGTCGACGAGGTTGCGGCGGTGGGTGAGGATCAGCACGCCGCCGGTGCGAGTGGCGTCGATGAAGCCGACCGCGGCGACGGTCTTGCCGGCCCCGGTCGCGTGCTCAAACCAGAAGCGCCGCTCGGCGCCCGGGTCGTCGGGGGCCTCCTCGATCGTCTCCTCGTCGTCGGCGGGCTGCTCCTCCCAATCCATCGGCTCCTCGTCGGGGGCGAGGTCCTCGTCCTCGAGCTCATCACCGTCGCCGTTTTCCTCAGCATCTTCGGCTTCCCGCTCCACAGCCTTTTTCGTCGGCGCTGCCTTATCGGCCGCAGCTGCCGCCGCGCCGTTGCCGTTGGCCTCGGCGACGATCGCGATCTGCTGCTCGGCCATCAGCTCGGTCAGCGTGCCGGAGAGCGCGTCGACCTGGTGGGGATTGAGTTCTGCCCCGTCGCGCAGTTTCGGCGGTTCGTCGGCAAGCAGCCGCTCCAGCCCCAGCAGCAACGAGAAAGCGCGGCGCCACTCGATCGAGGGATCCTCGGCCCCCTCGTCGAGCTCCTTCAGTGCGGCGTCGAGCGCGCGGCGTCGGGCCGTCCCCGGAGCAAGCGCCTCCGGTCCCTCACCGTCGAGCAGGAAGGGCTCGCGGACGAACTTAGCGGCCCGCTCAATGTCGGCACTCGATGGAACTGCCGCTGGCGCGGCAACGTCGCTGGTCTTGGCCATGAAGGCTTTCGGGTTCCGTCCCTGCCGCACGTAGACGTGGGCGAGGGCATTAGGACGAGGATGCCGGACGGCCTATCTGCTCCCCCCGGCGCTCTCAGCAGTCCGATCCGCGATCGCACCCACGAACCGAACATACGTATTGTAATCAAGGAATTGACCAAGGCGGGTCCACAGTTGGCAATTTGCCTTGCGCTGGCAGCGGTCGCGGCCATGGTTGGAACTGGTTGCGGTGCCAACTCCGGCGGCGATTACGGCGGTCAGCACCCCGATTACGCGAAGGCCCTCGCCGGCTCACCGGCGCCGCTTGCCGCGCTGCACAAGCAGGCCGACCAGCTGCTGCCGGGAGGCTCCGAAGCTTTCGACAAGCGGATCGCCGCGCTGCACGGCTACCCCGCCGTGGTCAACGTCTGGGCCTCCTGGTGCGGCCCCTGTCGCTTTGAGTTCCCCACCCTGCAGAAGGGCGCCGCCGAATTCGGCAAGCGCGTCGCCTTCCTCGGCGTCAATAGTCAAGACGCCGACGACGCGGCGAAAACCTTCCTCGAAGAGGCCCCCGTCCCGTATCCGAGCTACACCGACGGAGACGGAGGAATCGCCAACGAACTTGGCGGAAGGGGCCTTCCCGTCACCGCCTTCTACGACCGCCAGGGGAAGCTCGTCTTCCTGCAGCAGAAGCCCTATACCGACGACGCGCAACTGCGCGAAGACATCGAGCGCTACGCCCTCGGCGAAGGTGCCGCCCCCGAAAGCGGATAATCGGACCATGGACGCAGCCGTCATCGTCGCTCTGCTCGGCATCGCCCTGCTCGTCAGCGAGCTGTTGCTCTCGACCGGCGGCGTGCTGGCGGCATTGGGAGCGCTCGGGCTGATGGCCGGGGGCGTCCTCGCCCTGGAGTCCGACAGCAGCGCCGCCGACTACGTCGGCCCGGCCCTGATCGCGCTCGGCGTGCTCTCCCTCGTCGCCTTCTACTTCATTACCCGCAAGGTGATCGAGGCCCACGAGAGGCCGCCGCGCACCGGCGCTGAGGAGTTGGTCGGGGCCGCGGCTGAGGCCCGGGGTACCCTCGACCCGGAAGGCCAGGTCTGGATCGAGGGGGCGCTCTGGAACGCCCGCGTTGCAGACAGCGCGAGCCGGGTCGAGCTTGGGGATAGAGTCAGGGTCGAGGCGGTCGAGGGATTGACCCTCGTGGTGAGTGCCGAGCCGCCCGCTGGCCAAGCCGAGCAAGGAGCAAGCTGATGGCAGTCGTTGGAGGAGTGCTGATCGTGGTGGCGATCTTCGCCCTGATCGCGATCGGCTCCTCAGTGAAGGTCCTGCGCGAGTACGAGCGCGGCGTGATCTTCCGCCTCGGTCGCCTGATCGCGACCAAGGGGCCGGGCCTGATCCTGCTGATCCCGATGATCGACCGCATGGTCCGGGTCGACCTGCGCACGGTGACGCTGAACATCCCGCCGCAGGAGGTGATCACCCGCGACAACGTCCCGGCCAGCGTCAACGCCGTCGCCTACTTCCGCGTGGTTGACTCCAACCGGGCGATCACCGAGGTCGAAAACTTCCTCATCGCCACCTCGCAGATCTCCCAGACGGCGCTGCGCTCGGTGCTCGGCAAGGCCGAATTCGACCAGCTGCTCTCCGAGCGCGAGCGGCTCAACGAAGAGCTGCAGAAGATCATCGACGAGTCGACCGAGCCCTGGGGCGTGAAGGTGACCGCGGTCGAGATCAAGGACGTCGAAATCCCCGAACAGATGCAGCGCGCGATCGCCAGGCAGGCCGAGGCCGAGCGCGAGCGGCGGGCCAAGATCATCAACTCCGAGGGCGAGTACCAGGCGGCGCAGAAGCTCACCGATGCGGCCGACATCATCAGCACCAACCCGGCCTCGCTGCAGCTGCGCTACCTGCAGACGCTGCTGGAAATCGGCAGCAACCAGAACACAACTGTTGTCTTCCCCCTACCAATGGACATGATCGAACCGTTCCTGGGCGGGGAGCAGGGCAGGAAAAGACCGAAGCGGCCGGCGCCGACGGAGCCACCGCCTCCATCGCCGGCGGTTCCGCCAGTGCCCGACGTAGACGACCTCCCCCCCTCCCGCTCCTGAGCTCCCCCGAGCTGCGCATCGATCAACTCTCGGGCTTGCCGGCGATCCTGGCGCCCGGCCGTGCGGACCGACCCGAGGGATTCAAAACGTCCGCGAGCGAGCCGAAGGGACCGGAGAACTGTCCCTTCTGCGAGGGGCGCGAGGACCGCACGCCGCCCGAGGTCTACGCGACGCGGGCGGGCGGCGGTGCGGCCGACAGCCCCGGCTGGACGACGCGGGTCGTGCCCAACCTCTATCCGGCGCTCGGGGGCGAGGCCGCGGCTGAGCCCGGCGGCGGTACCGGGGGCGAGGCGGGCGCCTTCGCCAGCGCCGGCGACCCGCTGCTTGAGTCTCGGCGGGCGGGCGAACCCGATCTCTTTGCTTCGCGTCCCGCTACTGGCACCCACGAGGTCGTTATCAACGCCCCCCAACACCTCACCACGATGGCGGAGCTGGACGAGGACCAGTTCGCTGCCGCGGTGGCGACCTGGCGCGAGCGCATGCGCGCCCACGGCGATGCCGCCTACGTGCAGCTGATCGTCAACGAGGGCGGTGGCGCCGGCGCCTCACTCGAGCACAGCCACGCCCAGCTCTACGCGCTCGACTTCGTCCCGGCCGCCGTGGCCCGTGAGCGCGAGCGGGCCGGCGCTTACGCCGAACGCACGGCCGGTGGCAGCCTGCTCAGCGACGTCTTGGTCGAGGAGGTGCGCCGGCGCGAGCGCCTCGTCGCGATCGACGACGAGGCGGCGCTGATCTGCCCCTGGGCCTCGCGCTCGCCCTTCGAGCTGCGGGTCGTGCCGCGGACCGCGGCGGCGAGCTTCGCCGAGGACGGCGCCGGCGCGGCGATGATCCACACTGCCCTGCGCCTCCTCGCCAAGCGCTTCGGCCAGACGCCCGAGCTCAACCTCTGGGTCCGCACGGCGCCGCGCGGGACCGAGGCCTTCCACTGGCACGTCGACATCGCCCCACGGCTGACGATCAAGGCCTCGTTCGAGTTTGCCACCGGGGTCGACATCAACACCTACCCACCGGAGCGCGCGGCCGCCGATCTACGCGACGGTTAGCGCCGCCCGCTCTTGCGGCGTTTGATCTTGACGCACCGGACCTTGCCGTGGACCTTTTTCTTGTGGAAGCCCTTCTTGCACTTCAACGGCTTCGGCTTGGGGGCCGGCAACTGCGGCTGGGGTAGGGGTTGCACGATCGGCGGTAGCGATGGTGGCGGCAGAGTCGTGAAAGAGAGGTCCAACCCGTTCGTGCTGCCACCGCCGTTGGTGCCAACCAAGCGGTAGTGATAGGTGGTCCCAGCGTTGAGACCGGTGAGACTGAGCTGCTCGGGGACCGGCCCTTCGCCGGCGCCGGGATCGGTGGCGCAGGCCGCCGCAGTCCCGTAAGCCGCGGTCGTGCCGTATTCGAAGCGACAGCTCGCGGCGCCGCCCTTGGGGTCGATCGTGCCGGCCAAAGTGGCGGCGGTCTGGGTGATTCCCGATGCCGCTTCTGTAGTCACCAGGGGCGCGGGCGGCGGAGTCGTGAATTCGCGATCGTTGCCGTTAACAAGCCCCGCATTGCTCGTCACCACCAGCCGGTAGTGATAGGTCGTGTTGGCGGAGAGACCGGCGACCGTTTTTTTCTGGGCAACGTCCGTCGTGACCACGCCGACCGCGGTACAGGGAACGCTTGTCGCGTAGGAAAGACCGACGCCGTACTCGAAATGGCAGTCGGAGACGGACCCGCCGTGGGGATTGACCTTGCCGTTGAGGGTGGCCCCGATCTGCGTCACGCTGGAAGCGGCTTCGGTCGTGACCGTGGCGGCGGTGGTCGGCAGCGTGGTGAAGGTGGCATCGCTGCCTTCGACCGAGCCCGCGTTGTTCGCCGCCACTACCCGGTAGTGGTAGGTGGTGCTGGGCGAGAGCCCGGTGGGCGTCGCGTTGACCACAACGTCTTCCGAGCCGCTGGGCAGCGATGAGCAAGGGGCGTCAATCGCGTTGGTGTAGCCGTTTGTCTGGAAATCTGTTGCGTTGGTGTACTCGAAGCGGCAGCTGGTGACCGCGTGGAATTTGGGGTTGACGGTGGCATTCAGCCTCGCCGAGACCTGGCCGACGAAAGAAGCGGGATTGGTCGATGCAACCGGCGGGTGAATCGTGACCTTGGCGAAGACAAGGAGTTTGTGGGTGTTGGGTTCGCTCACATACAGCTTGTGGGTGGTGGCGTTGACCGCGATCTGACCCGCACCCGCCGGGCCCTGGCTGGGAGCGCCAAAGAGGCCGCCGCCGAAGTCGTCGAACTGGACCGCAGCAGAGTCGTAGGCAACGACGTGGTATTCCCCGGCGGAGAGGTCGCCGACGAAGACCGCGTTGTCCGCGGGATCCACACCAACGGCAACCGCGCCGCGCCCACTCTGCAGCACCGACGCAAATGAGTAGGACGACCCCGAGTGGGTGAACTTCACCACCCGGTCGGTTTCCAGGTCGACGACGTAGACGTTGCCGACGGAGTCGACCGCGACGCTGGCGGGGTTGCCGAACGCGCCGCCAGGGCAACCGGCGCAACTGATCGTGCTCTGCAGGACTCCCGCCGAGTTGAACACCTGGACCGCATTGGTGGCATCGCTGGGGAAGTAGACGTTGCCGGCGGAGTCGGTGGCGATCTGCGGAGCCTTGCCGGGATTGTTGCTCGTCGCGAACTCGGTCCCCATTGTCCCGGCGGCGGAGAGCTGAACGATCTTCGAGCTGCCTTTGTTCCCTTGCGGCGTCGAGGCGATGAACTGGGCTACGTAGATGCCCTGGGTGATCGGGTTGACCGCGACGCCGGTTGGGAAGGCTTCCGTGCCGAGGGCGAAGGGTGAGGCGGCGGTCGGGGCGCCCGTGCTCTCCAACTGATCGATCTGGCCGGAGGCTCCGGTGCTGGTGTTGGTCGAGAGCACCGAGACGTATATGCGCTGGCTTGCCTGGTCGATCGCGACGCCGTGCGGCAGTTCGCCGGCCAGGGCGATCGAGGGGTTTGCCCCATCGGGCTCGTAGCCGAGCGCTGCCTGGGCCACCGCCGGGGCCGCTACCCCAAGTGCGGTGAACGACAGCGCCACTGCCAGCATCTGTGCGCGCAGCAGTCGGCGAGCGCTCCCGAGCTTGCCTGGCAGCCTCGTAAAGTCCTTCATCCCCTTGGCCTCCCTTGCCGTCCTTCGATCCCCTATCGGCTCTGCGAACCGGAGTGTGTACGGAGCGTAGCGGCAGCGGTTTGCTCAGATATGCCAGTTGGATAAGGGTTAACACTTCCCAGATAGGCTCCCCAGCCGATGCCCCCCAACCCACGCCCGATCCCGCGCTTCATCGCCGACTCGACCCAGGAGGGGATCCCGCACGGGCGCTTCGCCGAGCAGCTCGGCGAGGCATTTCGCAACGCTTGCGGGGAGATCGAGGACCTGCCGGACGGCGTCGAGGCGCCCGCCGAGCTCGACTGGTTTCCCGAGCGCACCTGGGGCGGCCGAGTTTGGGTTCCCTGCTCCGCTCGCGCCGACGGGCCCGAGGGAAGCCTGGAGCTGTTCGGCCACGTCTCCTACGTCCAGCCAGAGGGTGGCGAGCCCAGCGATCTCCGTGCCGTCGTCGACTTCACCGACGTGCTGGCCGAGGACAACCCGGACTGGAAGATCGACCTCAACGACGAGGTGATCGGCCGCTGGCGCGGCGAGAACGGGCGGGCGGGCGCCGTCACCCTGGTCTGGGGTCGTCCCCTCGTCCAGGGCGCCGTGGCGGCGGCGGCGGAGCTGGATCTGGAGACCGTCGACCAAGAAGTCGTCTCCAACGGCCGTTTCACCCTCGTCGCTCTCGACGCCCTCGAGGGCTACGGCGACGAGATCCTGATGGAGGTCAAGCTCTGGAACCGTCGCGCCCAGGAGCTGGCATCCGAGAGCCTCTACTCCTAACGCTCAGCCGCTGACCCTGCAACTGCGGGTCAGCGTGCTGGAGAGGGTGCGGCCGTCGGCAAAGCTCATCGAGGCGCGGGCGAAGGGGAAGACGGCGCTTGGAAAGCCCGCCGGAGCCGCGCAGGCGGCGCTGAGGTAGCTGCGCCGCCGACCGTCGACGTCGAAGCGGCGAAACAGCCGCAGGTAGATGCCGGCGACGTAGCCGTAGTGGTTGACCGCGTCGGGCAGGGTGCCGGTAAGGATGGTGCCGAAGGTGCCGCCGCTGCGACGTATGCGGAAGACGATGATGCGGCTGATCGGAATCGGCTCGCGCCCGTAGATGTGGGCCAGGATCGCGCTGTGCCCTTCGTAGATCGCGTTGAAGGCGAGCATGTGCCCTGCCGAGGGGAACGTTGCCTGTTCGGGAAAGGCGGTCTTGGCGTGATAGGAGCCTTCGCCGACCAGCGCGTCGCCGCACTCGGCCAGCACCTGCTTGGGCGAAGCGGCCACCAGTTGCCCGTAGCGGCATAGAGGAAGGCCGCTGGGGTCGAGCTTGCCGCCGCGGTTGAGTTCGATCCTGATCCGGCGCAGGGCCGGCGGGCGTTCACCGGAAAGACTTTTCACGGTGCCGGCGACGCTGACCGCGATCGGAGCCAGTTTGGTGCGCGGCAGGGCGCGTGGGCTTATCCCCCCTTTGAAGCGGACGAAGAGGTCGCCCCGCTCGGTCAGCTCGGCGTGGGCGAGCGGCACGATCAGGACCAACAGCGCGGCCACAGCCGACGTCACCGCTGTGGTCTTGCTTCGTCCCATCCCCGATTGAGGTTAGCGACGGCAACCCGCCTCGCCTCGTCCATCCCCAGATAGGGGGTGAGGACGAACTGGGCCGCCTCGGCGGCGAGCTCCGGCAACTCGGCGTGCCGGTCCAGGTCAATGCGCTGGGCAACCAGCATCGCGACGCCGCCGGTCAGGGCCCGCTCCGTTTCGGCGGGGAGGGGCTCGACGTCGCTCTCCCTCCGGCCGGGGCGGAGCAAATCGCAGAGGTAGGAGATCAGGCGCTCATAGCGCGCGAAGCCCGCTTTGCCGGCAGCGAGGGCATCGCTCGTCAGTGCCCGGGCGGCGGCGGGATCGGCTGCGGCGAAGGTCAGCGCCGCGTGAATGCCGGCGGCCGTGCCCGCGGGCCAGTCGCCCTGGCCGGCGCATGCCGTCTCGATGCGAATTCGCAGCCGGGCGAATGCCGACTCGAAGGCGTCTGCGAACCCGTCTTGGCTCTGCGCTGCGTCGTCCATGCCTGCCTGAGAGATGGCTGGTGTCGCCCCTTGAGGAAAGTCAGGAGCCGTACACGACTCAGCACTATAAACATGACTGTCTATCTCCTGCTCGTCCCCACGATCTCGCAGACATCGAGGACCTCGATGCTGCTCCGACAGTTAGCTCTTCGATTCATTGCTTCTTATTCCGCCGATTGACGATGGTTTGGGCAGCGAAAGCCGTCCGCTGCCCAAACAGGAGAGAACCGTTCCGCTCCGCTACCGTCTCTTCGTGGCGTCGATCCAACAGCCGAGCGAAGCCTCGAAGGGTCCTGCAGAGGCAGCCGAGGCAGTTCGTGTGCAGCGACTGCGCGATGACGCCCAGCGACCAATGAGCATCAACTTGGCCGAGGGAATTGCGCTGAGTCACAAGCTGATGCAATTCGTGGGTACCGCTCGTCCACATTGACCGAAGCCGCCTTCGATCAACTCCTTCGCCGGCTCTCGGAGGCAGGCGTCGAGTTCGTACTAATCGGTGGGCTGGCCGTCAACGCCTGGGGGGTGGTCCGCGGAACGAAGGACGTAGACATCGTCGTTGCCCCAGATATTGAGAACCTCAAGCGGGTCGCGGCGGTAGCGGCTGCGGCCAATGGCCATGTGCAAACCGGTGAATCCTTTCTCAGCAGCCAACCGTCGATTTTCAGCGTAGATTCGCCTCGATCAGGCGGGATTGATGTCGATTTGGGCAGCCGCTGCCCAATCAATTGCAGACAGCCGCCCTCGGCTCGGCTACCGTGTCCGCATGGCTTCACGCGATCTGATTCAGCGCGCGGGAAAGGCACTGGCTGAGGCGGCCGGTGCTGATTCCAAGGTAATTCTCTTCGGCTCCTACGCACGAGGAGACGAGAAGGCCGACAGCGACGTGGACTTCCTTGTGATCGAGCCGGATCTCGCAGATCGATTTGGCGAGTCGGTGAGACTAGGAAGATTGGTTGGGGAACTAGGGGTACCTGCAGATGTGGTCGTGGTCACCGAGGATCACGCTCGGAGATGGGGAGTTGTGCAGGGGACGATGCTCCACGACGCTCTGACGGAGGGGCAGGTCGTTGGCGGCAGAGCCTCGTAGCGGAGACGAGCTCGCCCGCGTCCTGATGCGAAAGGCGGGCGGCGATGAGATCGTGCTGGTGCGGCTCATCGAGGATGACGATGTGCCCGACGACGTCCTCGGGTTCCACGCCCAGCAGGCCGTCGAGAAGATGATCAAGGCAGTGCTTGCTAGCAACGACATCTCGTACGAGCGCACCCACAACATCACCTACCTGCTCACATTGCTGGACAGTTCCAAGATCCCTCGCCCCGAGCAGGCCGACAGGCTGCCGGATCTGACTCCCTGGGCAGCCGGGTTTCGCTATTCCGATCTGCCCGAGCCCACACTTAATAGGGGAGAGACGCTTTCTCTGATCGAAGGGACAAAGATCTGCGCTGCCGAGCAAATTGGTTGATGCCTGGGAACCGGCAAGAGAACGAAAACAAAGCTCTGGTTCAGCGTTTCTACAACGAGCTTTGGAATCGCTGGCAACTCGATCTCGCTGACGAGATCGTGTCCGAGGATCTTCGCTTCCGGGGCTCCCTCGGCACCGAATGCGAGGGACGAGATGAGTTCAAACTCTATGCCGGAACTGTTCGCGTGGCCTTCCCAGACTGGGATAACCGCATCGACGAGATCCTCGCGCTCGGCGATCGAGTCGTGACAAGAATGATGTGGAGCGGCACGCATCGAGGTGCACTGGGAGACATCAAGCCGACCGACCAACGCATCGAATATGCGGGAGCTGCCTTCTTCCGGCTGAATGGAGGCTTGATCGAGCAGGCGTGGGTGGTCGGCGATACCCAAAAGCTTTGGCGCAGTCTCGGTGAGCCAGGCCGGGTTTGACGGAGGCCCCGAAACCAGGATTCCTACCTGGAAGAAGGGAACTCCCAAGCCATGCCACGAAAGAAGAAATACCCCGATGAGCTGCTCGATCGCGGTGCCCGGATGGTCGCCGACTCCGGCC
>DATNGZ010000049.1:0-30196 GCA_035605695.1 Solirubrobacterales bacterium | reverse complement strand
TTAACCGCACGGAGACGACCGCGACCTTTCTGGCGATCTCAAGCCATGGTCGTCCCGATGTCGTCGTCTACCCGGACTCCGAAAAGATCGGCGTTGGCGAGCGTCTACCTCAAGGCGGTGGACTGCGCGCGTTTTTCCGGCGCAGCGACGGCGTGGACTACTTCGAGGGAGAGTCCCCACCGGGAGAACATCACGGCGAGTGAAGCAGCAACCGATCTCAGAAGAAGGCGATCAAGCTGCTTCGAGAAAACGGCTGGAGGCGCGTGGCGGGAAGCACCAAGTCAAGATGACCAAGCCGGGTTGTCGCCCGATCGCCCTCCCACAGCACAAGGGACGCGACTATCAGCCAGGCTTGACCAGCGCGATTCTCAAACAGGCGGGGCTACAATGAAGGAACTTCATCTATGGAGCTAACCGCCCGCATTCACATCGAGGAAGGCAGCTACTGGGCTGGCCTTCCAGAGCTACCTGGCTGCTTTGCTTCCGGTGAGACCCTGGACGAGTTGTTCGAGTCCCTGCAAGAGGGCGTCGCGCTTTACCTGGCAGACGAAGGCGAGCAGGGTGGGCCGCTGCATGTCGCGACGGCAACGCTGACGGATCGTCCGCTCACGGCTGCTTAGGCACATTGGGCTTGCCTAGTCGTAGGGTTGCCGCGATGACGAAGGCAATCTTTGGCCTGATGGGAGCTGTCTGATGCGAATCGGAGCTGAGGCCTCGGCGGTTGTCGGCGAGACGCCGCTGGTTGCCCTGCAGGGGCTGGGCGAGGGGCTTGCCGGCGAGGTCTGCGCCAAGCTCGAGTACTTCAATCCCGGCGGCTCGGTCAAGGACCGGATCGGGGTGGCGATGATCGATGCCGCCGAGGAAGAGGGGTTGGTCAAGCCAGGCCGCTCGGTGATCGTCGAGCCGACCAGCGGCAATACCGGGATCGCATTGGCGATGGTCTGCGCGGCGCGGGGCTACGAGCTGATCCTCACCCTGCCCGAGGGGATGAGCCGCGAGCGGGCCAAGCTGCTGCGAGCTTACGGCGCCGAAGTGCGGGAGACGCCCTCGTTGGGTGGGATGACCGAGGCGGTCGAGCTGGCGGAGGAGATCTGCGAGCAGCGCAAGGGCTTCATGCCGCAGCAGTTTTCCAATCCGGCCAACCCCGCGGTGCACCGGCGCACGACCGCGGAGGAGATCTGGCGCGACACCGATGGCGCTATCGGCGCGTTCGTCGCCGGGGTAGGAACCGGCGGGACGATCACCGGGGTGGGGCAGATGCTGAAGGAACGGGCTCCGGACGCCCTCGTCGTCGCGGTCGAGCCGGCGGCTTCGCCGGTCCTTTCCGGCGGCGTCCCAGGTCCGCACAAGATCCAAGGGATTGGCGCCGGTTTCGTGCCGTCGGTGCTCGATCGCTCCGTGATCGACGAGATCGTCTCAGTCTCCGACGAGGACGCGCTCGAGACCGCGCGCCTCACCGCCAAGCGCGAGGGCGTGTTGGCCGGGATCTCCGCCGGGGCGAATATCAAGGCGGCCCTCGGGGTGGCCGCGCGGCCCGAGATGGCCGGCAAGAGGGTGGTGACGATCGTCTGCGACTCGGGTGAGCGCTACGTGTCCCTACCCTTCTTCTCACCATGAGCCGTTGGAAGAGATTGGTTTCGGAGGTGCGCGCAGACGTTTCCGCGGCGCGCGACCGCGATCCCGCTGCGCAGGGCGTTTCGACCCTGGAGATCCTCTGCAGCTGGGCGGGGGTGCAGGCCCTGCTTGCCCACCGCTTTGCCCACGCGCTTAACCAAGCGGGCATTTCGTTCCTGCCGCGCTTGATTGCCTACTCGACCCGCGCGGTCACTGGGGTGGAGATCCACCCTGCGGCGAAGATCGGCCGCGAGTTCTTCATCGACCACGGCGCCGGAGTGGTGATCGGCGAGACCGCCGAGATCGGCGAGCGCGTCACCCTCTACCAGGGGGTGACGCTTGGCGGCACCGGCTTCCAGCGCGGCAAGCGCCACCCGACGCTTGGCGACAACGTCACCGTCGGCTCCGGTGCCAAGCTGCTTGGCCCGATCGCGGTTGGCGACGGGGCCAAGATCGGCGCCAACACGGTCGTCGTCGAGGATGTGCCGCCCGGCGCGACCGTAGTCGGCAACCCCGGCCACCCGGTCAAGGTCGACGGCAAGCGGGTCGAGGGTCCCGACGCCGACTGGATCCACCTGCCAGACCCGATCGCCGAGGCGATCAAGTCGCTCTCGCAGAGGATCGGCGAGCTCGAGCAGCGCCTGGCCGAGCTCGACGGCGGCGAGGCGCCTGGCGACGCACCGGCCGAGCTGCGCGAGCGCACCGGCCGTTCATCGGCCGGGGGCTGATGTAGCCTGCCGCCGTCCTCGTCCTTCCCTGCCTAAAGGATCTACTTTGAGCAAGCGTCTTCTGCTTTTTCCTTGTCTGTTGATCGCCGTCTTCGGACTCGCCGCATGTGGGAGCAGCGGTGACGAAACCGGCGAAGTTGAAGAGGTGATCGAGACCTCGGCGACAACTACCGATCCCGCCGATTGCAAGAAGCTGCAGACGCAGCAGTTCATGGAGCAGATCTCGCGGGAAAGCGGCGAGGCAGCCGTCGAATCCTGCGAATCGGAAGCCGAAGACGACGAAGGGGTCGATGGGGCGACGGTCTCGGCAGTCGAGATCGAAGGCTCGAGCGCTACCGCGGAAACGGCGCTTACGGGTGGCGGCCTCGATGGCCAGACCCTTGAAGTGGCGCTGGCCAAGGATGGCGACCATTGGAAGATGGACGAAGTCGTCAAGTTCACTGACTTCGATCACGCGCATCTGGTGGACGGGCTGGAAAGGGAACTCTCCGATACGAACGAAGCCGAATCCAAGTTTGCCGGCTGCTTCGTCGATGCTTTCAGGCAGGCTTCCGAAGCCGAAGTCGAAGAGCTGATCTTCGGCAAGTCCACGCAGGCACTGGAAGAAGTGTTTGAAGCCTGCAGCGCTAGCCCCAGCACCTAGCCGCCGGGCCGGCCGCGGCCGGGGCTATTCTCGAAGCGATGCTGCAGATGGACTCCGAGAGCCCGCCCGAGCACGGCGGGGCGCCGATCGAAGCCGGCGCCGACCGTGCCGAGCGCCTGCTCGCCGGGCTCAATGATCCGCAACGAGAGGCGGTGCGCCACGGCGAGGGGCCGCTACTGGTCCTCGCCGGCGCCGGCTCGGGCAAGACCCGGGTCCTGACCCATCGGATTGCCTACCTGCTGGCAACCGGGGCCGCCCGCCCCGGCGAGATCCTGGCGATTACCTTCACCAATAAGGCGGCGAGCGAGATGCGCGAGCGGGTCGAGAAGCTGGTCGGTCGCTCGGCTCGGGCAATGTGGGTGACGACCTTCCACTCGGCTTGCGCGCGGATGCTGCGCGCCGACGCCGAGCGCCTCGGCTACTCGCGCAGCTTCACGATCTACGACGAGTCCGATTCGTTGCGGATGCTCAAGCGCTGCATGACCGAGCTCGGAATCGACCCCAAACGCTACCCGCCGCGCGCAATCCGGTCGCAGATCTCCGGCGCCAAGAACAAGCTCGTCGACGCCCCCGCTTACGCCCAGGCCCAGGGCAGCGTTTTCGAGGAAACGGCCGCCGCCGTCTACGAACGCTACGAGGAGCGCATGCTCGCGGCCAACGCGATGGACTTCGATGATCTGCTGGTCCGCACGGTCAACGTCCTCGAGCTCTCCGAGGAGGCGCGCGAACGCTGGCGCCGCACCTTCCGCCACGTCCTCGTCGACGAGTACCAGGACACCAACCACGCCCAGTACCGGCTGCTGCAGCTGCTCACTGCCGAGCACGGCAACCTGATGGTCGTCGGCGACGAGGACCAGTCGGTCTACGGCTTCAGGCACGCCGATATCCGCAACATCCTTGACTTCGAGAAGGACTTTCCCGAAGCCGAGGAAGTCAAGCTGGAGCAGAATTACCGCTCGACCCAAACGATCCTCTCCGCCGCCAATGCCGTCGTCGAGCGCAACCGCGAACGGCGGCCGAAGCAGCTCTGGACCGAGATCGCCGGCGGTGAGCCGGTCAAGCTCTCGGAG
The DNA here is from genome assembly GCA_035605695.1 of Solirubrobacterales bacterium. Classification (GTDB taxonomy): domain Bacteria; phylum Actinomycetota; class Thermoleophilia; order Solirubrobacterales; family 70-9; genus VRUE01. Next base: position 26,141 of record DATNGZ010000049.1, on the reverse strand, counting down.
CTGACCGACGAGCACGAGGAGGCGCGTTGGGTCGCGGGGGAGATCGAGCGGCTCGCCGAGGAGGACGGGGTCAAGCGCGAGGACGTCGCCGTCTTTTACCGAACCAATGCGATGAGCCGGGTGCTCGAGGACACGCTGGTCCGCTTCGAGCTGCCCTACCAGGTGATCGGCGGCACCAAGTTCTACGACCGGGCCGAGGTCAAGGACGCGATTGCCTACCTCAGCCTGCTGGCAAATCCCGCCGACCAGGTCTCCTTCGCGCGGATCGTCAACTCGCCGCGGCGAGGGATCGGCAACACCAGCCAGGGGCGCCTCGCCGCCCATGCCAACACCACCGGCCTCTCGATTTGGGAGGTGGCCGAACGGGTTGAGGAGGTGCCAGGGCTCGGCGCCGCCGCGGTCAAGGCAGTCGCGCGTTTCCAGGAGACAATGGAAGGTCTGCGGGCGCGGACCGAAGATTCGCCCGTCGCCGAGCTGCTGGAATCGGTTCTGAGTGAGACCGGCTACCTCGCCGCGCTCTCAGCCGAGCGCACGATCGAGGCTGAGGGGCGGGCCGAGAACCTCGAGGAGCTGGTCGGCATGGCGGCTGAGTTCGATGCCAACCGCGAGTTGGAGGGGGGAGGTGAGATCTCGCCGCTGGAAGAGTTTCTGCAGCAGATCTCCCTCTACACCCAGCAGGACGACCTGCGCGAGGAAGAGTCGCTGATCACGCTGATGACCCTGCACAACGCCAAGGGCCTCGAGTACGACACGGTCTTCCTGGTCGGCTGCGAGGACGGCGCCTTCCCGCACATGCGCTCGCTGGAAGAAGGGGGAGAGGAAGAGGAGCGGCGCCTCTGCTACGTCGGCATCACCCGCGCCCGCCGCCGCCTCTACATGACCTGGGCGCGTGAACGTCGCCTCTTCGGCCGATCCGAGCGCAACCTGCCCTCGCGCTTCGTCGACGAGCTGCCGGCGGAGTTGACCGAGCGGCACTCGAGCGCGGTCGGCCACGCTGGCGGTCTTGGCTGGGAGTCGGCCCCATCTGACGCGGCGACGCCGATCGATCCCGGGCCGACGCTGGAACTCCAGACGGGGGACGACGTCGTTCACGCCAGTTTCGGCGAGGGGGTCGTCACTGCGGTCGAGCCCGGCGGAGTCGTCATCGTGCGCTTTGCCGGCGACGGCACCGAGCGCAAGCTGATGGCGGACTACGCGCCGATCCGGAGGCGATAAGCGTGGCCGCGCGGATCATCGACGGCAAAGCGGTGGCGGCGGCGGTGCGCGGCCGGGTTGCCGGCGAAGTCGCATCGTTCGAGGCTGAGCACGGCCGCACGCCGCTCCTCGTTACGGTCATTGTCGGCGACGACCCTGCCTCGGAGGTTTACGTCAAAGGCAAGCACCGCGCTTGTGGCGAGGTGGGGATGCGCTCCCTTCACCACGGTCTTCCGGCCGAGACGACGGAGGACGAGCTGCTGGAGCTGGTTAGAGAACTCGGCCGGGATCCGGACGTCGATGGAATCCTCGTCCAGCTGCCGGTGCCCGACCACATTGACCCTGATCACATCGTTGCCGCGATCGACCCGGCCAAGGACGTCGACGGGCTGACCCCCGTCAACGCCGGCCTGCTCGCCCACGCGATGCCGGGTCTCGTGTCTTGTACGCCAGCAGGCGTGATGGAGCTGCTCACTCATGAGGGGGTTGAGTTGGAGGGCGCCGAAGCGGTTGTTGTCGGGCGCTCGAAGCTGGTCGGCATCCCGGTAGCGAGGCTGCTGCTGGCGGCGAACGCGACCGTGACCAGTTGTCACTCGCGGACCCGCGACCTGCCGGCGGTATGCCGGCGCGCCGACGTGCTGATCGCCGCGGTCGGCGTTCCGCGCCTGCTCGGCGCCGATGCGGTCAAGCCCGGCGCGGTCGTGATCGATGTCGGCGTCAACCGCACCGACGATGGCTTGGTCGGAGACGTTGATTTCGAGGCGGCGGTCGAGGTCGCGGCGGCGATCACGCCGGTGCCCGGTGGGGTGGGGCCGATGACGATCGCAATGCTGCTCGTAAATACGTTGGCTGCTGCCCGGGCGCGCGTGTAATGTCACGCCGACCCCTAGCTCGACCGGAGGATCCATGATGGAGCATCTAGACAAGCTCAGCCCGGGAGAGAAGATTGCCGGCGCCTCCGCGATCGCCCTCTTCATCTTTATGTTCCTCAACTGGTTCGGGGCCGAAGTCTCCGGCGTCAACGGCTTCTCCGGCAGTGTTTCCGGGGAGGCCGGCAACGCTTGGGACACGCTCGACTTCATCCCAATCGTGCTGCTGATCACAGTCATCGCCGCTCTGGTGATGGCTGGACTCCGCCTCGCGGACTCGACCTATGAGCCGCCCATCCCGATGAGCACGATCGTCACTGTTCTCGGTGTGATCTCAGTGCTGCTGATTCTCTTCCGCATCATCGATCCGCCGACGTTCGCGAGCTTCGGCGGGGTCTCGGTTGATGCGACCCTAAGTGTCGGGATTTTCCTCGGGCTGATCGCGGCCGGTGGAATCGCCTACGGCGGTTACAGCACGATGCGCGAAGAAGGGATCACCTTTGGCGACGCGGCCGACCGGCTCTCAAGTGGTGGTTCGACGCCTCCGCCTCCGCCCTCGTCCCAGACACCGCCACCTCCGCCCCCACAGCAGCACCAGGCGCCACCACCACCTCCACCGAATAGCTGAGCTTGAGTTTGCGTTGGGGAGGGGTCATCCGTCCCTCTTCTGCGCGAGCTTGCTCGCTATGCGATCGGCGAAGGCGATCACCGTCATCATCGGATTGACGCCGACCGAGGTGGGGAAGAGCGAGGCATCGGCAACGTATAGGTCGCTGGTGCCGTGGACCGAACCGTCGGTGGCGCAGACCCCCGTTGATTCGGGAGCTATGCGGGCGGTGCCCATTGGGTGGAAGGCCTCCAGGCGCAACTCCGAAGGCGTGAAGCTTGTGGCCTCGAATTCGGCGAGGCGCTTTGGTGTGAGCACGCCTGCTCGGGCAATGTTGGGATAGACCTCTGTTGCACCTGCGGCGAAGTGGATTTCGGCGGCGCGGGCTATGCCGAAGGTGAGGCGGTCTGCATCTGCTGGGGCGAGCTTGTAGGAGGCTCGCAGGGAGCCGTTGTGGGTGAGGCGGATTCGTCCTTGCGACTCGTCGGAGAGGTGGACGCCGATCGAGCCGATATGGCCGAAGTTGAGCATTGCTTGCTGGTGCTCTTGGCCTGTTCCTTGTAGCCAGGCGCCGCCGAAAGCCAGGGGGGTGAAGGTGGCCTCGAGCAGGATGCGTTGGGGCTCCCATTGGTCGACGTAGTAGCTCTGCATTACGCCGTCCCAGCCTCGTACTTCCTCGTCATAGCGGGCACCCACCCAGCAGGCAGGGTGAATGTGGAGGTTGCGGCCGACCTGGTGGCCGCCGAGGCCAGAGCGAAGTAGCAGCTCGGGAGTCCCCAACGCACCGCCGGCGATGATCGTCCCCAGCCGCGCCCGCACCTCATACCGCCGACGGGCCTCAGACGTGACATATCGACACGTTTGAGGCCCGTCGGCCGCCGTTAGGCACGTGACCCCGACGGCGCGGCCGTTTTCGACCAGGATGCGGTGTGCCTCGACTCCGGTGCGCAGGCGGGCACCCGCGGCGATCGCTCGGGGGAGGTAGCTGACGTGCATGCCGCGCCTGGCGTCGATCTCGCAGCCGAAGGGGCAGGAGCTGCACTGCACGCAGTTGCCAGCGTTGCGTGAGATCGGCCCGCCGGAGGCACCCAGTGCTGCCGCGCCCTCCATTGCGAGCTGGCCGTTGCGGCCCATTCGCTCCGGGTCGAGTCGGGTCACCCTGAGGAACTGTTCGGCCTCGGCGAAGGCAGGATCGAGCTCGCCGGTCCAGTCGATGCCGAAGCGGTTGTGCCAATCGTCGAGCACCGGTTGCGGGGCGCGGAAACAGGTTCCCGAGTTGACGACGGTGGTGCCGCCGACCGTGCGTCCCACCGGAATCGGTATCTGCGGGCGGCCCTCGGCGATGGTCAGGCCGCCGTCGCGGTAGAGCGAGGCGATTGCCTCAAGGGGGTCGTCCGGGTAGTTCTCGCGGTTGAAGCTCCCGCCGGCCTCGAGCACGATCACGTCGAGTCCCGCCTCGGCCAGCGTCGCCGCCGCGACGGCTCCGCCCGCCCCCGAGCCGACGATGACGACGTCGCATTCATCGCCCTCGCCGACGGGCTCGGTATCGCCAAGTGAGCCGCTCGGCTCAGGTTGCGCGCCGTCGGCAAGGCGGCAGCTCGCCTTGACGCCGATACGCCGTTTGACCTCGGGCGTCACCGCGTAGCCGAGCGTCGCGAAGACCTTGCCCATCAGCAGCAGCTCGTGGTAAATGCTGAGGCGCGAGCCCTCCATGCGGCGCAGGAAGTCTTCGCGGGCGCTGAGCTTGAGGCGGCTGAAGCGCCAGGGGAAAGGCAGAAGCTCAAAGGCGCGCAGGCCGAGCTTGATCCGAGAGAGGACACGAGGTGAGATCGAGCCGAGGAACTCTGCCACCGGTCCCGACACGTCGACCTCGCGCTCCGCCGCCGGCAGGCCGTCGAGGCCAGGGGCCATCGCCTCGCAGATCGCGCTCAGGGTGCGCTGCTCGGCGGCGGAGAGCCCCGGCGGGCGCTGTCAGCCGGGGGCTGTGGGGCGGTCGACTCTGCCGGCCAGCGACCAGAGCCAAAGCGCCAGCAGCGCCAGGAAGCCATCAACGAGGAAGTTCAGCAGGTAGATGAAGACGTCGGAGTCGAAGAGGTAGAAGCCGAGCGAGCCCAGGGAGGAGGCCGTCTTGCCAGCAGCGAGCAAGATCAGCAGGGGTCGGTAGCGGACGACGTCGGCCTGGGCGATGAGGCAGATCCCGGTGATCAGGACCATGTAGGCGAAGGCGAGGGCCAGCCAGAGCTGCTCTTGGGTGTGCGGGGCGCGGGTAAAAGTTCCCAGCGAGTGGCCGAGGTCAGATATCACGTTGCCAACGCCGTTGGGGGCGGCGATGAAGAGGATGCCGACCACCGCGAAGCTGACCGCGAGTAGGCGCAAGCTGAGGACTACGAACTTCTCTGCTGTCTCTCCCCGCATCGCGGCGGGACTCTAACTGGCTGCGTGGCCAGGTGGTGGAGGCGCGGCGCGCCTTGATCCGGAGGCGGCACCTAGAATCCCGCGCGTGATCGATCGGGAGCAGGTACTTCATGTCGCCAGATTGGCTCGCCTGGGCCTTGGTGAGGCCGAGATTGAGACTATGACCGGGGAGCTTTCGGGGATCCTCGAGCACGTCGATCGAATTGCTGCGCTTGACCTTGACGACGTGGCGCCGACCTCTCACGTTGTTGAGCTTGAGAACGTGCTGCGGGCCGATGTTCCTCACGAGAGCCTGCCGCAGGACGTGGCGTTGGCTTCGGCTCCCGATCCGGTTGACGGCGCTTTCCGCGTCCCTTCGCCGCAGGCCGAATAGTGGCGGACATGCTTGAGCTGACCGCCGTTCAGGCCCATGAGGCGATGAGCGCCGGGGAGCTCGACGCTGACGAGTACGCCGAGGCCTGGAAAGAAGCCGCGGCGGGCGATGACTTGAACGCCTATCTCTGGCGCGACGAGAATGGCGATGGGGCGGCGATCGCGGTTGAGCGGCCCTGCGTGGCGCCGATCGCGGTTAAGGACATCTTCTGCACCGAGGGGGTGCCGACCACGGCCGGGTCGCGGGTTCTCGAGGGATACCGGCCGCCCTACACGTCGACCGCGGTGCGGCGGTTGATCGAGGCCGGGGCGCCGATCCTCGGCAAGACCAACATGGACGAGTTCGCGATGGGCTCCTCCAATGAGAATTCGGCCTACGGGCCGGTCCTCAATCCCTGGGATCGCGGTCGCGTTCCCGGCGGTTCCTCGGGGGGCTCTGCTGCCGTCGTCGCCGGCGGTCTCGCGCCCTGGTCGATCGGCACAGACACCGGTGGCTCGATTCGTCAGCCGGCGGCGCTCTGCGGCCTCGTTGGACTGAAGCCGACCTACGGCGCGATCTCGCGCTACGGGATGATCGCCTTTGCGTCATCGCTCGACCAATGTGGGCCGCTGACGCGAGACGTCAGCGACGCCGCGCTTCTGCTCGCGATTCTGCAGGGCGCCGACCCCTGCGACTCAACCTCGGTCGGACTCGAGCAGGCGCCGCGACTGCCGGACCGAGAAGACCTGAAGGGGCTGCGCTTCGCCGTGCCCAACGACCTGGCGCAGCACGTCTTCGACGCCGGCGTACGGGAAGTCTTCGAAGCCACGCTTGAAAAGATCGAGGCGCTTGGCGGCGAGGTCGGCGAGGTCTCGCTGCCCCACGCCGAGCACGGCATCTCGGCCTACTACGTGATCGCCCCAGCCGAGGCGTCCTCAAACCTCGCTCGCTACGACGGAGTGCGCTACGGCATGCGCGCTGGCGGCGACGAGGACCTGATCACGATGTACGAGAAGACTCGCTCGGAGGGTTTTGGCGCCGAGGTCAAGCGACGGATCATGCTCGGCACCTACGCGCTCTCCTCTGGCTATTACGACGCTTACTACGGCCAGGCCCAGAAGGTGCGGACGAAGATCGCCGCCGATTTCAGCGCCGCCTTTGACGAGTTCGATTTTGTCGTCACGCCGACCTCGCCCTCGGTTGCCTTCGGCCTCGGCGAGAAGACGGCCGATCCGCTGGCGATGTACCTCAACGACTTCTTCACCGTGCCGATGAGCCTCGCCGGCATCCCCGCGATCTCAATCCCGGCGGGGCTTGCCGAGCCCAGCGGCGGCGGGCCACAGCTGCCGGTCGGTTTCCAGATCGCCGCGCCGGCCTTCGGCGAGCAGAAGCTGCTCGAGGCCGCCCATGCGCTGGAGCAGGCGATCGGCTTTGACGCCCGGCCGGAGGGGGTTCCCGGTGGCTGAGCTCGAGGCCGTGATCGGGCTGGAGATCCACGTCCAGCTGGCGACCAAGACGAAGATGTTTTGTGGTTGCGAGCTCTCCTTCGGCGAGGAGCCGAACATCCACACCTGCCCAATCTGCCTCGCTCATCCGGGCGTCCTGCCGGTCACCAACGAGCAGGCGATCCGCTACGCGCTGCAGATCGCCGCGGCGCTGGAGTGCGAGGTGGCGCCGCGCTCGATCTTCCACCGCAAGAACTACTTCTATCCCGACAGTCCCAAGGCCTACCAGATCAGCCAGTACGACATTCCGCTTGCCAGCAACGGCCGGCTCGGTGACATCCGCATTCACCGCGCCCACCTCGAGGAGGACGCGGCGAAGACGATCCACGTCGGCGAATCGGGCCGCATCCATGGCTCCAGCGCCTCGCTGGTCGATTTCAACCGCGGCGGCACGCCGCTGGTCGAGATCGTCACCGAGCCCGACTTGCGCAGTGCCGCCGAAGCGGCCTCGTGGGCTCGGCTGCTGCGCGAGACAGTTCGTCAGCTTGGCGTCTCCGACGTCAACATGGAGGAGGGCAGCCTGCGCGTCGACGGCAACATCTCTGTGCGGCCCGTCGGCAGCGAGGAGCTGGGGACCAAGACCGAGCTGAAGAACATGAACAGCTTCCGCTTCCTCGAGCGCGGGATCGAAGCCGAGCTGGCGCGCCAGCGCGAGCTGATCGAGGCGGGGGGGACGGTGGCCCAGGAGACCCTGCACTTCAATCCGGGCGACGGCACACTGACCCCGCTGCGCTCGAAGGAGGAGGCGCACGACTACCGCTACTTCCCCGAGCCCGATCTGGTGCCGCTGGCGCCGACCGAGGCAATGCTGCGCGAGGCGCGCGAGTCCCTGCCCGAGCTGCCGGCGGCGCGGATCGAGCGCTACCGAGAGCAGATGGGCCTGGCCGATGACACTGCCGCCTTGCTGGCGACCGACCCCGAGACCGCCGCTTACTTTGAGCGCACGGCAAAGGAGGCAGGCGAGGGCGTTGAGCCGCGCGTTGTCGCCAACTGGGTGACCGGCGAGCTTGCGGCTGCGCTGCGCCAGGCTGACGGCGGCGCGAGCGCCGCTGAGTCGAAGGTCGAGCCAGCGGCACTGGCCGCTTTGGTGGCCATGGTCCAGGAGAAGAAGATTTCCAATAGCAGCGGCAAGGCGGTACTCGCGACTTTGGTCACCGAAGGCGGCGATCCCGCGGCGATCGTCGAGCGCGAGGGCCTCGCGCAGATCTCAGATAGCGGTGAGCTGGAGGCAGTAGTCGCGGCTGCGGTCGAGGCGAACCCCGAGGCGGCCGAACAGATCCGCGCCGGCAACCAGAAGGCGATCGGCGCCATCGTCGGCGCGGTGATGAAGGAGACCAAGGGCCGCGCCGACGGCGGCGAGGTCAACCGCCTGATTAAGCAAAAGCTCGACAGCTAAGGGCGACTAGGCACCGAATTTCCCACCGTCGGGCCAGATCACCTCGATGCCCTGGCTTTCAGCCAGCTTGAGTAGATCTGATCGCGGTTCTTCGGGAAGCAGGATGGTCCTCTGCGGGGTCGGTTCGACCAGGCGCGTGTAGTCGGCGAGCTGACCGATTGCCATCCGAAAAGCCGATCGCGAGATGGTCCCCTTGGCCTCAACCAGGGTGTTGGTCGTGCGATCAAATAGATCGCAGAAAAGGGGCGCTGGCTCCCCCTCCGGCCGTAGCTGCAGGCGACAGACTTCATGCCCTTCGGCAACCAGCGAGGCCATGAATTCCCTCACCAGCAGTTGCTCACGGCGCTCCGCCTCATAGGGCTCGCGACTGGGCTCAATCATCATTCGCTCAGTCAGGTGCTGCTCGACGGCGACAGCCTTGACCCGAGCTGGATCAAGGCTGTCGAGCGGGGAGGTGGCGAGCCGGGCGGCACCCTCAAGCGCCCGCAGGCGAAAAACGATCACCGAGCGGATCTCTCCTTGACCGGTCTCAGGAGCGTCGGCGGTGTAGTGGTCGACGTACTCGAACTCGCCAACGTAAGTCGCGACTCCGGAGCTGGCATCAAAAAGGTGAAGCTCGCGATCTTCGCCGCGGTGGTCACGTATGGCCCGATTTCCCTGGACCATGCGCTGATCTCCACGCTGTCCCTCGCCGGTGTAGTGGAAGAAGCCGTCCTTGCGCTGGCCGTCGTAGATATAGCCGTGGAGGACACCTTGCGCTTGGTCGGCAAAGAGGAAGACATTTGGCGTCTTGCTTGATGGGCTGATGCCACCTTGCCGGCGTCCTCCTAGCTCTTCATGTAGGTCGACTCGCCGAATTTCTTGTCCCGGGACCAGTTTTAGGCTCATATAGTCTCTCCATATTTAGATCCAAAATTAAGCAAAAATTTAACAGGAAATAGTGCTCGAGCTAGGTGGCAAATGTAACTTTGTAACAAAATGTTACAAAGTGCTACATTTGGCTTATGGCCTGGAACGTCGTCATCGCCGGAGGAGGATTTGGTGGGGCGATGGCTGCGCGGGAGCTGGAGCGGATCCTGCCGCGGCAGTCGACCCGGCTGATCCTCGTCAACGACGCCAACTTCATGCTCTACACGCCGTTTCTGCCCGAGGCGGCGGCCGGCACCTTGGAGCCGCGACACGTGGTCACGCCGCTGCGCGAGATCCTTGACCGCACGTACCTGCGGTTGGGCTCGATCGTCGCTCACGATCCGCTCGCCAAGACCGTCGAGCTGCGCACGCGCGAGGGCGACGTCGAGCAACTGCCTTACGACCAGCTACTGCTCGCGCTCGGCTCGGTCTCGCGGGTGCTGCCGGTTCCCGGTCTCTCCGAGCACGCGATCGGCTTCAAGAGCCTGGCCGATGCGATCTGGCTGCGCAACCACGTAATCGAGACACTGGAGGCGGCCAACGCGACCGACGACGCCGCTCGCCGCGAGGAGTTGCTCACCTACGTCTTCGTCGGCGGCGGCTACGCCGGACTGGAGGCCCTGGCCGAGCTGCAGGACTTCGCCGCCGACGCGATCGAGAGTTACCCCCGCGCCCGCCTGCACGGCATGCGCTGGGTCCTGGTCGAGGCCAGCGACCGGGTCCTGCCGGAGATCGACGCCGAGCTGGCCGACTACGCCCTGCGTGAGCTGCGCGGCCGCGGCATCGACATCCGCCTCGGCACGACGCTGGAGGAGGTCTGCGCCGACAGCGCCCGCATCGCCACCGGTGAGACGCTGCCAACGCGGACGGTCGTCTGGACCGCCGGGGTCTCGCCGCACCCGAGCCTGCGCCAACTCTCTCTGCCGCTCGACGAGCGCGGCCGCGTCCCGGTCGACGACCACTTGCGCGTCGAGGGCATGGACTCGGTCTGGGCGATCGGCGATTGCGCCGCCGCGCCGGATCCCCGCGGGGGCCTCTGCCCGCCGACAGCGCAGCACGCGGTTCGCCAGGGCCCGGTCGCCGCCGCCAATATCGCCGCCGAGCTCGGGATCGGTGCCGCGAGGCCGTTCGAATACCGCGGCAACGCCGCCTTCGTCAATCTCGGTCGCTACAAGGCGGTCGGCAAGGTTGGCGGCCGCACCTTCCGCGGCTTCCCGGCCTGGTGGATGGCGCGGACTTACCACATGAGCCAGATCCCGGGCGTGGCTCGAAAGGCGCGAGCGGTGATTGACTGGACCGCGAGCCTGCCCTTCCGCCGCGATATCTCCGAGGTCGGCTCGATTGGGCACCCGAAGCCGCTGGAGGCGACAATAGGGACGTGGGATTCGAGTACCCCGTCATCGCCTTCTTCTTCGGCCTAGCCACGGGCATAATCGGCAAGGGCAAGGGCAGCTCGTTCTGGGTTTGGTTCCTGGTCGGCATGATGCTGCCAGGGATCACCCTGATCGCGGTGATCCTCTACCGCACCGAGAAGAACGAACCCGAACGCCAGTGCCCGAACTGCCACAAGGCGGTCAAGCTATATGTCCAGGTTTGCCCACGCTGTGGGATGGACCTCTATCTTCCCGATCCGGCCGAGGTCCGCCACCCCGGGGTTGGCTAGTGCTGCTTGGGTAGTGACTGAGCGCAACCCTCAAGGAGGCCGTGTGCGTCGTCTCGTTTTTCTCGCAGTCGCCTCAGTCCTCGCTTCGTCCTGCCTCAGCTCGACCGCCGGTGCCGCCACGCTCGAGCCGATCGGCAAATTCAAACGGCCGATCTCGGTCACCTCTGACCCGGCTAACGCCGAACGCCTGCTCATCGCCGAGCGCGGAGGCGTAATCAATGAAGTCGCCGCAGGCGTGGTCACCCCTATCGCCGACATCAGCTCGCTTGTGACCTGCTGCGAAAGCGAGCGCGGCCTGCTCTCGATCGTCCCGGCGCCTAACTTCAGCAGCAGCGGGCGCCTCTACGTCGCCTATACCGGCACGCCGGCTTCCGGTGGTGCCGAAGGCGACGTGCACGTCGACTCCTTCCGTCCCGGCCCCGCGGTTGACGCCCCGATCCGCGAGCCGATCCTCAGCGTTGCCCACACCATCAACCCCAACCACAACGGCGGCCAGTTGCAGTTCGGTCCCGACGGCGATCTCTACATCTCACTCGGCGACGGCGGTGGCGGAGGCGATCCCTTCCACAGCGGCCAGGACACCGAATCTCTGCTCGGCAAGATCCTTCGCATCGACCCGCACCCCGGGCAATTGCCCGCCTACTCGATCCCAGCGGGCAACCCCTTCGGGGCGGGACCGGGTCGCGACGAGGTCTGGGCCTACGGCTTGCCGCAACCCATGGCGCTTCTCCTTCGATCGGGCCAGTGGCGACATGGTTATCGCCGACGTCGGCCAAGGCGTACGCGAGGAGGTCGACTTTGCGCCCAGTCCAGCTTCGGGGGTCGTTGGCGGCGGCGGCACGAACTACGGCTGGAGCTGTCGCGAGGGCACGATCGCCTACTCAGGGGCGCCGGCCGAATGCGGTCCGCCAAGCGACTTCACCGAACCGGTCTTCGACTACCCGCACACGGACCCCGGCAACGGATCAGCCCACGGCTGCTCGATCATCGGCGGCTACGTGGTGCGGGATCCAAGCCTCGGCGATCTCTACGGCCGCTACCTCTACTCTGACTTCTGCGCTGAGGAAATCCGCTCGCTGGCGCTGCCGAGTGCCGCCGGGGTTCGCGTCGCCGACGATTACTCCGAGGGACTCACCGTCGGCAAGCCGAGCTCGTTCGGGGAAGACGCCTGCGGGCGGCTTTACGTCGCATCCGGCGAAGGGGGCGTGTACCGCTTCACAGGGGCCACCCCACGGCCCTGCCCTCCCGCGCCGGCCCCAGACTCGGAACCGGTCGCTGCCCCGACCGGCCGAGGACTCGGCATCGAGCGCAAGCGCGAGGCCCTGCGACTGGACTTGCGCGGACAACGGCGGGGCATCCGCCTGCGAGTCGCCGTCGAAGCGGCGCCCTGCGCCGGACAGGCCGGCGACCGGGTTCAGCTCAACCGAGGCGGCAAGAGGCTCGGCTCAAAGCGCCTGGACGACAGCTGCGTCGCCCGCTTCTTCGTTCGCGTCGAGGGCGCCGCGACGTTCAGGGCGCTGCTGCTCGGCAGCGAAGAGATCCGTTCACCCCGGCTCTCGGTCGAGCCCCACCGGCCCGGCACGAACTAGCGCAACCAGGTGCGGACGATCGCGTTGGCGAAGCCGAGTCCGTAGCGCACGACGGCGGGCTTCTTCGAGTGGCCGTGGAGGCGGCGCTCGACCGTAATCGGCACCTCCTTGGCCGGCACACCGCGCTTGATCGCCTCGATCATGAACTCGGAGGTGTGGAACTGCTCTTGGCGCAGGACGAGCTGGGGAAGCACGCTGGTGCGAACGGCGCGGTAGCCGTTGGAGCAGTCGGTGACGTGGGTGCGGGTGATCGCCGAGACGAGGCGGTTGAAGAAGACGATGCCGAGCTCACGCGCGAAATGGTTGCGGTCGGCCTGGCCGAGCACGCGAGAGCCGTGGGCGACGTCGACCTCGCCGTCGAGCACCGGTTTGACCAGGCGCTCCATCTCCGAGGGCAGGTGCTGGCCGTCGGCGTCGAGGGTGACGACGATCTCGGCTTCCGATTCGACCATCAGCCGGTAGCCCGTGCGCAGGGCCGCGCCGCCGCCGCGATTGGTCACGTGGCGGGCGACGGCGGCGCCGTGCTCGGCGGCGACGTCACCGGTGCCGTCGCGCGAGCCGTCGTCGACGACGAGCACCGACGTCGGCATGCCGCAGACCTCCCTCGGCATCAGGTCCAACACGTAGCCGATGTTCTCGGCCTCGTTGTAGGCGGGGACGAGGATCGCGATCTTGCCGCGGAAGCGTTCCGGCAGCTTCGCCTGGCGGAACTCCTCCCAGGCGAGGCCCTCGAGCGCCGCCGAGAGCTGACGGGCGTTGCGGGCGCCCTGCGAGAGCGCCCGCAGGATCAGCAGGAAGAGGATGAAGATCGCGAAGACGGCGAGGCCGAGGATGCGGCCGCCATTGCCCTTTTCGAAGGAGAAGGCGGAGAGCAGCTTGTCGGTGATTTCCGTACCGGAGACGAGCAGCAGGCCGAGCCCGGCGGCGAGCAGGATCAGCACGTCGACGTTGCGCAGGGAGCGGCGACGGACCAGGGCGTAAGCGACCAGGGCAAGGCCGAAGAGCAGCCCGGCGCTGCGCAACGCCGTCAGTTCGGCGGGGAAAATGCCTGCTTGGAGGACCATTGACCACCGGACAATAGGGCCGCCGTCCCCCGCGACAGCGCCGCCGCGGCAAGCGGAAAGACCAGTGTCATCAGCACCTCGTTGCGGCGCGGGGCAGCCAGGGAGATCGCGCCGACCGCGGTGACGAAGGCCAGCGGCGTCGCCATCGCGACCAGCTCCCACCACCAGCGCCGCCAGGCGAGCACGGCCAGGCCGGCCAGCGCCAGGGCGACGATCAGCACCTGAACGACTCGTCCGACGCCGCTTTCCATCGCTTCGCCGATCCCGGCGCTCCACATCCGCCAGGTCTTGCGAGCGGTCATCGCCAGGTACTCGACCGGGTCTTCGCCGAAGTAGTCGGAGAAGTTCAGCTTGCCGATCTTGCCCAGGGCGGAGTCCCGCGGCAGGTCGGGATAGCGGGCGGCGACGCGGTTGAAAAGTGGCTTCGGGTCGACCTTTTCAAGTGCTTCTGAGTGTGGCGGCAGGTCGCGGTGCTCGTAGCGCTTCAACAGCAATGCCTTGACCCGCTGGTATTCGCCGTCGGCGGGGAGAAAGGTGCCGACGTAGAGCGCCTTGCCGCCGCCGGTCGAGATCGGCACCGTGCGATCGAGGACGACCTCGTTGTGGATCGTCCAGGGAATGATCGGCAGCAGCAGGGCGGCGACCATGAGCGCTGCCCCCGCAAGTCCGGGCTTCCAGCCGCGCTCGCGGCCGATCCGGATCAGGGCGAGAACGGCAAAAACCCCGCCAACCAGCAGGTACTCGGGGCGAATCAGCGCGGTGAGGCCGAAGAGGAAACCGGGAAGGAGCCAGGCGCGCCGGCGCTGCTGTTCGCCGGCCCAGAGGAAGGCGAGTACTGCGGCGGGGAGCGTGAACATCGCCGGGGGCTCGCTGTAGAGAGCGCCGACCGAGTGGATGAATGGTGGGTAGACGGCTACGGCGAGGGCGGCCAGTAGCCCAGCAGGGCGACACGCTATTCGGCGACCCAGGAGGTAGACGACGACGATCGTGGCTAGTCCCAGCAGCAGCTCGAGGACCCGGGCGGTTCCTTCGCGGGCGCCGCCCGTTGCGTAAAAGCTCGCTGCGTAGAACAGGGGGGCTCCCGGCGACCAGTCGCTGGGTTCTTCGAACGTCGGGCCGCCGAAGCTACCTTCCGTGTAGAGCGACTTGGCGAGCGCGTAGTAAGCGTGGGCGTCGTCGCCGGGTGTTGGCAGCGGCTCGACGACCCGATAGGCGCGCAGGCCGAAGCCAAGCACCAGGATCGCCGCGAGCGCGATCAGCGTCCGGCGCCCGTGGCGCTCCGGCAGTCCGCGCAGCCAGCCCCTCAGCGAGTCCATCGCGGCAGGCTATCCCGGCAAGCCCTTCCGACCTTCACCACACTGGAGGGGGGTCAAAGTCGGATGCGCTGCATGTGGTCGTAGGCAGCGATCGCGCCGACGCCGGCCAGGGCGGCAACCAGCGGCATCATCACCAGTACTCGGCGCGGAGAGGCAACGAGCAGGGCGCTGAGCGCAGTGATCGAAATGAAGATCGTCGCCAGCAAGAGCGCCTCCCAGCGCCGCTGCAGCGCCAGCACGGCTAGGCCGATCAGCCCGAAGATGACCAGCGCCCAGTGCAGGAGCTCCCAGACGGGCTGCCGCATCACGTTCCTCGGCCCGTGCGACCAGATCCGCCCGACCTTGGTGGCGACGAACCCGGCGTATTCGAGCGGCTCTTCGCTGATGTCGTCCCAGAGTTGTTCGCGCCCCATCCGCGAGAGCGCTTTATCCGATTCAAGTTCGGGATAGCGGTGAGCAGCCAGCCGCGCCAGGATCTGCTCGAGCCGCAGGTTCTGGACCGCGCCCGGGCCATAGAGCTCAGGGTGGTGCGCCACCACTTCCGCACCCACCTTTTCGGGATCGCCGTCAGAAGGCAGATACGTCCCGGCAAACAGCACCTGGCCGCCGCCAGTGGAGATCGGCACGAGCCGATCGAGCGCGATCGTGTTGCGGACGGTCCAGGGCACGACGACAACCGCGACGCCGACGAGCAGCAGCGCGGCCTGGGTCAGCGACCTCTGCCAATTAACCTTGATCTCCTTCACGAGCACAACCAAGCTCACAAGCAAGGCGACGCCGAGGTACTCCGGGCGCACCAGGGCCAGCCCCCCGAATAGAGCCCCGGGCAATAGCCATCTCTCGAGCGGGTGGCGTGGGGGCGGGGGGTCGAGGACGGACCGTGGCCCGCCCGCAGGCCCCCCGCCCCCACGACAGGACCCGCTCGCCGAGCCGCTTGGTCCCGAGGCCCAAAACGCCGCCAGGACTGCTCCCGAGAGCAACGCCGCCGCCAACGGCTCTCCCATCAGCATCCCCTGGTACTCGAGCAAGGCCGGGTAGATCGTGATCGCCGCCGCTCCGATCAGACCTGCCCCCGGTCCCGAAAGCCGGCGGCCGATCAGATAGGTGAAGAGAACGGCAAGCGTCCCCAGCAGCGCCAGAACGAGCCGTGCCGTCCGTGCGTGGACGCCGTTTGTCACCCCGTAGATGCCGGCCGCGAGAAGCGGCAGCCCGGGCGAGTAGTTGCTTGCCGGCTGGGTCGCGTCGGGGCCCAGCGTGAAGCCCTCGCCGCGATCGAGATTGGCGGCGATCGTGGCGTAAGCAGCCGCATCGAAAACCGGCGCCCGCCCGCCCCAGGCCTCGTTGATCCGTAGTCCCAGTCCGAGCAGGAGGATCACGACCAGCGCAACAAGCCCAATGCGCCCTCCGTTTCGCTCTGCCAAGCCGTTCATTCCGTGGGATCGTATGGATGGTCGGAGAACCTCTCACCGGTGGGCCAATGTCCAAGCCGTCCGCTACGCTGCCGCGACTTATGCGCGTTCTCATTCTTGGGGGCGACGGCTACCTTGGCTGGCCGACAGCTTTGAGGTTCTCGGCCCGCGGTCACGAGGTCTCAGTCGTCGACGACTTCTCTCGCCGCCGCTGGCACGACGAAGCCGGCACCGCCTCGCTGACCCCGATCGGCGGCCTCGACGAGCGCATCGCCGCCTGGAGGGAGCTCTCCGGCGATGAGATCCGCAGCTTCACCGGCTCGGTCCAGGATGGTGATTTCCTCGAAGGCGTCGTCGCTGAGACCCGCCCCGAGGTGGTCGTGCACTACGGCCAGCAGGCGTCGGCGCCCTACTCGATGGCTTCACGCCAGAAGGCGGTCGAGACCCAGTACGCCAACGTGATCGGCAATCTCAACCTGCTCTTCGCGATCCGCGACCACGTGCCCGACTGCCACTTGGTCAAGCTCGGCACGATGGGCGAGTACGGCCAGCCCGAGATCGACATCGAGGAGGGCTACATCGAGATCGAGCACAAGGGACGCAAGGACACCCTGCCCTTCCCGAAGCTGCCGGCCTCGCTCTACCACTGCTCCAAGGTCCATGATTCGACCAACATCCACTTCGCCTGCCGTACCTGGGGCCTGCGCGCCACCGACCTCAACCAGGGCGTCGTCTACGGGATCGAGACCGAGGAGAGCGCTCGCGACGAGCGTCTGATCACTCGCTTTGACTACGACGAGATCTTCGGCACCGTGCTCAACCGCTTCTGCCTGCAGGCAGTGATCGGCCATCCACTGACGGTCTACGGCGCCGGCACCCAGACGCGCGGCTTCCTCAACATCCGCGACACGCTTGCCTGCGTCGAATTGGCGGCGCTGAACCCCGCCGAGGCCGGCGAGTTCCGCGTCTTCAACCAGTTCACCGAGCAGTTCTCGGTGATCGACCTTGCCCACCTGGTCAAGCAGGCCGGCGAGCACCTCGGTTACTCGGTGGAGATCCAGCACTGCGACAACCCCCGGGTCGAGAAGGAGCAGCACTACTACAACGCGGTCCACACCAAGCTGCTCGACCTCGGCCTCGAACCGACCCTGCTCGGCGAGGAGTTGGTCGAGTCGATGATCCACACGATCGAGCGGTTCAAGGGGCGTGTGATCGAGGGGTCGATCGATCCCAAGACACGCTGGAGTCCAGGCGCGCGGGTCCTGTCCCGGTGAGGGGGCCTGCGGGCGGGCGGGCACGTCCGTTCTCGGCCCCCTCACCGCGCCACCCGCGCGAGAATTCGCCTGCGGGACAGGCATAGGCTCGCTGGTACCATCGCCCTTCTTATGAGAGCTGCTGACGCACTAATGCAAAGCTTGAAGGCCGAGGGCGTGGAGCACGTCTTTGGGATCCCTGGCGGGGCCAATTTGCCTACCTATGACGCGCTTGTCGATGCGGATTTCCGCCATATCCAGGTGCGTCACGAGCAGGGCGGGGGGCACGCCGCCGAGGGCTATGCCAAGGCTTCTGGGCGAGTTGGTGTCGCCTTTGCGACCTCGGGGCCGGGCGCGACCAACCTTGTCACCGCGATTGCCGACGCGATGCTGGACTCGGTGCCGACCGTCTTCATCACCGGCCAGGTGCGGACTGAGCTGATCGGCACCGACGGCTTCCAGGAGGCCGACATCCTCGGCGCGACGCTGCCCTTCGTCAAGCACTCCTTTCAGGCGACCGATCCGCGCCAGATTCCCGAGTACGTCCACGAGGCCTTCCACGTTGCCTCGACTGGCCGTCCCGGCCCGGTTCTGCTCGATATCCCGCAGGACCTCTCGCGCGCCGACATCGACTACGCGCCGCGCACCGAGCCGGTCGAGCTGGCCGGCTACAAGCCGCCGCACGGCGGCAACATCAAGCAGATCCGCATCGCCGCCAAGGCGATCGCCAACGCCCGCCGGCCGATCCTCTACACCGGGGGCGGCGTGGTCAACGCCAACGCCTCCGAGGAGCTGCGCGAGCTTGCAGCCGCCGACCGCTTCCCGATTACCTCGACCCTGATGGGCCTCGGTAGCTATCCGGCCTCGGGTGATCAGTGGCTCGGGATGCTCGGCATGCACGGCACTCGCGCCGCCAACTACGCGATGGACGAGGCCGACCTGATCGTCGCGATCGGTGCCCGCTTCGATGACCGCATTACCGGCAAACTCTCCGAGTTCGCTCCGAACGCCAACTTCATCCACATCGACGTCGACCCGGCGGAGATCTCCAAGAACGTTCCCGCTCACATCCCGATCGTCGGCGACGCGAAGCTGGTTCTGCCGGAGCTGACCCGCGAGTACCGGGCGCTGCAGACCGACTCGACCCGGCTCGAGGAGTGGTGGCAGCAGATCAAGGCCTGGCAGGACAAATACCCGTTGCACTACGACGCGGGCGTGGATGGCGAGATCAAGCCCCAGTTCATGATCGAGGCGATGCACCGGGCCACCGGCGGCGACGCGATCATTACCTCCGACGTCGGCCAGCACCAGATGTGGGCGGCGCAGTACTACGGCTTTGACAAGCCGCGCCGCTGGATCAACTCCGGCGGGCTCGGCACGATGGGCTTCGGCCTCCCGGCCGCGGTTGGCGCCAAGGTCGCCTGTCCTGACGACACGGTCGTCTGCCTCGCCGGCGACGGCAGCCTGATCATGAACTGCCAGGAGCTGGCGACCTGCGTCTCGCAGGACATCCCGGTCAAGATCTTCCTGATGAACAACGGCTACATGGGCATGGTCCGCCAGTGGCAGGAGCTCTTCTGGGACCGCCGCTACAGCTCGGTTGAGATGGGTCCCAGTCCTGACTGGGTCAAGCTGGCCGAGGCCTTCGGCGCCACCGGTCTGCGCTGCGAGGACTCCGGCGAGCTCGAGCAGACGATGGCGACGGCGTTGGAAACCGACGGCCCGGTCCTGGTTGACGTGCGCGTCTCGCCCGAGGAGAACTGCTTCCCGATGATCCCCGCCGGCGCCGCCGCGAGGGACATGGTGGGCTGATGGAGGCGGGAACCCCACAGGTGGTGAAACTGGAGGAACTGCGGGTTCCTGGCCAGCTCACCGGCCGCAAACACATTCTTTCGATCCTGGTCGAGAACAAGCCGGGCGTGCTGGCGCGGGTCGCCGGCCTCTTCTCGCGGCGTGGTTTCAACATCGACACGCTCGCGGTCGGGCCGACCGACGACCCCAGCGTCTCCCGCATCACGCTCACCCTCGACGGCGCCGTCCACCCGATCGATCAGGTGACCAAGCAGCTGCACAAGCTGGTCAACGTGCTGAAGATCCGCGACATGGAACCGGAGGAGACGGTCGCCCGCGAGATGGCGATGTTCAAAGTCTCCTCGGCGGTCGAGAACCGAGCCGAGATCATCCAGTTCGCCGAGATCTTCCGCGGCAAGATCGTCGACGTCTCACGCCGCTCGATGACGATCGAGGTCACTGGCTCCGCCGACAAGATCGAGGCCTTCGAGCGGATGATCCGCCCTCACGGCCTCATAGAGATGGTCCGTACGGGCGAGATCGCAATTGCCCGAGGCTCAGACTGAAAATGACGGCCCCAGACGTCGCTATGCGGCGTCCTCAGTCGCATGAATAGCTCTGCTATTCATGCTCCCTGCGTCCTTGCCTAGCGACCTCTGGACCTCTTCATTTCCTAGTCTGAGGCCGTCGGTCAATCGCGCTCTCGCCCGTGGGAAAACGACTTTTGTCAGCGTCACTACGCCGGTCGAGGGAGTCGATCCCTGCGCGGCGATTTTCGCTTCGCGGCTGGCCTCTGATCGCTGGTTCTGCTGGGAGCAGCCGGATCGGGAGTTCGCGCTGGCGACTCTCGGCGTTGCACATGAGGCGGCATCCCGAGGGCGCGATCGCTTCAAGGACGTCGCCCGTGAGTGCCTCGCTCGCGAGACGATTTTCGAGGAGCCGCCGGGGCTGCCCGCGGGCGCCGGGGCTGTCTGGGTCGGTGGCTTTGCCTTCGACCCAGATGGGGGTGGTAGCCCGGCCTGGTCATCGCTGTCTCCGGCATCGTTGGTCTTGCCGGAGCTCTCGATCTGTCGCAGCGGTGAAGACACGTTTCTCACTCTCAACGCGGTGGTCCGACCTGGCGACGATGTTGAGAAGAAAGTCAGCGCTCTCACTGCGCGCCTCGCGGGCCTGCGCGCCGACCCGCTGCCGCTGCTCGACCCGCACCCGACCTCCCGGGTCGAGATCACCAGCGCCCGCCCGCCGGGCGACTTTGAGCGGATGATCGCCGCCGCAACCGAGCGGATCGGGGCGGGGGAGATGTCGAAGGTGGTGCTGGCGCGTGAGGTGCTGGTCAGCGCCGGCGCCGCCCACGATCCGGCCGCTCTTTTCGGCGCGATGCGCCAGCAGTTCTCCTCCTGCTTCTGCTTCTGCTGCGGCACCCCTGAGGCGGCCTTCATCGGCGCCAGCCCGGAGCTGCTGTTGCGCCGCTCGGGCGCCAGTGTCTCCACAGTCGCGCTGGCCGGCTCGACTCGGCGCAGCTCTGATCCGGCCGTCGACGACCACCTCGGCGAGCAGCTGCTGCGCAGCGACAAGGACCGCCGCGAGCAGGCGATCGTCACCGAGCGGATCGCCCGCACGCTGCGCCCGCACGCTGTTTGGGTTGAGGCCGCGCCGGAGCCAGAGATCGTCAAGGTCGCCAACATCCAGCACCTGGCGACGCCCGTTGTCGCGCAGCTGGCCGAGCCACGCTCCGCTGTCGAGCTGGCGGGAATTCTGCACCCGACCCCAGCCGTCGGCGGCGAGCCAAAATCAGCCGCCACCACCGTGATCGCCGAGCTCGAGCAGATGGACCGCGGCTGGTATGCCGGCCCGGTCGGCTGGATGGACGCCACCGAAGATGGCGAGTTCTGCGTAGCCCTGCGCAGCGCCCTCCTCCGCGACCGCGAGGCTCACCTCTACGCCGGCGTCGGCGTGGTGGCTGGATCCGATCCGGCGGCGGAGCTGGCGGAGACCGAGATCAAGCTCGGCGCGCTGCTGCCCTTGCTGGCTGAGTAAGACGCCTGCGAGGTCGCTGCTCGGAGCGCGAGCGGGGGCCATGTAGGACGCGGCCGATTGCCGAGTGGCGGACGAAGGCGCCGTAGGCGGGGTAGATAAGGCTGAGCGTTGCGGCGATCAGCAGGGCGAAGCGGAGGCCGTCGGGGATACGCAGGTCGAGGATCAGAGCCGCAAGGGCGGTCATCGGCAAGAGGTGGCTGAGGTAGATCCAGTAGGAGGCGTCGGCTAGGTAGCGCAGCCTCGGACTGCGCGTCTTCAGAAAGTGCCGGGAGATTCCCAGCAGACCGAGGACTATCGACCAAGTGGCGAGCGAGAGCAACAGCAGGGCAAGGATGTGGAACCAGCGGCCCTCGCCGATCGACGGCTCGCTTTGCGCCAAGTAGAGGGCAAGCGCTGCCGGAAGCGCCAGTGCGGCAAGCGCCACGTACGGCCAGGGCCTCAGCTCGATCGAATCGCGCAGGCCCGGCGTGGCGAAGATCGTCCAACCGGCGGTGAAGAAGATCGCGTAGTAGGCGAGCAGGTCAGGGTCCGGCACGAAGCTGTCCGGCGGAGTGCTCGCCATCCAGGTCGGCTGCCGGTAGAGCAAGACCGCGGTTGGTACGGCGAGCAGGATCGGCCCAAGCCGGTGCGAGAGAAGCCACGCTCCGGCGCCACGCAATGTGGCCATCGCACGCCCCTGGCCGCCCAGCGTGCTCCTAATGGCGAGCACACCGGCGTAAAGAAGCATCAGATGCCAGAGAAACCAGAGGTAGGAGGGTCGCGGGGTGGCGAAGGTGGCAAGCGCTGTTGCTTCCGGCCTGAAGGTTCCGCCGGAGGCCGCGTGGAAGCAGAGCGACAGCAGTGGTGCCACGGTAAGGACCCCGAGTACCAGGGGGATGCCGATCCGGATTGCGCGGTTGCGGAGGAGCTTGGGGAATCCCTGCGAGTCGAGAACCAGGGCGGCAAAGAAGCCGGCGATGAAGAAGAAGAGAGGCAGCCGAAATACGTGGATCGCCCAGAACACAGATTCCTCGAGGTCATTCCAGCCACCTCGCTGCAAGCTGATCAGGGTAAGGGCGTGGGCGGGCAGGATCAGAAACATCGTCAGGGCGCGCAGCGCGTCGAGGTGGTGCAGCCGCGACGTGCCTGGATTCATCCGCTCACGACCCGGCTGACGGCCTCGCCGAGGCGGCGGCGGAGCGGGACTGCCTGCCGCCGGTCCACCTTGACCTCGATCAGGTCGTTGTCCGCAGCGAGTGCGTCTGACAGCTGCTCCAGGGCCTGAACCGATTGGTGCGAGAGGTCGAACAACTTGGCTGCTTTCGCCATATCGATGCCGCGCGGAGTGCCGAGCAGCGCCTCGAACTCATCTTCAGCCAACGCTTCAGCCTGTGGCAGGAAGCCGAAGATGCCGCCGCCATTGTTGTCAATGACGACGATGCGAACCGGGGTCGATACGTCGCGCAGCGCGGCGAGGCCTCCAATGTCATGGAGAAGGCCGAGGTCTCCGACGACAATCGTCGTCGGCCGGCCGCTGGCGTGGGCTGCTCCGATGCCGGAGGAGACGAGACCGTCGATGCCGTTGGTGCCACGGTTGCAGAGGAAAAGGGCGTCGGTCTCGCTGGGGGGGAGGAATGCCTCCTGGTCGCGGATTGGCATGCTCGAGGCGGTGTAGATGAGGTCGCCATTTGTGTGGGCCGCTGCGAGCGCAAGGTGAAGGCCCGGCTCGGTTATTTCGTTGAAGCCTTCCAGCTCGCTCAAGAGGGCACCGCGCGCGGCCGCCTCGGCCTCGATCCAGCGACTCGGCTCCGGCCGCTGCTCATCAGCCAGTCGTGCCGCCCAGCCCGACGCCAGCTCGGTCGGGTCGGCGCGCAGCAGTGCGGCGGCGCGCCGGGTCGGCTCGTTCCAACCGCAGCGCGGATCGACAACGATCTGATCGGCGCCAGACTCCGCGAGCCAGGTGCGCAGTGGCTTGCTGGTCGGCATCTCGCCGAAGCGCAGCACGAGGTTGGGCTTTACCGCCTCGCGGAAGGACTCGTCGCGCAGCAGGTGGTCGTAGGTCGACACGACGTGAGAACGGTCGTGCGGGCCGCAGCGAAGCTGCGAGGTCGGCTCGGCGAGGATCGGGAAGCCGGATGCTTTGGCGAGTTCGGCGAGTGGCTCGCGCAACTCCGGGTCGAGCTGGCGGCCGGCGACGATAACGCCGGAGGATGCACTGGCAATGTGGCCGGCGACCTCGTCGAGCAGGAAGGCCGAGGGCTCCATGTCGATTGGAGTCACCGCGGTCAGCGGGCGCGTGTCCCGACCCTCCAGGGCCAGCCGATCGGTTGCGGTTACCGCGCCCTCGACCGGGGTAGGGGCCAACGGCTCGCGCCAAGGCAGGTTGAGGTGTACCGGGCCGGGGCGCGGCTCGCCACGCGCGGCGGCCAGCGCGCGGCAGGCGACGGAGCGGTAGTGAAGCAGCCCGTCGTCATCGGCCGCGTGGGTGCCGACCTCGCAGAACCAGCGCACCGAGGAGCCGTAGAGCTTGATTTGGTCGATCGTCTGCCCGGCGCCGATACCCCTCAGCTCTGGCGGTCGGTCGGCGCTCAGCGCGATCAGCGGCAGCGCCGATTCGTCGGCCTCGCAGATTGCTGGGTGGTAGTTGGCCGCTGCGGTCCCCGAGGTGCAGAGCATCGCCACCGGCGCGCCCGTTGCCTGTGCGGCACCAAGCGCGAAGAACGCTGCGGAGCGCTCGTCGACGATCACGCTCACCTCGATCTCCGGCTGGCGCCAGAGGGCGACCGCGAGCGGAGTCGAGCGCGAGCCGGGCGAGATCACCGCCAGCCGCACTCCTCCCCGAGCCAGCTCCTCGACGAAGGCCGAGGCGAGTGCCGTGTTGCCGTTGGTCAGATCCATCCCCGGGAGACTATGTGGCGACTTACCCGTCCATATGACGGGAAAGTCGCCAGACTCGCTCAGATCCGGTGGGCGGCGAGCGCTGCCTCGTCGATCTCAACGCCAAGGCCGGGGCCCGCGGGCGGATAGAGCAGGCCGTCGCGAATCTCGCACTCGACCGAGGCGATCGTCGAAGAGAAGAGGCGCTGGGTGGCGAGACCGTGAGCTAGACCGGGGTCGTCCTTTCCGGCGACCTCGCGCAGGGTCTGCGCGACCTGAGCTGCTGCTGCAATCCCGACCGGACCATCGAGGGCGCTGGTGACGTAGGAGGGCAGCACCTCGGCGATCTCGATCGCCGTCTCCGGGCCGCCGACCTTGGAGAGCTTGATCCCGGTAAGCGAGCAGGCACTTATCGCCACTGCTCGCTCGGCGTCGGCGGGGCTCTCGACGCTCTCGTCGGCCGCGATCGGGATCGAGGTCCAAGTCGCAACCTCGGCGGCCTCCTCCAGCGTGGCCACCGGCTGCTCGGCGAGCTCGACCTCGAGCGGCTCGAGGGCCTTTAGCGTCTGCTTTGCCGTCTCCACATCCCAGCTGGCATTGGCATCGACGCGGATCCGTGCGCGCGGACCGACTGCCTCGCGCACGGCGAAGACCTGACCGAAATCGTCCTCCGAACCAAGCTTCAGCTTGAAGGTGTCGAAGCCGTCCTCGGCCCAACGCGCCGCTTCCGCGGCGACTGCCGGCGGCGCCCCTGCGACCAGGGTCGCGTTGCACTCGACTGGCTCGGCCTCGGCAGGTGTCTCCGAGCCCTCCGTCGCCGCCGCTCGACCGCGCAGGTCGAGCAGCGCGGTAAGCGCCGCGCAGCGAGCGGGAGCGGAAAGGCTCAGCGCATCGCCCCGCAGCGTTGCCTCATCGAGCGAGTCTCGCTCCGCGAGTTTTTCCAGCTCCCCGACAACCTGCGCCAAGTTCGCGCCGCCGCGCAGCGAAAGCGGCACGGCTTCCCCGAGGCCGACGAGCCCATCCTCGGAGCGCAGTCGCAGCAGCACCATCTCCCGCCGATCGAGCCGGCCGCGCGCGGTGACGTACGGCTCGCGGAAAGGCAACGCGTAGGGGACGACCTCCACTTCAAGGATCTTCATACCCATAGGTCTACGCGAACTGCATCAACTTCTCTACCTGCCAGATCGAGAAGTTGATGCAGTTCGATCTAGCTGCCGAGCAGCAGGCCGGCCGAGACGAGCAGGCTGAAGACGGCGAGCAGGGCGCCGGTGCCGGCGAGGGCGCCGTTCAGGGACGGGCCGTCGGTGCGGTTGGTCATCGCCCGCATCGGTCCGATCGCCATCGGCAGCGCCAGCAGGCCGATCAGGGGCAGCAGGCTGCCACCGCCCGCTATCAGGGCGATCGGAAGAACCACGAAGGCGCCGAGGACCAGCGAGCGGTAGAGCACGACCGCGTTGTGGCGTCCCATCCTCACCGCCAGCGTCATCTTGCCGGCGCGCCGGTCGGTCTCCAGGTCGCGGACGTTGTTGACGACGAGGATCGCCGCGGCCAGCAGCCCGACCGGGATCGCCAGCACGAACGCCTCCCAGGCCAGCTCCTCGGTCTGCGCGTAGAAGGAGCCGGCCACGGCCACGACGCCGAAGAAGAGGAAGACGAAGACCTCGCCGAGGCCCTCGTAGCCGTACGGCCGCGGCCCGCCCGTGTAGAGCACGCCGGCGAGGATCGAGGCGGCGCCGACGAGCAGCAGCTCCCAGCCCGCGGTCGCGATCAGGTAGGTGCCGGCGAGCACGGCCGCGCCGAACGCGATGTAGGTCGCGATCAGCACCTGCTTGGGCGGGACGAGGCCGCCGGCTGTCACTCGCACCGGGCCGAGCCGGTCCTCGGTGTCCGCGCCGCGGCGCGCGTCGGAGTAGTCG
>DATNGZ010000048.1:0-6393 GCA_035605695.1 Solirubrobacterales bacterium | reverse complement strand
CCTTCTACGCCAACAAGCAGATGACCACGGGGGAGGGGGGCATGATCGTCCCCCGCGACCCCGGCGAGGCGGCGCGCCTGCGCTCGGCGCGCAACCAGGGCCGCGCCGTCGACATGGGCTGGCTCGATCACGACCGGCTCGGCTACAACTACCGCCTCTCCGACCTCGCCGCGGCGCTCGGCGTCGCCCAGGTCGAGAAGCTCGACTCGCTGCTGGAGCGGCGCGCCGCGGTGGCGCGGATGTACGAGGAGCGCTTGGCGGCGATCGAGGGCATCCGCACGCCGATCGCCGGCCGCGGCGCCGAGGTCCGCAGCTGGTTCGTCTACACGGTCCGCCTGCCCCGTGGCGCCGACCGCGACGCGACGATCACCCGCCTGGCCGAGCGCGGGGTCGCCTCCAAGGCCTACCTGCCCTGCATCCACCTCTTTCCCCACCTGCGCGAGCTGGGCTACCGCGAGGGTCAGTTTCCGGTCGCCGAAGCCGCCGCGGCCGACTCGCTGGCGCTGCCGTTCTTCCCGGCGATGGACGAGGAGCAGGTGGAGCGCGTCTGCCAGGAGCTCGCCGCAGCGCTCGGCCAGGGCAACTGACGGCATAATCGCCCGCCCATGGGACGCTTCCGCAAAGAGCCGGACCCGCGCTTCTGGCGCCTCAACCGCTCGCTGGCCTTCGACGCCTGGCTGGCGCCGTACGACATCGACCAGTCCAAGGCGCATGCCCGCGGCCTCTGCCAGATCGGCGTCCTCAGCGACGAGGAGCTGGCGCAGATCGAGGCCGGGCTCGACCGGGTCGACGCTCGCATGGCCGAGCACGGCTTCGAGTTCGACCCCGCCGACGAGGACATCCACATGGCGATCGAGCGCCTGCTCGGCGAGGAGATCGGGCCGCTGGCCGGCAAGGTCCACACCGGCCGCTCGCGCAACGACCAGGTCGCGACCGACGTCGCGATGGTCGTGCAGGCGCACTCGCTGCGGGCGATCGAGCTCTGCGGCGCGGCGATGGAGCGGCTGTTGAAACAAGCCGAGACCCACAAGGACTGGACGATGCCCGGCTACACCCACCTGCAGCGCGCCCAGCCGGTCTACCTCGGCCACCACCTGCTCGCCTACTTCTGGATGCTCGCCCGCGACGTGCTGCGCTTTCAGTTCGCCCTTGACAGCGCCTCGGTGATGCCGCTCGGTTCCGGCGCCCTGGCCGGGGTCAACTGGGAGATCGACCGCAACGCCGTCGCCGACGACCTCGGCTTCGAGCACGTCAGCCATAACTCGATCGACGGCGCCTCCAACCGTGACTTCGTCCTCGATTACCTCAATGCCGCCTCGACCTGCGCGATGCACCTCTCGCGCCTCGGCTCGGAAATCGTCATCTGGTCGAGCACCGAGTTCGGCTTCTGCCAGCTCGACGAGTCCTTCTCCTCGGGCTCGTCGATCATGCCGCAGAAGGTCAACCCCGACTCGGCTGAGCTGTTGCGCGCCAAGAGCCCGCGCGTCGCTGCCAGCTACGGCTCGCTGCTGGGGACGATGCACGCGCTGCCGCTCACCTACGGCAAGGACATGCAAGAGGACAAGGAGCCGCTCTTCGACGCGATCGACACGATCGAGTCCTGCCTCGACGCGAGCGAGGGAATGCTGGCGGGGATCAGCTTCGACCGCGAGCGGCTCGAGGATGCCTCGGGCGACGAGATGCTGGCCGCGACCGAGGTCGCCGACCTGCTCGTCCGCCGCGGCGTGCCCTTCCGCGAGGCGCACGGCGTCGTCGGCGGTCTGGTCCGTGACGCGGTCGAGCAGGGCAAGACCCTCTCCGAGCTGAGCCAGGACGAGATCAGCGCCCGTTCCGAGCACCTCGACAAGTCCTTCTACGAGGTGCTCGAGCGCAGCAGCTGGCTCGAGTCGAAGCGGATCGAGGGCGGCACTGGCTCGGCCGCGCTGGCGGTGCAGATCAACCAGGCCAAAGATGCCCTCGCCGCGGTCAAGGCAAGGGCGCTCGAAGAGCGGGAATGACCGAGGGGGCCGCGACCGCGAGTCGCCTCGCGGCGGATTTCTTCGATCGCTCGGTCCACCTCGTCGCCCGCGAGCTGATCGGTTGCCGGCTCTTCTACGCGGGCTGCGGCGGCATCATCGTCGAGACCGAGAGCTACGAGCGCGACGACCCCGCCTGTCACGCCTACGTCGGCCTAACCGACCGCACCGAGGTCCTTTTCGGTCCTCCCGGCCGCGCCTACGTCTACCTCTCTTACGGGATTCACTCGCTCTTGAACTTCGTCGCCGAACCCGAGGGCGAGGCGGCGGCGGTGCTGATCCGGGCACTCGAGCCGACCGCTGAGATAGAGGCGATGCGGGCACGGCGCGGCGATCGCCCCGACCATGATCTCTGCTCCGGGCCCGGCAAGCTGACCGAGGCGCTCGGCATCGGCCTCGGCCAAAACGGCGCCGACCTGACCCGCGATCCGTTCCTGTTGCTGCCGCGCGAACCGGACTGGGAGGGTGAGGTGGTCGCGGGGCGGCGGGTCGGGATCACAAAAGCGGTCGAGCGGCCGTGGCGCTTCGGCCTCGCCGGCAGCCCCCACATCTCGAAGCCGTCTATCCGGCCGTAACCCCGCCGCCGCTCGACGGCGCCGCCGGTTCGCCCGGTTCCGGAGTCGCTGGTTCGGCGGGTTCTGCCGCTTCCGGAGCTTCGGGCGCTTCTTCGGCGGGTTCGCTTGCTTCCGGCGCTTCGGTTTCGACTTCCGGTTCACTGGAGGATTCCGGCGCCGTGTAGGTGGAGCCCGAAGAGGAACCGGAGTCGGCCTTGTGTTCCTTGCTTCCCTCGTCTTCCTTGGCTTCCGCGGCCCGTTCTGACTTGATCTCCTGCCAGGCTGACATCACGCTGGACCAGATCAGCGCCGGGAAGGTGCCGCCCATCACCGGACCACCGTTGTAGAGCGTCGTCATCGGCGTCGTCGTGTCGGCGTAGCCAACCCAGACGCAGGCGGTTACTTCGCTTTCGATGCCACCGCAGAACCAGGCGTCGCCGTTGTTCTCGGTAGTTCCTGTCTTGCCCCACTGGCCGGAGGCCCCGGCGTCGGCGTTGACTCCGGTGCCGCTGCTGACCACAGTTTCGAGGATGCCCTTCGCTTCTTCGGCGACGCCTTCGGAGATCACCTGGGTGTGGATCGAGTCGTTGTCGCCGTCCTTGATCGTGTTGCCGTCCTGGTCGGTGACCTGGGTATAGGCGACGGGGCTGTCCCCGGGTCGTGGTGCCAGCGTGCCGCTGATGCGGTCGCCGTTGTTGCCGATTGTCGAGTAGGCGTAGGTCCAGCCCAGCGGCGTGACGCCGACTTCGAGCCCACCGAGCACCATCGAGGGATTGGTCGAGATCGGGTCCCCGTAGCCCGCCTTGTGGATCGTCCCCGCGATCGAGTGGGTGCGGTCCTGGATCGTTTTGCCTTTCAGCGCTTCGAGACCGAGCTGCGCGTAGATCGAGTTATCCGAGTACGTCGTCGCGCAGACGATGTCGCAGGAGCCGAGGTAGGAGTCCTCGTCGTTGTTCACTTCAAAGGTTTCTTCGTTGTTCTTGCCGTAGTGGATGTATTGCGGGGCGGATTCAAACGTCGTGTACGGGGAAATGCCCTCCTCCAGCGCCGTGATCAACGTGAACGGCTTGATCGAGGAGCCGGGCTGGCGGTGTCCCTGGGTGGCGAGGTTGAAGGGCTTGGTCTCGAAGTCGGGCCCCCCGACCATCGCCTTTACCCCGGCGTTTTTGTTGTCGATGACGACGACCGAAGCGGTTGCCGGCAGGTAGCCCAAATATGAGCTGACCGCTTCTTCGGCGGCGCCCTGCAGCCGCAGGTCGAGGGTCGACTTCACTTTCAAGCCGCCGAAAAAGGCCTTTGAGGCACCGTAGCGTTCGACCAGCTGTTGGCGCAGCCAGGCGGTGAAGTAGGGAGCCTTCGAGTCGAGTTTGGGCGGCTCTATGTCATCGGGAGCTGGCAGCGCCTGCTGACGCCCTTCATCGAACTGTTCGTGCGTTATGTAGCCCTGTTCGTACATCTTTTCGAGCACGATGTTGCGTCGCATCAGCGCATTTTCGGGGTAGATCTTGGGGTCGTAGGCGGAGGGTGAGGCGATGATCGCGCCCAGCATTGCCGCCTCCCAGGGCTCGAGCACCGAGGCGCAGGGCTCGGTCGGGGTACCGCAGCCGGGATGGGCGTTGCCGAAGTAGGTGCGGGCCGCCGCCTCGATCCCGTAGGCGCCCTCGCCGAAATAGATCGTGTTCAGATACTCGGTGAGGATTTTGTCCTTGGTCCAGTGGCGCTCGAGTCGGTAGGCGAGCGCCGCCTCGCGGAACTTCTCGAAGACCGTGCGGCTGCCTTCGGCTTCGAGCGCGTTCTTGACGAACTGCTCGGTGATCGTCGAGGCGCCCTGGGCGGCGCTCTGGCTGAGGATGTCCTTGACCAGGGCGCGACCGATGCCCTGGAAGTCGACGCCGTTGTGTTCGTAGAAGCGCGAGTCCTCGATCGAGACCACGGCGTTCTTGATGTTGGGCGAGATCTGCCCCGAGGTGAGCAGGATCTTGTTCTGGTCGCTGGTTAGGGTGCCGATCGGTTCGCCCGAGGCGTCGTAGACCTCGCTGTTCTTCGAGGCCTTGTATTGGGCGAAGTTGTAGATCGCCGGCAGGTCCCGCGAGACAGCGGCCATCATCCCGAAGACCATCGAGACAAGCCCCAGCACGCAAAGCCCCAAAAAAACGAAGAGGATGCGTAGCTTCTTGAGGCGCGGCTTGCTGCGTTCGCCCGCCAAGAGAGTGCGGCAGTCTAGCATTGGCTCGATGGCGGACCTGACGCGTAACGCGGTGGACGTGCTGCCGACGGGGAGGCTGCAAGAGCAGCTCGCCGTCGGGCGGCCCCTGCGGGTCAAGCTCGGGATCGACCCAACCACCCCCGACATCCACCTCGGTCACACGGTCGTCCTCGAGAAGCTGCGCGATTTCCAGCGGGCCGGGCATCAGGTAGTCCTGATCGTCGGCGACTTCACCGCTCGGGTCGGCGATCCCAGCGGCCGCTCTGCCCAGCGGCCGATGCCCTCGCCGGAGGAGATCGAGGCCAATGCCGCCACCTACCAGGAGCAGGCCTTCAAGCTGCTCGATCGCGAGCGCACCGAGGTCCGCTTTAACAGCGAGTGGCTGCGGATGGAGCCGGAGGAGCTGCTCGGCCTGCTGGCGCAGACCACCGTCGCCCGCCTGATCGAGCGCGACGACTTCCAGAAGCGGCTCGCTGCCGGTGCGCCGATCGCCGCCCTCGAGCTGCTCTACCCGCTGCTGCAGGGCTACGACTCGGTCGCGGTTGAGGCCGACGTCGAGCTGGGGGGGACCGACCAGAAGTTCAACCTGCTCTTCGGCCGCGACATCCAGACGGCCTACGGCCAGGCGCCGCAGTCGATCCTGACCATGCCGATCCTGGTCGGTACCGACGGCACGAAGAAGATGAGCAAGTCGCTCGGCAACTACATCGGCGTCAGCGAGGCGCCGGAGGAGATGTTCGGCAAGACGATGCGGGTGCCCGACGAGGCAATGACCGATTACTTTCGGCTTGTGCTCGGCGCCGAGCCACCCTCTGGGGCACCCCCTAACGAGGCCAAGCGGGCGTTGGCCCGCGGCATCGTCGAGCGCTTCCACGACGCCGCCGCGGCAACAGAGGCGGAGGCCCATTTCAACCGCCTCTTCGTACAGCGCGAGGCGCCGGACGAGGTCGAGGATCTCGACCTCGGTCCCTACACCGGCGAAAACGGCGATCTGATCCATTTGCCGCTGCTTATGGCGGGTGCTTTCGAGATCAGCTCCAGCGAGGCGCGCCGCCTGATCAAACAGGGAGGCGCCAAGCTCGACGGCGAGACGATCGCCTCCGATACGCTGGATTTGGCTCCAGAAGCGCTGAATGGCCGCGTTTTGCAGGTTGGCAAGCGCCGCTTCCGGCGCCTCGTCTCCGCCGACTAGGCAAACCGCCGCCTTAGCGCTATACTCCCGCGTCCTTCCGGGGCAGGCCTCCGTGCCTGGCCCATGCGTGAGGAGCGGCGAGTCCCGTCGCGAAGGCGCAGCGGTCTTTGAAAACTGAGCAGCGTGCACCCCTCAGACATTCGTGTCTGTGGGGATGTTTGAGCCCGATCCACCTGGTGCGCCAGCGCGCCGGGTGGTCTGATTTACCCGTCATGCCGGTCGCCGAGTATGTGTACCCGGCGATTTGCAATTTGCCAGGCATGACAGCTCTCTGTAAGAAGTACCTTTCACGGAGAGTTTGATCCTGGCTCAGGACGAACGCTGGCGGCGTGCTTAACACATGCAAGTGGTGCGACGAACCAGGGCTTGCCCTGGGGCAAAGCCGCGAACGGGTGAGTAACACGTGAGTAACCTGCCCCGATGACC
>DATNGZ010000047.1:0-35422 GCA_035605695.1 Solirubrobacterales bacterium | reverse complement strand
CCTGACCGGCCGCTTCGAGCGGGTCGGTCTCGGCCTCGGGGCGACCCCACCTGAGCGAACCGGATACTCATGAGCAGCGCTATTCGGCCGACTGAGGACTCCGCGCCGCGCAGCGTCCGCCGCCGCCTGGCGTGCGCGAGGAGATTCCGGGCGGACTCTCAGGGTTTAACGACCTCGAACTGGGCCATTAGGCCGTGGTCCTCGTGGTCGAGCATGTGGCAGTGGATGATGAATTTGCCGGTGTAGTCGGTGAAGCGGCCGGCGAGCAGGAGGCGTTCGCGGGGGTAGACGAAGAAGGTCTCCTTGAGGCAGTCTTCCCACGGCGGCGGTGGCTTGCCGTTGCGAGCGAGCAGGTACCAGTCGGTGGCGTGGATATGCATCATGTGGGCGACCTTGGTGCGGTTGACGATCTCCCAGGTCTCGATCGCTCCCAACTTTGGATGGGCGTCGGCACGGGCCGGGTTGAAGGTCCGCCCGTTGATCAGCCAGGTCGTCTGGAAGGCGCCGCCGATCGAGATCTCCCAGCTGTGTTTCGGCTTATGCGAGACGTGCTTGGTCCAGGCGGGCAGCGGCCGCAGCTTGCGCGGTACCCGGGTGCGATCCGGCAGGTGCTGGGAGTCGACCCGGAACTGCATGAGGGCGCCGATGTAGGGGTGGGTGCCGAGCGGGTTTCTGGCGCCGTGGCGCGACCCGCTGCGCAGCTCCACCCCCTCCCCCGCCGCAGCGGCAAAATCGACCACGACTTCGGCCCGCTCCCCCGGCCCCAGCATGATCTCGCTGCGTCGCACCGGTTTCGGCATCAGGCCGCTATCGGTGCCGATCTGGATCATCGGTGCGCCGTTGGAGAGGTAGAGGTTGTAGGGGCGGAACTGGGAGACGTTGAGGATGCGCAGGCGGTAGCGCTGCGCCGTCACCCGGTGGTGCGGCATGTAGGTGCCGTTGACGAGGACGTTGTGGGCATTAATCCCGTCGTTCGGCGGGCGCAGGTTGGTGAAGGGATCGGTGAGCTGGTTGCGGCGATCGAAGGAGCGGTCGGCGATCATCAGCGGGATATCGCGCTCGCCGCGCGGCAGCGGCAGGCTCCGCTCAAAATCGTCGTCGACGATCCACATCCCCGCCAGCCCGTGCCAGACGTTGCGAGCGGTGTGGTCAAGGCGGTGGTCGTGGTACCACTGGAAGGCGGCCCGTTCGGGCCGACCGTCCTCGATTAGGTCGTAGACGTAGGTTTTTCGACCCCCCGGATTGAGCAACAGGTCGTTGCCGGACTGCCGCGCCGAGAGACCGCGCGGGATATCGCAGTAGAAGGAGCGCGCGTGGGCCGGCGTCAGCCCGCCGGGCTGGCCGTCGAACTGGGTGCGGTTGTGACCGCCGTGCAGGTGGACGGTCAACTCCCCGACCGACCGCGGCAGTTCGTGGCGAAAGGTGACCTCGGTGCGCTGCCCGGCGGGGCGGCGGATCGTCGGCCCCGGGAAGCTGCCGCCGTAGGTCCACATCCGCGTCGGTGCGCCGGGCATGATCGGCACCTCGGCCTCGCGGATCGGAATCGTCAAGCGGGCGCCGGTCAGCTCTTCCGGGATCGGCAGGCGCGCCCGGAAGGGCTCGGCCGCGCGGGCTTGCGGCGAGGATCGACCACCCCGAGAGAGGAGAGCGCCGGGGCGAACTCCCAACGGCAAGGCCGTGGCAAGCGCGCCGCTACCCAGGGCGCCGAGAAATGCTCGGCGCCCCAGGCGAGGCGGATCTGAGGACTGCCCAGCCGTACGCTAGCTCGTTGCTACCGGGGCGGGCACAGGGGCCACCACTTCGATCGACCCCTGCATGAACGGGTGGATCGCGCACATGAAGTAGAGCGTGGTCCCGGCGACTGCCGAGACGGGCTGCTCAATCGAGGTTCCCGGTTTCTTTTCGCCGGTGAACCAGGAATCGCCCACCTTGGTCACGCTGCCGAGCGTGTCCCAGCCGTCGAGTCCAGCTTTGGTCGGATTCTTGGTGACCGGGCCATTGCCGTTGGTGCCGTGCCATTTGGCAATCGCCATGCAGATGTGTTTCGGCGTGAAACAGTTCTTTTCCGCCTTCTTGGTCTTCGGGAGCGAGCCTTTGGTGACCAGCGAGAAGGTGTGCGGGCCGACCTGGTGCGGGTTGGTCTGGTTGAGCACCTCAAGCTCAGCGCCGGAGGCGATCGTCTTGGGAGCGACGAACCGCAAGCCGCCCTCGGGGCCGCCGCCGCCCTGCTTGATGTAGACGGTGTTGGCGGGGCCAAGGTCGGTGGCACCACTGGCGAGGGCCGGCGCGAGGGCCATGCAGGCGGTCAGCCCGACGGCGATTGCGATCGTGCCCCTAACTGAACTGAAACGGGAAAGTCGTTGCTTCAACGTGCCTCCTTTTTGGCGCTGCCAATCCCGCAGCGTGCCTGGACGAATAGACCAGGAAGCTACATAGGAAGTGTCGAGCGTTCAAGCCCCCTGCCGTCTGGGAACATGCCCATCGTGCCCGACGAAAAGCCGAGGAGTGACGAGGGAGGGCGCCCTGATCTCGCCGAGTTGCTCGAACGTCGGGTGCTGACCATGGATGAGGCGCGCGATGAAGCGGTCGAGCGACGCCACGCCGCCGGCGCCCGCACCGCCCGCGAGAACGTCGCCGACCTCGTCGATCCCGGATCGCTGGTCGAGTACGGCCGCTTCGCGATCGCTGCCCAGCGGGGCCGGCGAGATCTCGAGGATCTGATCGCGAACACCCCCGCCGACGGCCTGGTCGCGGGGACCGCTCGAATCAACGGCGAACTCTTCGGCGAGCGCAGCGCCTGCGCCGTGCTCTCCTACGACTACACCGTCCTCGCCGGCACCCAGGGCGCCCTCGGTCACCGCAAGAAGGATCGCCTCTTCGAGCTGATCGAGCGCATGCGCCTGCCCACCGTTTTCTTCGCCGAGGGCGGCGGCGGCCGCCCGGGCGACACCGACTATCCCGTCGTCTCCGCCCTCGATACCCGCGCCTTCGCGCTCTGGGCGCACCTCTCCGGCCTGGTGCCTCGGATCGCCGTCGTCGCCGGGCGCTGCTTCGCCGGCAACGCCGTGATCGCCGGCTGCTCCGACCTGATCGTCGCCACCGAGAATGTCTCGCTGGGCATGGGCGGCCCGGCGATGATCGAGGGCGGCGGCCTCGGCAAGGTCGACCCGGACGAGGTCGGACCGATCGCGATGCAGGCCGGCAACGGCGTGGTCGATCTCGTCGTCGCCGACGAGGGGGCCGCGGTCGCGGCGACCAAGCGCCTGCTTGGCTATTTCCAAGGCCCCACTCCACCGGGCTCCGCACCGGATCAGGTCGTCCTCCGCGACGCGGTCCCGGAACGCCAGCGCCGCGCCTACGCCGTGCAGCCGATCGTCGAGACGCTCGCCGACGCAGGCTCGGTCACCTTCCTGCGCGAGCGTTTCGCCCCGGAGATGGTCACCGCCCTCGCCCGCATCGAGGGCCGCCCGCTGGGCCTGATCGCCAACGACACGCGCCACGTCGCCGGGGCGATCACCAGCGACGCGGCGGACAAGGCGGCCCGCTTTCTGCAGCTCTGCGACAGCTTCGGCCTGCCGGTCGTCTCGCTGATCGACACGCCGGGAATGATGGTGGGACCGGAGGCCGAGGCGACCGGCCTGGTGCGGCACGCGTCGCGTCTGCTGCTCGCCGGCGCCGCCCTCACCGTGCCGCTGATCGCGGTGATCCTGCGCCGCGGCTACGGCCTCGGCGCCCAGGCGATGGCGGGCGGCAGCCTGCACGAGCCACTGCTCACGGTCGCCTGGCCCTCGGCGCACCTCGGGCCGATGGGCCTCGAGGGCGCGGTCCGGCTCGCCCTGCGCAAGGAGCTCGAGGCGATCGAGGAGGAGGGCGAGCGCGAGCAACGCGTCAGAGACCTCACCGCGGCCGCCGAGGAGAACGCCAAAGCGCTCAACGCCGCCGCCCTCTTCGAGCTCGACGACGTGATCGACCCAACCGAGACCCGCCGCCTGATTGCCTCGACCCTCGCCGCCGCCGCGCCGGGCTACCCACCCGGCGGCAGCGGCCGCTTCGTCGACGCCTGGTAGCCGGCCTCAGCTCGCCCCGGCGACCGCCCGCTGCAGCTGGCTCTTGTTCATCTTCGAACGGCCTTCGATGTTGAGCTTGCGGGCATCGTTGTAAAGCTGTTCGCGGGTGCGTCCCCCCGGCCCTTTGCCGGACTGCTTGCCTCCACGGCTGCTCGCCGAACTGCCCCGGGTCGAGCTGCGTGAGCTGGTGCGCGACTCGCCCGAGCGCGCCTTTTCCTTGTTGACCGTGCGTGCCGCGATCTCCTCGGCACGGCTCTCGGAGCGACCGGCTTTCTTCTCGCTCTTCTTGACCTCCTCGTACTGACGCGCCCGCTTGCTGCCTTTCTTCACTCCTCGCGGTGGCATCTCCGCTCACTCCTCTCCTCGACTCGCTTGCAATGCACATGCGGGTTACCCGGACCGCTGCGCTTCAATCGCGACTGTCGTAGGCTCAGGGAGTCAGATCTCCGCCAGGGAGGCTTTGCAATGTCAAGCGAGCAACGCGATATCGCCGACGGCACGCTCGTCGTGCGCACGGCTAAAGAAGGTGACACCCACGTGATCTCCCTCTGTGGAGAGCTCGACCTTGCCAACGCCGGCACGGCGGAAACGGCGCTGGAGGCGTCGCTCGCCGAGACCGCATCCCGGGTCGTGATCGACATGCGCGAGCTTGAGTTCATCGACTCGACCGGGATCGCACTGCTGGTCGCCGCCCTCGGCAACAACGATGGCGACGAGAGGGTCTGCTTCATCCCCAGCGCCGCCCCGGCGGTGACCCGGGTGCTCGAGCTGACCGGCCTCTCCGAGCGCCTGCCGCTCGCCGACGCTTAGGGCACCTACGCGCGCAGCTTGTAGCCGCGCGAGAAGAGGCGCAGGTTGATCGCAAAGAGCCCAGCGGTCGCCGCGGTGAGGGCAAGCAGCGAGAGCGGGATGCTGACTTCGGTGAAGTCGACGAAGCCGTAACGGACCAGGTTGATCATGTAGTAGATCGGGTTGAAGTGGGTCAGGGTCTCGAAGGGCTGCGGCAGCAGCGTCGCCGAATAGAAGACGCCGCCGAGGAAGATCAGCGGCGTCAGCACGAAGGTCTGAACGAAGGCGACGTCGTCGAACTGCTCCGCCCGCACCCCCGTCAGCACGCCGAGCTGGGAGAAGAAGAAGCCGACCAGGAAGAGCGAGGGGATCAGCACGAGGATGTGATCGACCGGGAGGTCGACCAGCAGCGAGGCGGCGATGAATGTCAGCCCGGCGACGATCAAGCCGCGCATGAAGCCGCCGAAGGTGAAGGCGAGCAGCAACTCCAGCGGCGAGGCGGGCGAGGAGAGCTGGTCCTGGATCGCCCCCTGGAACTTCTGCTGAAGGATCGAGGAGGAGTTGTTGGCGAAGGAGTTGATCGCGAACGACATCATGATCAGGCCGGGGATGACGAAGACGACGTATTCGATCCCATGCAGCTCTTTGATTCGCGATCCCAGCGCGGCGCCGAAGACCGAGATATAGAGGAAGGTTTCCAGCAGGGGCGCGCCCAGCGTCTGCTTCTTGATCTTCATGAAGCGGTTGACCTCGCGGCGCCAGAGGGTGGCGAAGCGAATCTGCGCCGCGCTCACGAAACGACCTCGATCTTCGAGCGCGAGAGCTCGTTGCGGCCGACCAGCGCCAGATAGGCGTCCTCGAGGTTGGCGACGCCGTAGCGCGCGGCCAGCTCAGAGCTGGTTCCCTCGCCGACGATCTGGCCGTCATTGATGAAGGCGATCCGGTCGCAGAGCTGCTCGGCCTCCTCGAGGTAGTGCGTGGTGAGCAGAATCGTCGTCCCCTCCTGGTTGATCCGCTGCACGTAGTGCCAGAGCTCCAGCCGCAGCTCGACGTCGACACCGGCGGTCGGCTCGTCGAGGATCAGCAGCCGCGGCCGGTGCATCACCGCCCGGGCAAGGATCAGCCGCCGCTTCATCCCGCCGGAAAGCGTGCGGGTGCGTTCGTCGGCCTTCTCGGTCAGCGAGAAGGTCTCGAGCAGCTCTTTGGTCCGTTCGCGCCGTTCGCGCTTGGGCATGCCGAAGTAGCCGGCGTGGTAGTCGAGCGTCTCCTCAACCGTGAGGAACCAGTCGAGGTTGAGCTCCTGCGGCGCCAGGCCGACCGCCTGCCGCGCCTTGCCGTAATCGCTGATCGCGTCGTGGCCGAAGACGTGGATCGAGCCCGCCGTCGGTTGGGCAAGGCCGGTCGTGCAGTGGATCAGGGTCGACTTGCCGGCGCCGTTGGGTCCGAGCAGCGCGAACAGTTCGCCCTCCTTGATCTGCAGCGAGACGCCGCGCAGCGCCTCCACCCCGGTCGGGTAGCGCTTGACCAGATCCTCGATTTGCAGGGCGTCCTCAGGCACGGCGACAAACCTAGAGGACGGGCGGACTTGGCTATCGAGCCGCCCGGTCGAGTTCGCGGTTCATCACCCTCATGATCAGCGTGTACGGCGGTGAGAACTTGCGCTGGAACCAATGCAGGATGCGCCCGTCGGGGGAGGTGAAGACCATGTAGCGGTTCTTTTCGATCGCCTCGATGATCTTCTCGGCGACGCTCTCGGGAGTGACGGCGCGCCGCTCGAAGAGCGCAATCAGCTTGCGCATTTTCGGGCTGTCCCGATCGACCCCGACAATGTCCACGGTGCCGACGAGCGGAGTCTTCACCGCTCCCGGGCAGACCAAGCTGACGCCGATGCGGTTCTTGCGCAAATCGAAGCGCAGCACCTCGGAGACGCCGCGCAGGCCGAACTTGGCCGCGCTGTAAGGGGCATGCCAGGGCAAGCCGAAAAGTCCTGCGACCGAGGAGACGTTGACGACGTGGCCGCCGCGGCGGGCCTCGATCATCGGCGGTACGAAGCACTCGAGGATGCTGATCGGGCCGATCAGGTCGATCTCGATCGTGCGTCGCCAGTGCTCGTGCTCCAACTCCTCGATTCGCCCCCAGGTCGAGATCCCGGCGATGTTCATCACCACGTCCATGCTGGGGGCAAGTGCATGCACTTCTTCGGCAAGGGCGACGACCGCCTCGTGGTCGGCGACATCTGCCGCGCCAAAGTAAGTGACGGTGCCTCCGGCAGTCCGGATCTCGGCTGCAACCTGCTCGAGCCCATCGCCATCGCGATCGGTGAGGAAGAGCTCGGCGCCGTGGCCGGCGACGGCGATCGCCGTCGCTCGCCCGATACCGCTCGCCGCGCCGGTGATCAGGCAACGCTTGCCCCGCAGGTCATCGATACCCATCAGGAGCCTCCTTTCCGGTGCGCTTTATGCACCCCTGAGGTCCAAAAGGCGCACCGGAAGCTCATAGTCGCGCGGGGGACTCGGGCTCGACTTCGAGCGTGTTGAGTGTCATCGCCAGCATCTCGTAGTGGCCAATCAGCATGCAGAGCTCGATCAGTAAGACCTCGTCGAGGTGGCGGCTCAGCTCGTCCCAGAGCTCGGTGCCAATCTGGCGCTGCTCGTGCATCGCGTCGGCGGCACGGAGCAACAGGGCCCGGCGCTCCGACCAGCCCGGCGCATCAGCGCCAGCCCGCACCCGCGAGATCTCCTCTTCGCTCAGCCCCGCCCGTTTGCCCATCCGCTCGTGCTGGCTCCACTCGTATTCGCTGCCGGTGTTGTGGGCGACGCGCAGGATCACCAGCTCGGTCTCCTCGCGTGGCAGCTTGCCACCGGGCATCAACACTGCGGCGAACCAAAGCCAGCGCCGGAAGAGTCCGCGGTGGCGACCCAGCGTGGTGAAGATCCGCGGCGGCTCGCCTTTTGTAACGAGGCCCGCGGCCCTGGCGAACGCGGCGTTGACCAGGCCAATCTCGGCCCGGCCGCCCGGGGCGATGCGGGGTCCCCTGCCGTTTCCCATCGCCAAGACGGTACTCAACTGCGGGCCGACGGGCCGCAAACGCGACATATCGACACGTTTCAGGCCCGTCGGGCCCCGTAGGCTGGCGCTGTGGCCCAGCCGCTGCTCGCCGTCGACACGCCCTCGATGCTCTTCCGCGCCTTCTAC
Source organism: Solirubrobacterales bacterium (assembly GCA_035605695.1). Lineage (GTDB taxonomy): Bacteria > Actinomycetota > Thermoleophilia > Solirubrobacterales > 70-9 > VRUE01. The sequence goes on along the minus strand of DATNGZ010000047.1, from coordinate 27,371 downwards.
GCGCTGCCCGACTCGATCATCGGGCCGGACGGCAAGCCGGTCAACGCCCTGCTCGGCACCGCCAACCTGATCCTGCGCGAGATCGAAATCCACCAGCCGCGAGCGGTTGCGCTCTGCTTCGGCCCCGACGCCGCCTCCTACCGCACCGAGCTCTACCCCGCCTACCACGCCGAGCGCGAGGCGGCGATGCCCGACGATCTCTCGCCGCAGTTCGCCGCTTGCCCCGCTTTCTTCAGCGCCTTCGGCTGGACGGTGGCGACGAGCGACTCGCTCGAGGCCGACGACCTGCTCGGCACCTACGCCCGCAAGGAGTCAGAGGCCGGCGGGCTGGCGTTGCTGATGACCGGAGACCGCGACATGTACCAGTGCGCCGCCGAGCGGGTCACGGTCCTCTACGTGAAGACGGGAGCAAAAGGCAAAGGGGCCGAAGAAGTCACCCCGGAGGGAGTTGAAGAGCGCTACGGGATCCCGCCCGAGCTCGTCCCCGACTTCATCGCCTTGCGCGGCGATCCCTCCGACGGCCTTCCCGGCGCCAAGGGCGTCGGGCCGAAGACCGCCGCCGAACTGTTGCGCCGCCACGGCTCGCTGGAGGCGATCCTCGACAACGCGATCCGCGAGCACCGGCCGGCCCTGCGGGGCGCCCTGCTCGAAGCCGCGGACGACCTGCGCGCCTTCAAGGACATCGCGACACTGCGCGACGCCGGCGTCGAGCCGCCCGCCGATCGCGTGACCGACTGGGTGGGCGCCGCCAAGGCGGCCCACGAGCGCGGCATGAACCGGCTCGCCGAACGCCTCCTCGCCGAGGCCTGAGCCCGGCGCCGTGGTACTACTTCGATCATCTTGATCGAAGCTGACCCAAGCAAGATCGTCGACCTCTCGGTCACCCTCTCCGAGCACCTGCCTTCAACCTGGCCGGAGCACATGCCGTTCGCCCACAAGAACTGGAGCTGGTTCGAGGAGGGAGAACTGCCGACCGGGGCATGCAGCTGCTCACTCGGCCCCTACGTCACACATTTCTTCATCCTCGACGAGCACGCCGGCACCCACGTCGACGCCCCCTCCCACTACATCCCGCCGCCGGGGTCAGGGCTGCCGGACGAGGGACCGCTGGGCGAAGCCAGCGCCGAGAAGCTCGACCTCTCGAAGCTGATTGGCCCGGCCGCGGTTGTCGACGTGCGCCACCTCGACGGTGAGGCCAAACCCGGCGCCAGCCCGCCGATCACGGTCGCCCACCTCGAAGCCTGGGAGGCGGAGAACGGCCCTTTCGAGCCTGGCGAGATCGCGCTGCTGCTGACCGGCTGGTCGAAGCACTACGTCAAGGGGGAGGCCGGCAAGGCCTTCCTGCACGAACCGGTCGTACTGCAATCGCGTCCCGCCTGGCCCGCCCCGGAGGCAGCCGTCGCCGTTTTCCTGCACGAGCGCGGCGTCCACACGATCGGCATCGACGCGCCAAGCATGGGCTCGGCCGAGGAGGGCAACGAAGTCCACCGCGCCGGACTCAGCCGCAAAATGCTCTTCGTCGAGGGGCTCACGAACCTCGACCACCTGCCCGCCCGCGGTGCCTCCTTCGTCTTCCTCCCGGTCAAGATCGCTACCGCCAGCGGCGCTCCGGGCCGAGCGATCGCCGTGCTGCCCAGCTGAGCGGCTCGAAAAGACTTGACCTTTTAGCCCCGAGGGAGGACTATTTCCGGCCGCGATCCGCGGGCATGATCTGAAGGAGGCTGCGAATGAGCAAAAACGCAGGTACCCAAAGAGCGGTGGGCGGGCGTCAACGCAAGCCCAACAAGCTGTTGGTCGCGCGGCGTAGGCGGACGGCCCGCAAAGGCGAGGCCTACATCACCTCGTACACGTTCCCGACCCACATCGCGGCTCGCGTCCAGCGTCGCAGCCAACTCGACGAGGCCGGCTGGAAGCTGGTCGAGCAGGGCCTGCGCGAGTGGTTCGTCTGCTGCGCCTGGCGGGGCCGCACGATCCTCGGCATGCCCTCTCGCCTCGTCGATGAGGCATGGCACGAGTTCATCCTCGACTCGCTCTCCTACATCCGCTTCTGCGAGGTGGCCTTCGGCGGCTACCTCCACCACACCCCCGATGAGGCGATGTCGACGCCGATGGGTGACGCCCTCGGCGACACCGTTCGCGCCTGGGACCGCTCCGAGATGGGATCGAGCGAGGAATCCGTGCTCTGGGACCTCGACGAGCGTCTTGGGGCAGCCGAGCCGCTCGGCATCAACGGCCTGCAGCTGAGCGCCTCGCGCTCGAGGGCGACCTATCCGCTGGCAACCGGATGGGCCTGCGCGGGCGGGATCGGCGGCGGGCTCGAAGGCAGCCCGGGCCATCATCACGGCAGTGGTTGCAGCGGCTCGGGCTGCAACGGCGGCTGCTCGGGTGGCGGTTGTGGCGGCGGAGGGTGCGGGGGCGGCAGCTAAGTCCCATCCGACATTGACCACCCCTGAGTGGGGTCAATGTCGGATGGGACTTAGCGGTGCTCGGGATTGGGAAAGTCGAAGCGACAGCCGGCGTCCCACTTGGTGCGCTGGTTGCCGTGGGCGGGAATGCCGCCGGCGTCCTTGAGGATCCGCGCCAGGTGCAGCATGTTCCAGGCGGCGAAGGTGGTGTTGCGATTGGTGAAGTCGTTCTCCGGGCCGCCTGAGCCCTCGTCGAGGTAGGACGGCCCCGGCCCCGCCTCGCCGATCCAGCCCGAGTCGGCCTGTGGCGGGATCGTGTAGCCGAGGTGCTGCAGCGAGTAAAGGGTGTTCATCGCGCAGTGCTTGACCCCGTCCTCGTTACCTGTCACCAGGCAGCCGCCGACGCGGCCGTAGTAGGCGTACTGCCCCTCGTCGTTGAGCAGGTGCGAGTTACCGTAGAGGCGCTCGATGATCTGGGTCGCGACCGAGGACTTCTCCCCCAGCCAGATCGACATGCCGAGCACGAGGATGTCGGCCGCCATCACCTGCGCGAAGATCGCCGGCCACTCGTCCACGTCCCAGCCGTGTTCGGTCATGTCGGGCCAGACGCCGGTGGCAATCTGGTGGTCGACCGCGCGGATGCAATCGACCTCGACCCCGTTGCGGCGCATGATCTCCATCGATATATCCATCAGTCCCTGCGTATTGGAGACCTCGGGGCTGCGCTTCAGGGTGCAATTGATGAAGAACGCCTTCAGGTCCGAGTAGTCGGTCTCGCTCTCCTCGCACAGCTTGGCCTGCATCGGGGTCAGCTCGGTCACTGCGTCTCCTTGCTTTCGGTTTGGGCCGTTCGTTTGCACTAGCCGTGTTCGGCAATGGCCGTCAATGCGTCTTTCCTGATCGTGAAGAAATCCAGCGCCACCGCTCCCTGATCCGCTGCCTCGAGCAGCTCCGCGTAGCTCAGCTCGGCCCCTTTGAACCCCGTCGCCCGCCAAAGGTCGCCCTCGACCTCGGCGCTCCAGGGCCCCACATAGAGATAGGGCTCGGAGTGTTCCTCGCCGCCGGGCGAGGCACCGTAGTTGGCGCGAACGCCATCGTCCTCGGCACCCAGTTCGATCGCGATGTCGAAGTGCTCGGGCCAGAGGCGTGCCGGCGTCACCGCGTCGGCGAAGTTCGCCATGGCGCCGAGGTGGGCCAGAATCGCGGCGGCAAAGCCATACCAGTCGCCCAGCGCCCTCGAGGCTGCCGGGTCGACCGCCAACGGCTGGTCGTCGAGCTCCGCGCCAGCTGGCAGCAGCCCGGAGACGGCTCCAGCCGCCGTGGCGAGGCTGTTCAATGGGGCACGCCGTTCGGCGGCGCCCTCGGCGTGGACCAGCTCGGCGCCGTCGACCCGGACCTGATGGCGAAAGCCATCGTGTTCGAAGACTGGCGTGCCGAAACCACCAGGCGTCGCCTCGAGCGCGATCTCGTTGTCGGGCTTGCGCGAAGGAGCAACGATCCGTTCGGCGACCCGGTGCAACGAGGCGACGGTCGCGGCGAAGCTGTCGGGCAGGGGGTTGAGGCGGGGTGGATCGTCCATGCAACCGACCCGATGCTATCCCGCCGCTTGTTGCTCAGCCGGCGACAGGCTCCAGCGGGGGCTTGGCCTGGTGCGCACTGGAGAACTGCATCGCGCCGTCGTCGATCGGGCTGTGCCTGATCGCCCGCGTATCGACCACGTAGTTCTGCCGCAGCTTCCACGGCTCCTTCGAGCCCTGCTTGGGAAGTTTGTCGAGGGCGCGCAGGACGTAGCCGGAGTTGAAATCGAGGATCGGCTCCACGACCACTGAGGGATCGGTCACTTCCGGCATGCAGCTTTTGTAGCCGCGCGCGTCCATGTGGTTGAGCAGCCGGCAGACGTACTCGGAGGTGAGATCAGCCTTGAGCGTCCAAGAGGCGTTGGTATAGCCGAGCGTGAAGACGAAATTGGGGATCCCGTTGAGCATCATGCCCTTGTAGGCCATCAGCTTGGAGAAGTCGACAGGGCTGCCGTCGACGACTAGCTCCATGCCGCCGAGGAAGAGCACGTTCAGCCCAGTCGCAGTGATGATCACGTCCGCCTCGAGCTCAGCGCCTGACTCGAGCTTGATCCCGCCCTCGGTGAAGGTCTCGATCCGGTCGGTGACGATCTCCGCCTCGCCCGAGCGGATCGAGGCGAAGAGGTCGCCGTTAGGTACCAGGCACATGCGCTGGTCCCATGGGTTGTAGCGGGGCTTGAAGTGCTTGTCGATGTCGTAGCCGGCCGGCAGCAGGCGTTCGTTGCCTTTGCGGATGATTCTTTTGACCAGAGTGGGACGGCTCTTGCTGAGCTTGTAAAGCCCCATCTGCAGGAGGACGTTCTTCCAGCGGATCAGCGTGTAGGCGGCTTTCAGCGGCAACACCCGGCGCACGACCTTGGCGATCGGGTCCTCCTCCGGCATCGCCAGGACATAGGTAGGCGAGCGCTGCAGCATGGTCACCTGCTCCGCCTGTTTCGCCATTGCCGGGACCAAGGTCACCGCGGTCGCGCCACTGCCGATCACGACGACGCGCTTGCCGGCGTAGTCGAGGTCCTCGGGCCAGTGCTGTGGGTGGACGATTGGCCCGGAGAAGCGCTCGGACCCCTCGAACTCCGGCGTGTAGCCCTCGTCGTAGCTGTAGTAGCCGGTGCAGTTCCAGAGGTAGCCGCAGGTCAGCCGCACGGTCTCACCGCTGTCGGTGCGTTCGGCCTCAAGCGTCCAGCGCGAGTCCGCCGTCGACCACTCGGCTCGAACGACGCGGTGACCGAAGCGGATCTTCTCCTCGATTCGGTTCTCGCGCGCGGTCTCGCGAACATAGTCGAGGATCAGGTGGCCATCGGCGATCGCTTTCTCGTCGGTCCACGGCTTGAACCGGTAGCCAAGCGTGTGCATGTCGGAGTCCGAGCGGATGCCGGGGTAGCGGAAGAGGTCCCAGGTGCCGCCGAGATCGTCGCGCGCCTCGAGGATCGCGTAGCTCTTGCCGGGGCAACGCTCGCCCAGGTGATAGGCGGCGCCGATGCCGGAAATGCCGGCGCCGACGATCAGCACGTTGACGTGCTCGATGGATCCCCCGTTCGCGGTCAAGACCCAGGCATTCTGACACGCTGGCTGGTCAGCCAGTCCTTGCGTGCAGATGTCACACGACTCAAGCGGGCGCGGTGGGTGGGGCCGGCGGCAACGGCGCCTCCGGTGTCCCTGTCCCTGCCTCGCCCTCGATCGCCAGCAGGCGGAAGTAGATCGTCGCCGCGGCAAGCGCCGCGATCGGCGCGGTTATCGTCGAGGCGATCAGGTTGAAGAGGATCCGCATCCCGACACTGTCGGATATCCCGGCCCCGATCGCCCCGAGGATGCCGGCGACCACGGCGGAGATCAGGAAGACGACGAAGATCACGCCGAAGACCTGCCAGCCGTTGCCCCGCACCAGCTCGCGGGAGCGGCCGAAGGAGTCCATGACGCCGCTGTGCTCGACCACGATCACCGGGGCGATCACGGCCCAGATCGTCAGCAGGATCAGGCCCGGAATGACCAAGAGCAGGAAGCCGATCCCGATCGCGATGCCGGCTAGGATGCCGACGCCGATCAGCGGCAGGACCACGGGCCAGGCGGCGTCGATCAGGTCTTGAACCGAAGAGTCGCGGCGGCCATCTTGGACGTCGCGCACCAGCCCGACCACCATTCCCTGGTACAGCGTCGCCGCGACCACGCTGACCGCGAGGCCGAGCGGGAGGAGGATGAAGCTGCCGGCGATGATCGCGTTGACGATCGCCACCACCGCGAAGATCGCAAGGGCAACCGGCAGCAGCACACCGGCCTGGGCGCCGTAGGTCGAGAAGATCTGGCTGAGGGTTCCACCGACGTCAAGTTTTTGGTTCATGCCATTACTTTCGACCCTTACCGCGGTGACCCTGCCCGGCAGGGTGGCCTAGGCTGGCCCGCGATGAACGTCTTGATCGCGGCTGACATGGAGGGGATCGCGGGCATCGACGACTACGGCGACTGCCTGCCGTCGCATCCCGGCGCCTACGCCCGCGGCCGCACCCTGATGACCGACGAGGTGCTGGTCGCGATCGAGGCGCTGCGCGATGCCGGCGCCGACCGCATCGCCGTCGGCGACTGGCACATGGTCGGGACCAACATCGAACGCGCCCGCATGCCCGCGGGAGTCGAGGTGCGGCCAATCGCCGACCTGGCGCTGGTCGAGGCCGAGCCCTCGCTGACCAAGGCCAACGGCGCCCCGCTCGACGCGGTCGTCTTCATCGGTCACCACGCCAGCACGCCAAATCCGCGCGCCTTCTGCTCGCACACCTTCGTCTGGGACATGGAGGTGCGGCTCGACGGCGAGTCGCTCAACGAGGTCCAGGTCTACGCCCAGGGGTTGGCCGCCGAGGGAATACCGGCGCTGGCCGTCGCGGGCGATCGCTGGTTGCTCGAGGAGTTCGGCGAGGGAGAGCTCGGCGGAGCCCGCTTGGTCGCGACCAAGGAGGGCCAGGGACGGGCGCGAGCTCGTTCGCGCGACGTAACCTCGGCGCGCAAGGAGCTGGCCGAGGCGATCGGCGCCGCCATGGCTTCGCCGCCAACTCCACCCCCCGCCCGCGGCTATCCGGCGGAGCTGCAAATCACGGTCGAGGGCAAGGAGCTCGCCCGCACGACGGTCTCCGAGCCGGCGGCCCTGCTCACCGAGATCGCCACCGTCTTCCGCACCAGCCAGGTTTCGCGCGAGTACCGCCAGCTGGCGAAGCTGCTCCCCGCCGGACACGACTCGCGGCTGCGCGGCGTCCAGCGGCGCCTGGGCAGCATCGTGGCGACGCCGGTGATGCGCTCGAAGGAGCGGCACTGGCTCGCTCAAGCCAGTAAGCCGCGGACAAACCCTCCTAAGTAAGGGTCAACACGTGAGCGTTCTTGGGCTCGACCCGGCCCTCGAGCACGCCGAGGTAAGCGCTCTTCACTGCCTCGAAGCCCTCGCCCTCGATCGTCTGCAGCCAGCCGCCGGTCCACTCGCAGAAGGGATGCCAGGCGTCGGCAACGCGCTGCTCGAGGCCGGCGCGGCCCCAGTCCTGCGAGCGCTTGACGACCCGGTCGGGGGCGAAGAAGAAGGTCGGAGCCGGCCCGGGCAGATCGTCGCCGCCGGATCCGAGCTCCTCCCAGTGGGTGACCCCCACGGTGAGGCTGCAGAGAAGCTCGTCGCCGTAGTGGGAGTGGACCGCGTGGCGCACCGCCCCATCGCCGGCGATGTCGACGAAGGTGGACGGCCGCCGCTGCAACGACTCGACGGCGTCGTAGGTAACGGTGCTGCCGTAAATCCCCAGGCCCTCGACGAACTCGGCGCTTCGCGCCGAGGTGAGCCCGACCAGCTCGACCCCCTCACGCTGCCCCAGCAGGAAGGCGGCGGCGATTGCGGTCTTGCTCGAGGCGCTGGAGATCAGCACCGGCCCGCGCGTCGCCAGGCCCTCGTCGTCGAGCTGATCATCGATCAGGAACGAAGTAAAGAAAAGCGGGCGCAGCAGCATCTGGATCGCCTCGGTGTCGGGGCGGTAGAACGAGTCGGACCCGGTCACCAAGTAGCGGTGGTAGGCCGAAGGCAGCGCCGACCGGTGCGGCGAGCCGTCGACGAACCCACTCGCGTCAGCGTCGACCGGGGTGACGACGAGGTGCGACGACGGCGGCAAGTACCCGTACAGACGCGCGCCCGGCTCAACCCCCGCGGCCTCGCTGCGCTCGACCTCGGCGAAGCCCCACATCGGCACCCGGCCCCAGCCCTCCTCGGCCGGGAAGAAGTCCCAGTAGGACATCGCCTCACCCATCACCGCGTAGGTGACATTGTTCGCGGTCAGGCCGAAGGTCTTGACACGCAGCAGCGCCTGGCCGGCCTCGAGGTCCGGCGGAGCGGACTCGGCGATCCGGCACTCGCGCAGTTCGTCGCGCTTGACCAGGAAGTCGGTCATCAGCTGGCCGACTCGTAAGGCGCGTAGCGATTGTGCAGCATCAGGTCGTTGCCGTCGGGGTCGGTGAAGAGGGCCATGTGACAGACCCCGGTGTCGAAGGTCTCGCCGTTGAACTCGACCCCCTTGGCTTCAAGCTCGGCCCGAGCCGCAGCGACGTCGTCGACGTGGAGCGCCGGATGAGCGTTTTTCTGCGGCGCGAACGCCATCCCCATCTGCTCCGGTTCCCAGATGCCGAAGCAGGTCTCCCCCGCCCAGCACTCGAACTTGCCGCGCTCGTCCGGCCGCAGCCCAAGCGTCTCGACGTAGAAGCGCCGCGAGCGCTCTGCGTCGGTTGACGGGATTCCGATGAAGTCGATCTTGCTGATCACGGGCTCCTCCTCTATGGGCGTCTGATCGTGAACTTTCGGGTCACTGTCACGGAAGTATGCTGCCGGGCACTGCCGGTGACCGCCAGCGTGAGCGGGACATCCCGCCTGGCCTCGGCGATGGCGCCGCGGGCCATACCGGTCAGTTTGAGCCTCAGGGTCGTGGGGCGATCGCTGCTTGCGATCTGCACCTCGCCGCTGCCGACCCGCACCGTCTTCTCCCCTTTGGCCGGCTTCAATCCGAGGCGTTTGGCGACCGAACCGCTGACGGTCGCCGTGGCAGCGCAGGTGCCGATCGGGTCCAGGCTGCAGCTCAACTTGACCGCCTTGGCCTTGCCGATCGCTTTCCAGGACTGTTTTGGAACGACGACGCCAAGCCTGACCCGGGGGGCGTCGTCGGATTTCCCTTTCGGACCCGTCCCGCCGGCCGCGGCAGGCGGTTGCGTGACCGAGCTCGTGGGCGGTTGCGTGACCGAGATAGTCCGGGTCTGGCTGGTGGCGTTGCCAACCGCATCGGTGGCGGTCACGGTGACGGTCTTCGCCCCCGCCGCGGCGTAGGCGTGACTGACCGCGCCGCCGGTCGCCGTCGTGCCGTCGCCAAAGTTCCAGCTGACGCTCGCAGAAGACCATTTATCGGAGGCGGTCGCCGTCATCGGCGCAGCGGTCCCCGCCTCGACGCCGGCCGGAACGGCAACCGCCGAGAGCACGGGTGCCGTCACGTCGTTGACGGCGACTTCGATCGCCGCGCCCAGCTGGGCCCAGGCGACGATCGCATCGCCGGCCGCGTCCATCGCGACCCGCGGGTCGACTCCGCCGACCTTGATCGGAGTGACGGCGCCAAAGACACCCCCCGCCGGACGGGACGCGGCGGAGATCACTCCTCCTCCGATCGCCGGCCACACCGCGGTCGCGTCGCCGGCAGGATCGATCGCCACCTGCGGTTCAAGCAGCGTCTGGTTTGTCGCGAGTGGGGCCGAGGCAGACCAGGACCCGTTGATGGCGGCCGTCGTCGAGGCCCGCACGCCGAATCCGCTTCCGTCGAAGCTCCTCCACACGGCAACCGCGCGAGCCTGGCCGTCGATGGCGATCTGTGGGACCTCGATGTTCCTCGTGCCGTCAGAGAGGGAGATGGGCGGTTCGCTCCAGCCGCCGAAGTCTCCTCCGCTTCCCCAGCGCTCCTGCATGAACGCCACCCCCGTGGGCCGATTGGCCCAGGCCGCCATTCGCTGGCCATTGGCGTTCCACTTGATCTGGGGTTCTCCTTCGGCAACGGGAGCGGTTTCGCTGGGAGCGAGCGTCAGGTCCCTCAGGGTCGGAGCGCTCCAGGCCGCGCTTCCCTGCCGGCGGATAGCTTCGACCGTGATCACCGGATCGCCGGCTTTCCGGTTGAGTTTGTGGCGCCAGATCGCCCAGGCCATGCCGGTCGGACTGATCGCGACCTGCGGATTCAAAGCGACGGCGCCGATCGGGCTTGCCTGCAGCGCCGCGGCCCAGCCGCCGGCCGCCGGCCTATAGGAGGACTGCACCGTGTTGTTGGTCTTTTCCCAGACCACAACCGCGTTGCCGGCGTTATCGAGAGCGAGGCGCGGCTCCACACCCGAGGTCGAGCCGGGCACTACGCTCTGGACCCAGGACCCTCCCGCGCTTGCGCGGTATGAGGAGTTCATCCCCGCCGCTCCGGCGTCGCAGTCGGCGACGACGAGGGCCGCTCCCGCCGGGTTGACTGCCAGCTGCGGATCGTGGCAATCCAAGATTCCGGCCAGGAGACTGTTCGAGGCTTCCCACGGCCCGCTGGCAGGTCGGTACGCCGAGCGAATATTGCGGTTCGGCGAGCTGCCGCTGACCCAGACCACGGTCGTGTTCCCGGCTGCGTCGATCGCGACCTGCGGTTCGCTGCCGACGAGGCCGGCCTGAGATATCGAGAGCGGTTCGGTCCAGTCGGCCTCCGCGCCGGGCGTGTCGGCGCAAAGCAGCACGCAAACGATGCCCACTGCGGCAACCCCGAGCCGCAGCAGCACGCTCATGCTCGACGGCCGTGCGGCTTCACTGCTCCAGACTAGCCGTTGGCGCGCCGAGCGCTGAGGAGGACGGACGGGCGTTGCGAGACCGCCGATCTTCAGCAGGCAGCGGTAACGCGCCGACGCGCCCTGTCCAGGGCGGCGGCCTGCTTGCGCTTTGCGGCAGTCAGCCTGCGAGCCTCGCCGGCGCCGCTGGCGCGATTCAGCTCGGCCCCGGTGCGTCTGAGGCGGCGCAGCGCCGAGACGCGGGCGGCTTCGGCCGCAGCGCACTGCGCCGAAGCCAGAGGGTCAACCGCGGCGGGACCGGCGGCCGGTGGCCCAATCGGCATTGCTTTCGCGTCGGTCCCACTCGGGGCCGGGGTTTCGCCTTCCGGTTCCGAGTCTGGAGTTTCGTCTTCGGGCTCAGATGGGAGCCCGGCCGGCAAGATCGTGATCACCCGCTGCGTGCTCGATCTGTAGCCGAGCACCTCGGCGCCTCCGACCGTCACCTGATATTCGCCTGCCTCTTCGTATTCGTGGCTTGCTTGGGTGCCATCAACGCTTTCGCCGTCGCCGAACTCGATCAGCGGGGCGAAGAGACCTGCGGTCGGGGTCGAGATTTCAACCGGCTCACCAACCGTTCCCGTCGTGGGCGCTTCGACCTCAACCACAGGAGCACCGTCAGGGTCATAGCCGGCCGCCTGCACGGTGTAGCCGGGCTGCTCCTCGCTGACCCACACCGCCGTCGCGTTGCCGTCAGCCGCGGTCGCTTCGCCAGGCGCATCGAGAACGACCACCGCATCCATGCCCTGCTTTCCTTCTTCGGAGAGATCGATTGCGGCCTCCCATTCTTCGCCCGCCGGGCGGTAGGCGGCCTGCACAACGTTGCTGGAGCCGTCCCAGCGCTCCCAGACCAAGGCGGCGTTGCCGCTGGTGTCGAAAACGACGTCAGAGGGAAAGGAGTTGCCGCCGTCCGCCGACAACTTCACCGGCTCTTCCCAAGTGCCGGCGACGGGCTTGAAGGCAGCGTGAACGATCCCGTATTCGCCGACCTCGCCCATGTCACCACTCCAGGCGACAACCGCGTTGCCCTCTGGATCGACGGCGTCACGCAGCGCTTCGACGTGTTCTCCCGGCGAAGAGACGTCAGCGGGTTGCCCCCAGGACCCGCCTTGTGGCCTGTAGGCAGCGCGAACAAATTCATCACCTTCGTCCTCGCCCCTCCAGACGACCAAAGAGTCACCTTTGGCGTCGATGGCCACATGCGGGTTGCCGCCTTTTTCGCCCGGCTGCGAAACGAGGGTCGGGGATTCCCACCCACCGGCTTCAGGCCGATAGGCGCTTTCGACCACATATCGCGACCCGTCGAAATGCATCCAAACGGCGGTCACATCGCCACGAGCATCCATCGCGGCCTGGGGGACGAAGCTTTCGTCGCCGGAGAGCGGGACCGGTGCTTCCCAGTCACCGAGGTACGGCCGAAAGGCGGCCTCGATTACGCCATCGTCCTTCCAAACCGCGGTCGCCCGCCCTTCCCAGTCGACCGCAATCCAAGGTTCGGGAGCAGGCCCCAAGCCCACTTCTTCAATGTCGACGGGTGCCGTCCAACTTCCGCCAAATGGCCTGTCAACAGACTGCAGGACGATTTTCGTGCCGGCATAGCGTTCCCAGAGCACAGTTACGTTGCCGTTGCGGTCGACGACGATCTGCGGGGATTCGGCGTCGTTCGCACCGGGCACGACTTCGCCTGTCAGTTCGGGCTCGGAGAGGTCGACGGGCGCTTCCCAGCCTTCGCCAGCCGGCCTGAAAGCGCTTTCTACGACGGTGTCGGTTCCGTTCCAACGGTCCCAAACCGCCGTCGCATTTCCTTCTGAGTCGAGCACGACGTGTGGATTCCCAGCTGCTTCGCCCGGTTCGGAGATATCAACCGGCGGCAGCCATCCCGCCTGGGCAGCGGGTACAGCAGAGAGCGCACAGGCAGACATCACGAGCCCGCACCCCCAACTGACCAACCTCGCGCGTCCCCTCATCTTCTGCTGATCATACGAGAGGTTCCGCGGAAAGTCAGGCCCGTCCCCCGCTGCCGCGCGGTCTGCCGGCGTCCGTCTGACCTGCGCCCGGGTCGGGCGCCTCACCACGTTCGCGCTGCGTCAGCCTACGATGGCGGGGTGATGCGGTCGGGAATCGCCGTCACTGCCCTGGCCGCCCTGGCGCTGCTGGCGCCCCAGGCTGCGCCCGCGCGAGGAAAGATCGGCGTCGGCCGGCAAATGGACCTCACCGCGCAGGGGACGACGATCGGCTTCTGGGCAGGGGAGGCGGTTCCGGGCACGGACTGGGGCTCCCCCGGCACGTACTGGAAGCGGCGGGACCTGCACGCCTACACGCCCTACCTCTGGCGCGTCCTGCGCCGCAACCAGATTCCGCTCTACTTCAACCTCCGCTACCGGCGGGACTTCGGGCCGATTCCCCGCGGCAAGCCCCACCACCACGATGCGCTGAAAATCATCCGCACCGCCAACCGGCTCGGCGTGCCGGTCTGGGGCTGGGTCCTGATCCCCTTCAGCGACGGTTACTGGGCCTGGGAGGGAGCGGCGGCCGAGCAGTTCGCCGCCACCAAGGCGCTCGTCCGCTGGGAGCGCAAGAAGCATGTTCGGTTGCGCGGCCTCGCCCTCGATCCCGAGCCCCGGGTCCACACGCCGCTTGAACCGGCTACGGCGGCGACGATCATGGGAGGCGGCAGCGACGCCACGCTCTCCTCGCTCTTCCAGCAGGCGATCGACCCGGCCGGCCAGTGCTCGGCCTGGCGCGGCTACGCCCGCATCGTGCGCTGGGCCCGGCGCCACAACGTCGAGATCGCCGCGGCGCCGATGCCGGCGGCGCTCGACGACCTCGGCGACGGCCGCCTCGCGCTCCAGGACGCGACCGGGTTCATCGTGCCGAAAGCGCCCTGGGATGACCTCTTCTTCCAGGCCTACCGCAGCGTCTTCGCCTACCACTCGGGACACGATCCCGGCCCCGGCATCGTCTCCTCCTACCTGCGCTCCGCCCGGCACGAGTTCGGCGACGCGGGTCAGGTCAGCCTCGGATCCGCCGGGCGCGGCCCATACCGGCGCCTACAGAGCCTGCTCCATGACGTTCGCTTGGCGGCGACGCTGCACGCCCGCGAAGTGCCGATCTATTCCCTGGAGAGAACCCTGCGCGCATACGGGGGCCCACGATCCCTGATCCGCCTCGCGCAAGCGGCAAAACGCCCTTTCAGGGGATCGCGGGCAACCGCATCGACCTCCAGAGCGAGAACCCTCCGCGCCACGATCCGCCACGCCGACAGGGCAGCGGCCGCCAGCACACGAGCGATCACCGCCGGCCGCGGCGCCTCGCTGCCTCCCAACCGCTGGCCCAACGGCTGCCGCAACTAGCTGAGCCAGGGCACAATTCGAGCGCTGAGCAGCTCGATCAGGCGGTCAAAGTCGCCGCCATGCGTCAGCAGGGCCAGGCGTCCGTTGTCTGGGCCGGAGAGATCGATGCCGCTGGTCTCAGGGCCGACAAAAATCAGCGCGCCGAAGAACCCGGATGCCGGCGATGCGCGAAAGTTCTCGGCGTAGCCGAGCATCTTGTAGGTCTCCTCTGAGCGCGTACTCGTGGCCCACCGCAGCTTGGCGTCAATAACAAAGGGGGGCCTGTCGTCCGTGGTCACGACAATGTCGGGGATTCCGGTCAACGGCCCGCCCCCGTCGTAGCTCCAGGATGGCCTGCCCATCGGTTTTTGACGCTGGAACCAGACCGATGCAGTGCGATCGCCCCGGGCGAAGCGGAAGACCTCTCCCGAGCTCGTCGATAGTCCGGACACCGGCTCAATCGCAGTGAAGCCGATCGCCTCGAGCGCCCGGGCCACGAGCCGCAGGCACCAGATCTCAAAGACGCGTTCCCAGAACTCATCGCTGGCCGGGAACGCCATCAGACCCGTAATCAGGGTGCTGAGGCGGTCGCCTCCAAGCGACCCTGGCGGCAGAAGCCAGTCATCGACGACCTCGACCAGGCGCTCGTAGCCACGCTCGTTGCCGGTGCGGCGACGACGAATCCGGTGAGCTGTTTCCCGCCGCAGGCGCAGCACGTGCCAGCTCACCGCCACCGCCGACCACGGCTCTCCCCGCAGTCGTCCGGCCAGCCAGACCCGAGCCCGGCGCGCCGCCTCCTGCTCGGCGCTTGTCTGGCGAAAGTCTTTTCCGCTGAGCGCCGCGCGCAGGCTACGCAGGAGCCAAGCGCCGAGCCGGTTCTCCGGCGTGTCGGGAAAGCTCTCCGTGACGATCAGCGGAAACTCGCGATTCGGACCCTCTTGACGGCGGCGGGTCCGAATGTAGGCGGGGAGATCCAAGCGGCCCCGGATCACGCCGCGACTGAGCACTCGGCTCGAACGGCTCTCCGACGAAGCGGCACGCTCAACGCGGGGCAATACATCGTCGAGGTGCATGGCGCAGCCAAGAGCGTGCCTGGCACGAACCGTCGCCAGGAAGTGGGTGAAATCGGGGTCCGGTTCGTGATCACCGGCTCCGACCCCACGAGAAGTGAGAGGAACCGTCGTGCCGTGCATGAAGG
Source organism: Solirubrobacterales bacterium (assembly GCA_035605695.1). Lineage (GTDB taxonomy): Bacteria > Actinomycetota > Thermoleophilia > Solirubrobacterales > 70-9 > VRUE01. The sequence continues at coordinate 12,031 of DATNGZ010000047.1, read as the reverse complement.
TCGCCACCAGGGGCAGGGCTTCGCTCAGGAGAGCGCGACGCTCAACCTCACTCAGGGACGGCATAAAGCCCAGCCGCCTGGACGACCTTGAGCTCATGGCCGAAACGGCCCCGGAACGTCTCCGCAAGCCCGTCGACGAAACTGCCGAGCAGCTTGGGATCGAGCGTCTCGGCCTCGAACAGGGGCGCAAGCTTGATCGCCGCGGCCCAATCGAGCACCGGCCCCCGATCCGCGGGCTCCGCACCGCCGTGGATCAGCCCCGCCGCGTACAACTCGACGATGTCGATCAGGGTTGCGGTGCCAATCGGCAGGTAGGGCGTCTCGGTTCCGTCGCCGTTCCTGAGCTGGGAGATCAGCTCGAAGAGCTCGTACAGCGGCTGCGGATCCTCCTTCAGCATCGCCTCGTTTTCCCCGGCGCCATGGCCCTCGACCTTCTCGACGATTCGCTCTGCCGCCGCCTTGAGGACCATCGGCAGCTCCGCGATCGCCAGCGACGACCCCGGTGGTGGATCCACTGACCACTCACTCCCCTCCGGTCGTTTCGGCGGAACGTCAACGGTGACAAAGCTGAAGCGACGGCGGAGAGCCTGGCTCAGCGTGTTGACGTACTGCCTGTCGATCGAGTTGAGCGAGGCGACGATCCGGAAACGCCTTGGCACAGCGAGGCTGCGGTTGCCCTGCCGCTGGTAGGCGAGGTCCACAGCCGATCCTTCGTCGGTGCCGAGGACGGTGAACAACTCGCCGAATGCCCGATCGAGATGGGCGCGATTCAGCTCATCGATGAATAGCCACACCGCCTGCGGCTCGTTCTCATCGTCTTGGTGGCGGACGATGTTGCCGGCGCAGCGAATTACAGCCTCGGTGAAGAAGCCGTTCACCGGAACCATCTCCTCGGCACCATCGTGGACGCGCAGCTCCTGGCGGCCGATCAGGTCGTAGGTCGTCCACTCCGGATGCGCGGTCGCAACCACCAGCTCGACCCCGAAAGCTCTGGCGATGCGGCGGGCCAGCGACGTCTTGCCGGTTCCAGGTGGGCCCTGCAGCACCACGTTGTCAACGGTCAGCGCGTTCGCCACCTCGTCGAGCAGGGTCCGATCGACGAGCATCTCCGCGGCAATCGCATCGAGCCGATCGCTGAAGTCCGCGGGAATCTCGAGCTGGTCGTCGGCGACCTCGACTATGCGCTCGACCGCAGCGTGGAAGTCATCAGGCGGAATCGTGCCCTCGGCGACCACGACCCCCTCATCTTGGGGGGCCAGGTCAGTCAAGACCTGTGATGGTGCTGGGATTGCTGATTGTGCGAGCCTCGCGTACCTTCAGCTCGATGCGGCCGTCGTTTGTCAGCGCCTTTGCCTCGACGAGCCGGGTGCGCTCCAGATCGTGGCTGACTATCAGTCGCTGGCCGGGGGAGATTGCGCAGAGCTTAGACGACGGACCGACGATGGCCTCGCCCACAAGCTCGTAGTGCTCTTCGGCTTTGAGGACCCAGACGAGTTCACCTCCGTACGTTTCCGCGACGGGTCCGCCGCCGTCTCCCGAACCCTTCGGAACAATCGCCCCTGCGTACTCGAAGTACTCCCCCTCACTCGTAAGGACGGGCGCGGCCGGAAGCCGGTCAACAAAGGAGCCACTGTTACCAACACAATTGATCGCGTCAACGCCACCGAGCGCTTCTTCGATCATCGGCCGGGCCGATTCCAACACAGTCTCGACTCTTCGCGAGCTGGTGAATTTGAACCCGGGCACGGTGGGATCGGAGAATCTCGCGTCGGAGGTGGTATTTGAGAGCAGAAGACCGTTCATCCCTGAATGCACGAACACCTGATTGAGCATGTTGTAGAAGTTTTTGCTTTCGAGCGACTCGGGTGGGTCGTGCTCGAGAATGTCGCGCTCGTCGCCCCCTCGAATCGAAGCGACCGCAGCGACGGCGGCGGACAACTCCGAACGGGTCGTGGCCCCACTCAGGATGTAAGCGATCTCCGGGCGCCAGACCTCACCACCGAGGTCAAGCATCGCGGCGAGGACCGCTCGGTGAATCAGCAGGTCGGAGTCCTTCAGGTCCGGCCGGTGCGCCCGCTGGCCGCGCAGGGGATAGCGCACGAGAAGGCCGAGCCCAACTCGCGTGAACTCCTCGACCTCGCCGGCATCGCGGGCCTCGAGCAGCTGCCTGCCACCGGGCGTAATGACGATCTCATCGCTGCCGGTAAGCACGTAGAGGATTCCGAACTCCTCAAAGGTCGCCTTCCAACTCTCGACCGCTGAGTGGTCGAGATTGCGAGGCCTACCGTTGGCGAATTCATCCTTGATCTTGCTGTAGCTGGTCTCGGCTAGGAAGGCATCCAGAACCTCGGTTGCTCCCTTTGGATTCACCGCATCGGAGAACGGATTCGGATAGCCGTAGCTGTTGACTTTCCAGTATGGAGCCATCAGTGGGCGACAGCGTCTGGAGCCAACTTCCAGTTCAACAGCGGCAGCCGCTCCAACGAGTCGCTGCGCGGATCGCCCAGTTGGAACACAAGTATCCAGTCGACCAAGATGATCCCCCCACGCCCCTTGCGGGGAAACTTCATGTAGTGCCGCCTGATCCTATAGCCGAAGGCGTGCTCGAGGTGGAGGCCGTGATCGGCCGCGAGGCGCACGAGGCAGTCGTGCACGGGAATTGAATGAGCGCCGCTCTGACTGTTCCCGACCACCATCACGTAGTAACCATCCTCGCGCAGCACACGAGCCGCCTCGGCAAAGTGAAGGTCCATGTCGTGCATGTAGCCGGTCACACTCCGCCGGCGCCCCTCCTGGATCTGCTCGAGGTCGAGCAAATCCGAAACCGAACCGGGCAACGATGCCTCCATCATCGGACGCTTGGAGCCTATCCCCGCGCGCTTTTCACTGTTGAAGGTCGCCCGGTCTGGGATACCAAGGCGCGGGCCCAGCCAGAAGTACTCGAGCATGAAGTTGTACATGTAGTCGACCGAGTCCAGGTAGGGCGGGCTGGTTACCACTATGTCGACCGAGGAATCGTCAAGGTCCACGTTCCGGGCATCGCCACCGGCGAGGATCTCCACCTCGGCGCGAGCGTCCCGCCCAGCATGGAATTCCGCGACCCGCTTGAGCGCCTGGTCGACAACCTGCTCGAACGCTTGTCGCACCGGCGGAGGGCTCTTGGGAAAGGTGTGCGAGACGTAGGTCTTCTGCGACTGATCGTCGGCGTTCGAGACCCGGCGCAGAATCGATGAGAACAACACCAGCAGGAAGTCATGCTCAAGATCAGGGAGATCGAGGGAGTCGATTGCATCGAGGCATCCTTGTAGTTCGGCCCAGGCCTCGTGCGAGAACCAGTGTCCGAAGTTCTCGACGTCGGGCATCGGCGCTCGTAGAGTCGTGCGTCGCCTCGGCCGCCACGCCTTCTTCAGATCCGCCCAGATGGCGGCGAGTCGGGCGGCGGTTGGGGGGCGGATCTTCGCCCCGCTGATCAGCTCGGCCAGTCGGTCGCGGTCGATGCCGACAGCCGTGACCGGCGCCATCGCGGCCTCGACCAGGGTCGTGCCCGAGCCCATAAACGGATCAAGGATGACCATGCCCGGCGAGGCCAGGGAATCGATCGCCCAGCGGGGCACCTGGGGCACGTACTTGGCCGGAAACCTGTGCAGTCCGTGCGTATAAGTATTCGTTTTCTCGCTGAGGCTGATCGCGACGACCTCACCCTGCCGCACCTGATCGATCCTCGGCAGACCGGCCGGCAGTGGCTTCTGGTCAAGCTCCACGGAAGGCGTGCGGCTTACCACAGCGTGACTAGGCTCTCTCGCATGTAGCGATGCATCGCGTCGCCGAGAACGGCCCGCTGCTGCGGTGCGACGGTGAGATGGCGCACCGGTGTCACCTCGGCTGAGTCGAACCCGGCCGACTCCACCCCCAGCCGCGCGATCAGCACGTCGCTTGGGACGATTGTCCCGGCGTAGGCGGAATTGCCGACGACCACGTGGCACTTGCCTCCCGGCTGCAGGCATCGCCGGCACTCGCCCAGGACCGTCGACATGTCGTCGAAGTAGCCGCGCAGAACGTCGGGCACCCCCATCCGCCAACTGCTCGAGTCCCGGTCCATGCACTCGATCACTCGCTCGACCGCCGCGATCTCCTCCCAGGGCCTCTCCAGATCGGCCGCAAGGTGTGACCTCATCGAGGCCTTGCGCAGGGACCGCATCTCATCGCGGCTTTCGACAAAGCCGCCGAACCAGAGCTCGACCTTCATCGCTTCGAAGTAGTCAAATCGGTTTGCGTACGGCGGCGAAAAAATAATCGAGGCGAACTTCTGATCGGCCAGCAGAACGTCCATGTCGAGCGCGCTGCCGTCGAAGATCGCCTGGCGATCCCACGCTCCTCCTTGGCTCCAGAGCGCCGCGTCATCCTCCATTCGCTTCAGCGCCTCGAAGAGGCAGGACCTGACGAATGAGCGCTGGTCCGTGCCGAAGCGCTCGCGCTGCCACTCACCGTCGACTCGCTCGACGTAGCCGCTCGTGGTTCGGCGGCGGTTGCGGTACTTCAGGCCGTTGCCCTCCTTGAAGTAGCTGCCGACCTGTTCGAGGATCGAGATCCAGCCCAGCAACATGAAGTCGCGAAGCTGCGAATCGCCGTTGGAGAGGTCCTCAATCAAGCTGCGCGTGCGGAGCAACTCATCGCAAATCTCCGGCTCGAAGGTCTTGCCGGCGATGCTCAGGCCCGGCATCGGCCACGGCTCGGCCGACCTCAGCGGCTCCGTCAACACAGCGCGAAGCGCGCTGACAAGCGACAGCTGCCCCGCATCGAGCGGAGTCAGCTTGACCCGGGTCACAAAGTTCGCCAACGGATTGAGGTCGATTCCCGTCGCCGAGAGATCCCGGCGGGCCGCGCCGATCAAGATCGAGCCGCATCCCGAGAAGGGGTCGAGGATTGGGCCGGCCAGGCCGAGGGCATCGATCAGCGCGGGAGAGAAGCCCTCCCGGTAGCGATACCAGCGATGCAGCGGCCGCTCGGCGGAACCACGCCAATGCACCAGCGAGGCGAGGTCGGGACGCTCGTCACCGATCAGACCCTCCTCAATCTCATCGAGAAGCGCCGAGTGTCCCGCCGTCGAGTGGATCTTCGTCGCGGTCATCGGCGAGTCGAGTCTAAAGACGGTCTCCGACGCCCGAAATCCGCCAAATCCAGGCGTCAGATCACCTGCTAGGGGCAGGGAACGCCGCGCCGTCCAAGGGCGGCGAGAGGTCGATCCGGAACCGATCGATCAGCTCAGCGACCTCCTCTTCGCTGAACTGCTCCAGCAAGTAGGCGACGAGGTCCTCCTGCCGCGACTGCCCGAAGGCGAGCCTGTAGACAGCGAGCGATCGGCGCAGCGCCTCGAATCGCTCGACCTCCTGCGAGAGCGGCAGGATCGGCACGTGGCGCCTGATCACCGCTCCCTCTGCGAGCGGGTAAAGCCAGTAGGGGACCAGGTCCGTCTCCCCGGCCGGCCGATCTCGCCGGCCCGCCTCGAACAGGTCCGCCCAGGGGTCGTGATCACCGCCCATCGCAACCTCGTCCAAGCCGTAGCGAAGCGCCAGGTTCTTGCGCACGGCGTGGTTCTTGAAGCGGTGAATTCGGCCCTCCCGCTGCTCGAGGTCAACCGGATTTGACGGCAGGTTCCAGTGCACGACCGCGTGGCAGTAGTGGTGAAAGTCAAGGCCCTCCTGGCCAATCGAGGTGGAGGCGAGCACGAAGGGCCAAAAAGGGGAGTTGAATGAGGCGCGCAGGGCATCGGCGTGGGTCGTCTCGGACCCCTCGTCGTCTTCCTGATCGCCAAAGCGGGCAGCGAAGCGCGAGCGCAGGCGCAGGGGGTGGAACTCAACCGAATCCCGCTCGGGATCGCACCTGATCTCATCCGCGACCACCCGTCCCGCGCGGAGCGTCAGCGCGCTCGAGATCCGCTCGGCGATGTCTTCAAGCGCCCTGCTGGTGCCTTTGGAATGGCCCAGCGCCTCGACCAACAGGTGCGCGTACTCGTCGAGCACCGACTGCAGCCCGCCGATCGCCGTGTACTCCAGGCACTGCTGCCAGTAAGCGCCGCGCGGCGCCAGGCAGGGGACGAAGGCGTGGACCTCCGGCAGGTTGAAGAGTGTCCGCAGCGACCAGCCGATGCGGGCGGCGGCCGTCCTCAGCAGGCTCGCGTCGGCAGCGTGGTCGGCGACCCGACCGAGGGCACGGCGGGCCGTGTTCCCCCAGCCAAAGAGGCCGAGCTCGGCGACGACGGCGGCGAGATCCGCCGGCGGCGGCCCGAGCTTGAGATCGCCGGCGGCGGCTTGCTGGGCCCGCTCGACGTGATCGGCCCAGTGGCTCGACTCACCGCGATCTTTAAATTCACCCGACCAGGCGGCCACCGCATCGGCGCGCTCCAGCCAGTTGTGGGCCTCATCGTCAGCGCTGCGCCGATCGATCAGCAGCGCCGCCGCCCAGTACCAAGCCGCGTCCTCAGGCCCGTCCCGCGGCGCCCCGGCGGTGACCTCGGCCAGTGGGGCCGCAACCCGTTCCGACGCCCAGGAACGCAGCTCGGCGATCGAGCCGGGGTCTCCCCCACTGCGTTCGGCGGCGAAGGTCAGCGGGTCGCAAAGCGCCGCGACCGTCGTGCTCGGGTACAGCATCGCCAGCACCGGCATCCCGGTCAGTCGCTCGTCCTCTCCGCCACCGAAGACAAGGCGGCCCTGTCCTGACTTGCGGACCCGCTCGGTGTTCAGCGCGCCGCTCCCCGCCGCCCTCCAGAGCTCTCGCTCGGCGGCGTAGGAAACGATCGAGGCGATCGCGCGCGGCACAACCTTCCAGGAGGAAAAGACCAGCTTCTTGGTCAGCTCGCCCGGGGCAAAGTCACTGAAGGGACCCTCGGACTCGTAGTAAGGGAGGGACGGAGGCATCCAGAGCAGCTTCCACGCTCCACTTCCCACCGTCGAATCGACGAGACCCCGCATGCGCGGGTTGCCGGCATCGATCTCGGCCCACCTGCGGACATCCTCTGGGCTCAGCAGCCGGGCCGAGGGAAGGATCGCGCTCATCGCCCGGCGCCCGGGGACGGTCTCCAGCGCATCCTTCACCCGACGCATCACCTTGTAGTCGTCGCCGAGCAGGTTGAGTAGATACGGCGCGCTCTTCCAGTACTCCATGACATCGGGCTCACCGACCGCGCGGGCGACCTGCTGGCCCTTCAGGTAGTCGGCAATGTCGCCCTCGGTTACCACCCCGGCCTGTTCGGAGACCGTCTTCAGCATTCCATCGCGGTCGCCGCCGGCGCCAAGCCGCTCGGTGCGCACCATGACGCGCTGCAGCTCGCGCTGAACCTCGGCGTGAATCTTCAGGAGGTGACCGTGGTCGGCCGGGTCGAGGCTGAGTAGTTCCCGGCGAAAGCCGCTGAGAAGCTCGCCGACGTAGGCCGCTCGCTCGGCGCCGGCGAGAAAGGTCAGCGTCGCGACAAAATCCTCGTAGTGATCGTCCGCCGCCTCACCGTGGACGGTGAACATCTTGTAGGGGGTCGCCGACATCAGCAGCACCCGCGCCTGGGCTCCGGTCTCCTCGTCGCGCCAGTCAAATAGCTCGCGAGCCAGTTCCGCGGTCTCGTCGTCTCCCGAGAGAAGGTGGCGAAACCGCTGGAACTCGTCAAGCAGGACCAGATCGGGCTCGAGCGCCTTGACGCAGGTCTGCGCCAGCACGTGCCTGAGCTCTCCGATCAGCTCGCGCCGGGAATCCTTGACCTCGTCCGGAAGCGAGAACGGGTCCCTCGAGCGGCCGTAGTGCTCGAGCACCTCCTCGTAGCGGCCGCGCAGATCGTCGCGGCCGTCGATCGCGGTTTGGAATGCCAGCGTCAGCTCTTCGCTGAGGGGGCTGCGCTCGACCTCGGCAAGGGTCGACTCGAAGCTCTCGATCGTCCGCGTGGTTCCCTGGAACACCTTGCGCGGTCCGCGCCTATCCCCCATCTCCCACGGCTCGCGTAGCATCCGCAGGAGCAGGGCCCGCTCTTCGGCGATGCCCATCGCCGACCTTGGCTCGAGCGATGTCCCCGGCGTGAAGGAGACGAAGTTCATCTTGCGCCCCTTCAGGTCCTCGATCTTCAGCGGCAGCAGCGTGATCCGCGAGGGAAGGGTGAACCCGTCTCCGTCCGGGTGAAGGCGGTTGAGGTTCTGGCGAGCGATATCGGCGTTCGAGCAGATGTAGATGACGTCAATTCGCTCGACCTCATCCCAGAGGTGATCGAGCGCGCGCGCGATCACCCCCTTTGCCACCAGCGTCTTGCCCAGGCCGACCTCATCGGCCAAGAGGAATCGCCGGGTCGGGTCCGGGCCGTAGAAGCGGTTGAAAACCCGCTCGACCGTCGCCTGCTGGAAGTCCTTGAGCTGGCCGAGGATCTCCTTTACGTCAGGTCTTCGATCGGTCGCGCTCACGGCTGCTCCCGATGGGCCACGGCGCTGACCGGCTCCCAGATGTCCTGCCAACCCTCGGGCAGGAGCGAGGAGCCACCCTCGGACCCCTGCAGGTCCTCGACAACCCGCCTCACGGCTGCAAGCTTTACCGGGTCCCTGTCAAGCGTCCTCAACAGCGACTCGAGAAGCGGCAAGCCGTGGACGCCGCCGAGATCGCCCGCCGAGCCATCGGGTGGACGAGCAACCTGGCTCAACGCCCGGACCGCTTCGACGCGGTCACCGCTGAGCAGATAGAGGAGATAACGGAGGACCTCTGCCTGGTTCGAGAGCATCGAGCGGAGAACGTGAGCGCGTCGATCCTCCGGGTCACCCAGCAAGGTCAGATTGAGCACGAACTCTTCAGTGATCTCGGTCTGCCCGGACCGCAGCAGGACCCGGTACGCAATGAACGGGGTCAGCAACTCAAGCGGCAGACCACTGAAGCGGGCCAGCTCCCCCGCGTCCACCAGCTCAATCGCCTCCGCGCTGGCCTGGCGAGCGCGCGTCACCGGCCAGACCTCGACGGACTGGAGGTTGGGCATGGGCTCGATCAACGCCGTTGCCTCGAGCACCAGGTCCCAGAGGCCGTCGGCTACCCCGGGGAGGGCGCGCAGTTGGAGGGCTCCATCCGCCAAGCGCCGGCGAAGCTGGGCGGCTTCCCGCTCGAGCAGGCGCCCGGCCTCGAGCTCAGGGTCCACCTCGTCCGAGCGCTCATAGGAAGCCAGCAGATCTCGGAACTTCACCTCGTTGGCCGCGGCCGGCTGCAGAACTCTCTCGACTCCCACCTGAGACTTACTCCCGCACAGCGCGACGAGGAACTCAACGTTTTCCTCGAAGGCCGATACCGTGGCATTGGCGGAACCGGTCCAAATCGTCGCCTTCCAGCCTTGGTCGGCGATGTAGAACTTGGCGTGGAGTCCTTGCATCGGCTCCGCGGGATCCTCTCCCGGGCCATCGTCACTGGCCGCGTCGGCCAATACGTACTTATCCGAGTATCGGTCTACCGCCTCGGCTGTGCATTGGTCGAGCCGATCCGCCCGACTGACGATGACGTGATCAGCGCCGTCGGCGCTGAGCCGCTCGAGCATCGGCGCTGACACGAAGGGAGCGACGACGAGCATCCGGTCGACCCGAGCGTCCTCAAACGGCCAGGACGAGGCCCTCTTGCGATGCCCAAGGGGATGGAACGTCAGCTCCTCAAACGGTGGCGGAACCTCCCACTCGACCCGCAGCGCTTCCGCGGCCAGATCCCCGATCGCCTCCAACCTCTCAGCCGGCGGCTCTCGCACGGCCATCCCCGGCAGCGCTCGCACGAACTCCACCAGCGGCCGGTTCGTCACCCGGGTGCGGCCGCGCACACGACCATCGAGCACGAGCGAGGTGTCCCAGCTGCGATCGAACGTGAGGTTCCGCGAGAGGCACAGAAAGCGAAAAACAGCCTCCTCCCCGCTGACAAAGCGCAGCAGCCAGACCTTTGGGTGGAAAGCTCCCCCGAGGGGCGCAATGCACTCGACCACCGAGCCCTCGAGGTGGGCCAGCAGCAACCGATCGGCCGGTGGAACATAGATACGGCCGGCCTCACAGAAGAGGGTGATCCGCTCTGCGCTTGCCCGCAGCGCCTCGAGCAACACCAGCGGATCGGTTGCCGCAGTGTCGGACTCGGCGAAGGGTGAAAACGCGAGCGGTGCGCTAAGCAAGGCCAAGAGATCGAGCGAGTAGGTCGTCCCGATCGCGTGGTCCAGCTCATATCCCGCCGGGGGGCGGAGGGCCTCGAGCAACAGACGGCGCTCGTAGGGATCAAACACCGCGACCCCGGCCAATCTCCTCAGCGTAGGCGCGGGTGATGTCCCACCTGTAGCTGAGCTGCTGAGCCCCGGATTCGCCGCGCCAGGACAACAGCATCGACTTGTTGATCAGCCGGGCCTGCTTCTTCTTAACCCAACACTCCCGCGACCGAACCCAATCCTCACAGCGCTGATCGCTCGCTATCCGCAGTTCACCCGCCCCGCTGCGAACGTGGTTGACCCACGCCTTGACGAACTCCCTGGTCTGCGCTGAGACCTGGGCGCCGCTACTGGCGACGATCTCCCAAAAGTGGGACAGATCCCAAGCTTCCAACATCGCCGCTCGCCCGGCGACCATCGCCTCCCATCGTTCGATCTCAGACTCCCATCGTTCGACCGGCGCACTGGGCCCGTCATGGTCGGCATAGATGAGACGAGCCAGCATCAGGTTGTAGAGCAACTGCGCACCGAGGATTGCTTCCGAGAAACAGCGACCGTGATGGAGCTGCTCCTGGATCCGCGAGGGCATGCGCTCGAGTTCGGGATGCAGCCAGGGGAACTCGACCTGATCAACCGAACCGCCGTCCCTGACCAGCCAGCCGAGCAAGGTATTCGGCCAGTGGGCGATCAGGCGCTCGGCGAGATAGTCGGCCTCGGCGGGCGGCAGGGTGAGCGCTGCCTCGGCCGGAAACCCCGGCGGCGGGTCGGGCAGCCCAGCGTGCCAGATTCCGTGAACGGGCTCGCCCTCCTCGGAGACGCTGTCGGGCAGCGCCACCCGATCGTCAATCCAGCGGTGGTAGGAGTCGCGAGCGACCGGCACCGAACGCACCCTCCACGCGTGCAGGCCCTGCCAGTAGACGTCGGAGGGAAGCCGCTTGAGGCCCCGTCGCGCCTGGCGACCAATCAGGCCATCGAGGTCACCGGCCTCAATTAGGGCCTCGATCAGGTCCAGCTCAGCCAGGCGCGCCCGCGCCGTCGCGGACTTGGCTGAGCCGCTGACCTCCACCAACTTGTACAGCCAGGGGATGAGCAGGAAGTAGCGCGCGCGGGTCTGGATCGTGCTCGTCCCGGGCGAGAGAAGGTCGGCGAACCCGTCGCGGATCGTGCCCAGACCCAGGGCGTCTCGAGTGTCCTTCTCGCGAAAGAGGTCAACGGTGTCGAGAACCCGTCTGCGGTCTTGCTCGGAGTAATCGAGCCATGTAAGGGTCGATCCCAATACGGTCGCCATCAGCGCTTGGTCAGTCTTGGACGAGAGCCCGGTCAGGCGCCGACGTAGGCCGCGAGGTGCTCGCCGGTAAGGGTGGAGCGGGCGGCGACAAGGTCGGCGGGCGTGCCCTCGGAAACGATCCGGCCGCCGTCGTGGCCGGCACCGGGGCCGAGGTCGATGATCCAGTCGGCGTGCGCCATCACCGCCTGGTGGTGCTCGATCACGATCACCGATTTCCCGGATTCGACCAGCCGGTCCAACAGCCGCAGCAGCTGCTCGACGTCCGCCAGATGGAGCCCCGACGTCGGCTCGTCGAGGATGTAGACGCCGCCGCCTTCTGCCATGTGCGTCGCGAGCTTGAGTCGCTGCCGCTCGCCACCGGAGAGCGTCGTCAGCGGCTGACCGATCGTGAGGTAGCCGAGCCCGACGTCAGCGAGTCGTTCGAGGATCGCGTGTGCGGCGGGTGTCTTCGCCTCGCCCATGCTGAAGAAGGCTTCTGCCTCCGTGACGGACATCGCGAGGACCTCGCTGATATCACGCCCGCCGAGGTGGTAGTCGAGGACGTCGGCCTGGAACCGCTTGCCACCGCA
>DATNGZ010000046.1:0-35281 GCA_035605695.1 Solirubrobacterales bacterium | reverse complement strand
GGCCGGAGTCGGCGACCATCCGGGCACCGCGATCGAGCAGCTCATCGGGGTATTTCTTCTTTCGTGGCATGGCTTGGGAGTTCCCTTCTTCCAGGTAGGAATCCTGGTTTCGGGGCCTCCGTCAAACCCGGCCTGGCTCACTTCCGCGCTTATGGCAAACGTCGCTACTTGACATTGGGCACCGACGGCGAGGGCTGGACCAAGCGCAAGACGGAAGACGAGCTGGCGAACATCCTCGCGGATGTGCGGCGGGGAACCTGGAAGCCGGAACCCACGCGGGACGCGAGCGAGCCGGTGTCGGAGCCAGCCTTCCACGAGTTCGCCTCCGAATGGCTGGATGCCCGCCGCCATGAGTTCGCGACTCGCACCGTCGAGGACTACACGCTTGCTCTCAGCCATCACCTGCTGCCGTTCTTCAAGGATCACCTGCTCTCGGAGATCACGGCGCAGGAAGTGGACCGCTACAAGGCCGCGAAGGTCCGCGAGCGAGAGGAAAAGCTTGTTGATCGCCCGCTCTCGAACCGCACGATCAACAAGACGCTGACGCGACTCGGCCAGCTTCTCGATGCCGCTGTCCGCTACGAGTTGATCGTGCACAACCCGGTCAAGGGGCGGGTCGAGAAGCTGAAGGAGGCAGAGCCGAGGCGGGCACGACTCAGCGGCGAGCAGGTTCAGGTTTTGCTGCGGGCAGCGGGACCGCATAGGGCACTGCTCGCAACGGCAATCATGGCTGGTGGTCTGCGCGTTTCAGAGCTGACCCATCTGCGCTGGCGCGATCTCGATCTGGAGGCTGCCGTTCTCAACGTCGTGGTGTCCAAGACCGCTGCCGGCATCCGCCAGGTCGTCCTCGATCCCGAGCTGGTGCAGCTCCTTCGGGAACACAAGCTCGCGGCCGAGTGGAACCAGCCAGATGACTTCGTATTCGCGGGCGGCATTCGCGAGAAGCCCCGTGAGCGCAACAGCGTCCGCACCCGCATCCTCTACGGCGCAATCAAGAAAGCGAACGAGCAGCTCTCCGCCGAAAACCGCCCGCCGTTGCCCGATGGCATCACGTTCCACGCGTTGCGTCGGACCTACGCAGCGCTGCGAGCCGAGTTGGGCGAGCATCCGGCAATCACGGCTGCACAGATGGGGCACCGCGATCCGCGAATGACGCTCCGCGTCTACACGGATGTGACCGGAATGCAGCCGAAGACCCGCATGGGCGGCCTGCTTGGCGACAGCGATTGGGCACCATCGGGCACTGGGAGTGATTTGGCCGGAGGTCAGGAAGGCGAGACACCCCCGGCAGGTGAGCCTGAAAAGCACCCAGATCCAGGCACTTCGAGATACGGGAGCGACGGGACTCGAACCCGCGACCTCCGGCGTGACAGGCCGGCGCTCTAACCAGCTGAGCTACGCCCCCGAGGGATGGGCGACTTGCGCCCGGGCGGGCATTATCTCAGGGTCTTGGGATTTGAAGCTGGACGGGTCTTGCTGGGCGGGGTTAGCGCTGCGCGAACCAAGTGCTGAGCGCCTCGACTCCTTGGCGCTGGGCCTCGCCGCCGCTGAGGCTGCCGAGCGGGCCGGTGCCTCGCATCAGCATCAATTTCAGCTTCTCTCCGTCGGTCGTTCGCAACTTCAAGGTCACGGCCGCTCCGTCCATGATCGCTGCGCTGACTTGCATCCATCCCCCACCGGCACCCTCGGCGTCTGCCTTGGCGATCCGCTCGGGCGGCAGCGAGATCGCCTCGCCGTCGGGCTCGAACTTGCGGGTCATGCCCTGGACCAGCAGCCGCCGGTCGGTCACACCGAGCGCCACTTGGCGACCCTTGAAGAGACTCGCCTGGGTTGCCACGCAAACGCTCCGCAGCTCCTCGCCGGGCTCCAGCAGTGCCTCGACCACGGGCCGCAGCTTCGAATCCAGGTCCGCCATCGGGCAAGACTAACCGTGCTCAGGGTCGCTGGATTCGCAGCCGGAAGGGTCCTGCGTGGGCGCGGGTTGAGGTGACCACGAGGCGGAGGTGAGGCTGGCCGCAGACGGTGTAATCGATCTGGTGGAGGGGGCCGAGGCCATGGTGGGAGCTGCGCAGAAGCCTGCCGGCACGGCTACGAAGGGCCAGTTCGTAGCCGTGCCTGTGCAGGCGGCTCGGGCGCAGGCTGACCGTTCCGTCGAGCGGCGTACTTAGGGACTCGACGGCTGCGCCCTCCCCCCTGGCCGGTACTCGCCCGACCAGCACGAAGCTGGTCCGCCCCTGCCAGGGCGTAAGCGTGTCTTCCCGAATTGCCTGGAACGCGGCCGCGTTTGGCTTCAGCCCCGACAGGTAGCGCCACTGGACCGAGAGTTCGGGAAAGCGAAGGTGCGCGAAGGCCTCGGCAAAGGCCTCGCCAGGGTCCTCGAAATAGTGGCTGCCCTCGTCGCCGGGGTAGAGCTTGCCGCTGCGCTTGCCCTGGCAGACGTTCTCGAGGCTGGCCCAGCGCTCGGTCCCCCAATCGACTGCGCTGCCGAAAGGCGCCGGCATTTCGCGGTGGGTGGCGACGTGGTGCCCGTACTCATGGGCGAGGACGAAGTCAAAGGTCGCGCCGTCGCCGTCGGCTTCCTCGTAGCCGCCGATGACGATTTTGTTGTCGCCGGTGAAGTAGCAGGCCTCGGCGCCGAAGCCGCAGTCGAAGCCGAGCTGGAATTCGGTGTCGAGCTGGACCGTGAGCAGGTCGACCTCGTCGCCGTGGATCAGCGTGCCGATGAAGCTTGCGACCCGCTGCGGATCGGTTATCTCGCAGCTCTCGGCGCAGGCGGCGGTGACGTCGACGTTGATTGTCGCGCCGCTGCCGTCGCCGATCGAGTAGCGCTGCGACGACGCGGACGCGGATATCCGCGCCGCCGCAGCACCGGGCTCGCCCAACACGACGTCGCGCATCGGTACCGCTGGGCGCGGTACCTCGAGCGCGACGCCCGGACTGGGACGCTCGGCGGCAGCTCCTCCCGGAGCCGCGAGGAGAAGCAGAGTCATGGCCATGCCCGCAAGCGCCCCCGCCGGGCGCCGGCTCACGGAGCGGGGCCCGTATCTATCGCGGGGTCGGTTGCGTCCCCGGTTCCAGCCGGCACAGCGCAGGCAGCGGTTGGCATGTACGCGAGGAGCGCCATTGCGAAGAAATGATCGTGAAGGCCCTTGGGCGGATCCCTGGCTCCGCGGTGCATCTGGGCTTCACATCAACTGAGGGGACACGGTAGCGGGCATCGTGCTGAGAGAAAAGAAACTGCCATACCATTGGCGTACCGAAACTAAATAGCGGCGTCTGGACGGCCAGATCTCAGCCAGGACACAACCGATCGAGGATCTCTTACGTAGTTGGCAGCGATGAAGATCGCGATCGTTGGAACCGGCGTCTCGGGCCTCGTTGCTGCCCACCTGCTGCATCGCGAGCACGAGCTGACCGTTTACGAGGCGAGCTCGCGCATCGGCGGCCACACCAACACGGTCCGGGTCGACTTCGAGGACGAGACCCACTGGGTCGACACCGGCTTCATCGTCTTCAACGACCGCAACTACGCCAACTTCGAAGCGCTGCTGGCCGAGCTCGGGATCGCCAGCCAGCCCTCGCACATGAGCTTCTCGGTCTCCGATGGGCGCGGCTTCGAGTACGCCGGCACGCCGCGCGGCGTCTTCGCCCGTCCCGCCCACCTGCTCAGCCCCTCCTTCCTCGGCATGCTGCGCGACTGGCGCCGCTTCAACCGCGAGGCGCGAGCGCTGATCGGGATGAACGGGACGGCCCCCTCGCTCGGCGCCTGGCTCGAGGAAAAGGAATTCTCCCAGCACTTCGTCGAGCGCCTGATCGTGCCGCAGGCCTCCGCCGTGTGGTCGAGCGACCCGGAGCAGATGTGGGACTTCCCGGCCAGCTTCATGGCCGAGTTCTTCGAGAACCACGGCATGTTCAGCCTCCGCGACCGGCCGCGCTGGCGCACCGTCAACGGCGGCTCGATCTCCTACGTCGATGCGATCACGGAGCCCTGGCGTGACCGAGTTCAGCTGCGGGCACCGGTGCGCCGGATCGAGCGGCTCACCGACGGCGTCCGGATCGAGGCCGAGGGTTGTGAGAGCGAGGGCTTCGACCAGGTCGTGATCGCGACCCACTCCGACCAAGCCCTGGCGCTGCTCGCCGATCCGAGCGAGGCCGAGCGTGAGGTCCTCGGAGCCATCCCCTACCAGCGCAACGAAGCGGTGCTGCACACCGACGCCTCGCTGCTGCCGCGTCGTCGCGCCGCTTGGTCGAGCTGGAACTTCCACCTGACCCCCGAGCCAGCCCGCGGCACCACGGTCACCTACTGGATGAACAACCTGCAGCGGCTGCGCAGCGAGCACCAGCTCCTGGTCACGCTCAATCGCGGCGAGGAAATCGACCCGGCGAAGGTGCTGCGCCGCTTCTCCTACGAGCACCCCGTCTACACCGCGGAGGGCGTCGCCGCCCAGGCGCGCCACGGTGAAATCAGCGGCGCCCGCTACACCCACTTCTGCGGCGCCTACTGGGGCTGGGGCTTCCACGAGGACGGCGTGCTCAGCGCGATCCGCGCCTGCGAGCGGATCGCACCGGTCGCGGAGCTACCCGAGGCGCTGGCGGCATGAGCGCCTCCGCCGTCTACGAGGGCTGGATTCGTCACCGGCGCTTCGAGCCGGTCGAGCACGAGTTCCGCTACCGGCTCTTCCTCATGTACCTCGCCCTCGACGAGCTGCCGCGGCTGCTTGACCGCTACCCGCTCTGGTCGGCGCGCCGACCGGCCCCGGCCCGCTTCCGCCGCACCGACTTCATGGGCGACCCCGACCGTCTACTGGCCGAGTGCGCCCGCGACGTCGTCGAGGAGCAGACCGGCACCCGACCCGCCGGGCCAGTGCGGATGCTCGCCAACTTGCGCACCCTCGGCCACGTCTTCAACCCGGTCTGCTTCTACTACTGCTTCGACCCCAGCGGCGAGCAGGTCGAGGCGGTCGTCGCCGACGTCAACAACATTCCCTGGGGAGAGCGCCATCCTTATGTCCTGGCGCGCGACGGGCGCCAGGGAACCGTGCTGGCGCAAGAGCTCGACAAGGCCCTCCACGTCTCGCCTCTGATGGCGATGGACCAGACCTATGTCTTCCGCGCCAGCGAGCCGGGCGAGCGACTGAGCGTGCAGATCGAGTCGCGCCCCAACGGCGGCGGCGGCAAGGCCTTCGACGCGACCCTCTCGATGCGCCGCCGCGAACTCAGCCGCCCACTGCTGACCCGGATGCTGCTGCGCTACCCGGCGATGTCGCTTCAGGTCGTCGCCAAGATCTACGCCCAGACGCTGCGGCTGAAGCTGAAGGGCGCGCCCTACTTTCCTCACCCCAGCGGGAAGCGACCGAGGGGATTCCTATCGCCCTAGGAGACCGGCTCGCCCGCACCGCAGTCCAGCAAGCGCTATCACGCCTTCGCTACGGCCAGATCGACGTGATCGAGGACGGGCACCGCCGCTCGTTTGGTCCCGCCGGCACCGACCTGCAGGCGACCGTGACGATCCGCGATCCGGCTGCCTGGCGCGGCCCGCTGCGCGGCAGCGTAGGCCTCGGCGAGACCTACGTCGCGGGCCTCTGGGAGACCGACGACCTGGTCACGCTGATCCGCATCGCCGCCCGCGAGCTGCGCCAACTCGACGGCCTGCGCGGCGCCGTCGCCCGCCAGCGCGGCCTGCTGCACCGGGCCCGACACCTGGTCCCGGAGAACACGCGGACGCGGGCCAAGCAGCACATCGCCGCCCACTACGACCTCGGCAACGACCTCTTCGCCGCCTTTCTCGACGAGCGGATGGTCTACTCCTGCGCCTACTTCCCGGAGCAGAACGCGAGCCTCGAGGAGGCGCAGCTGGCGAAGCTGGAGCGGATCTGCGCGCAGCTGCGGCTCGGCCCCGAGAACCACCTGCTGGAGATCGGCAGCGGCTGGGGCGGCCTGGCGATCCACGCCGCCCGCGAGCACGAGTGCCGGGTGACGACGACGACGATCTCCGCCGAGCAGCACGAGCTGGCCCGGCAACGGGTGCGCGAGGCGGGTCTCGAGGACCGCGTCACCGTGCTGCGCCATGACTACCGCGACCTCGACGGCCGTTTCGACCGCCTCGTCTCGGTCGAGATGATCGAGGCGGTCGGCTGGCAGTACTTCGACGCCTTCTTCAGCCACTGCAGCGAGCTGCTCAGCCCCGACGGGCTGATGCTGCTGCAGGCGATCACGATCGACGACAACATCTACGAGGCCGAGAAGGGCGCCCGCAGCTTTGCCAACACCTACGTCTTCCCCGGCGGCTGCCTGCCCTCGGAGCGGGCGATCGCCGACTCGCTCGCTCGGGTCACCGACCTGCGCCAGGTCTGGCGCGACGACATCACCGCCCACTATCCACCGACCCTGGCCGCCTGGCGCGAGCGCTTCGCCGCTGCCTGGGAGCGGCTCCGCGGCCGCGGCTACGACGAGCGCTTCCGCCGGCTCTGGGCGTTCTATCTCAGCACTTCCGAGGCGGGCTTCCGCGAGCGTAGGATCGGCGACGTGCAGACTCTGTTCGCCAAGCCGGAGTGGCAGTGAAGAAGGGGAGCGGCGAGCCGCTCCTGCTGCTGCACGGCCTCGGTGGCTCGACCGCGGTCTGGAGCCCGGTGATCGAGAGGCTGGCGGGGGAGCGGGAGGTGCTGGCGATCGACCTGCCGGGGTTCGGCGTCGCGCCGCCGCTCCCGGCCGGGGTCGAACCGAACGCGGTCAACCTCGCCGCCGCGGTGCGCGAGGCCGCCGCCGAGCTTGGCTTCGAGCGGCCCCACGTCGCCGGCAACTCACTCGGCGGCTGGGTCGCGCTGGAGCTCGGCCGGGCCGGCTGGGCCGCATCGGTGACCGCGATCTCCCCTGCCGGGCTCTGGCGCAAGCCGCTCGGCGACCGCCGCGTCAACCCCCGCCTCTGGGCGAAGCGCCTGCGACCCTTCGTCTCCCTGGCGCTGCGCACCCGCCGCACCCGCGAGTCGATGCTGGCGACGTTTTCGGCCCGCCCGGACCTGATCCCCGCCAAGGAGGGCCGTGAGCTGGTCCTCGGCTGGATCGACTCGAGTGGCTACGACGGCGCCAACAAGGCGATGCGAACTCACGTCTTCGACCCGACCGACTATCCCGACCTGCCCGTCACCCTCGCCTGGGGGGACCGCGATCGGTTGCTGGCGCCGCCGCGGCCCGAGCGCCGCCCCGCCGGCTCGCGCTACCTCGTCCTGCATGGCGTCGGCCACACGCCGATGTGGGATGACCCCGAGCTGGTCGCCCAGACCCTGCTCGCCGGCAGCTCGGTCTCGGCCGCCGTCTGAGCACAAATCTGAGTTCTGGGAGAGTTCTGGGACGCGAGCAACCGGAGGGAGACCCGAGTGATCATCGAGAGGACTGAGAACCCGCAGTGGCTGTCGAACGCATACCTCGTCGCCGACGAGGCCGGTGGCACGGGCGTGCTGATCGACGGCAACGACGACCTCGGGCCGCTGATCGAGCGCGCCGAGCACGACGGGATCGAGATCACCCACATCCTGATCACCCACCCCCACGGCGACCACATCGCCGGCCTGGCCGCGGCCCAGGAGAAGCTCGGCGGCGTGCCGATGGTCGCGCATGCCGACGCGGCGGCCGAGATCGAGACTGAGATTGCCCAAACGATCGCCGACGGCGAGAAGCTCAGCACCGGCAACCTCGAGATCGAGGCGATTTACACGCCGGGGCACGCTGCCGGCCACGTCGCCTTCCTCGTCAACGGCACAGACGTCTTCACCGCAGACGTCCTCTTCAAGGGGACGGTGGGCGGGACGATGGCGCCGGGCGCCAGCGGCTTCGCCGACCTCAAGTCCTCGGTGATGCGGCTGCTTGAGCTGCCGCCGGAGACCGCCGTCCACCCCGGCCACCGTGAGCCGACCACGATCGGCGAGGAGTGGGACAGCAACCCCTTCGTACAGATCTGGCGCGGCGAGGAGGAGACCGACGGGGAGCAGGTCACGGTCTGGGGCCGCCCGGCGACGCTGAAGCTCTGGGCGCCCGACTACGACGGCGGCAACAAGGCCTGGATCGTCTTTGGCGACGATGGCACGGAGGCGATCGTCGGCGGCTCGCAGGTGGAGCGCACCTGAGCCGCCGATGGGCCTAAAACGTGACATATAGACACGTTTTAGGCCCATCGGCGGCGCGGACTACTTGATCACTGCTTCCATCAGCAGCCAGCAGCCGTCGGTGCTGGTGGCGGGGGTAAACGATCCGCCAAGGAAGAGTGGCGGGCTGTAGATCAGCGTGTTGTCGCCGCCCGAGGAGCAGCGGATCATCGAGGTGATGTTGCCGCGGATGGCGAGCTGCATCCCCTTCTTGACCTGCATGTCGACGTCGAAGGACTCGGCCCGGTAGTCACCTTCTTCTTCGGCGGATTCGACCTGGCCGCGATAGCTGAGCTTCTGTCCGCGCCGCGTCACCTTGGCGTCGGTCCCGTTGATGTGTTTGACCGCCATCAATCGGAAGCTGCCGGGGCCGCCGGCGATCAGCCGGATCTTCTTGATCGTCCCTGTCTTCGGGGCGAGCTCGCCGCCGTTCGGACGACCGTAGGCGTCGTTGAGGACCATCGTGCATGACGTCAGCGGGGTGTCGGGCCCGTTGCAGGGTCAGACCGGGCAGCGAGTTCGAAGGTTGCACGGTCGAGTTGAGCTTGGCGCCGAACTTGACCGGGGCCGAGGCCATTCCGGCGGCCGGGGCGACGGCTAGGGCGAGGGCCGCCAGGGCGGCGACAAGGCCAGTGCGGCGGGCGATCTTCTGGGCTGTGGCGTTGCGAGTCATCTGTTCCTCCTAAGTCGATTTGGTGGGCGCTGCTTGTCGTGGGAACAGATTCGCCCGGATCATCCAGCGCTCCCAGGGGCCCCAGGGGTGGACTCGCTCACCCCTGCTCTCCACCGAATGCGGTCGTAGTTCCCTCCGCTATGCGGAAAGAACTACGACCGCTTGGGGCTACTAGGCTCAGCGCGTGAGCGCCGAGCCACCGCAGACCAGCGCCGCCGAGCTGAAGGCGCAGATCGAGGCCGAACGCGGCGGCCGACCCTTCCTCGTGCTGCGCGACGGCTCCGGTGAGCAACAGATCGTCGTCGTCGAGACGGGCACAGCCGAGCTCTGGGTCGGACGCGGCGAGGCCGCCGGCCTGCGGATCGAGTGGGACGAGGAGGTCTCCGCCCTGCACGCCCAGATCGAGGTCGTCGGCGGCGAGTGCACGCTGCTCGACGATGGCCTCTCCCGCAACGGCTCCTTCGTCGGCGAGGAGCGCGTCCACGGTCGCCGCCGCCTGCGCGACGGCGACACGCTGCGCTTCGGCCGCACCAGGGTCCTCTATCGCCGCCCTGGCGAGTCGGCGCCGGAAGCGACCGTGGTCGCGACCGAGATGCCATCCGCGGCCGCCGTCTCCCCCGGCCAGCGCCGCGTCCTGATCGCCCTCTGCCGCCCTTTTAAGGACGGCTCGACCTTCGCCACGCCTCCCACCAACCAGGCGATCGCCGCCGAGCTCCACCTCAGCGTCGACGCGGTCAAGACCCACATGCGCGCCCTCTTTGAGCGGCTCGGGGTCGAGGACCTGCCGCAGAACCGCAAGCGCGTCGCCCTGATTGAGCGGGCGCTGCAGAGCGGCATCGTCGCCCCGCGGGACCTTTAGCCCTCAGCACGACGCTGGACGCATATGCGATTGGAGTGGGGAACATTTCTCCCCACACTCACTCGTTAGTAGTGATGAAGGCCTAACTGCGACGACGGGAAGCCATGCATCTGTCCCTGGCGGTCACGACGAGCGAAATCCAAGAATTCTTCTTCGATTGGTACCCGGTCTTCGGGGTCTTCTTCATGGCCTGTCTGCTGCTCGTCTTCCTCAAGCTGATGCGCAGCACGGTCGGCTCAACCAAGCCGGAGACGGTAAAGGCGAGCCGCACCGAGCCGGTGCTATGGGACGAGGTGCAGGGCGTCGACGCCGCCAAGGACGAGCTGATGGACGTCGCCGAGTGGCTGCGCGACCCCGATCGCTTCGCCGCCCTGGGCGCCCAGCCGCCCCGCGGCGTGCTGCTCTTCGGCCCCCCCGGGACCGGTAAGACGATGCTGGCGCGGGCGGTTGCCGCGCAGGCCGGCGTCGACTTCTTCGCCGCCTCGGGTTCGAGCTTCGTTGAGATGTTTGTCGGGAGGGGTGCCGCCCGGATCAGGCGGCTGTTCAAGGAAGCGCGCAAGTCGGGCCGTGCGGTGATCTTCATCGACGAGCTCGATGCAGTGGGGGGCGCGCGCGGTGGAGGCGGCGACGGCGGCACCAGTGAGCGCGAGCAAGCGCTCAACCAGCTATTGGTCGAGCTCGACGGTTTCGAGCGCGATCCCGGCACGGTGATCGTGATCGCCGCCTCCAACCACGTCGACAAGCTCGATCACGCGCTGCTGCGCCCGGGCCGCTTTGACCGCCAGGTCCTGGTCGCGCCGCCGGACCGCCAGGGGCGCGAGGCGATCCTGCGCGCGCACGCCAAGGGCAAGCCGCTCGGGCCCGACCTCGACCTGACCGATGTCGCCCGCAAGACGACCGGGATGACCGGCGCACAGCTCGCTAACGCGCTCAACGAGGCGGCGATCATCGCCGGCCGCGCCGAACGCAAGGCGATGGCGCGCGAGGACCTCGACGAGGCGCTGCTGCGCCAGGCCGTCGGCTCACAGCAGGCGCGCCACCTGAACCAGAAGGAGCGCCGCATCGTCGCCTACCACGAGGCGGGCCACGCGCTCTGCCGCCGCCTGCTCGGCCTCGATCCGCCGGAGATCCTCAGCATCGTGCCGCGCGGACCGGCGCTCGGCTTCGTCGGCCACTCGCCGCAGGAGGACACCTACCTCAAGTCCCGCGACGAACTGCTCGACGAGATCGTCACCCTGCTGGGCGGCCGCGCCGCCGAGGAGGAGGTGCTGGGAAACTCCTACTCAGGCGCAGTCGACGACCTCGCCCGCGTGCATGCGGTCTGCAACCAGATGGTCGGCGAGTTCGGCATGGGTGTCGCCCTCGACGCCGACGGCGCCGCGCCGATCGCCCTGCCGACGGGGGACTACGCGCTCTCCGACCGGACCCGCCGCGACGTCGACCTGGCGGCGATGAACCTGGCGCGCGAGGCCTACCGCCGCGCCCGCTCCCTGCTCGCGGCGAACCGCGAATGCCTCGACGACTTGGCGGCAAACGCGCTCGAGCGCGAGACGCTGACCCGCGAGGACCTCGACGAGATCTTCGCCGCCCACGAGCTGCGCGAAGGAACCCACCTGGGGCTGTTCGAGCACGCGGTCGCCACGCTCCCCTCCGCAGCCGAGGCGCCGAGGTAGCATCCTCGGTACAGGTGGCATACCAGAGCGATTCTGACTATTACTTTCCGCCCGGCCGCTCGCTGGCGCGGATGGTCCACGGCGAGCGCGCGGTCGGCCTGCTCTACGGCCAGCGGGCGCTGCTGATCGGGGCGCTGGAGCCGCTCACCTACACAGGCACGATGCTGAGCACCGGCTCGGGCAACCGGCCCTTCCAGCGGCTCGCCCGCACGGCCAAGATCCAGGAGACGGTCCTGCTTGGCACCCGCGCCGAGGCCGACAAGGCGCTGGCGGTGGTGCGGCGCCTGCACGAGCGGGTCAATGGCGAGCTGGCCGAAGCTGCCGGCGTCCACGCCGCCGGCACCCCCTACTCGGCCTTCGACCCGGAGCTGATGCTGTGGACGCTGGCGGTGATCGCCGACTCCGGGCGGGCGATGTACGAGACGATGGTGCGACCGCTGAGCGAGGTCGAGCGGGAGGAACTGTGGCAGGACTACGTGCGCTTCGGCGAGCTCTTTGGGCTGCCCAGCAACGATGTCCCGACCAGCTACCGCGAGTTCAGCGAGTGGTGGGAGCGGCGGCTCTCATCCCCCGACCTGCAGGCGACGCCGCACGGCCTGGCAATGGCGCCGCTGGTCGCCTTCGAGCAACCCGTCCCGGCGCCGGCGCGCGGCAACCTCGTCGCCCAGAACCACATCATCAAGGGCACCCTGCCGCCGCGGGTGCGCGAGATTTTCGACATTCCCTGGGGCCGCGCCCACGAGGCCGGCTTCCGGGCGATGACTGCCGGCCACCGCCGCGCCCGTCACCTTTTCCCACACAAAGTGCGCCGCGGCCGCAACGACGTCTTCTTCGATGTGGTGATGAAGGGCGAGCGCGAACGGGGTGGCACGCGAACCCCACAGCTGGGCGCCAGCGCCTGAGCGGTGGCGCGCCAACCGGCCGAGAGGGAGCCGGTGCGCTGGTGGTCGATGCGGCCAGCGCAGAATCGCAAGCCCGCCACCTACCGCTGCCCCTTCTGCGGCCGGCACCTGCCGGCCCTGAGCGAGCACGTGCTGATCGCCCCCGAGGGCGAGATGAGCCGGCGGCGCCACGCCCACACCGCCTGCGTGCTCGCCGAGCGCAAGGCGGGGCGCCTCCCCAGCGAAGAAGAGTGGCGCCACACCCAACCGCGCCCACCCTCACTCTGGCAGCGCCTGCGCTCGAAACTCAGCTAGCTACTTGAGCACCTTGCAGGGCCGGAAGAAAGTGCCGGAGAGCAATGTCCCGTCCTCAAAGCCGAATTTGCCCCGGGCCTGCAAGCGGCCGTTTTCACAGCGAGCGCTGATGTAGCTGTGTCGCTTGGCCTTGTAGGTCCATTCGCGGCCGATCTTGATGAAGCCGGAGACCGGATGGCCGTAGCCGTTGACGATCTTCGGGATTTTGGCGTCGGTGCGGTAGCCGTAGAGGCCATTGTGGATTTTTTCGATCACGACCTGAAAGAGGATCGTCGACGGAGCTGGAACGTCGAGGTGAGCGTGGACCAGGACCGTGGCGAAGCCGTTCTTTCTGGGTCCGTTGAAAAGTGTGATTCCAGTGCTCGCCGGAATTGGCTTCTGTTCGGGCAACGCTACGACCGCCGTGCCGTAGCCCTTGCCGACGATCGCATCGCCGCAGGCCCGCCGTGCCGCGGGCACATCGGTAGCCACCAGCTGGCCTTTCGTGCAGACCGGCAGACCGGTGGTATCGAGCACCCCGTGGCGGTCGTATTCGAAAGTGAGGTCGTTCAGGATCGGCGGAAGTTCTCCCGACACCGTTGAGATCGTGCCACCCCCGTGGATTTTGATCGGGGCATTTCGAAACCGCGGCAACTTTTCCGGGGTGAAGCCACCGTGCCCGATGATCAGCAGATCGCCCGCACGCAATTCGACTCGTTCGACCTTGCGAACCGCGCTCGCCGAACCCACCATCACCAGCAACCCGAGCAGAACTCCTACGACGATCTTTTTTCGCATGTGAACCTCCCGGTGGACGACACCGAAGACGTTACTGATTCACCGGATTACTTGAGAACTTTGCAGGGCCGAAAAAATGTGCCCTTAAGGAACGTGCCGTCTTTGAAACTGAATTCGCCGCGGGCCTGCAGGCGGCCGTTTTCGCAGCGGGCGTTGACGTAGCTGTGCTTCTTGCCCTTGAAGGTCCATTTGCGCTCGACCTTGATGTTGCCCGAGATCGGGTGGCCATAGCCGCCGGCGATCTTGGGAATTTTCGCCTCGACGCGGTAGCCGTAGACGCCTTTGTGGATTTTTTCGATCACGACCGGCACGATGAAGGTGGTGGCGATCGGGACAGTTGTGTAAGCGTGGGCGAGAACGGTGTCGAAACCGCGCACCTTGGGACCGTTGAAGAGGGTGATCGGCGATGAGACCGGGATCGGTCCTTGTTCGGGGAACTTGACGATCGCACTGCCGACGCCCTTGCCGACGATCGCCCCAGGACAGGCGGCGCGGGCAACCGGAACGGTGGTGGCCTGCAGTTTCCCGGCCGTGCAAGCCGGTAGACCGGTGGTGTCGACCGAGCCGTGGCGGTCCAATTCGAAGGTGAGCGTTTCCAGGATCGGTGGCAGTTCGCCGGAGACGGTCGACAGCTTGCCGCCGCCGTAGATCAGGATCGGCGCGTCCTTGTGCCGGGGCAGCGTTTCGGGCCGGAAGCCACCGTGGCCGACGATCAAGAGGTCGCCGGCGCGCAGTTCCACCCTGTCGTTGTCGCGCACCGCGCTTGCGGTGCCAACCACTGCGAGCGCGGCCAGGACAAGCACAGCGAACCCGATCAGTCTCCTTTTGATCGAGTTCCTCTCCACGGACAACCTCCTCCGGCCTAGTTACGCACCTTGCAGGGAAGGAAGAAACTGGCCTTCAGTACCTGGTTGACTTCCGCCGCCGCTGACGGTGCTTCTTCGGGCCCTTCTTTGAAGCTGAATTCGCCTCGGACCTGGAAGTGACCGGTTTCGCAGCGGGCGTTGATGTAGCTGTGCTTCTTGCCCTTGAAGGTCCATTTCTTGCCGACTTTTGCCGAGCCGGAGATCGGGTGGCCGTAGCCGCCGGCGATCTTCGGGATTTTCACGACGATTTTGTAGCCGTAGACGCCCTTGTGGATTTTCTCGATCACGATCGGGACAATGAAGGTGGTCGGCCCGGGATAGTCGAGGTGGGCGTGGGCGATGATCGTGTCGTTGCCGCCCTTCTTCGGCCCGTTGAAGAGGGTGATCGGCGAGCCGACTTTGATCGGCTTCTGTTCGGGGAACTTGACGACGGCGCTGCCGAAGCCTTCGCCGACGATCGCGTCCTTGCACGCCTTGCGGGCAGTCGGCACGTCGGTGGCGACGAGTTTGCCTTTGGTGCAGACGCCGAGGCCGGTGGTGTCGAGCGCGCCGTGCTTGTCGAATTCGAGGATGAAGGTGTCGAGGATCGGTGGCAGGTCGCCGGAGAGGGTCGAGATCGTGCCGCCCCCTTCGGTAACGATCGGCGCGTTTTCGTGCTTGGGCAGGGCCTTCGGCGAGAAGCTGCCCTCCGCATCGAGCACGAGGTTCCCGAGAACCACGTGAACGTGGAAGGCGCTTGCCGTGGCGGCAAAAGCGAGCAATCCCAGCACAACGAGTCCTGCGACGATCTTGCTCTTCATCAGACCTCTTCCCCTCCCGTTTCCCAGAAGCTCCAAGATACCTAAGGCGACACAAATGGATGTTAAGGTCGGGCAGGCTTGCGCCCCGCGACGAACTGCGCCAGCCCGTTCAGGCGCCGCTCGACATCGATCACTCCCTGTGCTGCGAGCGCCTGGGTCAGCTCATCGCGCCCGAAGACCCTGACACCGCTCAGGCCGCGCACTACGGTGTTCATCGCTGACGTCGGCAGCGGTCCCCGGTTGCAGCTAGACATCAGCGCCAACCGCCCCCCCGGCGCCAACACCCGCACCATCTCCGCCAGCGCTCGCATCGGCTCCTCAATCAGATAGAGCGCCGCGAAACAGCAAACCGCGTCGAAGCTCTCATCGCGAAAGGGCAGGTCGCAGGCATCGCCCCTTACGTAGGTGAGATTCCCCATCGGGTTCTCGCGAACGGCGACCTCGAGCATCGTCGCCGACGAGTCGACGCCAACGACGGGACCGGTGCCGGCCGCCAGGGCGAAATCGCGGGTGAAGTTTCCAGGTCCGCAGGCGACGTCGAGAACCCGCTCGCCCGGTGAGATCGAGAGCATCGACAGCGCGATCCGGTGCTCCTCCTCAGTGCCGGGGCCAGTCAGACCCATCAGGAATCGGCCCGCCACCGGTCGCCAGAAACGCTGGTAGATCAGCGGCACCGCGCGGCTCCTCATTAGCCGCTGCGCGACGTTACCGCCGGCTCTAGCCACCCCAAGCAGGTCAAGGTAGCCGTGTTGGAGATCCAGCTCTTGCGGCCGCCGCTGCGGCTCGAAAAGCTCCAGAGCTTGCTCTACCGGCAACTGCAAGTGGGCGGTGACGGGCTCGAACCGCCGACTTCCTCCGTGTAAAGGAGGCGCTCTCCCAACTGAGCTAACCGCCCAGGCCTCACTCTGATTATGAAACACAAGAAGGGAGCAGGCGGCGCGGTGGTGGGATGGGGAGAATGCGCAGCGTGAGATTCGAGGTCTTCTGGCGGGTGGCCCTTGTGCAGCTGGTGGCGGTTGCGGCGCTTTCGCTGCTGCTCGCGGCTGTCTTCTCACACGGCTTCTTCGTCGACTGGGGCTGGCTCGCCGGCCCGGCGGCCTGGCTGCTCTGCGCCTGGCTCACGGCGCGGGTCGTCGGCCTCGAGCTGCGGCTGACGCTGGTGCGCGCGGTGGTGGCGGGCTTGGTCAGCCTGCTGGCCGTGCTGATCGGTCAGCATTGGCTCGGCGCGCTGATCGCGATCGGGCTCTTCGCCTATCTCTGCGCGCAGGGCAGGGGCAGAAGGACGGCATGGACCTAGGGCTGGAGGGCCGCGTTGCGCTGGTGATGGGCGCCAGCCGCGGCCTCGGCCGGGCGATCGCCGCGGCGCTGGCGCGCGAGGGCGCGCGGGTGGCGATCGCAAGCCGCTCGGGCGAGAAACTTGAGCAAGCCACAGCCGAGATCGGTGACGCGGTGACGCCGTTCGTCGCCGACGCCTCTGACCTCGACCGCCTCGCAACCCTGCCCGCGGAGGTCGCCGAGGCGCTCGGCCCGGTCGAGATCCTCGTCACCAACACCGGCGGGCCTCCGTTCGGCGGCGCACTCGACCACGAGCTCGAGGATTGGGAGACCGCCTATCGCTCGCTGGTCCTCGCCCCGCGTCTCCTTACGGGCGCGGTCCTCCCCGGCATGCGCGAACGCAGCTGGGGACGGATCGTCAACGTCGGCTCCACCTCCACCCGCGAGCCGATCCCCGGCCTCAACCTCTCCAACGCCCACCGGATGGCGGCGGTCGGCTTCCTCAAGACGCTCTCGCAAGAGGTCGCCGCCGACGGGATTACCGTCAACACGGTGGCCACCGGCCGCTTCGGCACGGAACGCCTCGCCGACCACACCGGCTCCCTCGAAGCTGCCGAAGAAGCCGCGAAGCAGGAAGTCCCCGCTGCCCGACTCGGCCGCCCGGAGGAGTACGGAGACCTAGTCACCTTCCTCTGCTCGGACCGTGCCGCGTACATCACCGGCACCGTCATTCCAATCGACGGCGGCCTCCTCCACTCCGCTTCTTGAGGGCCGATCCCGGTAGGGGTGGAACGTCTTGTACTTTTTGGGCGTCCACCTTGAGGCGCCAGCAGGTGTCTCTCCATCCAAAAAGTTAAGTGGAACCCCTACCGGGATCGGCCCCCGGGCGCATAGAAGGAAACAGAATGACGTCGCGAAGGTTCTCGGCGCCAGCGAGGATCATCGTCAGGCGATCGATGCCGATGCCCGAGCCGCCCGCAGGCAACGAGCCGTATTCGAGCGCCCGCACGAACTCGTCGTCGCTTGGATAGGGCGCCTCCTCGCTCTCGGGGTGGCGGCGCTGGCGCTGGCGCACGAAGTTCTCGCGCTGCATATCCGCGTCATTCGTGTCGGTGCCGCCGCCGATGATCTCCATCCCGTCGACGACCCCGTCGAAGGCCTCGCCCAACAGCTCGGGATGCTCGGGCACCGGCTTCACGGTCGGCCAGAGTTCGCGCGGCAGGTCGACAAGGAAGGTGGGTTGGACCAGCTTCGGCTCGATCAGCTTGCCCTGGATCCCGTCGACGATCCAGGCCCAGTCCGCGTCCGGGGCGACGTCCTCCCCCAACAGCTCGACCAGTTCCTCGCGGCTCGCGGTGAGGATGTCGACGCCGGATTCCTCGCGTATCGCGTCGCGCAGGGTGATCCGCTTCCACGGAGCCTTGAAGTCGATCGTGCGACCGTCGCGCTCAACCACCGTTGTCCCCAGCACCCGCTCGACCACGGTCGAGATCATCTGCTCGGCGAAGTCCATCACGCCCTCGTAGCCGGCGCAGCTGAGGAACCACTCGAGCATTGTGAACTCGGGATTGTGTTTGGGTGAGATGCCCTCGTTGCGGAAGAACCTGCTCAGCTCGTAGACGTTCTCGAAGCCGCCGACGATCGCCCGCTTCAAGTAGAGCTCGGTCGCGGTGCGCAGGAACAGTTCGCGGTTGAGGGCGTGGTGGTGAGTGGTGAACGGGCGGGCCGCAGCGCCGCCCGCGAGGGTCTGCAGGACCGGCGTTTCGACCTCGACGAAGTCGCGCTCGTTGAGGTAATTGCGGATCGCCGCGACCAGCTTCGCCCGCATCGCGAAGATCTCACGCGAGCGCTCGTTCGCCATCAGGTCGAGCTCACGCTGTCGGTAGCGAACCTCGGGGTCGGAGATGCCGTGGAAGAGGTCGGGCGGATCGCGCAGCGCCTTGCCCAGCATCACGCACTCGCGCGCCGCCAGCGCTAGCTGGCCGCGCTTGGTTACGTGCAGATCGCCCTCGACCCCGACCGCGTCGCCGATGTCGAGGTCGTCGATCCGGCCGAAGGCCTCCTCGCCGAGTGAGTCGAGCCGAGCGTAGGCCTGGATCGAGCCGCTCAGGTCGCGGATGTCGAGGAAGGCGGTCTTGCCGTGACCGCGACGGCCGACTAGGCGCCCGGCGATCCGGTAGGAGAACTGCGAATGCGCGCCCTCCCCCAGCTCCTCCGGGTCGTGCGCCGCGAAGATCGCCGAGATCTTGTCGCGGTCAGGAAAGCCCTCGTGCGGATAGGGCTCGATGCCCTCGGCGCGCAGCCGCTCGAGCTTTGCCCGCCGCACATCCTCAGTTGAGCCCTGCGAGGGCTCGGCCCCCGCAGGCACGTCACTCATGGGGCCAGGCCGACCGTCACTCGCTCGTCACCGCGGTAGTCAGTCCGCGTTTCCGCCTCACCCAGCAGCTCCCGCATTACCGGACCGTGGTGGGTGTCGTGCTCGAGCGCCAGCCGCCAGCCGCTCGGCGTTTCGGCAATCAGGCCGCGGATCACGCCGAGGCCGTCGTCGCCGCTGTCGCCGAGCACGGCGATCTCCGGCTCACGCCTGATCTCCGGTGAGCGCTCATCGATCGAGGTGTCAGTGATGTAGGGAAGGTTGGCGATCAGCAGGTCGACCTGGTCGACGTGATCGGGAATCCCCCTGGCCACGGTCACCTCGAGCGGGATGCCGAGGCGCCCGGCGTTCTCGCGAGCTTTCTCCGCCGCCTCCTCGGAGAGATCCGAGGCGGTCACCCGCAAGTCCGGCCGCTCGCTGAGCAGCGCCAGCGCGATCGCGCCCGAGCCGGTGCCGACCTCGTGCACGCGCGAGCCCTTCGGCAGCTCGACCCCGACGCTGACCAGCAGCTCGGTCTCGCGGCGCGGGATCAGCACCCGCTCGTCGACGGCGATCTCGATCTCGCGGAAGCGGCAGCTGCCGAGGATGTACTCGAGCGGCTCGCGTTCGCTGCGACGCGAGACCAGCCGTTCGATTTCCTCGCGCATCGCGAGCGACACCTCAGTTGCGCCGTCCAGCTCTAAATCGGCGACCCGGATCGCCAGCGCTTTCGCCACCAAGGCCTTCGCATCGGCTTCCGGCGCCTCGCAGCCGGCCGCGGCAATCGACTCCGTTGCTTGCTTCACCATCTCGCTGGCGCTCGCCATCAGCGGCGCTCCTTCCGTCTGGGCTCCCACGGTTACAACCCCGCTACGGGTCTGATTGGCTCGGTGGAGGCCACGCGCGACAGGGTACCGTGTCGGCGCCGCACGGCGGCGATCCACACCGCACCGGCAAGCATCATCACCAGGCTCTCCCACTGGGCGGTGGTGAGGCCCAGGGCAACGGCGTCGTTACGGCGCAAGAACTCGACCAAGAAGCGCTCGGCGCCTGCATAGAAGAGGTAGATCGCGAAGAGGACACCGGCCCGGACGCGGTCGCGCAGCTGCCAGAGGACCCAGGCGCCAAGGCCCATCGCCAGGGTCTCGTATACCGGCGTCGGGTGGACGGTGCGATCGGTGGGGACGGTGCCATCGGGATAGGACATCGCCCAGGGGCCGTCCCAGGGCTTGCCGTAGTCGCCGTCGCCGGAGAGCTGGCAGCCACAGCGCCCGATCGCGTAGCCGAGGGCAAGCGCCGGCGCGGCGAGGTCGAGCAGGGCGAGTTCGAGGAAATCGCGGTACCAGGCCCAGAAAAAGACGGCGAGGGCGCCGCCGATCGCGCCGCCGTACCAGACCAAACCGGAGCCGGAAAAGAGGTTGCCGATCAGGTCGCTCTTGACGCTGCTCCAGTTCTGAATCACGAAGTAGACGCGTGAACCGACGATACCGCCGAGCAGCGCCGAGAAACCCATCTCGTAGGCCCAGTCGACCGGCTTGCCGATCTCCCCCAAGCGCTTCCAGATCAGCGCCCCGGCGGCGAGGAAGGCGAGCGCGAACATCAGCCCGAAGGTCTGCAGCGTGAGCGGGCCGAGGTGGAGCTCGGGGTACATGCTCGCTCAGCCGCCGAGCAGCATCTCGAGCAGCGCCTTCTGGGTGTGGAGGCGATTCTCCGCCTGATCCCAGACAGCGGAGCGATCGCCGTAGAGCACCTCGGCGGTGATCTCCTCGCCCGGATGGGCCGGCAGGCAGTGCATGACTACGGCGCTGTCTTTTGCCGCCGAGAGCAGATCGGCATCGATCCGAAACGGGGCGAGGTCGGCGCGGCGTCGATCCACCTCGGCCTCGTCTCCCATGCTGACCCAGACGTCGGTGTAGATCGCGTCGGCGCCAGCCGCCGCGTCGCGCGGATCGCCAGTCAGCTTCACCCCGTGACCCTCCTCCAGCTGATAACCGGCCGGCGCCGCGACCACCACCTCGACCCCGGCAAGCTCGCCGAGGATCGCCAGCGAGCGGGCGACATTGTTGCCGTCGCCGACGTAGGCGAGGCGGAGGCCGGCGAGGTCGCCGCAGCGCTCGCGCAGGGTCAGCAGGTCAGCAAGGGCCTGGCATGGATGGTGCAGCGGGGTGAGCGCGTTGACCACCGGCACCTCGGCAACGGTGGCGAGCTCGGCCACCGCCTCGTGCGAGCCGGAACGGATCACGATCGCGTCGACGTAGCGCGAGAAGATCCGCGCTGTGTCGCCGACCGACTCGCCGCGCGAGACCTGCAGCTCATTGCCGCGCAGCATGATCGGTGTCGCGCCCAGCTCGGCGGCGCCGACCTCGAAGGAGATCCGCGTCCGGGTCGAGGGCTTTTCGAAGACGAGGGCGATGCTGCGCCCAGCCAGCGCCTCGGCGCCGAGCCGCTCGCGCCTGCCGGCTTTGAGCGCGGCAGCGCGATCGAGCAGTTTTCCCAGCTCGAAGGCACCCAGCTCTTCACCGGTGAGGAAGTCGCGCTTCTTCAAGCAGCGGATACTAGAGTTTGTCCGGAAACCCCCGCGCACGTCTGGCGGCGGCGGACACGGCGCGGTGCAGCGTCCTCAGTCGGCCAAATAGCGCTGCTATTCGGCCTCCCTGCGTCCTTGCCCCGCTTGGTCCGGCGCTCACCAGCCGCACACGCGAGTTTTCGGACAGACTCTGGCGGTGGAATTCACCGCCGTAGGCTGGAATCTCTTCCACGGAAGAGACTTCCCGCCCGATCCCGCCCTCTTCACCTGGCGTTCGCGCCTGCTGAGGGTCGAGGAGCGCAATGAGACTCACGTTCAGGTCAACCGCGACCTCGCAGTTGAGTTCAGCGAAATGCTTGCCAGCGCCAAGTGGGACGTAGCGCTGCTGCAGGAGTGTCCGCCGCGCTTTTCCGCCGCGCTGGCCAGCGCCTGCAAAGCCGAGGGGCATCGCGTGCTCACCTCGCGCAACTCGCTCGGCACTCTGCGCGCCGTCGCCGCCCGCCTCAACCCGGACCTGATCGCCTCCGCCGAGGGCGGCTCGAACCTGACCCTGGTCCGCAACTCGATCGTCGAGCGACGGGAGTCGACGATCCATGAGGGGCGGCCAGAGCGGCGGGCGATGGCGTTCACCCGCACCGCCTCCGGCCTCTGTATCGCCAACCTGCACGCGACAAACGACAGGCCCGAGCTCGCTGCCGCCGACGTCCTGCGGGCGGCGGAAGCCGCGAGCGGGTGGGCTGGCGATTCGCCACTGCTCTTTGGCGGCGACCTCAACCTGCGCCCCGGGGAGGATCCCGGTGTCTTCGACGATCTGCGCAACCAATTCGGCCTCACCGGGACCACCGGTCCGCGCGCGATCGACCACTTGCTCTCGCGCAACCTCACCGTGGTCATTGCGCCGACGCTCTGGCCTGCCGAGCGCCGCGAGCTGCGCGCGGGCGGCCGCGCGCTGCGCCTCTCCGACCACGCTCCCGTCCAGGCAAGCTTCGCCTCAGGCTGACCCCCAAGCCCCCCGAACGGGCAGGGATGAGATAGTCAGTCGCAACCCCCGCGT
This sequence comes from Solirubrobacterales bacterium, assembly GCA_035605695.1. Classification (GTDB taxonomy): domain Bacteria; phylum Actinomycetota; class Thermoleophilia; order Solirubrobacterales; family 70-9; genus VRUE01. Next base: position 13,090 of record DATNGZ010000046.1, on the reverse strand, counting down.
AAACCACCAGGAAGGCGAGTGAGTATGGCCGCGAAAAAACAGTCCGCCGGCAAAGCGACGAAAAAAGTGAAAGCCGGCACGCAGGCCAAAAAGGCCGCCGCCAAAAGCGCCAAAAAACCGGCTGCTAAAAAAGCTAAAGCCAAAACCAAAGCGAAAACTGCAAAAAAATCGACTCGTAAATCAGCGCCGCGCGCGGGCGCGACGACCGGGCTCGACAAGAGCGTCGAGCAGTTCCGCGAGAGCCTCGAGCGCAACGTAACCCTCAGCCGCGACCGCCTGCAGGAGGTCGTCGACGACGCGGTCAAACGCGGCAGGATGACCCGCGGCGACGCCGAGAAAATGCTTACCGACCTGGTCAAAAAGGGTCGCAGGCAGACTGACTCGCTGCTGAAGGAGCTGGAACGGCTGGTCCAGCAGGCCCGGCGCGAGGTCGGCGGCCGGGCCGAGCCGGTGCGCAAACAGGCGACGCAGGCCGCGCGCCGCGCCCGCAAGAAACTCGGTTAACCGTGGAGGGGGCCACCGGTGAGAAGCCGGCGGCCCGCCTGCATCGAGGCGAGCAGCTCGAGGTAGAGATCGACTCGCTCGCCTTCGGCGGGCGGGGCGTTGCGCGCAGTGAGGGGCTGGTCGTCTTCGTCGCCGGGGCACTGCCCGGCGACCGGGTGCGGGTGGAGATCACCAAAGCGAAGAAGCGCTTCGCCGAGGCGCGCACGGTTGAGCTGCTGCAGCCCAGCGCCGAGCGCATCGCCGACCGCTGCATCCACGAGGGCGAGCCCTGCCCCGGCGCCCCCTGGCAGGGGCTCGCCTACGAGCGTCAGCTCACTCACAAGAGCGAGCAGGTCGACGAGGCGCTGCGGCGGATCGGCGGCCTCGACGGCTTCGAGCTAGAGCAGATCGAGCCGGCGCTCGAGCAGTGGCGCTACCGCAACAAGCTCGAGTACTCCTTCGGCGAGCGCGACGGCGAACCGACCCTCGGCTTCCACGCCCGCGGCCGCTGGGACCTGATCGTCGACGTCGATGACTGCCAGCTTGCCTCCGAGCGCGGTAACGCGGCGCGCAACGCGGTCCGCGAGTGGGCGCGGCTGGAATCGGTCCCCGCCTACGACTCGCGCGCGCGGGAGGGCACCCTGCGCAACCTGGTTGTGCGCGAGGGCTGGCGGACGGGGCAGATCCAGACTCGGCTGGTCACCTCGGCGGCCGCCTTCCCCAAACCACCGGTCGACCTGCACACCGCGATCGAGGGCGACAGCGGCGGCACCGACGGCCCGACTGGGGTGCTCGGCGAGGAGCGCCTACGCGAGGAGCTGAGCGGGCTGAAGCTGGAGATGTCACACGGCGCCTTCTTCCAGACCAACACCGAGATGGCCGAGCGCCTCTACGCGATCGCCGCCGAGTACGCGGGGCTGAGTGGCAACGAGCGCGTCTTCGACCTCTACTGCGGGATCGGCACGATCGGCCTGACGATGGCGGCCAAGGCCGGCGAGGTCTGGGGCGTCGAGATCGTCCCCGAGGCAATCGCCGACGCCGAACGCAACGCCGAGCAGAACAAGATCGAGAACGCCCACTTCTACGCTGGCAGCGCCCGCACCAGCGTGCGACCGCTGATCGAGCAGGCAGGCAAACCCGATGTCGTCGTAATCGACCCGCCCCGGGCCGGCCTCTCGCAAAAGATCGTCCGCCGCCTGATCGAGTGCGAGGCAAAGAAGATCGTCTACGTTTCCTGCAATCCGACCACCCTCGCCCCCAACGCCGCCCAGCTGGTCGAGGCCGGCTATACCCTGCGCCGCGTCAAGCCGGTCGACATGTTCCCCCAGACCCCGCACATCGAGTGCGTGGCGCTGCTGGAGAAGTAGCGCTTAGACCTGACTGGCGATGGCCGCGAAGCCGGCGATGATGGCCCCGGAAATCGTTATGAACCCGAAGACCAATGCGCGCTGAACTCCATTGATCTCTTTGCGCACCTCGCCTATCTCTCCTCGCACACCGCTGATCTCTCCCCGTATCGCCTTGAATTCGTCCTTCATCTCGATTCGCACGCCACGGATCTCGGCTTCTACTCGATCGAACCTCTGGTCGACCTGGTCGAACCTCTGGTCGACCTGTGCGAAACGCTGGTCAACCTGGTCGAACCTCTGGTCGACCTGAACGAAGCCGCGATCGACCTTGCCGCTGAGGTCGTCGAGCCGCCCGTCTGTCCATTCCTGAACCATTGCCTCCATGATGATGCCACGCTAGCCTGAAATGTGTTGTCTGTGGTTGAGTTGAGATTGGAAATTCGTCACAGCTTCCCCTCAAAAGCCAGGCAATAGTCTTCCTCGCCATGAGCGATGGAAAAAGGAGAGGATTCGGAGTGGCTGCCGGGCTCGATCCCGAGGTGGCTCGGCCGCTGGCTGAGCGCTGCGCCGAGCTGGGCTACGACTCGATGTGGTCCAACGACCATCCCGGCGCCAAAGGCCTGGAGACACTGGCCGAGTTCGGCTCCGCTGCCCCAAACATCGACCTCGGGGTCGCCGTGATCGCCCTCGACCGCACGCCGCCAGAGGTCATCGCTGCCGACATCGAGCGCCTCGACCTGGACCCGGCCCGCCTCTGGCTCGGCGTTGGTGCCGGCTTCTCGAAGAAGCCGCTGACGCAGATGCGCGAGTCCCTCCCCGACCTCCGCAAGAAGCTCCCCGGCGTCCGCCTCGTCCTCGCCGCAATGGGCCCAAAGATGTGCGCCCTAGCCGGCGCCGAGTTCGACGGCGTCTTCTTCAACTGGATGACCCCCGCCTTCGCCGCCGACGCCCGCCAAAAGGTAGAGGCCGGAGCTCAAGAAGCTAACCGCGAAGCGCCCCCAGTTTTCGGCTACGTCCGCACGGCCGTAGGCCCCGACGCCCCGGAGCGCCTAGCCAAGGAGGAGTCCTTCTACCGCGACCTCCACCCCGGCTACCGCAACCACTTCAACCGCCTAGCCGAGCCCGAGGGCACCGTCGGAGTAGCCGCCCCCGACAGCGACAACGCCCAGTCCCAACTGGCCGCCTACGAAGCCCTCGACACCATCGTGGTCAGGGGCCTAGCTTCAGCAAAGGTAGACCCGATGCTCACCGTCGCCGAGTCCGCCGCCCCCTGAACGCTTAGAGGAGGGACTGGGGTGCCTCCGGCGCAGCGGCGTCATGGTTTTCGCACAGACCACTCAGCGAGTAACGCGCCGTTAGAGGCGAAAACCCCAGCAAGACGGAGGGCACCCCAGTCCCTCCTCACCGCTCAGTAGGGCGGCAAATCCTCGTACCAGTCGCCAAGCGTCTTGAAGGCCCGCCAGAAGCGCTGCTTGGCGTTCTCTTCATCGAGCGAATCGTCGATGTCAGGGGTATAGAGCGCATCGACGGTAGGCGTAAAGGCCTGGATCTCCCCCTCACGCGCCTCGACCGTCCGCGAGAGAGGCATTTCAAAGCCATTGAGCACCCGCAACGCGGGCTCGCCCATGACGACGACGATCTTCGGCTGCACGATCGCGATCTCTTCGACCACGCGGCGCAGGCACTCCTCGGCGGCGAGGTCGGGCTCCGCGATCGGGCACTTGACGCAGAGGGTCCCGTAGACGACGAGCGGATCGATCCCAAGCCGCTTGAAGCTCTTCATCAGCGCGTTGCCGGCGCGCCCGTAGAAGGCGACGCCCTCTTCGATCTCCGCCGCGGCGGGCGCCTGCTTGAGCATGAAGACGTCGGCCTGCGGGTGGCCGGAGCCGAGCACCGGCATCAGCTTGCCGCGCGGGCAGTGGGGGCAGGCCTGCAGATCGTGGGTCAACTGGTTGAGCTCGCGGATCGCGCGCTCGAGGTACTTCTCTTTGATCTCGTCGTCGGTCGCCGGCATGCTCGGCGCTCTCTTTGACGAGGCGGGCTCGGCTCCTCTCGCGTCGCCCGCCTGCATCAGCTCTTGCTCGCCGAGCGCCGCTTTCGCGGCCGGCCCCCCCGCACCGGCTTGGCGTCGGGGACGCTGCGTTTCGGCGCCTTCGGTCGGCCCGCCGTCTGCAGCAGCTTCAGGGTCTGCACGTAGACCAGGTTCTTGTGCTTGCGGGTGATGTCGGCGTCGCGCATCGCCTCGAGGAACTCCTCGGGCCCGTCGAAATCGCGGATCCGCACCCGCACGCTGCCCAGCCCCTGGGCGACGTGGCTATCGGAGCCGGCGCCCGGGACGATCCGGTACTTGCGGGCGAAGCGTTCGGCCTCCTCGTTGAAGGCGGTCACGGCCACGCGGGGGTTGAAGACCTCGAGCACGTCGATCTCCTCGACCATGTCGAGCAGGTGCTCATAGTCGGGCACGGAGTGGAAGCGGTCAAAGGGATGCGGCACGTAGACCAGGCCGCCCTGCTCGCGGATCGCGGCGATCGTCTCCGCCATCGTCATCCCCTTCGGGATCTTCTTCTCAAGGAAAAGGCCGATCACCTCGCCCTGCTCGGCGGTCTTCACCTCCTCGGCGACGATCACCTTGATGTCGTCCATTCCCTCGGCGATCCGCCGCGCCTCCAGCGCGCCCGAGACCTCGTTGTGGTCGGTGATCGCGATCGCACCGAGGCCGCGGTCGCGGGCGGTCTCAAGCAGCACCTCGACCGGGGTCGCGCAGTCGGTCGAGTGGTCGGTGTGCATGTGCAGATCGACCTCAATCAGCGGCCTGTCAACGATACGGCGAGCGACCTCGGGATTGCCGGTCGGATCGTGGCGGCGGGCCACCAACCGCAGGTAGATCGTCTCCAGCTCGGCGGCGACGGTAGACCACCCGCGATCCGGTCCGCCCGGCTCGATCAGCTCGTAGTCGGCGGGAAAGTAGCCCTCGAGCAGCCGGGCGGTCTTTGACGAGGTCACCGTGCGTGCGTCGAGCCGCCCGAAGAAGATCTCGACCAGCGGCCGCGCCACCTGGGTCGAGAGCACCCGCTCCTGGGGTGCGTGGAAGGTGGCGACGTTGAGCGCGGAGGAGTGACGCAGGGCGCTCGAGGAGACGCGCGGGGCAAAGGGGTCGTGGACGTGGACGATGTCCGCCGAGGAAGCCCGCAGCAGCTTTTTGACCTGATCGCCGACGCCGGCGACCCGCACGCTGTGGCCGCGCCGCTCCAGCTCCGCCGAGACCCGCTCGATGTAGCGGTTGACCGGGTTCTCGGTACCACGCCGGTGGGGCGTGACCTGGACTATCGAGAGGCGATCAGCCGACACAGGCATGCAGCATAAGAGCCCGCCCGAGGCGGGCTCTTAACTAAGCCTCGGCCTTCGCCGTTGTCGGCACCGGTGCCTTGCCGCGCGTGTTGGCCGCGATGAACTCCTCGGTCTGCTCGCGCGCCTCATCGTCGGGACGCTGGCTGTGCGGCGACTTCATCAGGTAGCTGGAGGGCCCGTCGAGCTGGCCGGCGATGCCGTTGTTGAGCGCCAGCTTGATCAGCCGCACCGCGTCGATCACGACGCCGGCCGAGTTGGGCGAGTCCCAAACCTCGAGCTTGAGCTCGACGTTGAGCGGCACGTCGCCGAAGGCTTTGCCCTCGAGCCGGATGTGCGCCCACTTGCGGTCGGTCAGCCAGGCGACGTAGTCGGAGGGACCAACGTGGACGTCCTCGGCGGGCAGCTCGTGGCCCATGATCGAGGTGACGGCGTTGGTCTTCGAGATCTTCTTCGAGTCCAGCCGCTCGCGCTCGAGCATGTTGTAGAAGTCCATATTGCCGCCGACGTTGAGCTGCGAGGTGCGCTCGACCCGGACGCCGCGATCGTGGAAGAGGCGGGCGAGCTGGCGGTGCACGATCGTCGCCCCGACCTGGGACTTGATGTCGTCGCCGATGATCGGCAGGCCGGCCTCTTTGAAGCGCTTGTCCCAGTAGTCCTCGCGGGCAATGAAGACGGGCAGGCAGTTGACGAAGCCAACGCCGGCCTTGAGCGCCTGCTCGACGTACCACTTGGTCGCGTCCTCAGAGCCGACCGGCAGGTAACAGACCAGCACGTCGGCCTTGGTCTGCTTGAGGATGCCGACGACGTCGGCGGTTTCGCCGGGCGCCTTGGTGATCTTCTCCTTGAGGTACTTGCCGAGGCCGTCGAGGGTCATCCCGCGCTCGACCTTGACGCCCAGGTTCGGCACCTCGGCGAATTTGATCGTGTCGTTCTGCCCCGACCAGATCGCCTCGGAGAGGTCCTTGCCGACCTTCTCGGAATCGATGTCGAAAGCAGCGACGAACTCGACGTCGCCGACGTGATAGCCGCCGAGATCAACGTGCATCAGGCCGGGCACTTCCTCGGAGGGGTCAGCGTCCTTGTAGTACTGGACGCCCTGGATGAAGGAGTTGGCGCAGTTGCCGGTGCCGACTATCGCGACGCGGACCTTCTCGTCCGTGCGGGCGGCGCCGTTGCTGCCGTTTGCTCCGTTGGTCTCGCTCATGTAATTCGAAGTCCTTCCTCGATCGGGCTAGGTGGCAAGGGACACCCTGAGCCGCGACTGGTTACAGATCTGTTGGGTCCGGGGCCTCTTTTGAAAGCTGGTTTCGGACGTGCCATACACGCTGAATCGTGGTGATAATGGTCAGCACCGCGATCAAGTAGACCGCGGGGGCCAGGAGTTCGAAATCGCCGATCCCGGCACCCTTGGCGAAGACCAAGCCGACCGAGAGTATGACTACCCGCACCGGTCGCGTCGCCAAGCCGACCTTGCACTCGACCCCGAGCGCCTCGGCGCGGGCGCGGGTGTAGGAGACCATCAGCGAGCCGAGCACGGCGACGACGCACATCGCTGCGGCGAAATCCTCGCCGGTGGCAGCAAAGTAGCCGGCGACCGCGGCAAGCACGATCCCCTCCTCGATCCGGTCCAAGGTCGAGTCGAGGAAGGCGCCGAAGAGCGTGCCCTTGCCCGACATCCGCGAGTAGCGGCCATCGAGCGTGTCCATCACCGAACCGAGGATGAAGGCGATGCCGGCAAGAAAGAAGAGTCGCTGGGTGACCAGGGCAGCGGCGACCAGATTGCCGATCAGGCCAGCGACCGAGATCGCGTTCGGGGTCAGCCGCGACTCGATCAGGCGGTCGCGGGCGTAGGCCCGAAGCTCCTGGCCGTTGCGGGCCTGACGGCCGTTGCGGCGGCCGCCAGGCGCCCTCGGGGGCGCCGAAGATTCCATCGTGCTGAGGCTACCGGGCGGGGCGGTCCGAGGATACGAACCCGAACTGCATCAAATTCTCTATCCAGGAGGATGAGAATTTGATGCAGTTCGCGCTGCTCAGGCCTCGGCCTCCCGCGGACTTGAGTTGGAGCGCCACGCCCACGCCTCGGGGCGCGCCCGGGCGAGCAGGCGCTGGGCGACGAGGGCGGAAGCCGCGGCGACGCCCCAGCCGAGTGCGACGTCGACCCAGTAGTGGTTGCCGGTGACGATCACGACCCAGGCGATCAGCAGCGGCCAGGCTGCCCACCAGGCTTTCGACCACCAGTGGCGGCAGACCCGCAAGCCGGTGATGCCGATCATCGCGGCGAAGGCGCAGTGCATGCTCGGCACCGCCGCGTAGGGGTTGATGAAGACTTTGGCCAGCGAGGAATCGTGGTTGACGTTGGAGAAGTCGGTGATCGTGTCGATGAAGCCGTGTTCGGGGAACATCCGCGGCGGCGCGGTCGGGTAGAGCGTGTAGCCGACCAGGGCGAAGCCCATCGAGACCACGAACATGTTGCGAACGAAGTAATAGGACTCGTTGCGAAAGAGGTAGAGCCAGACCAGGAAGCCGAGGGCGATCGAGAACTGGGCATTGAGGTAGAGCTGGTTGGCGAGGTCGATCACCCAGTGCGCCGGCAGGAAGAAGGCCTGCACACTGGGCTCGAAGAGAGTGTGGGTCGAGCGCTCGAAATCGATCACCTGCTGGCCGTGCGCGATCGCCTCCGAGCGCTGACCGTCGGCGATGCCCCGGACCAACTCGTAGGCGACGTCGACGAGGACGAGGATTCCCAGCTGGCGCCCGGCGTCCCCCCAACCTTGGGGCAACTTGGATCCAATGCGGGCGAAGGCACGAGACACTGAGCGGACAATTGTAATTCCCCCGTTAACGGGGCCCTACGCGAGGAAGCTTTGGACGTCGTCAATGACCCTGGCGTCGTCTATCCATGGCCAGTGGCCCGCCCCTTGGATCGGCTTTAGCTGTGAGTTTGGAAGGGCCTGGGCATATGCCTCGGCGAAGCGGTACTGGAGGAAGGGGTCGTTGGCACCCCAAAGGACGAGGGCGGGACAGGTGAGGCGTCCCAGCTCCTCGCCGGCGAGGGCGAGGCGGTCGGGGTCGGCGTGGCGGTAGAGCGCCAGCGTGGCCTGGTTAGTGCCGTGGTCCAGATAGCGCCAAATCGTCTCGATGAACCACGGTGGCATCGGGCGGCCGTCTCCGGAGAGCTGGCGCATGATCAACCCCATTGAGGACTTGGTCGTGGTCGCGTTGGCGAGCTCGCCGAGGCCGCGGCGGCGCCAGATCTGCGCGACCCAGTGCCAGCGGTAGCCGGGCAGCAGGGGGATCGCGTTGATCACGACCAGCTTCTCGACCAGCTCGGGGCGCCGCTGAGCTCCGATCAACGCCAGCGAGCCCCAGTCGTGGACTACCAGCTTGCGCTGGCTGACTCCGAGCTCTTCGAGGCACTTCTCCAGGGAGGCCGAGAGGCCGTACATCGAGTAGTCGAAGCCGGACGGGTCCGGGTGCTCGGAGCGACCCCAACCCGGCATGTCGATCGCGATCGAGGCGCCGCCGCGTTGCATGAACGGCAGCCAATCCTCGCCGTGAGTCGGGTTGCCGTGGCAGTAGACGACCGGCGTCTCCTCTCCCGCGACCCGCCGGTAGAAGATCCGGACTCCGTCGACCCGAAGCTCTCCCTCTTCGATCGCCGCGCTCACCGCTCGAACCATAAGGCGGATTAGGGTCGGGGACCGTGATCTGGAAACGACCGCCCAAGCGCCGCGTCCGCGCGATCCGCGATCGCCTGCGGGAGATGTACGGGCAGCCGGTCAACGAACCGCACCGGCATCCGATCGCCGAGCTGATCAAGACCGTGCTCTCCCAGCACACCAACGATCGCAATCGGGACCGGGCGTTTGCGGCGCTGCGGGAGCGATTCCCGACCTGGGAGGAAGTGCGGGACGCGCGCGTCGACGAAGTCGAGGAGGCGATCCGCCCGGGCGGCCTCGGCAAGCAGAAGGCGCCGCGGATCCAGGCGATCCTCGAGCAACTCGGCGAGCAGGCCGACCTCGACTGGACCGAGACCGCGCCGCCGGAAGAATCGATGGCCTATCTCGACTCGCTGCCTGGGGTCGGACGAAAAACAGCGGCCTGCGTGCTGATGTTCTCCTGGGGCATTCCGGAGATCCCGGTCGACGTCCACGTCCACCGGGTCGGGGGGCGGCTCGGCCTCTTCCCCGAGAAGGCTTCCTTCGAACGCGCCCACGACGAGATGCTGGCGATCGTCGACCCCGAGGACGCCTACGAGCTGCACATGAACCTGATCCGGCACGGACGTCAGCTCTGCCGGCCAAAACCGCGCTGCGGCGAGTGCGAGCTTCGCCGAATGTGTCCCTGGTACCGTGCCGGGCGCAAATGAGCAAAAAGACCTTCATCGTCTTCGGGCTGCTGGTCCTCTTCCTCGCCGTCCTGATCCCCTGGCTCGCTTTCCGCTCGGACGGCGACGCGGCGATGGGCGCCCAGGAGGTGCCGGACAGCCTCAAGTCCGGCCAGAGCCTCTTCCAGACCAACTGCGGCACCTGCCACACGCTCTACGCGGCGGGCACGGACGGCAACTACGGGCCAAACCTCGACGTCCTGCTGGCCCCCGCCGGCGTGGCGACCAAAGCCTCGGAAGTCAAAGGAATCGAAGGCCGCGTCCTCAACGCGGTCGAAAACGGCGTCGACAGCACCACCACCCAGGGCCGGATGCCGGGCGGCATCCTCAACAAAGAGCAGGCGCAGGAAGTCTCCGAATTCGTCGCCCGCACCGCAGGTGAGGGCTAAAGGGCCATCCCGGGTAGGGGTTCCACTTAACTTTTCGGTGGAACGAATCAGGCTGTCGCCCGGAGCACGCGCCGAAAAAGTACAAGACGTTCCACCCCTACCCGGGATGGCCCTTGTCAGCAGTTTGTGTCAGTGCGAGCGAAAGAGCAGTGAGCTGTAGAGGCCGGCGTGGTCGGAGTCCCAGAAGCCGTTGATCGGCTGGCGGCCGGTTACGGCTGAGGTTTTGAGCTTGATTTCCTTCGGGTCGCGGGTCATCACGTGGTCGACCTGGTGGTTGAAGTCGGCGACGCTGCCGCCGGCGCCGACCGCGAGCAGGCTCGAGCTGAGGCAGCAGCCGAGCGGCGTGTTCGTGCTGCGCTCGCGCATCCCGGCGCCGAGCAGGGTCCGGTAGGCCTGCTGATCGCCCGGTTCGACCGTGTCGTCGTCGGAGTTCAGGTCGCCGAGCAGGACGACGGGCAGGCTCGTCGTCGCCGGCCCGCCCGGCGCCACCAGCTCCCCAGCCTGCAGGGCGCGGATGCTCGGCACCTGGGTGGCCGGGTCGAACGCCTCGAGGTGGGTGTTGACGAAGCGGAACGTATGACTGCCGCGGACCTTGGCGTCGATCGCAGTCCAGCCGCGGGTGACCGCGAGTTTCACGCCGGAGACGGTGACGACCAGCAGGTTGGCGAAGTGCGCCGCCCGCGGGTGCTTGAAGGTGACGCCGGCACCGTTGCGGACGAGGATCACGTCGCGCATCGTCAGCCTGCCGTTGATCTCGGCGTTGGGGATCGCGCCGTTGGGGCCGTCGCCGGCGACGCCGTTCTCGTTGGCTGGCGCTTCGAAGTCGAACTCGTCCTGGGAGACCGCGACCCGGTACTGCGGCTTGCCCTTGGCCTTGTTGAGCTGGGCCATCAGTTCGGTGAGGTAGTCGTAGCGGACGGTGGTCGCCGTCGGTGTGGCAGCGGAGTTGAGGAAGACTTCGAGGCTCGGTGGCCCGGTGCGCCAGAGCGCGACCTCCTGCAGGCCGACCAGATCAGGTTTCTTCTTGAGGATCTCCTGGGCGAGGCCCTTGGCCCGGGTCGGGAAGCTATTGGCGGTAACTTCGCGCAGGATCTGCCCGGTCGCTTCGGTGAAGGCGGTCAGGCCCGAGGCTGAGATCGCCGGTGCGAGGTCGGCACCGAGGTAGAGGTTGCGGGTCATCACGTTGACTTCCTTGGCTGTTTCCTGGCCCTTGCCCTTGGCCGGGCTGTTACCGGGTCGCTTGGCGGCAGCCAGGCTGGGAAGCAGACCGAGGACCAAGGCAGCGATGACCGCGAGCAGAACGGCGGTTCGCCGGACCGGCGGGTGCGCGTGAATCAAGTTGTCTCCTCTTCGTCGGCGACCCACCACTGCGGGGGTCAATTGCGTAGAGGCGCCTCCAACTCCGCTAACCCACTATACGCGCAAAGGATTTGCATCCAATCTGTGATCTGCCATACTGACGCTTAGATTTCTTAAGGCAGACGAAACTAGAGCTGGAGGACTTAATAGTGGGTAAGACGATCGGGATCGACCTGGGCACGACCAATTCTTGCGTAGCCGTGCTGGAGGGCGGCGAGCCAACCGTTCTTGAGAACGCCGAGGGCGGGCGCACGACGCCGTCGGTGGTCGCTTTCACCGAGTCTGGCGACCGCCTTGTCGGCACCGTAGCTAAGCGCCAGGCAGTGATGAATCCCGAGAACACGATCTTCTCGATCAAGCGCTTCATGGGCCGCAAGGAGGCCGAGGTCAAAGAGGAGGAGACGATCGTCCCTTACAAGGTCGTCGCCGGTCCCAACGGTGACGTCCGGGTCGACGCGCGCGGCAAGCAGTACAGCCCGCCGGAGATCAGCGCGATGATCCTGCAGAAGCTGAAGACCGACGCTGAAGCGAAGCTGGGCGAGACGGTCGACAGCGCCGTGATTACGGTCCCGGCCTACTTCAACGACGACCAGCGCCAGGCGACAACCGACGCCGGCAAGATCGCCGGCCTCGACGTCAAGCGAATCATCAACGAGCCGACCGCGGCCTCGCTCGCCTACGGCCTCGACAAGGAGAAAGCCGACCACACGATCCTCGTCTTCGACCTCGGCGGCGGCACCTTCGATGTCTCGGTGCTCGACATCGGCGACGGCGTCTTCGAAGTCAAAGCGACCGCCGGTGACAACCACCTCGGTGGCGACAACTGGGACAAGGCGATCGTCGAGTGGCTGGTCGCCGAGTTCAAACGCGACCAGGGCGTCGACCTCGCCGCCGACAAGAACTCGCTGCAGCGCCTCTACGAGGCGGCGGAGAAAGCCAAGATCGAGCTCTCCTCGGCGCAGGAGACGCAGATCAACCTGCCCTTCATCACCGCCGTCGAGGGCCAGCCCAAGCACCTCGACCTGAAGCTCTCGCGTTCGAAGCTCAACGAGCTGACCGCCGAGCTGCTGGAGCGGGTCGTCGGGCCGGTGAAGCGGGCGCTCGATGACGCCGGCACCGATATCGACCACGTCGTCCTCGTCGGCGGCATGACCCGGATGCCGGCGGTGCGCGAAAGGGTCGAGAAACTGACCGGCAAGGAGCCCCACCAGGGCGTCAACCCGGACGAGGTCGTCGCCGTCGGCGCCGCGATCCAGGCCGGAGTGCTGGCCGGCGACGTCAAGGACGTGCTGCTGCTCGACGTCACCCCGCTGACCCTGGGGATCGAGACCAAAGGGGGCGTGATGACGAAGCTGATCGAGCGCAACACGACGATCCCGACCAAGAAGTCGGAGACCTTCTCGACCGCCGACGACAACCAGCCCTCGGTCGAGATCCACGTGCTGCAGGGCGAGCGCGAGATGGCGAGCGGCAACAAGAGCCTGGGCAAGTTCCAGCTCACCGGCATCCCACCGGCGCCGCGCGGCATCCCGCAGATCGAGGTCACCTTCGACATCGACGCCAACGGCATCCTCCACGTCACCGCCAAAGACCTCGGCACCGGCACCGAGCAGAAAATCGAGATCAAGTCCGGCTCCGGGCTCTCCGACGAGGAGATCCAGAGCATGGTCTCCGACGCCGAGGCGCATGCGAGCGAGGATCGCGCGCAGCGCGAGCTCGCCGAGGCCCGCAACGTCGCCGAGAACATGGCCTACCAGTCCGAGAAACAGGTCGAG